>DAOPZL010000016.1:0-5309 GCA_035353395.1 Holophaga sp.
TCCGTGTTCCTTTTCTTCGGGATCGTCGCGGTCCTGGGGACCACCTTCACGCAGGCCGGACGCATCTCGGCCGACGCGGTCTGCGCCGCCGCGGGGACGGGGGCCCTGGCCTGCGCCATCCTGGTCGCCAACAACCTCCGGGATCTGCCGACGGACGCCGCCGCCGGCAAGCGGACGCTCGCCGTGAGGCTCGGGGACGGCCGCACCCGCCGCCTCTACGCGGGCCTGCTCGCGCTGGCGGGCCTGGCGATCCTGCCCATGCTCCGGGACCACCCACGTTCAGCGCTCGCCTTCCTCGCCCTGCCCCTGGCCCTGCCGCCCCTCCGGACCGTCCTGGGCGGCGCCGCGGGAACGGCCCTGCTGCCCGTGCTCCGGAGCACCGGGCGGCTGGAACTGGCCTACGGCGTCCTGCTCGGCCTGTCCCTGGCGCTGAGCGGTTGAATCCGGCCCCCCGTCCGCCCACAATCGAGCCCAGACCCCACAGGAGCCTCCCCGGATGTCCCCCCAGCTGCTGATCTACGAAACCGCCACGCCCGTCACGACCGCACGCCACGGCAAGTGCTTCGTGGAGGTCGGGAACACCTACGCCTTCACGAGGAGCGTGAATTCCGTGCCCCTCATGGCCGCCGAGTTCCCGCAGGCCGCCCTGGAGTATCCGCTCGTGTTCTCGGACGGCGGAGAGGAGACCCTCCCGGTGGTGATCCTGGGGACCCGCCAGCAGGAGAACCTGTACCTGGGCGCCGACGAGACCTGGCAGGCCCGCTACATCCCCGCCTTCGTCCGCCGGTATCCCTTCGTGTTCTCCACGAGCCAGGACGGCCAGACCTACACGCTCTGCATCGACGAGGCCTTCCCGGGCCTCAACTTCCAGGGACGGGGCGTGGCCCTGTTCGACGAGGGCGGCAAGCCGTCGGCCTACACCGAGAACGTCATGAAGTTCCTGAAGAGCTACAGCGACCAGGCCCTCCAGACCCAGGCGTTCTGCAGGAGGCTGCGCGAGCTGGACCTGCTCGAGCCCGTGCAGGCGACCTTCACGCTGGGCTCGGGCGAGAAGGTCTCCTTGAGGGGATTCCAGACGGTGAACCGGGCGAAGCTCAAGGCGCTCGACGACGCCACCCTGGCGGAGCTGGCCAGGACCGACGCCCTGGAGCTGATCTACCTCCACCTCCAGTCCATGAACAACCTCAACGGCCTGGCCGGGCGGACGGGGCGGAAAGCCACCGCGCCGGCCAGGTAGGAACCCCGGCGGCCGTCACTTCATCATCGTCGCGGCCTGGAAGCCCCGCTCGAGGTCGGCCTTCAGGTCGGCCTCGTCCTCGATCCCGACGGCGAGCCGCAGGAGGCCGTCGGAGAGGCCTCCTCGCGCCTGCGCCTCGGGGATCATGCTGGCGGGATGCTGGATGAGGCTCTCCACGCCGCCCAGTCCCACCGCGCGGAGGATGATCTCCAGGGCCTCGCAGAAGCGCATGCCCGCCTCCAGGCCGCCCCGGACCTCGAACTCCAGCGCCGCCCCGAAGCCGCCGACCATCTGCTGCGCGGCCACGGCGTGACCCGGATGGTCCTTCAGGCCCGGGTAGGCCACCCGCGAGACCTGCGGCTGCCACAGGAGCCACTGGGCGAGCGACTGCGCGTTGTCCGACGCCCGCCGGACGCGCATGTAGAGCGTCTTGAGGCCCCGCTGGAGCAGCCAGGCGGCCATGGGATCCAGGGTGGGGCCCGTCACCCTCGCGACGTTCCAGCAGGCCACCACGTCCGTCTCCCGGCCGGCGATGACGCCGGCCACCAGGTCGGAGTGCCCCCCCAGGTGCTCGGTGGCGCTGGAAACGCTCAGGTCGATGCCGAGCCCGCAGGGGCGGGTCAGGATGGGGGAGGCCAGGGTGTTGTCGGCCACGGTCCGGATCCCGTGCTTCCGGCCCAGGCCCGCGATGAAGGCCAGGTCCGTCACGGCCAGGCCCGGGCCTGCGGGCGTCTCCGCCCAGATCAGGGCGGTGCCCTTCTGGACTGCGTCCTCCCATTCCGCGTGGTCGAGCGTGTCCTGGATCCAGGTGATCCTCAGCCCCTTCGTGGCGCCCCAGCGCTTCAGCAGCTGCTCCGTGCCCTGGCAGACGGACGCCGGGGCCACCACGTGGTCGCCGGGCCTCAGGAAGGCGTCCAGGACCACGGCGCAGGCCGCCGTGCCCGAGCTGGTCAGCAGGGCCCGCTCCGTGCGCTCCAGGGCCGCCAGGACCGCCTCGGTCTCGCAGGCGTTGGGATTGCCCAGGCGGGTGCAGTACTGGGGCGGCTCGACGGCGGCGGCGAACTCGGCCCCCTCCTGGCGCTCCCTGAGCTCGAACGTGGAGGTCTGGAAGACGGGCGTGGTCACGCCCCGGGTCGGATTGCAGCGCCTTCCCGCATGGATGGCCGTGGTGGAGGGGCCCCAGATTCGTCGATACATGATCACCCCATGGGATGAAGGTCCTGGTCTACAGGGAGTTCCAGCCTCGCATTATGGACCCATTCCCCGAGGATCACCGCCACCAGAAAACGAGGGCCAGGGCGAGCACCGCCAGGGCCACGAGCGCGAGGGAGCGCCACAGGGTCGGTCCCCCCGAGGGGATCGGCTCGGTGGCCATGGGGTCCTCCAGGGCCATCCGGGTCAGTTCGTCCTCCGGAGTCTCCCCGGGCCGGGGCGGGGCGGGGACCAGGGGATCGCTCAGCTGGCCGAGGTAGACCTTGCGGAAGGTGTCCTGGGGAGGGACTTGCTCGGCAGACTCCTCGTCCCTGCGCGGTTCCTCAGTCATGGCCGGGCTCGTCCAGGGCGGCGTCCAGCAGGCCGTTCACCATCCGCGGATCGACCTTCCCGCGGCCCGCCTTCATGATCTGGCCCACCAGGAATCCCCGCAGCTTGAGGTTGCCGGACTTCAGCTCCGCCACCTGGGGCCCGTGGGCCGCCAGGACCCCCCGCACGAGGGCCTCGACGGCGTCCCGGTCCGAGACCTGGGCCAGTCCCTGCTGCTCGACGATCTGCTCCGGGCTGCCTTCCCCCCTCAGCAGGGCGGGGAAGACCCCCTCCTTGGCCGTGTTCAGGTTGACCTTCCGGGCCTCCACCATCCGGACGAGCGCGGCCAGGTGGCCGGGCTCGAGGCCCAGGCCGGCCAGGTCCGTGCCCCGCTCGTTGAGGGCGCGGCTCACCTCCCCGAGCATCCAGTTCGCCGCCTGCCGTCCGTTCCCGCAGCCCCGGGCGACCGCCTCGTAGTAGTCCGCGAAACCGGGGTCCTGGAGCACCATGGAGGCCTCGTATTCGGTCAGGCCGTCCTGGGACATGAGGCGCGCCTTCCGGGCCTCCGGGAGCTCGGGCAGGCGCGCGCGCACCGCCTCGACCTCCCCGGGCGCGACCGTGAGGGCGGGCAGGTCGGGTTCCGGGAAGTACCGGTAGTCCATGGCGGCTTCCTTGGAGCGCTGGGAAAGGGTCTCCCCCCGGGCGGCGTCCCAGCCCCGGGTCTCCTGCTCGAAGGTCTCGCCGCGCGCCAGCAGCCCGATCTGCCGGTCGGCCTCGAATTCCAGGGCCAGTTTCACGTTCCGGAAGGAGTTGATGTTCTTGATCTCCACGCGGGTGCCGAAGGCGGCGCTGCCCGCGGGGCGCACGGAGAGGTTCGCGTCGCAGCGCAGGGAGCCCTCCTCCATGTTGCCGTCGCAGATGCCCAGGAAGACCACGAGCCGGCGGAGCGCCTTCATGAACTCCGAGGCCTCCAGGGGGCTGCGCAGGTCCGGGCGGCCCACGATCTCGAGCAGGGGGACCCCGGCGCGGTTCAGGTCCACGAGGGAGACCTTGGCGCCGCCGTCGTGGCTGCTCTTGCCGGAGTCCTCCTCCAGGTGCGCCCGCTCGATGCCGGCCCGGATCGGGCCCTCGGCCCCGCGCACGGCGGGATCGCCCGGGATCTCCAGCCAGCCGTTCTCCACCACGGCCACGGGCCCCTGGGTGATCTGGTAGCCCTTGGGAAGGTCCGGGTAGAAGTACTGCTTCCGGTAGAAATCGCTGCGCTCGCGGATCTCCCCGTGGATCCCGAGGCCCAGGGCGACGGCCATCTTGACGGCCTCGTCGTTGACGGTGGGCAGGGCGCCGGGGAGCGCCAGGCACACCGGGCAGGTGCGGCTGTTGGGAACCCCCCCGTAGCGGTTCTCGCAGCGGCAGAACATCTTGGACTTCGTCAACAGCTGGACGTGGACTTCCAGCCCGATGACGGTTTCGAACCCGGCCTTGCCCATGGGGACTCCCGTAGGAACATCATACGTGAGGCGGGGCGCCGGCCCTACTTCCCCAGGCAGAACCCGCTGAACACCTGGTCCAGGGCGGTCTCGGCGCGGTCCTCCCCCGTGAGCCTCGCGAGCAGGCCCCAGAGCCCCTGCAGGACGGAGGCGGACAGCTCGGAAGGGCAAGGCTCCTCCAGCCTGAAGAGCAGCTCCATCTGGACGGCCAGCTCGTCCAGCAGCGCCCGCTGCCGCCCCGTGGCCATGGCCCCCAGGCAGGCATCCGGAGCCATCCCCCCCAGGAAGCGCTGCTTCAGGACCTCCTCCAGGGCCGAGAGATCCCCCGTCGCGGCGGAGACCCGGATCCCTTCGCCGGGCGCCCGGTCGGCCTGGTTCCGGAGGGTGACCACCTTCCCCTCGAAGGGGGCCAGCCGGGCCAGGATGTCCGGGTCCGGTCCCGCATCCGTGGCCGGCACCAGGTGCAGGATGAGGTCCACCCGCTCCAGGACCGCCGCCACCCGGGCCACGCCCAGCCGCTCGACGGGGTCCTCCGTCCGCCGCAGCCCGGCGGTGTCGAACAAGTAGAGGGGAAACCCGGCCCAGTCGGCGCGGACTTCGAGCACATCCCGCGTGGTGCCGGGGATCTCGGCGACGATGGCCCGGTCCTCTCCCGCCAGGGCGTTGAAGAGGGTGCTCTTCCCGGCGTTGGGCCGCCCCACCAGGGCGACGCGCAGGCCGTCCCGCAGCCAGTGGGCCGCGGCCGTCCGGCGTTGTTCCACGTGGAACCTCTCCCGCAGGTCCTCCAGTTCCCGCTTCATCCGGGCGAGGTCCAGGCCGATGCTTTCGTCCTCGCCGTAGTCGACGGAGGCCTCCGCCCGGGCGATCCAGGGCGCGAGGGCGGCCCTGGCCTCGGCCACCCAGGCGGGAACGCCCCCGCTCCGGGCCTGGGCCTCCCGCAGCTGGGCGTCGGTGGAGGCATTGACGAGGTCCCGGAGGGCTTCCGCGCCCAGCAGGTCCTGCTTGCCGTTGAGGAGGGCCCGCCGGGTGAACTCCCCCGGCTCGGCCAGGCGGATGCCCATCCG
>DAOPZL010000016.1:5409-19951 GCA_035353395.1 Holophaga sp.
GTGACCTTCAGGACCTTGAAGTGGCCTTCGCCTTCGCTCGCCGTGGCCAGGTCCGGCTCGCGGCCCAGGATCAGGTGGATCCACCGGCGTTCCCTGGGACTCAGCGTGCTGAAGGCGAAGCTGCCCGTTTCCCGCGTCTTCCGGGCGGCGAGATCGGCCATGGCCTTCAGCTCGACCATGCGGAAGAGGCGGAAGGCCTGCACGTCCAGGTAGGCCAGCTTGCCTTCCTCGCGCTCGCCCTGGGCCTCGTGGAGCAGGAACTGGAGCGCGTCCAGGGCCTGGCCCTTGCCGGGCAGCAGCCACTGGGCGTCGGGGCCCCCCAGGACGAGCCGGTTCGGGAAGAGCTCCTCGTCGCCCGAGGGCTCGAACTTGGCCGTGACGCCCAGCCCGAGGAACTGGCACCAGCGGGTGACCACTTCCGGGAGGGACTCCAGGGACTCGGCAGCCTTGCGCAATGGACCCTCCTCTTCAGATGACCACGGGCTGGGGCTTGTAGGTGCGCTTCAGCCACCAGGCCTGTCCCATGCCGATGATGTTGAAGATCATGTAGTAGAGGCAGAGGCCCGACGGGGTGCTGGCGAAGAAGAAGATCATCATGGCGGGCATCATCCACATCATCATCTTCCGCTGGGCGGGATCCCCGGTGGCGGGCGTCATGAGCTGCTGGGCGACCATGGAGGCCCCGAGCAGCACCGGCAGGATGAAGTAGGGATCCTTGCCCGACAGGTCGTGGATCCAGCCCATGAAGGGGGAATGCCGCAGCTCGAACACGGCGTTCAGCATGGACCACAGGGCGAAGAACACGGGCATCTGGAGCAGCATGGGCAGGCAGCCGCCCATGGGGTTGTGGCCGTTCTTCTTGTAGAAGGCCATCAGCTCCTTCTGCATCTCGGCCTTCTTGGTCATGTCGTTGCCGAACTTCGCGTACTTCTCCTGGATCACCTTCTGGTGGGGTTCCAGGTCCTTCATGCGCAGCATCTGGAGGGTGGTCTTGGTGTTGAGGGGCCACAGGGCCAGGCGCAGGAGGACGGAGAAGACCACGATGGTCCAGCCCCAGTTGGGAATGTACTTGTGCAGGGACTGGAGGATCCAGAACATGCCCTTGGCCACGAGCCCGAAGAATCCGAAATCGAGCACCTGCGGATAGGGCGCCCCGAAGGCCGTCAGCTGGTCGGCCTGCTTGGGCCCCAGGTAGAGCCGTCCGGCCACCTTCTCCCCGGCGGCCGAGTAGCCCTTTCCGGCCTCGCGGGCCACGGGGGAGGCCATCTCCCAGATCGCGCAGAAATAGTGGCTGCGCTGGACCGACTGGGCGGGATCGATCCCGGCATCCAGGCCGAGGCGGGAGGCGGCGGGCGGCAGCTCCTTGCGCTTGCCGAACCAGGGATCGCTCAGCATCTTGGACCAGTCGACCGCGTTGATCTTGCGCTCGTCGAGGGTGAAGACGCGCTTGAGGCCGTGGATCTGCTTCTCGTCCGCGGGCATGCGGACGAGGGCGAGGGGGGTCCTGCTGCCGGAGAGCCACTCGACGGAGACGACGTGGCCCTGGGAGGGGATCCGGTAGACCAGCTTCTCGCCCGCGGGGCTCGTGAACGTCACGGTCGCGGCGCCCGCCTCGGAGGCGACGGCGGGCTCGCCCGCGAACCTGGCGTCGAAGGTCCCTCCGATGCCGGGGAAGGGCCGGGACACGATCTGTCCCTTCTTGTCCCTGGTCTCCTCGTTGAAGAACCGGGTGCCGTCCTTGGTCCAGACCGCCTGCACCAGGGCGCCGTCGTTGGTGCGCCAGGTCAGCTCCAGCTCGCCGAAGGCCTTCGTGAAGGTCGGGGCCGGCGCGACGGTGGGCGCCGCGGAAGCCGCCGCCGCCTGGGAAGCCGGCTGCTGGGCCGCCTGGGTCGGCGGCGCGGGCGGATACATGCGGGCGGACATCAGGTAGTACGCCCCGAGCATGATCATGCTCAGGACGAAGAAAAGCACCATGTTCTTGTTTTTCATCTGGATTCCCAACGTCTGAAGGCCAGCCGGAGCTGGCCTTCGATTTCCTGATAGCTGATCAGGCATTTGCGCTGGCTTCCCCTGGCCGGGCGCACCCAGACCACGCCGGCGAAACCGGCGAGCCGGGGATCGGCCTTGAGAAGGTTGAGGAACGCCATGCGAACTCTGCGGCGAAAACGATTCCGTTGGACCGCGTGACCCTGCTTCCTGGAGGCATTCACCAGGAGCAGAGGAGCCTCTGGGCCAGACCAGATCCGGATATCCAGGGACGAGCTCCAGGCAGTCAAGGACCTGGGGGGATTCTCTGGAACGGCGTGATCATTCCTGCACACCGTCCGGTACCGCCCGGCCACCCTCATGGAACCTAGAGCGCGAGGACGTGGCGGCCCTTGGCGCGGCGGCGCTTGAGCACCAGGCGTCCGTTCTTCGTCTTCATCCTGGAAAGGAACCCGTGATTCTTGGCGCGACGCCGGTTGTTGGGCTGGAACGTACGCTTCATCATCCACCTCATGAGCCCGATCCTGAAGGGAAGGGCGAACCTTCGAGGCTACCAGCGGAGGCTTGTTTCCTCAAGCCTAAAGAGCGTTTCCAAACCCCCCTGGCGATGATAAAGTAGTTCTCCCCGTCACGAGAACGATCGCCAGCGCGCCGCAGAACCACGACGCCCCTCGGCACGAGAGTGTTCGTCGAAAGGATGGAGGCTGGGTGCGCTATGTCTTCTGAAGATCCGCAGGTCCTATGGGAAACCTTGAGGAGTGGACTGTCCGCCCGGCTGCCGGAGCGGGCCTTCCAGGACTGGATCGAGCCCTGCAAGGCCCTGACCTTCGACGGCACTTCGCTGTGGATCCAGACTCCGAGCCCTTCCGCCAAGGTCTGGATCGAGCAGCAGCTCGCGGAGGAATTCAACGACGTCATCGTCCAGTCGGGTCTCCAGCACCTCAGGTTGTCCTTCACCGTGGCCGGGGAGGCGGCCCCTGCCCGGACCGGCGGCAGGAGCAGGACGCCCGCCGCGCCCGACCCTGCCGCCTCCCTCTCCCCGTTCCCGCAAGGCTTCCACCGCTACACCCTGGACCGCTTCGTCGTGGGACCGTCCAGCCAGCTGGCCTTCGCGGCCGCCAACGCCGTCGTGGAGAACCACGGGAAGTCCAACACCTCGCTGAACATGAACCCCCTCTTCATCTACGGGGGCTCAGGCCTGGGGAAGACCCACCTGATGATCGGCATCGGGAAGGGGATCCTGGCCCGCGATCCCTCGCTCAGGGTGGCCTACCTGAAAGTGGACAACTTCTTCAACGAGCTGACGGTGGCCATCAAGGCCAAGAATACCGAGCCCATGCGCAAGAAGTACCAGCAGAACGACGTGCTGCTGCTGGACGACGTCCAGACCCTCGGGAAGATGGAGCGGACCCAGGAGGAGATCTTCTACATCCTCGAATACCTCCTCCAGTACGGGAAGCAGATCGTCATCACCTCGGACAAGCCTCCCCAGAGGCTGGAAGGGCTTCACGACCGGCTCATCACCCGGTGCAAGTGGGGCCTCACCGCGGACATCCAGCCCCCGGATTTCGAGACGCGCGTGGCGATCCTCAACAAGAAGCTCGAGGACGAGGTCTTCCGCGACATGCCGCCCGTGCCGGAGGACGTCCTCACCTTCATCGCCCACAAGGCCAAGGGAAGCGTCCGGGACCTGGAAGGCCTCCTGACGAGGGTGGTGTTCCAGAGCAGCTTCCTCGGGGTCCCCCCGAGCCTGGAGGTCGCCCAGCAGGCCTACCAGGGCCAGAGCGGCCAGGAAGCCTCGGAGAACATCTCGCTGGAACGGGTCTGCCGCATGACTGCCGAGACCTTCAACGTCTCCTTCACCGACCTCATGAAGAAGAAGTCCCGGAAACAGAACATCCTGCTCCCCAGGCAAGTGGCCATGTACCTGGTCCGGGAGCTCACGGACTCGTCCTTCAGCGACATCGGGAGGGCCTTCAACAACATGCACCACAGCACCGTCATGAACGCCATCGATTCCGTGAAGTCCCGGATGCACAAGGACAGCGATTTCAACAAGACTCTGCACTCGCTCCTGAACAGCATCAGTTGAATTGGAACGAGATGAAGCGTTCTGCACAGGTCTCCGCACTCCGGTTTTCCGCAGGGTTCGATGCCGGCTGGATCCAGCGACCGAGAAACCTCGAGGACACAGCTTCCGCCTCCCGTTCCACAGGTGACTGGAGGCCGCATTTCCCGGTAGAATGAGGGTTTGTCGGCCATATCCGCAGCTTTTGTTCCCCTTCATCAGGATCAGGGTGAATCATGAACTTTCAGGTACAGGTTTCCAAAGAACGTCTTGATAAGACCTTGGGAATCCTCAAGCACGCCCTCGAGCGGCGCGTCACGCTGCCGATCCTCCAGCACGTCCTGATGGAAGTGAAGGAACAGGAAATGATCCTGAAGGCCACGGACATGGAACTGGCCTTCGAGGCCACGGTCCCCGTGGAAGGGAAGGGCACCAAGATCGCCGCCATCCCCGGCAAGAAGTTCGTCGAGACCGTGCGGATCTACCCCGACGGCCTGCTGACGCTGGAGTGGCCGGATGCCGGGAACCGCTTGTGGCTCCGCGCGAAAGGCTTCAATTCGGAGCACAACATCCAGCCGGGCGAAGGCTTCCCTGAGCTTCCCAAGCCCGACGAGTCCCTCCCGAGCATCAAGGTCCCCTTGCAGTCCTTCAGGAAGGCCATCCAGCTCGGTTCCATCTCCGTGAGCAAGGACGCCACCAAGCCGGCGCTGTCGGGCGTCCTCCTCCACATCTCGAAGTCCTTCATCCGCGTCGTCTCCACCGACGGCTTCCGCCTGGCCGTGGTGGAAGTGCCCGCCGAGACCGGCCTCCAGAGCGACGCCCGGCTGATCGTCCCCAAGCGGGCCCTGGACCTGCTCCCCGCGTCCCTGGCGGACGACGGCCAGCTCACGCTCTCCTGGGACGACCGGAGCCTGTTCATGGAGCAGCCCGGCCTCAAGTTCTCGACCCGGCGCGTCACGGGCAACTATCCCGCGTACGAGAAGGTGCTGCCCGCGGATCTCCCGCGCCGCGTCATCATCGACCGGGAGGACTTCCTGCGCACCCTCCGGATCGTGGGGCTGAAGAAGGACGACTACAACAAGAACGTCCGGCTCTTCTTCGAATTCCCGAACCTGCGCGTCTTCTTCCAGCATCCCGACGAGGGCGTGAACCAGGGCACCATCGGCTTCAGCGGCGAGGAGCAGCCCCTGGAACTGGCCTTCAACATCGACTACCTGACCGAGCTACTCGAGCGCCTTCCCGGCGAGGAGGTCGTCTACCAGTTCAGGGACGACGTGGGGCAGGGCATCTTCATGTCGCCCAGCATCGAGGACATGAGCTTCCGCTACGTCCTCATGCCTGTTAAGTTCGCCAGCCCGAGCTGATCCTCCCGGCTCATTGTCCTTGTCATCCGAAAAGCGAGTCTTGATGTCTTCTGATACCCCCGTTCGTTCCGAGCAGGCCTCTGCCAACTCCTACACCGCCGACAACATCACTGTCCTGAGGGACCTCGAAGCCGTGAGGAAGCGGCCGGGGATGTACATCGGGGACACGGACGACGGGAACGGCCTCCACCAGATGGTCTACGAGGTCGTCGACAACGCCGTGGACGAGGCGCTCGCGGGCTACTGCACCCGCGTGGACGTCTACATCCACGACGACGGCAGCTGCACGATCGAGGACAACGGGCGCGGCATCCCCACGGACCTGCACAAGGAGGAGAACCGCAGCGCCGCGGAGGTCATCATGACCGTCCTCCACGCCGGCGGGAAGTTCGACGACAACTCCTACAAGATCTCGGGCGGCCTCCACGGCGTGGGCGTCTCCTGCGTGAACGCCCTGTCCGAGCGCCTCTGGCTGACGGTCTGGCGGGACGGCAAGGAGCACGCCATGTCCTTCACCCGGGGCAAGGCCGATGCGCCCCTGTCGGTGGTCGGTCCCACCACCCGCCGCGGCACGCGGGTCCGCTTCAAGCCGGACAGCGAGATCTTCCACGAGGTCCTGGACTTCTCCTTCGACATCCTCAGCCAGCGCCTGCGCGAGCTCAGCTACCTCAACAAGGGCGTCCACATCCGCATCACGGACGAACGCAACGGGGAGAACCACGACTTCCTGAACGCCGGCGGCATCGACGCCTTCGTGGAGCACCTCAACCGGAACAAGACGGTCCTCCATCGTCCTCCCATCCACATCGAGGACGTCAAGAACGACACGACGGTCGAAGTGTCCATGCAGTGGAACGACTCCTACCAGGAGACCCTCTTCTGCTTCACCAACAACATCCGGAACCGCGACGGGGGGACCCACCTGGAGGGCTTCCGGGCCGCCATGACCCGCGTCATCAACACCTACGCCGAGAAGAACAACCTCCTGAAGTCCGGCAAGGTGAGCCTCTCCGGGGAGGACGTCCGCGAGGGCCTCACGGCGGTGATCTCGGCGAAGGTCCCGGATCCCAAGTTCAGCAGCCAGACCAAGGACAAGCTGGTCTCCAGCGAGGTCAAGGGCATCGTCCAGACGGTGGTCTACGAGAAGCTGAACACCTTCTTCGAGGAGAACCCGAGGGAGGCCAAGGCGATCCTGGAGAAGGCCATCGAGGCCGCAAGGGCGCGCGAGGCGGCCCGGAAGGCCCGGGACCTGACCCGGCGCAAGGGGAGCCTGGACAGCGCGGGCCTGCCGGGCAAGCTGGCCGACTGCCAGGAGAAGGACCCGGCCCTCTGCGAGATCTTCCTGGTGGAGGGCGATTCCGCCGGCGGCTCGGCCAAGCAGGGCCGCAGCCGCACGACCCAGGCCATCCTCCCCCTGCGGGGCAAGGTCCTGAACGTCGAGAAGGCCCGCTTCGACAAGATCGTGGCGAACCAGGAGCTCCGCCTCATGATCCAGGCCTTCGGGGCCGGCATCGGCCAGGAGGAGTTCAAGGTCGAGAACCTCCGCTACCACAAGATCGTGCTCATGACGGACGCCGACGTGGACGGGAGCCACATCCGCACCCTGCTGCTGACGTTCTTCTACCGGCAGATGCCGGAGCTGGTGCACCGCGGCTACGTCTACATCGCCCAGCCGCCGCTCTACAAGGTCAAGAAGGGCAAGCAGGAGCGCTACCTCAAGGACGAGCGGGCCCTGGAGGAGTACCTGTTCCACAAGGCGCTGGACGGCTGGACCCTGACCCTGCCTTCGGGGGCGGAGCTGAAGGACGCCTCCCTCGTCCGCGAGATGAAGAAGTGGGGCGAAGTCAAGCATTTGTACTCGAAGCTGGAGCGCAGGGGCTACAACGACGTCCTGGTGGACGCCCTTCTCGCGGAAGGCCTCCTGGACGAGAACCGCTTCCACTCCGCGGAGAGCGTGGCGGAACTCGGGCAGCGCCTGACCGAGCGGAGCCTCGGGCACGTGGAGCTGGAGACGATCGAGGCCTACGAGGCCGAGAACCAGACCGTGCCGGCCGAGCACATCCTCAAGCTCACCCGCATGCACATGGCCCGCTCCATCACCCTCCGGATCGACCCCCGCGTGGCGCTCTGGGGCGAGTTCCGCCGCCTCCTGGCCCTGAAGCACGACCTGGCCGTCTTCCAGGGCGGCGAACTGAAGCTGCGCCGGACCTCGCAGGCCGCCAAGCCCCTGGAGGAGGGCGAGGAGGCCGAGGAGGCGGCGATCACCAGAGCCCAGCCCAGGGAGATGACCTTCTCCAAGGCCGAGGACCTGCTCGCGTCCATCCTCGAGGAGGGCAAGCGGGGCCTGAGCATCCAGCGCTACAAGGGGCTGGGGGAGATGAACCCCGAGCAGCTCTGGGAGACCACCATGGATCCCGAGCGCCGGACCCTGCTGAAGGTCCAGGTGGACGACGCGGTGGAGGCGGACGAGATCTTCACGATCCTCATGGGGGACGCCGTCGAGCCTCGCCGCCGCTTCATCGAGAACAACGCCCTCCTGGCGGAGAACCTGGACGTCTAGTTTGAAAACCCCTCCGGAGACACAGCGAGAAGAGACACCCGTCCATTCCTTTTCTTCGCGTTCCCTCCGTGCATGATCCCGGTGACCTCCGCGTCTCCGTGGTGATTTCCTCTTGAGGTTCCACGTGGAACAACAGCAGCCCAAGCCCCAGCGCATCGACCCCATCGAGATCGAGAAGGAGATGCGGAAGTCCTACCTCGACTACTCCATGAGCGTGATCGTGGGCCGTGCCCTCCCGGATGTGCGGGACGGCCTCAAGCCCGTGCACCGCCGCGTGCTCTACGCCATGAACGAGTCCGGGAACCTGTGGAACCGCGCCTACCGCAAGTCGGCCCGCACGGTCGGCGACGTGATGGGGAAGTACCACCCCCACGGCGACTCCGCCATCTACGACACCCTGGTCCGCCTGGCGCAGCCCTTCTCCATGCGCCACGTGCTGGTGGACGGCCAGGGGAACTTCGGCTCCATCGACGGCGACAGCGCGGCGGCCATGCGCTACACCGAGGCCCGCATGTCCCGGCTGGCCTCCGAGATGCTGGAGGACATCGACCAGGAGACCGTGGACTTCGGCCCCAACTACGACGACAGCCTCCAGGAGCCCCTGGTCCTCCCCACCCGCTTCCCCAACCTCCTGGTCAACGGCAGCCAGGGGATCGCCGTGGGCATGGCCACGAGCATCCCGCCCCACAACCTCCGGGAGTGCTGCGGCGCCCTCATGGCCCTCATCGACGACCCCGGCCTGGGGCTCGAAGAGATCATGACCTACATCAAGGGGCCCGACTTCCCGCTGGGGGGCCTGATGCTGGGCACCGAGGGGGTCGTGGACGCCTACCGCACCGGGCGCGGGCGCTGCATCGTCCGCGCCAAGAGCCATCTCGAGACCGTCCGCGTCAAGAACAAGGGGGAGCTCGAGCAGCTGGTCTTCACGGAGCTGCCCTACCAGGTCAACAAGGCCACGCTCATCGAGAAGATCGCCGACCTGGTCCACGAGAAGAAGATCGACGGCATCGGCGATCTCCGGGACGAGTCCGACCGGGAGGGCATCCGGCTGGTGGTCGAGCTCAAGAAGAACGAGCCCAGCGACATCGTCCTCAACCAGCTCTACCAGCTCACGGCGCTCCAGAGCAGCTTCCCGATCATCATGCTCTGCATCGTGAACGGCTCCCCCCGGGTCTGCACCCTGCGGGAGATCCTGAAGGAGTTCCTCGGGTTCCGCCGGGAGGTGGTCACCCGCCGGACCATGTTCCTGCTCCGGAAGGCCGAGGAGCGCCACCACATCCTGCTGGGCCTCAAGATCGCCCTGGACTGGCTGGATGCCGTCATCAAGCTGATCCGGGCCGCCAAGTCGCCCGAGGAGGCCAAGCAGGGCCTGATGGAAGGCGCCTTCGCGACGGCCGCGGCCCTCAAGAAGAACCCCGCCCTCGCCCTCTCGGACAAGCAGGCCCAGGCCATCCTGGACATGCGCCTGCAGCGCCTCACGGGCCTCGAGCGGGAGAAGATCCTCGAGGAGCTGGCCGAGGTGGAGAAGACCATCGCCTACCTGAACGCGATCCTGGCCGACGACGCGATGCTCATGAAGGTCATCCGCGAGGAGCTCCAGGCCGTCTCCGACCAGTTCGGGGATGCCCGCCGCACCGAGATCGTCGGCTTCTCCGGCGAGATCCGCATGGAGGACGTGGTGCCCGACGATCCCATGGTCGTCACCATGTCCAAGGCGGGCTACATCAAGCGCACGGAGCTCTCCGTCTACCGCCGCCAGAAGCGGGGCGGGAAGGGCAAGCTGGGCATGAAGACCAAGGACGAGGACTTCGTCGAGCAGCTCTTCCTGACCAAGGCCCACGACACCCTGCTGGTGTTCACGGACCGGGGCTACGCCTACGCCCTGAAGGTCTACGACATCCCCGAGAGCGGCGCCGCCAACCGGGGCAAGCACATCAAGAACCTCGTCTCCCTGAAGGACGAGGAGAAGGTCGTCACCCTCATGGCCCTGCGGGACTTCCCGGAGGACCACTACCTCTTCTTCGCCACCAGCGACGGCACCGTCAAGAAGACGGCCCTCGCGGCCTACGCCAACATCCGCTCCAACGGCATCATCGCCCTCAACATCGAGGAGGGGAACGCCCTCATCGCCGTGCGGGTCTCCACCGGGAACCAGCAGATCATCCTGATCAGCGCCCAGGGCAAGGCCATCCGCTTCTCGGAGGAGGACGTGCGCCCCATGGGCCGCGTGACCTCCGGCGTGCGGGGCATGCGGCTGGGCTCCGGCGACCACCTCGTGGACATGGAAGTGGCCGACTCCTTGCCGGACCTGCCCGAGGGCATGGAAGCCGACGAGAGCACCGAGGCGCACGGCATGCTGCTCACGGTCACCGAGAAGGGCTACGGCAAGCGCTCCCTGCTCCAGGACTACCGGCTGCAGGGCCGGGGCGGCACGGGGGTCATCAACATCCGCGCCGGGGTCCGCAACGGCTCCGTGGTGGGTTCCGTCCTGGTCAAGCCGGGCGAGGGCTGCCTCCTGATCTCCCAGGAAGGCATGGTGATCCGCTTCGCCATCGACGAGGTGCGCAAGACGGGCCGGGCCGCCATGGGCGTGAAGCTCCTGAACCTGGCCTCGGACAGCGACCGGGTGGTGGGCCTCGCCATGATCGACGCCTCCGCCCAGGCCCTGGACGAGGAGGAAGTGGATCTCATCGGCGATGCCGAGACCGCCCAGCCGGGACCGGACGAGTCGGGCGAGCCCCAGAAGCTGGAACTGGACTGACGCACCGGGTCCGGGGGGGCGGCCCTCCCGGACCTCCGGACGCACGGGAGGGCCCATGACGATCACGGTAGGCCAGGACTTCACCTTCGAGAAGGTCGCGGAGCCGAGGGAATCGGCGGCCGCGCTGGGTTCCGGCGGCCTGGAGGTCTTCTCCACCCCTTCCCTGGTGGCGCTCTTCGAAGTCACCGCCAAGCGGGGAGTCGACGCCCTCCTGCCCGAGGGCCACAGCACCGTGGGCATCGAGATCCAGGTGAAGCACCAGAAGGCCACGCGGATCGGGAAGAAGGTGCGCTGCACGGCCACCGTGACGGCCGTGGAGGGCAGGAAGATCAGCTTCTCGGGGGAGATGTGGGACGAGGACGGAAGGATCGGCGTCGGGACCCACACCCGCTGCGTCGTGAACGACGAGGAGTTCCTCAAGCGCCTGGGGTAGGGCACCGGGGCGCGCGCCCCGCCGGCCGTCATGGAGAGGGATCGTGCAGAGCCTGAGAAGACATCAGGGGCCCGCCTCCTTCTGGGGGCTCCTGGCCGTGGTGCTGGTGGCCCGCTACGCCTGCCACGCGCTCATGCTCCTGGTCGTCCTCCTCCACGAGGGCGTCCCGGCGCCGGCCCTGCCGGACCTGGTCCTCTCCTGGGTGCCCTACCACGAGGGCCTGGCCCGCTGGAACTACATCCTCTGGATCCTGTGCTACGTGCCGGGAGCCCTCTACATCGGCTGGCGGGACCGGGACCTCTTCCTCCGCTTCCTGGTCCTGGACGGCCTCCTGGCCCTGCTGCGGGGGCTCATGATCCCCCTCACCACCCTGGGCCCGGTCGTGGGCCCCGACCTGAACGCAGGTCGTGGGTTCCCCCTCTGGTCCACCTGGCTGTCCCTCCTGGATCCGGTATCGGCCGTCTTCGGCAATGCCGCCGGGATCTACCTCACCAAGGACCTCTTCTTCTCGGGGCACGTCGCCACGACCTTCCTGCTGTACCTCTTCTCGCGGCGGCTGGGACGCGCCTCCCGGGTCTTCCTCGGCCTCAACCTCTTCACCACGGCCGTGGTCTTCCTGGCCCACCTCCACTACACCATCGACGTGGTGGGCGCCTATGCGGTCACCTACGGCCTCTACCGGGCGGGGGTGAAGGCGGGGCTGGTCCCGCCGGCCTGAACTCAGCGGTGCCGGACGGTGGTGAACCTTTCCATCCTGAAGGACTCGCGCCGGGGATCGATGCCGGCCTTCCGGCAGGCGATGGCGATCTGGTCCTCCACGGTGTCGATGGTCTCGATGTCCGGGAGGAGGACCCCGCGGCGCCCGTCCGGGGTCGAGACCAGGACGCCGTACTTCCGGACGTCCAGTTCCGCGGGGCCCTGGATGGGTTCCATGGGGGACAGGACGTCCACGTGGATCTCCAGGCCGTCCAGCTCCTCCGGGCGCACGGGAAGGAAGCGCGTGTCCCGGGCGCAGGCCGAGATGGCGTTGTGGACGATCTCCTCCTCGATCGTGTCGCGCCAGGGCTCCAGCGTCCCCTTGCAGCCCCGCAGGTCGCCCCCGCGGGTGTGGAGGCTCACGAAGGTGGCGGCCCGCTCTCCCGCGAGGGCCTGGCGCAGCTCGGCGGGGATCTCGGCGGGCGGCGTCCCGTGCCGCACGTAGTGATGGATGGTCAGCCTGGCGAGTTCCACGCAAGGATCCATGAGGCACCTCCGGAATCGGACCGGCCTGGGGAGAAATCCGCAAGCTGGCGTACAATGGAAGTTTCGTCCAAGAGAGCCGCCATGCCACGTGACACGAACCAAAAAGCGAACCTGGGCCCCGTCGGGTCCTTCATCCGGCACCACTTCCGCCACTTCAATGCCGCCACGGTGATCGACGCCGCCGAGGGCTACCGGGCCTTCCTGGACCAGGGCGGCCGGATGATGATCAGCGTCGCCGGCGCCATGAGCACGGCGGAACTGGGGCTGTCCCTGGCGGAGATGATCCGCCGCGACAAGATCCACCTCATCGTCTGCACCGGCGCCAACCTGGAGGAGGACATCTTCAACCTCGTGGCCCACGACTTCTACGAGCGGGTCCCCCACTACCGGGACCTCACGCCCGCGGACGAGGAGGCCCTGCTCAACCGCCACATGAACCGGGTCACGGACACCTGCATCCCCGAGATGGAGGCCATGCGGCGCATCGAGAAGGCCATGCTGGACGTCTGGACCTGGGCCGACCGGGCGGGACAGCGCTTCTTCCCCCACGAGTTCTTCCAGCAGGTCCTCAAGTCCGGGGCCCTGGAGGCGTCCTACCAGATCGATCCCCGGGGTTCGTGGATGCTGGCGGCCCTGGAGAAGCAGGTGCCCATCGTGGTGCCCGGCTGGGAGGACAGCACCCTGGGGAACATGTTCGCGGCCGCCGTGATCCGCGGGGACGTGAAGAACGTCCATACCGTGCGCACCGGCATCGAGTACATGACCTGGCTGGCGGACCACTACCGGAAGGTCACGAAGGAGGCCCCCCTGGGCATGTTCCAGATCGGGGGCGGCATCGCCGGCGACTTCCCCATCTGCGTGGTGCCCATGCTCCACCAGGACCTGGAGCTGACCGACGTGCCCCTCTGGGGCTACTTCTGCCAGATCAGCGACTCCACCACCAGCTACGGCTCCTACTCCGGCGCCGTCCCCAACGAGAAGATCACCTGGGGCAAGCTGGGCGTGGACACGCCCCGGTACATCATCGAGAGCGACGCCACCATCGTCGCCCCCCTGATGTTCGCCTACCTGCTGGGCTGGTAGGGGTTCCGGCCGGAGGCCTCCCCGCCCGGGGAGGCCTCGGCGGGGGCCGGGATCAGGGAATGAAGCTCGTGGCCGGAGCCAGGTCGAGCACGAAGCGGGCGAGCAGCTGGACGGCGGATTCGAGGTCCTCGAGGGAGAGGACTTCCGTGGGCGTGTGCATGTAGCGGAGCGGGATGGAGATGAGGCCCGCCACCTTGCCGCCGCGGCAGACCTGGATCGCGTTGGCGTCGGTGCCGGTGCCCCTGGGCTCGGCGCCGATCTGGTAGGGCACGCCCGCCTTCTCCGCGGCCTTCACGAGCAGGTCGAAGAGCACGGGGTTGATGTTCGGGCCGCGGGCGATGATGGGGCCCTGGCCGCAGACGGCCTCGCCGTGCTTCCGCTTGTCGATGTCGGGGTAGTCGGTGGCGTGGCCCACCTCCACGGCGATGCCCACCACGGGATCCACGCTGTAGGCGGAGGTGGCGCCGCCCCGGAGCCCGATCTCCTCCTGCACGGTGGCCGCGGCGATGAGGTCGCCGGCCGCGCCGCCCGCGGCCTTGACCTCCTCGAGCACGCGGGCCGCGATCCAGGCGCCCATCTTGTCGTCGAAGGCCCGGGAGACGGCCATGCCGTCGCCGAAGGTCTCCAGGCCGACGTCGAAGGTGATGGGGTCGCCGACGCGGACCTGCTGCCTGACCTCGTCCACGGGCAGGCCCAGGTCGATGAAGAGCTTCTCCAGCTTGGTGACGTTCTTCCGCTCGTCCTCCTCGATGAGGTGGATGGGCTTGCGGCCCATGACGCCGAGGAGGGAGCCCTTGGCCGTGTGCACGCGGACCCGCATGCCGGGCAGGATCGCGGCGTCCACGCCGCCGATGGCGGCGAAGGACAGGAAGCCTTCCGGCGTGACGTAGCGGACCATGAGCCCGATCTCGTCGATGTGCCCGGCGAGCATGACGGAGACGCCGTTCCTGCGCGTGCCCTTGAGCACCGCGTGCACCGAGCCCATCACGTTGGTCTCGAGCACGTCGGCGGAGGCCTTCATCCGGTCGCGGAAGACCTTGGCGGC
>DAOPZL010000016.1:20051-48695 GCA_035353395.1 Holophaga sp.
TGGTCTCGAGCACGTCGGCGGAGGCCTTCATCCGGTCGCGGAAGACCTTGGCGGCGGGCTGCTCGAAGCCGGAGGGAGAAGGCGCCTCCACCAGCTGGGTCAGGAATTTCAGGTCCTTCTTCTGCATGGGATCTCCCGGTCGATAGGACCACTCTAGAAGGCTCGGGGTGTGATGCGGACCGCATGCTCCCCCCCGGGAAGTCGTACCCTGGGAGGCAGGAACCCCAAGGAGGCTCGGATGTCCGGACTGATCTCCCTCTTTCTCGCCGCCGCCGTGGGCGCGACGCCGCTGGGCGCCGCGGGCCCCACCTTGACCTACTTCGGACGCGCCACGGTCAGGATCGTGACCTCGGGCGGGTTCGTCGTCTACCTCGACCCCTTCGCCCCCGCCGACCCTTCCGCGAAGGCGGACCTGGTGCTCGTGACCCATGGCCATGGCGACCACAACGCCGTGGCCACCCTCTCCCTGAACCCGGACTGCGCGCTGGCGGCGCCTGCGGGCGCGTTGAAGGGCCGGGACTACCGGATCGTCAGGGAAGGCGATGCGTTCCAGGTGGGGCCCGTGGCCGTGAAGGTGGTGCCGGCCTGCAACAAGAACCACAAGCGGCAGGAATGCGTCGGCTATCTCGTGACGGTGGACGGGGTGACCGTCTACCACGCCGGGGACACCTCCTTCATCCCGGAGATGGCGGCCCTGGCCGGCTCGCGCATCGACTACGCCCTCTTCCCCACGGACGGTCACTGGAACATGGGCGGGGAGGAGGCCCGGAGGTGCGCGGACGCGGTGAAGGCCACCCACGCGATCGCCATCCATTCCAGCCCGGACGGCCTCTACGACGCCGGGAACGCGGCCCGGCTCGCCGGCCCGGACGTCCTGCCGCTGGCGCCGGGGCAGACCCTCCCCCTGGCCAGGTGATCCGTCAGCGGGGAAACGCGGATTCCAGGTAGGGCGCCCAGTCCCCGTCCGGCAGCTCGGCGCCGTGGCGCTCGAGCCGCGGGAGCAGGTCCGGCTCGAAGAGATGGACCCAGGCCCCGTAGCGGTGGCCGGAATCCAGGACCACGGGGAGCACCCTCCGCACGAACGGCCCCCCGGCCACATCCAGGAGCTGGTCCAGGTCGGCGAGGGCGGCCTCCAGTTCCGCCTCGTCCCCGTACCCGACGAACTCCCCCGTGACCCAGCCCGGGGAAGGGGGAGGGCCCTCGGGTTCCGGGGCGGCCACCATCGCCGGGAATCCCTCGCTGGGCAGATGGAAGAGGCGCCCCGCGGCCCACGCCCTGCATGAACCCTCCGGACGGGTCCGCGCGAGCCAGGGATGCTGGGCCCCGCCCTCCCGCAGGGGACCATAGACGAAGAGGCCGTCGGCTTCCATGCAGCCATTCTGACAGGGCTGGGCCGGCGGGACTCCGCGCAGCGAAAAACCCCGTGGACGGAGGCGTCCACGGGGTTCGAGTCGATCGGGAACGGGTTATTCGGGGATCGGGTACTTCTCGGTGAGGTGGAAGACTTCCTGCCGGACCTTCGTGATGGCGCCCTCGTCGGCGCGGTTGCGGAGCGCCTGGTCGATCCAGCCGGCGATCTGCTCCATCTCCGCCTCCTTCATGCCGCGGCTCGTGACGGCGGGGCTGCCGATGCGGATGCCGGAGGGCTTGAGGGGCGGGTTGGGGTCGAAGGGGATGCCGTTCTTGTTGACGGTCATGCCGGCCAGGTCGAGGGCCTTCTCGGCCTCGTTGCCCATGATGCCCTGCTGGAAGACGTCCACCAGCATGAGGTGGTTGTCGGTGCCGCCGGAGACGATCCGCCAGCCCTTGGCCTGGAGCGTGGAAGCCAGCTTCGCGGCGTTCTTGATCACCTGCTCCTGGTAGAGCTTGAACTCGGGCTTCAGGGCCTCGCCGAGGGCCACGGTCTTGGCGGCGATGACGTGCATCAGGGGGCCGCCCTGGACGCCCGGGAAGACGGCGCGGTCCAGCGCCTTGGCGTACTTCTCCTTGCACAGGATCAGGCCGCCGCGGGGTCCGCGCAGGGTCTTGTGGGTCGTGGTGGTCACGAAATCGGCGTAGGGGACGGGACTGGGGTGGTGGCCGGTGGCCACGAGGCCCGCGATGTGGGCCATGTCCACCATCATCAGGGCGCCGACCTCGTCGCAGATGGCGCGGAAGGCGGGGAAGTCGAAGATGCGGGAGTAGGCGGAGGCGCCCACGACGATCATCTTGGGCTTGTGCTCGCGCGCCAGGTCGCGGACCTGGTCCATGTCCACGCGCTCGGTGTCCTTGCGGACCTGGTAGCCCACGAACTTGTAGAGGATGCCCGAGCTGTTCAGGGGATGGCCGTGGGTGAGGTGGCCGCCGTGGGCCAGGTCCAGGCCCAGGACGACGTCGCCCGGCTGCAGGGAGGACAGGTAGACGGCCATGTTGGCCTGGGCGCCGCTGTGGGGCTGGACGTTGGCGTGCTCGGCCCCGAAGAGCTGCTTGGCGCGGGCGCGGCCGAGGTCCTCGACGGTGTCGACGTTCACGCAGCCGCCGTAGTAGCGCCGGCCGGGATAGCCCTCGGCGTACTTGTTGGTGAAGTGGCTGCCCATGGCCTGGAGGACCGGCCGCGAGACGTAGTTCTCCGAAGCGATGAGCTCCAGGTGATGGTGTTGGCGCTGGACTTCCAGATCGAGGGCCTGGAAGACGGAGGGGTCAGCGACACGAAGGGCTTCGTACATGCTCATGGGACACCTCTAAAGTTTCGGCCATCATGTTCTCACGGATCGCTGGCGCCGAGGTGTGACGACGAACAAATTGCCACGCCACATCCGGCTTTGTTTGCACCGCATGCCGGAAAAGCGCGGGCGGAGTTTACGAAGAGCCTGAAGACCAAGAGACAGCGCGGGAATCCCGCCGCCCGGCCGCGGGTGTTCCACATGGAACAGGGTGCCTGGATCCGCGCCGGATCTGCCAAACTGGAAGTCCAAGGATGTCTGCCATGTCCATTCTTCCGCCCTACGACCTGCCCGAGCTCGAGCACTTCGAGCACCCCCTCTCCAGCCGCTACGCCTCGAAGGCCATGGTGCGGCTGCTGTCCCCCCTCTACCGGATGCGGGTATGGCGGAGGCTCTGGATCGCCCTCGCCGAAGCGGAGCGGGAGCTGGGGCTGCCCGTCACCCAGGAGCAGGTCGACGAGATGAGGGCCACCCAGGACGCGGTGGACCTGGAGACCATCGCGCGCCACGAGGCCTCCCTGCGCCACGACGTGATGGCCGCCATCCATGCCTGGGGCGACATCGCCCCCAGGGCCAGGCCCATCATCCACCTCGGCGCCACGAGCTGCTTCGCCACGGACAACGGCGATCTCCTCATCTGCCAGGAGGCCCTCGGGCTCCTGCGCTCCCGCCTGCAGGACGTCATCGCGGCCCTGGCGAAGTTCGCCGAGGCCTGGAAGGACCAGCCCTGCCTGGGGTTCACCCACTTCCAGCCCGCCCAGCCCACCACGGTGGGCAAGCGCGCCTGCCTCTGGCTCCAGGACCTGCTCCTGGACCTGGAGGACCTGGACCATCTCGTCCGCACCACGCCGGTGCGGGGCGTCAAGGGCGTCACGGGCACCCAGGCCAGCTTCCTGGAACTCTTCGAGGGGGACGGCTCGAAGGTGGAGGAGCTGGAGCGCCGGTTCTGCGAAAAGGTGGGCTTCCCGGCCATCCCCGTGAGCGGGCAGACCGCCACCCGCAAGCTGGAGGACCGCATCGGCCAGGTCCTCTGCGGCATCGCCGCCAGCGCCTCCAAGTTCGCCTGCGACCTGCGCCTGCTCCAGCACCTCAAGGAGGTGGAGGAGCCCTTCGAGAGCAAGCAGGTCGGCTCCAGCGCCATGCCCTACAAGCGCAACCCCATGCGCAGCGAGCGGATCAACTCCCTGGCCCGCTTCACCCTGGGACTCATGCCCAGCACCTACCAGACGACCGCCGCCCAGTGGCTGGAACGCACCCTCGACGACTCCGCCCACCGGCGGCTGACGATCTCCCAGGGGCTCCTGGCGGTGGACGCCATCCTGGTGCTCTACCGGAACGTGGCCTCGGGCCTCGTCGTGAACCCCCGGATGATCGAGGCGCGCCTGATGGGCGAGCTGCCCTTCATGGCCGCGGAAGTCCTGCTGATGGAAGGCGTGAAGCGCGGGGGGGACCGGCAGGATCTCCACGAGCACTTCCGCGTGGCCTCCCTCGAGGCCGGGCGCCGCATCAAGCAGGAGGGGAAGGGGAACGAGCTCCTCGCCCTGCTGGCCGAGGACCCCGCCTGGAACATGAGCGAGGCCGAGCTGAAGGCCCTCCTGGACCCCGCCCGCTTCACCGGCCGAGCCGCCGACCAGGTCCGGTCCTTCCTGGACCACGAGGTCGCCGGGGCGCTCGAGCGCCGCAAGGCCGTCGAAGCCGCCGAAGTCCGCGTCTGATCCGCATCCGCGTCCTTTTTTCTGGTGAATTCATGCTCAAACTCGCTGTCATCGGTGCCCAGACCTTGCTGGGCCGCGAACTGGTCCAGTCCCTGGAGCCCCAGGAGTGTTCGGTGCTTCCCCTCGCCACAGGTCCCCTGTCGAAGAACGAGGAGGAGGGCGACCTGGTGGTCTTCGCGCCCGATCCGGCCCTCCTGGAGGGCCTGGACGTCGTGATCCTGGCGGACGCTCCCGGCGATCCCGGCCTGCTGGAAGGATTCCAGGGGAGGATCCTGGACCTTCGCCCCGAGGCCGATTCCAGGCTCGAGCCCATGCCCCTGGCCGGGGCCTGGCCGGAGGGCCGGAAGGCCTACCGGGGGCGTCCCGCCATGGAGCTGGTGCTGGCCCTGCTGCCCGGCCTGGTGGAGGGCCTGGGGACGGTGGCCGGCACCCACCTGCGTTCCATCGCCTGCCTCGGCGATCGCGGCCTGGAGGGGCTCATGGAGCAGACGCTGGCGGTCCTCAACGGGGAGGAGCCCCCCCTGGAGAAGCTGGGCTTCCGCGCGGCCTTCGAGGTCGTCCCCCAGCCGCCCCGGGGCAGCCTCATCGAGGTGCGCGTTCCCGCCTTCCACGGGGACCTGCTGATCCTGCACGTCCGCGCGAAGGACGGCGGCACCATGGCCCGGAAGGAGGCCCCGGCCGGGGTCCAGTGGCTGGAGGCCCCCCCCAGCAGCCGGCAGGTCGCGGTGAGCAGCGATCTCCTGGCCCATCTCGCCCTGGACGGCGACGGCCGCACGGGCGTGCTGACCCTCGGCTTCGATCCCATCCTGTGGGGCATCCTGCGACCCATGACCCGGCTCCTGGGGCTGTGAGGCGTCCATGATCCTCGGCGAATCCTTCCAGGAATCCTTCCGGTCCGGCGAACCCGAGGCCCTCGCGGCGTCGGAGGACCTCATGTTCTGGGCGGCGCCCTCCGGCATGAGCCTGCTCAGGGCCGTCAAGCTCCTGCCCGGCATGAAGGCGCTGGACGTCGGCTGCGGGATGGGCTTCCCGCTCCTGGAGCTGGCCGCGCGCCTGGGTGCCCTGGGCGAGGCGACCGGGCTGGACCCCTGGAGGCCGGCCCTCGACCGCGCGGAAGACAAGGCCAGGGCCAGGGGCATCCCCAACGTCCGGCTGGTGGAGGGCGAAGCCGAGGCCATGCCCTTCGGGGACCGCGGCTTCGATCTCATCGTCTCCAACAACGGCCTGAACAACGTGCGGGACGCGCGGGCGGCCCTCGCCGAGTGCGCCCGGGTCGCCAGGACCCGCGCGCAGCTCGTCATGACCGCGAACCTTCCGGGCACCTTCGCCCTCTTCTACGAGATGTTCGAGGCACTCCTGGAGGAGCGCGGCATGAAGGCCGAGATCGAGGCCCTGCACGCGCACATCCATGCCAAGCGGAAGAGCGTGGAGGCCTGGAAGGGACTCGTCGAGGAGGCCGGGTTCGAGGTGCGCCAGGTCCAGGAGGCGTCCTTCACCTGGTCCTTCCTGAACGGCGGCGCCCTGTTCCGGCACTGGTTCATCCGCCTGGCCTTCCTGCCGCCGTGGGCCGCCGTCCTGCCGCCGGACCAGGCGCAGGGATTCCTCGCCTTCCTGGAGGGGCGGCTGGACCGCCTGGCCCTGGAGCGGGGCGGTCTGCACCTGGAGGTGCCCTACCTCTGCCTGGACGCCCTGAGGGCCTAGCGTGTCCAGCCGGCTGGACGAGCCCCAGGACCGCGGGGACTTCTTCAAGGTCCTGGGCACCCTTGTGGCCGGCTTCCTGGCCGAGCGGATCGGGACGGCGGTCACCAAGGCCTCCCCCGCGCTCCTCCGGCCTCCGGGGGCCCTGGACGAGCTCGCCTTCCTCGCCGCCTGCGCCCGCTGCGGGCGCTGCCTCCAGGCCTGCCCGCCCCAGGCCATCCTGCAGGCGCCGTCCGGGGCGGGGCTGGCCGCGGGGACTCCCTACCTGCTTCCCCGCAGCATGCCCTGCTTCCTGTGCGCGGACCTGCCCTGCACTGCCGCGTGCCCCGAGGGGGCCCTGGCCTGGCCCCGGCGGGAGGGGCTGGAAGGGCCCCGCGCCGTGAGGATGGGGACGGCCCGGGTGAAGGCGGAATCGTGCCTGGCCTATCCGGCCGCGGACCGGGAGGCGGAGCCCTGCCGCGCCTGCGTGGACCGGTGTCCCTACCCCGGGGAGGCCCTCGCCCTGGTGGAGGGCCGCCCGAGGGTGGACCCGGCCCTGTGCGCAGGCTGCGGCCAGTGCGTCCACGCCTGCGCCGCAACGACCCCCGCCGTCGTCGTGGACCCGGGCGCCCGCCCGTGAAGATGCTGGAGGATGCATGCCCGAGAGTGTCGTTCTCTTCTTCGCCCAGAACCCCCTTCTGCTGCTCTTCGTCGTCGTGGCGCTCGGCTACCCCCTCGGGAAGCTGCGCGTCGCCGGAGCCTCCCTGGGCATCGCCAGCATCCTCTTCGCGGGCATCGCCATGGGCGCCCTGGTGGTGGTGCCGCAGCTGGATCCGGCCCTGAAGAAGGGCCTCACCTCCGAGATGAAGTTCGTCTACGAGCTGGGCCTGTCCATCTTCGTCTACGCCATGGGGCTGGCCATCGCCCACAGCTTCTGGTCCGCCTTCAGCCGGGAGGGCATCAAGAAGAACGCCACGGTGCTCATCGTGATGCTGGTGTCCGCGCTGGCCATCCTGGGGGTGGCCCGCTTCCTGGCCGCCACGGGCCTCTTCGACTGCAACAGCCGCTACGCCGCGGGCCTCCTGGCGGGCTCGTTCACCAACATGCCGGCCCTGGCGGGGGTGATCGAGACCTTGAAGCGGCAGGGGGCCGACGCCCTGGCCGTGGCCCAGCCCACCGTCGCCAGCGCCATCGCCTACCCCATCGGCGTCGTGGTGCCCATGCTGGCCGTCGTCCTCTCCCGCAGGTGCTTCAAGGTGGACCTGCAGGCGGAGGCCCGGAGCCTTCGGCACTACCATCCCGGCCACGGGCGGCTCACGGTGACCACCCTCGAGGTGACCGGGGCCGGCGAGGGGATGACCCACGCGGACCTGCGGGGCAGGGAGGGCTGCCAGGTCGTCTTCGGCTGCCTGTCCCGGGAGGGGAAGATCCGGATCGCACCCCTGGGTCTTCCGCTGAGGGCCGGCGACCTGCTCATGGTGGTGGGCTCCCGGGAGGAGGTGGGACGCGCGGTGCGGATCCTGGGGAGGGAGGCGGAGGTCTCCCTCCAGCACGACATCAGCAGGATCGACGCCGCGCGCGTGTTCGTCTCCAACGCCGACATGATCGGCCGGCCCCTCCGGGAGCTCCAGCTCCCCGAGCGCTACGAAGGCATCATCACGCGCCTCCGGCGGGGGGACCGGTGGTTCGTCCCCGACGCGGACACGGTCCTGGAGCTGGGGGACCGCATCCGGGTGGTCACCCGCAAGGACAACCTGTCCGCGATCGAGGCCCTCTTCGGGGACAGCTACCAGGAGCTCTCCGAGGCGAGCTTCGTGGTCTTCGCCCTGGGCCTGGCCGCCGGGCTGGTCCTGGGCCGCGTCCCCATCCCGCTGGGCCACGGGATCACCCTCAGCCTGGGCTTCGCCGGGGGCCCGCTGGTGGTGGGCCTGGTCCTGGGGCGCCACCCCCGGTGCGGCACCTTCGTGTGGAACCTGCCGTACAGCGCGAACCACACGATCCGGCAGTTCGGGCTCGCGCTCTTCGCGGCGGGGATCGGCATCATCTCGGGCGAGGGCTTCCGCTTCATCCTCGGCACCAACCTCGCGGTCCTGCCGGTCTTCGCCGCGGCCGCCCTGGGCGTCCTGGTGCTGGCGGACGGCCTGGCCTGCTGGATCGGCTACCGCCTGTTCCGGATCCCCCTGAACGTCCTGTTCGGGATCGTGGCCGGGATGCACACCCAGCCGGTGGTGCTCGGCTACGCCACCCAGCAGACCCGGAACGAGCTGCCCAACGTCGGGTTCGCCGCCGTCTACCCGCTGGCCACGATCCTCAAGATCGTCCTGGCCCAGGTCCTGCTGGTGCTGGCGGCGTGACCCCCGGGGGTCAGTGCGGCATCAGCTCCGCCCACACGAAAATGATCACCTCGATGGCGATCAGGACGATCACGATCCACTCCAGCCGCACGCTCTTGCGGTTGCTGAAGACGCCCATCAGGGTCGAGCCCGCGTCCTTCAGGTAGAGGAGCTTCTGGTTGATGGCGTTGATGCGCTCCTCCAGGTCGAACTGGTCGAAGAGCTCGGAGTCCAGGTGCGCCAGGGACTCGCTTTCCCAGGATTCGGGGGGATCGTCGAAGAGGGTGAGGTTCTCCAGCACCACGGAGCGGATCTCCATGGCGAATCCCACCATCGAGAGGACCTCGGGATGCCCGATGCCGAGCTTCCCTTCCTCCCGCAGGGTCCGCACCACCGGATGGAACTTGGCCATGGCGGAACTCACGGCGGTCTCGAAGTAGTCGAGGGCGACGCTCTGGGCGAGGGCCAGGGAGATCACCTTCAGCTTCCCCAGGGTCAGCTCCTTCAGCCAGACGGCGCTGAAGCCCACCGTCTCCTCCTCCGCGCCCAGGTTCACGGAGAGGCTGTCGTGGGTCGAGCCGATGCGGGGCCCCGCGCCGGGCAGCTCCTGGAGGTCCTTCAGGAAGGTCTCCACGAGGGCGTCGGAACAGTTCCAGAAGACCACGGCGCCGAAGCGCTCCACGTAGATCCAGCTCCCGAGCTCCGGTTCCAGCACCAGGGGGTTCGCGGACACGACCGGGTAGTGGGGATTCCGGACGCGGAAGGCCCGGGTGTCGATCTGGCCTTCGAAATAGTCGGCCTGGAGCGCGAGTTCCAGGGGCTCCGAGGGCTTCATCAGACAGACGCGGGACGACTGGGGGGCGGAAACGATGGGAGACATGCCACTTATTCTAGCTCATCAGGCGGAACATCAGGATGGCGCCCGCCGCCGCCACGTTCAGGCTGTCCATGTCCTTGGCCATGGGGATGACGACGTGGCGGTCGCACCGGTCCAGCCATCCGGGATCCAGCCCCCGGTCCTCGGGGCCCAGGACGAGGGCCGTGCGGGGCGCCGGAGCCCACTGCGCGGCGGGCAGGGCCCCTTCCACGAGGGCGGCCCCGACCACCTCGGACGGGATCGCCGGCTCGAAATCCCGCCAGCGCGCCACCAGGCCGGGCAGGTCCCCCGGCACCAGGACGGGGATGCGCCAGGCCGCCCCCATGGAGACGCGGACGGTCCTCCGCTCGTAGGGACTCGGCCCCTGGCCCACGGCCACGGCCTCCAGGCCCAGCGCGGCCGCCGTGCGCAGGAGCTGGCCGAGGTTGTCCACGTTGTCCAGGCGGGGAAGCACGACGAGGCGGCGAGCCCGGAGGATCCGGGCCTCCTCCGGGGCCGGGGGCCGCTGCACGCAGCACAGGATCCCCCGATGGAACTGGAAGCCCAGGAGGCGCTCGAGGAACGCGTCCTCCGCGACGAGCAGCCGGGTCCCCGGCGGGAGCAGGGGGAGCCATTCCCCGGCCAGGCGGGGTCCCGTCAGCACGGAAAGCACCGTCAGGGCGCCCGACCGGCCGTCCCGCAGGGCCTCCCGCACCAGGTAGCGCCCCTCGCAGATGAAGCAGGGGCCCGCCGAGGGGTGCTCGGCTTCGCGGGACCCGTACAGGCCGGCGTAGGGCTGGAAGTCCGGGTCCAGGGGATCCGGGGCGGGAAGGGGCAGGGAGGTTCCGGGCTGGGAAGGCATGCGCCGGCTACTGCCTGTCCAGCACGACCAGGGTGACGTCGTCCACGAAGGCGCTGGGGGCGTTGAACGCCTGCACCTTCCCCACGATGCAGTCCACCGCCTGCTCGGCGTCCCCCGGCAGCTCGGAACAGACGCGCAGGAGGCCGTCGTGGCCCAGGAAGGCCCGGTCCTCCCGCTCCACCTCCACGAGCCCGTCCGTGAAGAGGATCATGCGGTCGCCCACCTCGAAGGGGCACGACTGCTCCTGGAACATCAGGTCCTCGTCGATGCCCAGCATGAATCCCTTGCCCGGGAGCAGCTCCGGCTTCATGAACCCCCCGGAGGAGCCCTGGGCGATGTGCATGGGCGCGTCGTGGCCGGCCACCACGTAGCGCATGACCGAGGTCGCCGGGTCCAGGTGCGCCAGGAAGGCCGTCGCGAACTGCTCCGGGAGCGTGTTGCGGGCGAGGTCCTGGTTCATCGCGCGGGCCCAGGCCAGGGGGTCGCCCCCGAGCCGCACCTGGGCCTCGAAGAAGGTCTTGACCATGGCGGAGATGAGCGCGGCCGTCACGCCATGACCGCTCACGTCGGCGATCATCAAGGCCGTGCCGCCGTCCGGGGCGGGCAGGATGGTGTAGATGTCCCCGCCGATGCCTTCGGCGGGCAGGTAGCGGTGGGTATAGCGGATGCCCGCCGCCTGGCCCGGGCTGCGGGGGAGCAGGCCCATCTGGAGCCGCGCGGCCAGGGCCAGCTCGGTGGTCATCCGCTCCTGGAAGCTCGTGAGCTCCAGGTTCTGGCGCTTGATCTCCTTCTGCATGGCGATGAGGCGGAAGGCGGATTCCACCTTCGCCATCACCTCCTGGGCATGGAAGGGCTTGGAGATCATGTCGTCGGCGCCCAGGTTCAGGCCGCCGATCTTGGACGCCGTGCCGTCCAGGGCCGAGACGAGGACGAAGTAGATGTCCCGGGTCTCGGGGTTGCCCTTCACGATCTGGCAGAACTCGTCCCCCGCAAGCTCAGGCATGCGCAGGTCCGAGAGGATCAGGTCGGGCTTGACCTTGGCCATCGCCTCCAGGGCCTGGCGCCCGTTCTCCGCCAGCAGGACCTGGTAGTCGGCGCGCTTCAGATAGAAGCCCAGGATGTCCCTGATCTGCGCTTCGTCGTCGACGACCAGCACTACACCCTTGGCCATGAGCGTCCCTTGTCCGGCGGATCAGGCTCCGCGGAGGGCGTCCTGTTCCGTCGCGAAGATCGAGAAGTAGTTCGTCAGGTTGGTCTGATCGAAGGTCTTCTTGACCTGGGGCGGGAGTCCGCAGAGATGGAGCTTGCCGTTGTTCTTGTCCACGCTGTTGCGGGCCGCGACCAGCAGTCCCAGACCTGAGGAGTCGATGAAATTGACACCTTCGAGATTGATGACCAGGAGCTTCGGCTGCTGGGTGGTCACGGTATCCCGGATGACATCTCTCAACTGGGCCGTCACTTCGAAGTTCACCTTCCCCTGGATGGTGACCACCGAGGAATTCCCTTCCTGACGGGTCTGGATGTTCAACATGAGGCCTCCTGCGCTGCTATGCCCTGCAAGACTCGTCTCCGAGCGGCCTCCTTCTGCCGAAGCTTGTATTCGGCGTGGGAAGCCGGTCCAGACAATATACTCTCGAATCCTGTCCGTTCCATTACTTGCACTTCATGTGCAAAGAAGAAAGTAAACTCCTCCTGTTCCTGGATCAACTCCGGAATGTGCAGCAGATCCCCCATCTCCGGTCTCCCGAGGGCCTGGAGCCGGGCCTGGATCCGATCCAGGACGGGCACCGCGGGACTGGGGAGCCGGATCAGGGTCCGGGCGGTGAACTGGACGGCGGAGTAGTTGCTGCTCGAGAAGGGGTTGGTTTCCGGTTTCTCCGGCCGGAGGGTGAGGAGGGACATGAGCTCCTCGCGCTCCTTCGGCTCCAGGCGGTCGAGCGTGAACCCGGGCGGGAGCTGGGCCATCCAGCGCTCCAGCGCCGGCAGGTTCACCATGAGGTTCCGGGTCCTGGAGGGCTTGATGTGGGCGGCCATGAGGACGTGGTGGTCCAGCAGGAACCGGATCACCGCCAGCACCCCCAGCAGGTCCTCGGCCACCAGCCGGATGCCGATCTGGTCGTAGATGGTCTCCGCCACGTTCTCCGGCTTGTGGAGGAGCTTGAGGAGCATGGAGACGCGGTTCTTGTTCTCCTTGCGCTTCACGGCGATCAGCGGGACCTCGTACTGTCCCTTCAGGAGCCAGCCGCCGTTCTCGGTGGGGACCAGGTAGCGCTCGTAGCGGTCGAAGATCTGCTGCTGGATTTCCGGCAGGAACCGCAGGTAGACGTTGTTGTCCAGGTGGATGAGGGTGTGCATGACCCGCAGCAGGGCGCAGCTCCAGCGGGCCCGGCTGCCCATGGGGCGCTCGGAGGCCCAGACCAGCAGCTCCAGGGGGTCCTGGAGGTCGCAGAACTCGGCGGGCAGGTCCAGCCCCGTCCCTTCGAGGATCACGTCCTCCATGAAGGAGAGCGCGTCCTCGAAGACCTTCACCAGCTGGCTCCGCTGGTTGGGGACATCCACGTCGTAGCCGTAGTTCAGCGCGAAGTCCCGGGCCCGGGGCAGGCTGGAATGATGCACCCGGGGCTGGTCGATGAGCGACCCCCCGCCCAGGACCACCCGCGCGATCTCGGGCGGAAGAGGGAACATCTGGTGTTTCGATGCGGGAACTGGCGGCTGGGTCGGCATTTCCCCTTCATCGCCGGCGAAGGGGCGCCCGGGAGGCGCCCCTCTGCTCGACAGGGCTTCCGGTGAGGACCTACTTGACGGCGAACGCGGCCACGAGCACGTAGATCACCAGGGCCTCGATGAGGGCCAGGCCGATGATCATGGTGGTGCGGATGTTGCCGGCGGCCTGGGGATTGCGCGCGATGCCGTCGCAGGCGGCGATCACGGCCTTGCCCTGGGCCATGCCGCAGGCGGCCGCGGCGATGGCGAGGGCGATGTGGGCGAGGTACTTGCCCTGGAAGAGATCGCCGGCGCCGGCGCCGGTGCCCTGGGCGAAGGCGGCGACGGTGAGGGTGAAGAGGAAGGCGGTGACGAGGAGCTTCTTCATGGAAACCTCAGGGAAGGGGGCGCGGGGTTCGGAATCCCGACGTCCGTTTGAAGACGGATGGGATCAGTGCTCGTGGGCCACGGCGCCCGAGATGTAGATCACCGTGAGCATCACGAACACGAAGGCCTGGATGAGCCCGAAGAAGAGCCCCATGAGCATCATGGGCACGGGGAGCAGGAAGGGCATCAGGCTGAAGAAGATGAGCGAGACCACGTGCTCGCCGGCGATGTTGCCGAAGAGCCGCAGGGAGTGGCTGAGGATGCGGGAGAAGAGCCCGAGGATCTCCAGGGGGAACATCAGGGGCGCGAGCCACCAGATGGGGCCGCCGAAGTGGGCCCAGTACTTCCCGAAGCCCTGCTCCTTCATCCCGTGGAAGTTGTAGTAGCCGAACACGACCAGGGCGCAGCCCAGGGTCACGTTCCAGTTGCCGGTGCCCGAGGGCATGCCCGGGACCAGGCCGAAGAGGTTGTTGAGCAGCACGAACAGGCCGATGGTCCCCACCAGGGGCAGGTAGCGCTCGGAATGGTGGGCGATGTTGTCGGAGAGCATCTCGCGCAGGAAGGTGACGGCGTATTCCATGACCTGCTGCAGGGGGCCCGGGATGACGGCCATCTTCCGCCGCACCATCCAGACCACGAGCATGGTCACCAGGGCGGCCAGGACGGCGGCGAACAGGTGGTCGTAGCGTTCCAGGAGGGAGAGGGGCTCCCCGTGGGCGAAGGCGGGATCCGCGTGCCGGGGCAGGTTCAGCAGCCATGTGAGGAACATGGAGAGGGCTGACGGGTGGTGTTCCATGATTCAGATCCCTGAAACGGCCTGGTTCAATCCAAGTCCTGATGGCCGGGTCGCACGACGAGCCTGCAAGCCTCCAGCAGGATTCCCCCCACGAACAGCAACACACCTACCGATAGAGGCAGTGTTTCCGCCGGGAAGCAGACCATCATCTCACGCAGGACAAGCACGATCAACGCAAGCTTGGCCAGGGCCAGGGCCCCGTAGAACCAGCGCCGGCGCGCCGATGGCGTCAGCATCCGGGAGATGATCCAGCCGTGCAGGTGCCAGAAGGCGATGCTCGCGAGCCCCCCGATGGCGAAGGCCGCGGAGGCTTTCCAGGACTTCGCCAGCCACGAGAAAATACCGACGGCCAGGAGCCCCCACTGGAAGCGCGCGATCCACACGAGGTGGTTCCTCCCGGGATCAGTGCAGCTCATCACGAATCACCCTTGGGGCCCCCGGGCGGATCCAGGCGGTCGAGCTTCCGGGTGACCTTGTAGAGTTCCCAGAAGCCCGCGGCGATGCCGTAGGCCAGCCCGATCCACTGGCCCACCGACGGGTAGCCGAACCAGCCGCCGATCCATCTGCCCCCGAAGAAGCCCAGGACGATGGCGATGGGGAACACCATGCCCATGGCGATCAGGTCCCCCCAGACCGCCCGCTCGCGGGGATCCGCATCCTTGTCCTTGTTTTTCGGGCGGAGGAGCATGGGGCGCACCGTGCCGGCCGGGACCGGCCTGGAGGAACAGTCTAGCCCCTGCCGCCGGATCCGGATGCGTTCAGCCGCCGCTCATGAGGTGGAGGACCTGGACGTCGGCGCCGTCCGGGACGGGCGCCGTGTCGTAGTCCTTCCGGTCGACGAGGTCGCCGTCGACGGTGATGACCAGCATCGGGAACGTGAACCGCCTGAGGGTCAGCACGTCCCGGACGGTCATGCCCGCCGACCACGCGAGGGGATCGCCGTTCACCTGGATCATGTTCATCCGCCGTAGGCCTTCACGATCTCGACGAGCTCGGGGAAGACGTCCAGGCCGAGCTCCTTCACCCTGGCCTGGGTGGGCACGCCGTCCAGGGTCCAGCCCCGGCGCGCGTAGACCGTGTCCACCAGCTTCTCGTAGCGGTCCGTCCGGTACTTGCGCGTGGCGGCCATCTTCTCCTCCAGGGTCAGGCCGGCAGGGTCGATGCCCGCCTGCTCGCGCAGCTCCTTCTCGTATCGCTCGATGCGGGACTCGTACTCCTCCCGGGTGACCGGACCGATGGAGCGGTAGGGCGCGTGGTCGTGGACGCGCAGGCCCTTGCCCATGCGGATGTTGAAGATGCGCTGGAAGTTGTAGACCCGCGCCGACTCGTTGAGCATGTCCTCGGAGGTGAGCTTCACGCCCCGCATGGCGCCCGCGATGTCCAGGTAGTTCTGGACGTGCTCGGGGATCTTGGCCGGCTCGGAGGTCTTGGCGTTGTCCGAAGGGGCCACGTCGTTCCAGGGGAGCTTGCACCAGCCGTAGAGGCCGAACCAGGTGCGGAAGAGGGGGAAGTAGTAGAGGGCTTCCGCCTTGTCCTCGAAGGTGGGCAGCTGCTTGTTCACCATGTCCATGAAGATCAGCCAGGCCTCGTCGTGCTGGGGCCCCTTGTTGGTGAGGGCGTAGCCGCCCTGCTGGGCCAGGGACTCCTTGGACATGTACTGGCTGTATTCCAGGCCCTTGTTCTCCATGCCGATGTCGTTGATGAGGTCCGGGTCGCCCCAGCCGTTCCGGATGAAGAGTTCCTTCATCCGCTTCACGCCCAGGCCCGCGATCTTCCCGAAGCCCTCGCCCCGGGCCATCTGGTGCATCATCTCGAGGTCGTCCACGGCATTGCCCCAGGTCAGGTCCAGCCCCCCGGTGCGCTCCTTGTCCAGGATGCCGCGCTGGTAGCACTCCATCACGAAGGCGCAGATCGTGGCGTAGGTGATGGTGCAGATCCCGTAGGTGTCGCAGTAGAAGTTCAGCTCCAGCAGGTATTCGGCGTCGAAGACCCCGCAGTTGGAGCCCAGGCCCGCCGCGTTCTCGTACTCGGGGCCGTCCACGGTGACCCGGTGGCCCTTGTAGGGGCCGGTCCGGAGCTCCACGCCGTCCGCGCCCTTGGCGCAGGCCATGGAGCAGCCGTACCAGCAGCCGTCGGCGGTGCGCTGGGTGCAGCGCTGGTCCCAGATGTAGGAGGCGATCTTGTGGGTCTCGGGATGGCTGCCGTACTGGTAGTTGTGGACGGGCAGCAGGTCGTAGGCGTCCATGATCTCGACGATGTGCGCCGTCCCGTTTCGGCGCATGAGGCACTGGACCGGATCGTTGCTGCGGAGCTCCTTGTGGAGCTTGATGCCCGTCCTGGCGATGGTCTCGAAGTCCTTCGGATGGTTCAGGTCCCCCTTCACCTCGGGGCCGCGGATGACCAGGGCCTTGATCTTCTTGTCCCGGAACACGGTGCCGATGCCGCCCCGGCCCGCCTGCTTCAGCCGGATGCAGCCCCGGCGCTTGTCGTACCAGGAGAAGTTCAGCATGCCGATGAGGCTGTGTTCCGCGGCGGATCCCGCGCTCACCACGGAGATGTTCACCCGGTCCTTCTCGTCCTCCGCGTACATGTGGGTGAGGATCTCCGCCAGCACGTGGCTGTCGACGGGCTCCGCGGGGGCCGTCTCCACGCGGAGCAGGCCCTTCTGGCCGTCGATGAAGACGATCAGCTCCTGGTCCGACTTGCCCTGGATCTCCAGGCCGTCGTAGCCCGAGAACTTGAGGAGGGGGCCGAAGTAGCCGCCCACGTTGGAGTCGATGGGGATCTCGGTCTGGGGCGACAGGGAGACCACGAGGGACTTCCCGCTGCCCGGGTACTGGGTGATGCCCGAGACCGGGCCGGGCATGATGATGATCTCGTTCTCCGGGTCGTTCCACCTGGTCTTCGGCGTCACGGCGTTCCAGAGGTGCCACAGGCCGAAGCCCCGGCCGCCCGTGAAGACGTCCTTCATCTGCTGGGTGACGGGCCTCTCCCTGATCTCTAGGGTGCCGACGTTGAGGTAGAGGGTGCGGTTCGTGTAGCCGCGCTCCGGCAGGCTCGGCGTGAAGGTCCACTCCTTCAGCACCTGGTGGGCGGCCTTCAGGGCCTCCATGCCCTCGACGTACTCGGTGCGCGTGGTGAAGTCGACCTCGCAGCGGTGGAACTGGGGATAATCCGCCTGGATGGTGTTGCTGCTCATGCCGCGCTCCTTGTCTCAGATGATCCGGTAGTCAGGCGTGGGGACGTCGACGATTTCAAGGGCCGCGTGGGGGCAGGCCTTCACGCAGATGCCGCAGGCGATGCACTTGAAGGGGACGACCCACTCCGGATTGCGCTCGAAGGCGTGCTTCTCGCAGAAGCCGATGCAGGTGTAGCAGCCGACGCAGAGGTTCTTGTCGAGGACCACCGTGCCCATCTTGTTGCGCTTGAGGGCATCGGCGGGACAGACCACGACGCAGTCCCCGCACTGGTCGCAGAGGATGGCCTGGCCCGTCCCGTCGGGCAGCTCCCGGATGTGCAGGGCGGCATGCTCCGGACCGTCGAGCTTGAAGACCTTGACGGCGCAGGCCTCCTCGCACTCGTGCCGGCAGTCGCGGCCCGCGTTGCACTTGCCCATATCGATTCGCAGTTGTCTCATGCGGATGACCCCTCGTGGCGACGGGCTACAATGACTGACCGCGGGTAGAACCCGCGCAACGCCCCATGCCAAGGTACTGTGTGCCAGAAACGGGAGCAAGACAGCGCGACGCGGATCCGTGATCTTGCGCACTGACGGGATCTTCTTGTTCGAGTGTAATAATGTTCATTTTCAGTAATTAATATCACGAGGGTTCCGGAATCGCGGCATGCCGGGCCGCCGTCCTCCGGGGCGCGTGACGGGCCCCTGGGATCCGTCGCTGGCCGGGAACCCCGCGGCCCGCTACTTTGGAAGACAGCCTGGAGGTTCCGCGCCATGAACCCGATGCCCCAGCTGAGCGTGGAGGACGCCCTCCGGGAGATCCTCGTCCGCTCGGAGCCTCTTCCTCCGCGCGAGGTTTCCGTGGACGAGGCCCTGGGCCTGGTGCTGGCCGAGGACATCCTCGCCGCGGAGGATCTGCCGCCCTTCTCGAACTCCGCCATGGACGGCTTCGCGGTGGTGGCCGCGGACGTCGCCCAGGCCAGCCGGGAGACGCCCGTGCGCCTGCGCGTGCTGGCGGAGGCCCCGGCGGGGACCGTCGTCCGCTGCAAGGTGGCCTCGGGGGCCGCCGTGCGGATCATGACGGGGGCGGAGCTCCCGCCGGGCACCGAGGCCGTGGTGCCCGTGGAATACACGACTCCGGCGCCTTCCGGCGTGGAGATCCATCGTCCGGTGCGGAACGGGGAGAACCTGCGCTTCGCGGGGGAGGACGTGCACGCCGGCGAGCGCGTCCTGGCTCGGGGGACGCCGCTGCGCCCGGCCGAGATCGGACTCCTGGCGGCGATCGGGCGCACCCGGGCGGCCGTCTTCCCGGCGCCCAGGGTGGCGGTGCTGACCACGGGGACCGAGCTGGTGGAAGCCGGGGAGCGCCCCGGACCGGGCCAGGTGCGGGACGCCAACCTCCATGGCCTCGGCGCCCAGCTCCGGGCCCTGGGGGCTTCGGTCGCCGCGTTCCCCCGGGTGCCCGACCGGCTCGAGGCGGTGGTGGACGCGATCCAGCGCGCCGCGGCGTCCTGCGACGTCCTCCTGACCAACGGCGGGGTTTCCGCCGGGGCGTACGACTTCGTGCAGAATGCCCTGGACCGCCTGGGCGCGGTGCAGGTCTTCCGGCAGGTGGCCCAGAAGCCCGGGCGGCCCCTCGCCTTCTGGACGTTCCAGGGCAAGCCCGTCTTCGGCCTGCCGGGAAATCCGGTCGCCGCCATGGTCTGCTTCGAGATGTACGTCCGTCCCGCCCTCCGGAAGATGATGGGCCAGCCCTTGCTCTTCCGGCCGGAAGCCGATGCCGCCCTGGCCGAGCCGTACCGCAAGGGCGGACGGGACCGGCGCGTGCACTTCCTCCGGGTCCAGGTCCGCCGGGAAGCGGGAGGCTGGGCGGCCACGTCCACCGGACCCCAGGGCTCCGGCATCCTCTCCTCCATGACGCGGGCCAACGCCATCGCCGTGGTGCCCGCGGACGCGGGCGACCTGGCGGCCGGCGCGGCCGTGCGGGTGTGCTTCACCGATCTTCCCGAGGACCACTGATGCTCGTCGATTCTTTTGGCCGGACCCTCGACTACCTCCGGGTCTCGGTGACGGACCGCTGCAACTACCGCTGCGAGTACTGCATGCCCGCGGAGGGCATGCCCAAGCTCGCCCACGCGGACATCCTGACCTACGAGGAGATCGAGGCCTTCCTGCGGGTGGCCGCGGCGGAGGGGATCCGGCACGTGCGCCTCACGGGCGGGGAGCCCCTGACGCGCCTGGGGGTGGTCTCCCTCGTGGAGAAGCTGGCGGCCATTCCGGGACTGGACGACATCGCCCTCACCACCAACGGGGTCCTCCTCCCCGGCCTGGGGGAGCCCCTGCGCGCCGCGGGGCTCAAGCGCGTGAACATCGGCCTCTCCAGCCTCGATCCCGAGGTCTACCGCCGCATCACCCGGGGCGGCGACCTCCAGGCCGCCCTGCTGGGCCTCGAGACTGCCGTGGAGCTCTTCGACCTGGTCAAGGTGAACGTCGTGGTCATGCGGGGCGTGAGCGACGACCCGGCGACCTTCCTCGAGCTGACCCGCCGCTATCCCGTGGAGGTCCGGTTCATCGAATACATGCCCATCGGCCCCAGGGATTCGGGCATCGCCTACGTCCCGACCCCGGAGCTGCTGCGGCGGCTGGAGGCCTTCGGCCCCTTCGAGCCGGTGGAGGAGGGCGCGGTGGGGCGCGGGCCGGCAAGCAACCGTCGGAGGATACCCGGGGCCCCCGGCAGCTTCGCGACGATCACGCCGGTGAGCGAACACTTCTGCGCCGCCTGCTCCCGCCTGCGCCTCACCTCCGACGGCCACCTGCGCCTGTGCCTGCTGGTGCGGGGGGAAGTGGACGTGAAGCCCGCCCTGCGCCCCCGGCCGGACCCGGAAGCGATCCGGGAACTGCTCCTCCGGTGCGCGGCGGCCAAGCCCGCGGGGATCGCCCACGGCACGGACGTGAGAGGCCTGGGGATGTCCCAGATCGGAGGCTGAGGAAACCCTGGCCTTGGGTCCCGGATTGGCCTAGATTCTGTCCGGATCCATCACAGGGAGGTCCCATGAAGCTCAGCGCCCGCAACATCCTCAAGGGAAAGATCAAGCAGGTGACCCACGGGGCCGTGGAATCGGAGATCGTCCTGGAACTGTCTCCCGGCGTCGAGATCGTCGCCACCATCACCAAGGCCTCCGCCGAAGGGATGAAGCTGAAGGAAGGCAAGAACGCCTACGCCGTCATCAAGGCCTCCAGCGTCGTCGTGGGCGTGGACTAGCCGCGCAGCACGTGCACGGCCGTGGCCTTGAAGCCGGCGACGACCTCGCTGCCTTCCCGCAGCCGCAGCTCTTCCAGGGACCTCGCCGTCACGTAGGCGGCGAGGAAGAAGCCGCAGTCCAGCTCGACCTTGTAGTAGGGCCCCTTGGGCACGATGCGGGTGACGGTGCCCGGGAAGTGGTTCAAGGCGCTGGTGCGGGCCTCCTCGCCGAGCGAGAGGGTGACGTTCTCGGGCCGGACGCCCAGCCGGACGCGGGTCCCGGGAGCCTCGCAGCCCGAGGCCTCCACCTTCCGGTCCAGCACGGAGGCGGTGAGCACGCCCTGGCTGCTCGCGGTCACGGTCCCGTCCAGGACCGTCTCCATGCCCACGAAGGCGGCCACGAACTCGTCCGCCGGGTGGTTGATCACCTCGGCGACGCCCCCCGTCTGGGCGATCCGTCCCTGGTGCATCACCGCCAGCCCGTCCGCCAGGCGCATGGCCTCCACCTGGTCGTGGGTGGCCAGCACGGCGGTGGTCCTTGTCTCCCTCAGCACGCCCGAGAGATCGTCGATCAGGGCCTCCCGGGTGGGCGGGTCCAGGGCCGAGAAGGGCTCGTCGAGGAAGAGGATCTCGGGACGCAGGGCGAAGGCGCGCGCCAGGCTGGTGCGCTGGGCCTCGCCCCCGGAGAGCTTGCGGGCGGAACGGCCCAGCAGGTGCGTGATCCCGAACCTCGAGGCGGCCTCCTCGATGCGCCGTTCCCGCTCGTCCCGGGGGACGGCGTGGAGCTTGAGCCCCGCCGACAGGTTGGCGTGGACGGTCGTGTCGAAGAGCAGGGACTCCTGGAAGACCAGCGTCACCTGCTGGCGGTAGGCATGGCGCTCCCGGCGCGCCGTCAAGGGGCTCCCGTGGAAGAGGAGTTCCCCGGCGGACGGCATGACCAGGCAGGCCAGGGTCTGCAGCAGGGTGGACTTCCCCGAGCCGTTGGGGCCGATCAGCGCCGTGACGCTGCCCGGCTCCAGGGAGAGGGAGGGCACCTCGAGCACCTGGACGTGGCCGCGCCGGACCGTCAGGCCCTTCGCTTCCAGGACCGGCACGCTCATCGGGGGCGCTCCCGCTGCTGGAGGTGCGTGAGCACCGCATTCACGGAGAAGGCGAGCAGGAGCAGGATGACGCTCAGGGCGATGGCGATGTCGAAGTTGCCCCGGCCGGTCTCCATCACCGTGGCGGTGGTCAGGACCCGGGAGTAGCCCTTGATGTTGCCGCCCACCATGATGGAGGCCCCCACTTCCGAGATCACGCCCCCGAAGCCCGCCATGACCGCGGCGAGCAGGGGAAGCCGGGCCTCCTTCACGAGGAGCCAGACCATCTGCCGTCGGGTGGCGCCCAGGGAGAGGATCTGCAGGCGCAGGTTCGGCGGGAGCTGCTGGAGGGCCGCCACGCTGATGCCCGCGATGATGGGCGTGGCGATGATGGCCTGGGCGAGGACGATGGCCGTCGGCGTGTAGAGGATCTCGAAGAAGCCCAGGGGGCCGTTCCGCCAGAGCAGGATCGTCACGAAGAGCCCCACCACCACGGGCGGGAGTCCCATGCCGGTGTTGATGAGGGAGATCAGGAACTGCTTGCCGGGGAAGCGGTTGAGGGCGATGACCAGCCCCGCCCCGATGCCCAGGAAGAGGCTGATGAGCGTCGCCGAGACCGAGACCTTGAGGGACAGCAGGGTGATGCCCAGGACCTCGGGGTCCAGGGTGAACAGCAGGCGCAGGGCCTCCTTGATGCCTTCCCAGATCAGTTCCATGGGCTTGTCGTCCTGGGGCGCGGCCCGCTATTCAGGCTTGCCGGCGTCAGGGAAGAAGAGCGGAGAGCCGTATTTCTCCACGCCGAACCTGGCGATGACGTCCTGGGTCTCCTTGGCGACCATGAAGTCGCTGAAGGCCTTGGCGCCGGCGGTGTTCACCTTCGGCCACTTGGCGGGATTGACGTCGATGACGTGGTAGACGTTGAGCAGCGACTTGTCGCCCTCGTTGAGGATGTCCATGCCCAGGTTCTTCTTCATGGAGAGGTAGGTGCCGCGGTCCGCCAGGGTGTAGGCCTTCTTCTCGGCGGAGACGTTGAGGGTCTGCCCCATTCCCAGGCCGGTCTGCTGGTACCAGGCCTGGCCCTCGGGATTGATCCCGGCGGTCTTCCAGAGGGACTTCTCCTTGGCGTCGGTGCCCGACTTGTCCCCCCGGGACATGAACAGGGTCCCGGTGGAGGCGATCTTCTTGAAGGCTTCCACGGTCGCCTTGAGGCTCTTGATGCCGGCGGGATCGGAGGGCGGACCGACCACCACGAAGTCGTTGTGCATGACGATGAGGCGGTTGACGCCGTAGCCGTCGGCCATGAACTTCTTCTCCGCGTCGGGGGAGTGGACGAGCAGCACGTCGGCCTCGCCCTTCTGGCCCATGGCCATGGCCTGCCCGGAGCCCACGGCGATGGTCTTCACGAAGTAGCCGGTCTTCTTCTCGAACAGGGGCACCAGCGTGTCCAGCAGGCCCGTGTCCTGGGTGCTGGTCGTGGTGGCCAGGATCAGGTTCTTCTGGGCCTGGGCGGAGGCGGGGACCGCGGTTCCCAGCGCGGCCAGCGCCGCCATGGCGATGGATCGGAAGAAGATGCGTCTCATGACTGCTCCCTAGAGGAAGGTGGTTTCAGGGTTCGGGCCGGGAGGCTATCTCGCCTTCCAGGCCTTGGATTCGGGAATGAAGAGGGCCTGGCCGAACTTGTCCTTTCCGAAGGACTCGATGAGCTTCTGGCCCTTGTCCGCGGCGGTCAGCCAGTCCGCGAAGGCGGCGGCGTCCCGGGTCCGGACCTTGGGCAGCTTGGCGGGATTCAGGGGGATCAGGGAGATGTGGTTCAGCAGGACCTCGTCCCCTTCCACCAGGACCTGGAGCTTGACCTTGTCCCTGACGCCCAGGTAGCTGGCCCGGTCGATGACCGTGTAGGCGTTCTGGGCATCCGTGTAGAGGAGCGTCGCCGTGTTGCCCTCGGCGCCCTTCGCGAAGAGCTGGTACCACGCGCCCGCGGGCTTCAGCCCCGCCTTGGCCCAGAGGTCCTTCTCCGCCACGTGGGTGCCCGAATTGTCGCCGCGGCTCACGAAGGGGGCGGCCTTGCCCGCCAGGGTCTTCATGGCCTCGAGGGCGTTCTTCATGCCCTTGACGCCCGCGGGGTCCGAGGCCGGCCCGACGATCACGAAGTCGTTGTACATGAGCGGCACGCGCTCGAGGCCGTAGCCGTCCGCCACGAACTGCTCCTCCAGGGCCTTGGCGTGCACCAGGACCAGGTCCACGCTCCCCTGCTTCGCGATGTCCAGCGCGGCGCCCGTGCCCGCGCCCACGTGGCGCACGCGGATGCCCGTGTCCTTCTCGAAGGCGTCCTCCAGGGCGCCCACGATGCCGGCGTCGATGGGGCCGATGGTGCTGGCCAGGTAGACGAACCCCTTGCTCTCCTGGGCGCCCAGCGCCGACGAGAGCAGGAAGAACCCGCAGACCAGGGGACGCAGCCACGGCCTCATGTGCAACCTCCAACTGGAACAACGTCCAGGATTATGCACCACCGGTTCGCAACCCGCACCCCTCGATTGGGGCGTTAAGGTGCGGGTTGCCAACCGCCCATCGTCATCCGTGGATGGGATGTTCGATGGTTGCACATAGATATAGCGGAGCGCAAGATCCGAATGGATATAACGATCGAGGAAAAAAAAGTTCATGCGGGAATCCGCGCGGCCACGGAGGAAGATCAGGAGGCCGGGGTGTTCCTGGCCTGGATGATCTCCGCCAGGATGCTCACGGCGATCTCGACGGCGCTGCGACCCCCCAGGGGGAGTCCGATGGGGGCGCGGAGGCGCGAAAGCTGGTCCTCCGTGAGCCCCAGCTCCCGCAGGCGGTCCTTGCGCTGCTCCACGGAACGCCGGCTGCCCAGCACCCCGGCATAGCGCGCCCGGCTCGGGAGCGCGGCGCCCAGGGCGGGATCGTCCAGCTTCGGATCGTGGGTCAGGACGACGACGAAGGAGGCCTCGTCGAGATCCAGGGCCGCCAGGGCCTCGTCCGGCCATCGCCGGACGATCGCCGAGGCGTTCGGGAACCGCTCGCGCGTGGCGAAGGCGGCGCGGGGATCGACCACGACGGTCTCGTAGCCGGCCAGGGCCGCCATGGGGACCAGGAACTCGGCGATGTGCACGGCGCCCACCACGACGAGGCGCGGCACCCTCGGGACGACGTCCACGAACAGCCGGAGCCCGGCGAGTTCGATCGTGCCGCCGGCCTCGCCCGCCAGGAGGGCGCCCGCGCGCCCCGTCACCTCGCCGGAGAGGCCCGGCAGGACGAGATCGCCCGCCGTGCTGCCGTCCGCGAAGACCGCCAGCTTGCGGTTGAGGAGCTCCCGGGGGCCTTCGAGTACGCCGACGAGGGCCACCGGCTCCCGGGCCTCGAGGCGCGCCTTGACCTGGTCGAAGACGCCCGCGAAGGCGGTGAAGGGCTCGACGAAGGCCTTGAGCGTCCCGCCGCAGGCCAGGCCCACTTCGAGGGCCCGCCCCGTGGAGACGCCGTAGCTGAGGAGGCGCGGCACGCCGGACTCGAGGACGGCCTGGGCCTCCTGGATCACGGCGGCCTCCACGCAGCCGGCGCTGACCGAGCCCTCGATGAGGCCGCTCGCGGTGACGGCCAGCTTGGAGCCCACCGGACGGGGGGACGAGCCCCAGGTCTCGATCACCGTGGCGACGGCGATCCGTTCGCCCTGGCTCTTCCACGCCTCCAGGATGGGCAGGATGTCTCTCATGGCGGATCTCCCTTCAGATGGATGGTAGCAAGCGGACGCGCCTCTTCCCCGGGCTGGCGAAGGGGTCGAGTGCGGACCGGCGCCACGCCAGCTCGAGGCCGGACGGCAGGCGCGCGGCGACCGCGTCCCGATCCAGGGGCCCCTGGGCATCCACCGTCAGGACCAGCCTGGGGCGCCCTTCCGTCCGCTCCAGCTCGGCCTCGAAGGCGCGGACCGGAGGCTGGGCGAACAGGAGGTCGTCCAGGCGATGGATGCTGAGGAATTCCCCGTTCCCGAGCGGGAGTTCGTTCTCCCGGCGCCCCTCCACCCGCCCCAGGCGGGGCAGGACGCCGCCGCAGGCGCAGGGGCCCGTCACCAGGCGCGAGAGGTCGCCCGTCCGGTAGCGCAGGAGGGGCATGGCCTCGCGCCGCAGGGTCGTGACGACGAGTTCGCCGGGCGACCCGGGAGGCAGCCGGCGGCCCGTGGCGGGATCGACGATCTCCAGGAGCAGGTCCGGATGGCGCACGTGGTGGCCTTCCGCGCAGGCGCACTGGACGGCGCAGCCGAAGCCCGTCTCCGTCATGCCGAAGTGGGTGAGGGCGCGGCAGTCCCAGGCGTCCCGGAGCGCCTCCACGATGCACGGCGGCGCGTAGTCCGCGCTGAGGAGCACGCTGCCCGGACGGAGGCCCGGATCGGTGCGGCACAGGCAGAGGAGGTCCGCCGGCATCCCCACGAGGCAGTCCGCGGTCCGGGCGGCCTCGAGGGCGTCCCGAGCGCGCCAGCCGGCGGCGCGGATCCGCGACCGGACCCCGGTCCGCGCGAGGGCCGTCTGGAGGAGGCGCCCGATGCCGTGCTCCGTGTCCCCCGGCAGGAGGATCAGGACTTCCTGCCCCGCGCCGACGAGGGTGCGCATGCCGTGGGCGAAGAAGTCCACGGTGCGGGCCAGGTCCCCCGCGGTGGAGAAGATCCGCTTCCGCGCCCCCGTGCTGCCCGAGGTCGAGAGGGTGGTGACGCGCGCCACCTCGGCCTGGGGGACGCACAGGAAGGCGAAGGGATCCCGGGCGAGGTCCGCAGGCCGGGTGAACGGCAGCCGCGCCAGGTCCGCCGGGGAGGCGAGCGCATGCGCGTCGATCCCCTCCAGGCGTGCGGCATAGAACCGGCCATGCCCCCGGGCATGGTCCACGGCCTCGCGCAGCCGCGCCATCTGCCAGCGCTGGACCGCCGCGGGATCCGGTTCCGCGAGGCCCGCGCACCGGGCCGTCCAGGCCTCCAGGGGCGAGATCACGCCCCCTCCCGGCGGGCGACGAGGAGGCAGTAGCCGCAGTCCACGGCCCCGAGCCCGTCCCGGTCCGCCCCCAGCTCGGCGCAGAGCGCCGCGAGGCCCTTCTCGAACACCTGCTGCGCCCACAGGACGCGCAGGTGCTCCGAGCAGTCCTCGAACAGCTCCAGCCCGAACCCCTGGGCCGAGAGCCTGGCGACCAGGGTCTCCTTCCGGTCCACGCGGCCCAGGCAGCCCCGCAGGCGGGCGGCTTGGCCCCGGGCGTAGACGTCCGAGAGGACGAGGCGGCCGCCCGGCCTCAGGACCCGGCGGCACTCTGCCAGGACCGCCTCCGGGTCGTCCATGACGGAGAGGCTGCACTCCAGGAGCACGCCGGCCACGGAGTCCGCGGGGAAGGGGAGGTGTTCGGCGCGGGCCCGGAGGAGATGCGCCCGCCCAGCCACGCGGGCCGGATCCGGATCCACGCCCCAGGCGTCGAGGTGGTGGACCCGCCGCGCGTGCCGGACCGTGGCGCCCCGGCCGCAGCCCAGGTCGAGGATCCGCGCCCCGGGGGGGAACGCGCAGAAGGCCAGGGCGCGATCCGTGAGGGCGAAGCCGCCCGGGCGGAGGACGGGCTCGTCCGTCATGCCGGGAACCCTGACAGGTAGTAGGCGCAGAACGGCACGAAGCGGCCGTGGTCGAAGACGTGGAGGCTGCACCTCCGCAGGCGCTCCAGGTCCAGGTTGCCGGCATCCTGGAAGGCCATCGCGGTCACGGTGAACCCGTGGGTCTGCACGCGGCTGCTGAAGTAGTCCAGGTCCCGCAGGTCCTGGCGGCGGGCCTCCTCCAGCTTCGTCGGCAGCGGCCTCAGCCAGCGCCGGGCCACGAACGCCCGGTTCTGGTCGGCCGTGGCGGGTCCGCAGCAGCACTCGGATCCGGCGCCCCGGGGACGCGAGAGCGGCGCCAGCCTCCCGTCCGGCCCCACGACGAAGTCGCCGTGGAACCCGCACATCGGATGGTCGCAGCGGGAGGGCAGGAGGCGTCCGGGCGGGAGCAGGCCCTTCGCCTGCCGCTCCAGCCCCTCCAGGAGCTCGTCCAGGGTGAAGCGCATCCCGTCCGTGGGGGGGGCGGGGATCCGGCCGAGGTGGCTGACCGGCTGGAAGTGGACCCCGCGCACCGCCGGGGCCAGGGACACCCCGAGGCGCAGGATCCCGCCGAGGTCGTGGTCGTTGACGCCCGGCACCACCGTCGGAACGAGGGTGACGCCCAGGTTGCAGGCCGCGCAGTGCTCGATGGCCCGCCGCTTGGCCGCCAGCAGCGGCCGGCCGCGGAGGCGCTCATGGATGACGTCGTCGGTGCCGTCGAACTGCATGAACACGAAGGACAGGCCGGCCTCCGCCAGGGCCCTCGCGTAGCCCGCGTCCTCCGCCAGCCGCAGGCCGTTGCTGTTGAGCTGGACGTAGCGGCAGCCGGCCGCCTTCGCGGCGGCGACCAGCTCCGGCAGGTCGCCGCGCGTGGTCGGCTCGCCGCCGCTCAGCTGCACCAGGGTCTTGCCGGGGACGGCGAGCCGGCGGAGCTGGGCCTCGAGGTCCCCGAAGGCCGGTTCCGCCCCGCCGCCGCCGTCCGCGAAGCAGAACCGGCAGGCCAGGTCGCAGCGCTTCGTGACCTCCAGCAGCACGCAGCAGGTCCCCTGGAGATGGTCCGGGCAGAGGCCGCAGGCCCCGGGGCAGCGGGGGGACTCGAGGGGCGCGCCCTCCGCGTTCCCGATCCAGGCGTCGAGGTCCGTGCGGCCGCGCCACAGGATGGTGCGGAAGGCGCCGTGCTCGGGGCAGGCCTTGTGCAGGAAGGTGCCGTCGTCCTCGCGCACGCGCTCCGCGGGGACGCGCCTCAGGCAGACGGGGCAGACGCTGTAGGTCCTCCGGCCCACCTACTTGTCCTCCATCTGCATCTCCACCTCCGCGATGCGCCCCTTCGCGAGTTCCTCGGGGATGTAGACCTCCCCGCAGCCGGGGCACCGCAGCATGTCGGCGTAGAAGGTGTGCCCCAGATAGGTGAAGTCCGTCTTCCGGGGCTCCAGGGCCAGCTGGCACGGGTGGCAGATCAGGGTCCTCTCTCCGGCCATGGTCAGCCCTCCTCCAGGCTCATGCG
>DAOPZL010000016.1:48795-50958 GCA_035353395.1 Holophaga sp.
TGGCAGATCAGGGTCCTCTCTCCGGCCATGGTCAGCCCTCCTCCAGGCTCATGCGGTGGCCGTAGGCGTTGACGAGCTCGAAGCCGCCGCCGGCCGCCGGGCGGTACTCGGCCCAGCAGGTCATCCGGCCCACGAGCAGGTGCCCGGTGAACGTGCCGGTGGCCGGGTCGAGGAGCTTCCGCCCGCTGCGCTCGCAGTGCGCCACCACCTGGGCGATGTCGGCCTCCAGGATCAGGGCGTCGTTCAGCTTCCGCCTGAGTTCCGGGTCGATCCTCAGGTCCATGGGTGTCTCCTCCGATCCTCCGGATTCTTGCCAGAACGTCTCCAGCAGGCCGCGCTTCAGGGCGATCCGGTTGCGCCTCCGCTCCGTGACGGTGGGGGGGACGCGGTCCGCCCCGTCCAGGTCCAGCAGGAGGTCCAGGATGTGCCGCGCGGGCTTCCCGGCGGCGGCGAAGAGGTCGCGGCAGTTGCTGCAGTAGGTCACGTAGGGCAGGGCGCCCTCGGCGATGCGCGCCTGCACGACCTGGCGGGCGTAGGGGGGATGAGCCACGGACACCTGGCCGCCGTAGCTGCAGCACTGGGCGAGCCGGCCCTCCATGGGCAGCGGCTCCAGGACGAGTCCGGCCCGCCCGGCAAGCTCGCGGACGGCCGCCTGCAGGCCCGGCTCCCCGCGGCTGGCGCAGGGGTCGAACACCGAGGCGGCGCCGCCGGGGCTGCGGGAGGGAGCGAGCCCCTGGTCGCGCATCAGCTCGTAGAGGAAGACGCCCGGGATGTCGGGGAGATGGCGCCCGAAGACCTGCCTGCAGGTGGGGCAGGCGAAGACGGCCGTGGGCTTCCCGAAGGCGAGCCAGTCCTGCCGGATCCGCGCCGTGACCTCGTCGCGCAGGGTCTCGTCCCCGGCCCACTCCGCCGGGGCGCCGCAGCACCCCAGGGCGAGGGCCGTGTCGGGCCAGTGGTCGAGCAGGAAGCGGTAGCTGCCGGTCACGCAGCGGGGATCGGACGCCCCGAGCTGGCAGCCCGGGAAGAAGAGGTAGCGGCTCCGGTCGTGGCCTGGGGGCAGCCGGGAGAGTCCCCCCTCCGTGTTCGCGGAGGCCATGTCCCGCAGGAAGAAGTCGTGCCAGGCCCAGGGCATGGCGTCCCGCCGGTGCATGGCCCGGTGGCCCTGCAGGAAGATGTCCCCCGTGTCGATGCCCTGGGGGCAGACCTCCCTGCAGAGGCCGCACTGGTTGCAGGTGGAGATGAGCCGCGTGGCCAGGGTGCCGTTCCCGTCCAGGGTGCCGGGGTTCACGCTGAGGTGGACCTCCTCCGCGATCCGCTTCGGGAACTTCCGGAAGTAGCGCATCAGGTCGCAGGTCCGGATGCAGGCGTCGCAGGCGCATCGCAGGCACCGCGCCGCCTCCTGGACGGCCTCGGCCTCAGTGTAGGCCTGTCCATCGGCCGGGAGCACGGCGGCCACCGAGGGGAAGCGGGAAGGGTCCAGCTCCAGCCGGGTCGTGACCCGGCCGGCCGGATGGTTCATGCCGCCGACCTTGAGGAAGCGCTCCAGGGCGTGGCTGGCCTTGAGCCCGTCGAAGAGGGCGCCCATGGTGTCCCGGCCGGCCAGGGAGCCGCCGAGGAAGCAGCCGGGGCGCGTGCTGGCGAAGGCGCCGCCGGGATCGGGGACCAGCCCGAAGTCCGGCCCCCCGGCGCCCGTGGCCACGTAGACGGCGTCGAAGGACAGCTCGTCGAGGCCGCGGACCTCGGTGTCCAGCCTCAGGTCCCAGGTCTCGTGCATGAACTGCCGCTCGAGCTCCGGGAGGAAGGCCTCCGGGGGCAGCAGGCCGTGGAGATGGCCGCCGATCCGGCCGGATTTCTCGAAGACGGCGACCTCGTAGCCCCGGGTAGTCATGCGCAGGGCGCAGGCCAGGCCGCTGATGCCCGCGCCGACGACGGCCACCTTCCGGTGCTTCGGCGGCACGTTGTAGCTCGTGGGGTCGAGGTTCCTCGCGTGGGCGATGGCGGCCCGCTCCAGGAGGCGCAGGGAGATGGCGCCGCCGCAGGCCTCCCGGAGGCAGGCGCCCCTGCAGGGCTCCGGGCACAGGGCCGCCACGATGCCGGGGAAGCCGACGGCGTCGAGGTAGAGCTTGTAGGCCGCCTGGAAGGCGCCCCGCTGGATCTTCCCGA
>DAOPZL010000017.1:0-2481 GCA_035353395.1 Holophaga sp.
CCGTCTCGCGCACGGTCTCCCCGTGGGCCACCTGGCTCTTCTGCTCGTCCAGCTCGGAGAGCGTGAAGCCCAGGGCGCTGGCGGCGGAGGCGAAGCTGAACCGGGTGCGGGTGGAGTTGTCGCGGAAGATGGAGATGGCGAGGCCGCTGTCGAAGCTGCGGTAGGAGCAGCCGGCCTGGTGGAGCTGCTTGAGGGTCTCGGCCAGGGTCAGGATGGCCTTGAGCTCCTCCTCGGAATGCTCCCAGGTCAGCAGGAAGTCCTTGTGGAAGAGGTCGGTCCTGAGCCCCTGGAATTCGGCGAGCAGGGCGCGGATGGCGGAAGTGGGCATGGGAATCTCCATGGAACGGGAAAGGGGGTGGGCGGAGGTACGACTCAGGCCCGGCCCTGCAGGGCCTGTCCGCGGCGGGTGCCGGGTTCAGCCAGCTCGTCCTTCTCCACGAGGGACTTGCCTCGCAGGAGGACGTGGCGGAAGGAGAGGGTGGTGTTGAATTCAGGGTAGGTCTCGAAGGCGTCGGCGAAGGTGGAACGGATGGGACGCAGGGGACCCCGGGGGTCCAGGACCACGAGGTCCGCGTCCAGCCCTTCGCGCAGCGAACCCTTCCGGTTCCCCACGCCCAGGAGGGTGGCCGGCCCGGAGGAGAGGCGCCGCGCCAGTTCCCTGGCGGCGCGGTGGGGGTCGTGTTCCCAGACCTTCCAGGCCAGGTGGGGCAGGGCCCCGATGCCGGGGAGGCCGTTGGCGACGGTCCGCACGTCCCACTTGTCGCGGTCGTCCTTGTCCCTGCGCGTGAAGGCGCAGTGGTCGGTGGCGACGACATCGAAGGCGCCGTCGTGGGCGAGTTCCCGGAACCGCGCGCGATCGTTCCGCAGGGGAGGGGAGCAGATCCAGCGGTGGCCGTCCGGCCGGTCCAGCCAGCTCTCGTCCAGCCAGAGATACTGGGGGCAGGTTTCGCAGGTAGCGTCCTGCCGGGTCCGGGCGGCCAGGATGCGCTCGGCCGCGCCGACGGTCGAGACGTGGACGATGTGGACGGGCACGCCGCAGCGCTCGGCCAGGGCGAGGAGCTTCTCCACCGAGGTGGTCTCGGCCTGCTCGGGGCGGAGCCGCGCGTGGGCCGATCCGCGGGCCAGCTCCATGCGGACCGGGTCCACGGCGGCGATGACCGCGTCATCTTCGCAGTGGACCAGGAAGCGGACGCCCAGGGGCCCCAGGCGCCGGAAGACCTCCTCCAGCCGGGCCTCGTCCGCGTAGATGCCCGCGCTCTTGTAGGTCGTGTAGAACTTGAAGGTGCGGTAGCCCGCTTCCGCCAGGAGCGCCATCTCGCGCCAGTCCTCCTCGCCGAAGGTGGTGGGTGTGAGGTGCCAGGCCACGTCGACGTGGGAACGGCCTTCCGCCTTCCCCCGGGCGGTCCGGAGCCCCTGGCGCAGGGAAACAGCCGGATCCTGGGTGACGAAGGTGCAGAGGGTCGTGATGCCATTGAGGGCGGCCGCGCGGGTGCCGCTCTCGTAGTCGTCGGCCAGCTGGAAGCGCCCGATGCGGTCGTCGACATGGGTGTGGAAGTCCATGAAGCCGGGGAGCACGTAGCAGCCCGCGGCATCGATCACCCGGGCGTCGCCCGTCTCCAGGCCGTGCCCGATGGCGGCGATGCGCTCGCCCTCCACCAGGAGGTCCGCCGTCTCGATTCCCGACTCCAGGACCAGACGGCCGTTGCGGATGAGGGTGCGACCAGGATCAGTGAGCATGTGCAGGACCCAGCATCTGTTTATTTTCTATTATCCCTTTCATCCCTTTCATCCTTGTTAATCCATCTTTTAATGCTTTTATGACAAGGATAGAAGAGATGAAAGGGATGGCATTCGGATGAACATGGCTTTCGGCCAAGATTGCCGTTTGGTTGTTCTCCGAAATCCCCGCGGCGATCCCGTTCATACGTTCACCGCCTCCATGCGCGGCTCCACGGCGGCGGGGATGGAGATGCGGGTGAGGGGCGACTCGATGTCCTTCAGCCCGTGGCCGGTGGCGAGGACCACCACGCGGGCGTCGGGAGACAGGCGGCCTTCGCCCTTCTGGAGCTTCACCAGGCCGGCCATGGCTGCAGCGCCGGCAGGCTCCGTGAAGATGCCCGTGCCCCGGGCCAGGAGTCCCTGGGCGTCGAGGATCTCGTCGTCGGTCACCGTGAGCGTCAGGCCCATGCTTTCCAGCACCGCCTTCCGCGCGCCGTGGGCGTTGCTGGGGCAGACCACCGAGATCGAGTCGGCCCGGGTGGAAGGATCCGCCGCGTCGCGGTAGACGCCCGTCTGGACATAGCGGTGGATGGCGTCGGACTTCTCTGCCTGCACCCCGATCAAGCGGGGGAGTCTGTCGATGAGTCCGGCGCGACGCAGGTCCACGAAGGCCTTGTGCACGCCGCCCAGGATCACGCCGTCCCCCACGGAGACGACCACGGCGTCCGGGACCTGGAAGCCGAGCTGGGCCCAGATCTCGAG
>DAOPZL010000017.1:2581-49435 GCA_035353395.1 Holophaga sp.
CGGAGACGACCACGGCGTCCGGGACCTGGAAGCCGAGCTGGGCCCAGATCTCGAGCCCGGCGGTCTTCTTCCCTTCGAGGGTGAGGGGATGGTAGGCCGTGTTGCGGTTGAGGCCTCCCCGCTGGGCCGTGTATTCGAGGCTCAGCCGGAAGGCGTCGTCGTAGGTGCCCTTCACGGGGACCACCGTGGCCCCCGCCACGACCATCTGCACGAGCTTGCCCCTGGGGGCCTTCTCGGGGACGAAGATCAGCGCCTCGAGGCCGGCGGAGGCGCAGACGACCGCCAGGGCGGAGGCGGCGTTGCCGGTGGAGGCCGCCACGACCCGCCGCTCGCCCAGGCGCCGCGCCTCGGCGGCCACGAGGAAGGAGGCCCGGTCCTTGAGGCTGCCGCTGGGGTTGAGTCCGTCGTTCTTGACCCAGAGCCCGGGGAGGTCCAGGCTCTCGCCCAGCCGGCGCACCTTCACAAGGGGGGTGTTGCCCACGGCCATGGGGGGATGGAACTCGGCCTCGACGGCGCAGAACAGATTCCAGTCTGGGGCTTCAGGCCTGAAGGAATCGTGGATGCGCGGATAATCGAAGACCGCTTCCAGCACGCCCGCGAGGGGGATGCCCGGCCGGTAGCTCTTCCCGCACTCGGGGCAGAGGTAGCGGACCTGCTCCCGCGAGTACTCGCGTCCGCAGTCGGTGCATCGGTAGGTGAAGGGGGTCATCGGCGCGTTCCCTCCCTCAGGCCTTGCCGTTCAGCTGGGCCACCAGGCCCGCGTAGAACGCGGAGGCGCCGGAGAGGTGCTCCAGGGGGCAGTGCTCGTTGGGGAAGTGGGCCAGCACCTCGTTGCCGGGGCCGAGGCCGATGCAGGGGATGCCTTCCATGCCGGCGATGGAGACGCCGTTGGTGCTGAAGGTCCACTTGTCCACGAAGGGCTTCCGGCCCAGGGTCTTCTCGTAGGCGTCCACGGCCGAGACGACCCAGGGGCTGGTCTCGGGGATCGCCCAGGTGGGGTAGTACTTCTCCATGGGATAGACGAGGCCGGTGTAGGCCTTCTCGGCGTATTCGAGCACGGTGACCTCGGCGTCCGGATAGCCGGCCCGGGCGGCGGCGTCCTTCACCTCGGCCACGGCGATCTCCTTGGTCTCGCCGAAGGTCAGGCGGCGGTCCAGGTTGATCCAGGCGCTGTCGGGCACGGCGCACTGGCTGGGGCCGGTGAAGAAGACCTGGGACACGCAGATGCTGCCCTTGCCCAGGAACGGGTCGTTGGCGAGGCGGTCGTGGAGCTTCTCGATCTCCAGGGCGACCCGGCTGATCTTGTAGATGGCGTTGTCGCCGCGTTCGGGGGCGCTGCCGTGGCAGCTCAGGCCCTTGACGCGCACCTGCATCTCCATGCGGCCGCGGTGCCCGCGGTAGATGTTCATGTTCGTGGGCTCGGTGATGACCACCATCTCGGGACGGATCTTGTCCTCGTTCAGGATGTACTTCCAGCAGAGGCCGTCGCAGTCCTCCTCCATGACGGTGCCCGTGAAGTAGAGGGTGAAGCCCTTGTTCAGGCCCATCTCCTTGACGAGCTTGCCGGCGGTGACCATGGCGGCCATGCCGCCCTCCTGGTCCACGGTGCCGCGGCCCCAGACCTGGCCGTCCTCGATCCTGGGCGTGAAGGGGTCGAAGTTCCAGAGGCTCATGTCGCCGGGATACACGGTGTCGATGTGGGCGTCGAAGGCGATGACGCGGGGACCGTTGCCGATGCGCCCGATCACGTTGCCCAGGCCGTCCACCTTGACCTCGTCGAAGCCCTGGGCCTCCATCTCCTTCTTGATGACCTGGATGACGTCGCCCTCGGTCATGCTGAAGGACGGCACCCGGACCATGTCCATGAGGAACCGGGCCGTCTCGCCTTCCAGTTCCTTGGCTCGGTGGTAGATCTTCTGGTAGAGGTCGGACATGATGGGCTCCGTTCAGGGCTGAAATAGCAGATGGGAAGAGGCTGGGAGGAGAAGGCTGGGGTTCTTGCCATCCCTTTCATCTCTTGCATCCTTGTTTAAAAAATACTGTTCAAACAAAGATGCAAGGGATGAAGGGGATGAAGGCGGGATGGTTCCGGGTTTGCAGCATGGATCGGGGTTCTCGTGCCGGAGGCGGTTCATCCGCTGGAGGCTTGTGGGTTCATGGCGGAAAGCTCCCGCAGCATCTGGCCGAGGACGTTCCGGGCGACGACGCCGCGGTAGTGGGCGGTGGAGCGGATGTCGTCGATGGGACTGATGTCCGCCAGGAAGGCCCGCTGGGCCTCCTGGACGGGCAGGGATTCAACAGGCCTGCCCAGGATCACCGCTTCGGCGTTCCGGGCCCGGGCAGGCACGGGGGCTATGGATCCGAGCCCCACGCGGAATTCCGCCACGACGCCGTGCTCGATGCGAGCGAAGGCGGCGAGGCAGATCTTGGAGATGGCCTGGGCCTGGCGGGTGCCCACTTTCCGGTAGAAGTGGAAGGTCCGGCCCGAGGGTTTGGGGACGATGATGCGGTGGAGCAGCTCGTCCGGGGCGAGATCCATCTTCTTGTAGCCGAGGTGGAAGGCCTCGTAGGCCACCCGGCGGGATCCGCGCTCGGAAACCAGCTCCACCTCGGCGCCGTAGGCGAGCAGGCTCGGCGGCGTGTCGGCGGCGGGGCTGGCGTTGACGATGTTGCCGCCCAGGGTGCCCCGGTTCTGGATGGCCAGGGCGCCGGTGAGGCGGGCGCTCTTCACGAGGTTGGGGAAGTGCTGGTGGACAGCCCGGCAGTCCCGGACTTCCGTGAAGGTGGTGAGGGCGCCAAGGGAGAGATGGGTGCCGGTCTCCTGGATGCCCCGCAGCTCTCCGCAGCGGGACAGATCGAGGAACTTCGCGACCGGAAGGCGTCCTGCGTTGAGCACCACCATGAGGTCCGTGCCGCCCGCGATCGGGCGGTAGCCGCCGGGGTCGCCCGCGAGCAGCGCCAGGGCCTCGTCCAGGGAGGCGGGGGACACGAGGTCGTAGTCGGGGAGGTAGCTTCTCATCGGGAACCTCCCGCCGTCTTCACGGCGTCGAGGATCTTCACGTAGCCGGTGCAGCGGCAGATGTTTCCGGCGAGGCCCTCCTTGACCTGGCGCTCGTCCGGGCAGGGACAGCGGTTCAGGAGGTCCTGGGCGGCGATGAGCATGCCCGGGGTGCAGAAGCCGCACTGGGCCGCGTTGTGGGCGAGGAACGCATCCTGGAGCGGCGAGAGCCGCTCGCTTTCGGAGAGGCCTTCCACGGTGACGAGGGTGGCGCCCTGGGCCTGGGCGGCTGGGATCAGGCAGCTGTTCACCACCCGGCCGTTCATCAGGATGGAGCAGGCCCCGCATTCGCCCTCGCCGCAGCCCTCCTTGGTCCCGGTGAGCCCGAGGTCCTCCCGGAGCACGTCCAGGAGGCGGGTCATGGGGTGCACGACCGCGGTGCGCGACACCCCGTTCACGGTCATCGTGAGCTCGATCGTGGTCATGCGAGCACCTCAACCAATGGGTGAACCTGGATGAAGGATTGAGCCAGTGCCTTGGCTTCTATGGCTTTTATCCCTTTCATCCCTTGCATCCTTGTTGAACATGCTTTTACAGAAGTCGAGAACAAGGATGAAAGGGATAAAAAGGATGAAAAACAAGCATCACCCTGCATCCCGGTGAGATCCGGGATCCGGATTCCTGAGGGGTATCCCTGTTCAGCCACGGTCCGCCTCCTCGATCCGGGCGAGGATCCGTTCTGGGGTCATGGGGACTTCGTCGAAGCGCAGGGGGCCGAGGGCGCTCTCGAGGGCGTTCATCAGGGCCGGGGCAGGGCCGTCCATGGGCAGCTCGCCGATGCCTTTGGCGCCGCCGGGGCCCGCGGGATGGGGATCCTCGAGGAAGACCACGCGGATGCGCGGGAGATCCGCGCAGGTGGGGACCACGTAGTTGGTCATCTGGTTGTTGACCATGCGTCCCCTGTCGGCGACCACCTCCTCCCAGAGGCCCCAGCCGATGCCCTGGGCCACGCCGCCCTCGATCTGGCCCGCCGCGAGGACGGGGTTCACCACGCGGCCCACTTCCTGCACGGCCACGAAGTCCTCCACCTTCACCTCGAAGGTGACGGTGTCCACGGCCACTTCCACGGCGTCGCAGGCCCAGGAGAAGGTCGGGTAGGCGTCCCCCACGTAGGTCGCGTCGTCCCAGACGACCTGGGGGGGCTTGTGGTACTGGGCGTAGGCCTTGACGGTGCCCAGCGCCGCGACGGCCTTCTTCATCGCCTCCCGGAACTCCTCCGGCGTGTAGGGGGACTTCAGGAACCGCTGCTGGACGAGGGCCTGCTTGAGGCTGTAGGCCGCCTCCTCGATGAGCTTGCCGACCACCATGGTGCTGCGGGAGGCCACGGTCGGCCCGCTGTTGGGCACGTACTTCGTGTCGGCCGGGGCGGTATCCACCATGTCCATGGGCAGGCCGAGGGCCTCCGCCACGATCTGGGAGAAGACCGTGTTCTTGCCCTGGCCCATCTCCGTGGAGGCGGCGAGGATCGAGACGGTGCCGTCCGCCAGGCCCTCCACCCCGGCCACGGAGGCGTAGTAGGTCTCCCCGCTGCCGGTGAAGCCGCAGCCGTGCATGAACACCGAGAAGGCCACGCCCCGCTTGATGGGATCGTCCGTGGCGTTGTGCTTCCGGAACTGCGCGCGCTTCTCCTGGTAGCCGATCTCAGCCAGGGCGCGGTCCATGATGCCCGCCAGGTCCACGTTCTCCTTGATGATCTGGCCCGTGGCGGTGGTGTCCCCGATCCGGAGGAAGTTCTTCCGGCGGAGTTCCACGGGGTCCATGCCCATGCCGCGGGCGCAGACGTCCATGTGGCGCTCGATGGCGAAGAGGCTCTGGGGGGCGCCGAAGCCCCGGAAGGCGCCCGGGGGCGGCGTGTTGGTGGCCACGGCCCGGGCATGGATGCGCACGTTGGGAGAGGCGTAGACGCCCGCGGCGTGCAGGGCCCCGCGGCTCAGCACCACCGGGGACATGGTGGCGTAGGCCCCGCCGTCCAGCACGTAGTCCGTGTCGATGGCCAGGAACTTGCCGTCCCGGTCGAAGGCCATCCTGACGCGGGTCCGGGAGGGATGGCGCTTGGTGGTGGCCACCAGGTCCTCTTCCCGGTCGTAGGTGATCTTCACGGGCCGTCCGGCCTTGTGCGCCAGGAGCGCGGCATGGCCGGCCAGGAGGGAGGGATAGTCCTCCTTGCCGCCGAAGGCCCCGCCCATCTCCATGGCGATGATGCGCACCCGGTCGTCGGGGAGGCCGAAGAGCTGCTTGACGGCATTGTGGACGTAGTAGGGGCACTGCATGGAGCCGCGGACGGTCACCTGGGCGGCGGGGCCCGTGCCCTCCACCTCGGCCAGCGCGGTGTTGGTCTCCAGGTACATCTGCTCCTGCGCGCCCGTGCGGTAGGTGGCCTCGAAGACGTGGGCGGCCTCGTCCCAGACCTGATCGGGATCGCCCTTCCGGATCCAGATGTCCTTCAGGAGGTTGTCCTGGTTGTAGATGACCTGGGCCAGGTCGATGGAAGACTGGATGTCCAGGACCGCGGGCAGCTCCTCCACCTGCAGGGAGACCGCCCTGCGGGCCTTCTCCAGGAGCAGGCGGTCGCGGTGGGCCAGCAGCACCACCGGCTGCTCCACATGGGTGATCTCCTCGCCGAGGCCCACCAGGAATGGCTGGTCGTGGATGATCGAGGTCACCCGGTTCTTGCCGGGGATGTCCGCAGCGGTGACGACGACGAACTCATCCCAGGGAATTCCCTCGCCGAAGGTGATGCCCTTCAGGACGCCGCGAGGAACCTGCGAGCGGACCGTGACCCCGTGGAGCATACCCTCGGCGGAGAGATCGTCCGTGTAGCGGATGGCGCCGAGCACCTTGGCTCGGCCTTCTTTCCGGGGGACTGGGGCTCCGATCACTTGGGCCTCCTGGGGGGACAACCTGACGATGGGGCTGGGGCTGGGTCGAGACTGCGAGGAGCCCGGCCCCGGCACGCGGGCCGGTCGGCGTTCAGCGGAACGCCACCCGGGGGACCAGGATCCTGGAAACGCGGATCGTGGCCAGGTACAGCGTGTCAATCACTAGATCACAACCGCAGTATAAAAAGTCGGGCTTGAGAGTCAAGATTTTTCATTCCTTAGCTAAAAAATTATTCACCATCTTCTCCGCCTGGAACCTTGCCATCCTCAAGTTTCCGTCGTTCCTCCTCCCTTCCAAGAGCAAGGGCTCGAAAAAACGGGAAGGGCCTGCCTCCGGAGCCTCCCGGCGCGTCCCGAGAGGGTCCCCGGGAAATCCGGGACGGTCCTGGCCGACCGCGGATCGTGCTCTGCCGGAGACATGCCGGGGTCCGGCATGGCAGAATCAGCCCGCAGAGATGTGAACATGCATGCCTGTGCGTCCTGGACCGGCCTTGGTCCGTGCGCATGGCCGTCTCGACGGCCCACAACCGCCACGCGCGCGTGGCCTTCCCTCAATTCCAAGTCGAAGGAGCAGTCAATGATGAGCAAGCGCACTCTCAAGTTCCTGGGCACGGCGGCCGTGCTGGCCTCCGCATCGCTGCTCGGCGCCCAGACCCCCATCAAGGTCGGCTTCGTCTACGTCGGGCCCATCGGCGACTGCGGCTGGACCTTCCAGCACGACCTGGGTCGCAGGCAGCTCGAGACCGCGCTGAAGGGCAAGGTGACCACCCAGTTCGTCGAGAACGTGCCCGAGGGCGCGGACTCCGAGCGCGTCATCCGCGAGATGGCCCAGAGCGGCTGCAAGGTCGTCTTCGCCACCTCCTTCGGCTACATGAACCCGGCCCTCAACGTGGCCAAGCAGTTCCCCAACACCGTCTTCATGCACTGCACCGGCTACAAGACCTCCCCGAACCTCGGCCAGTACAACGGCCGCTTCTACGAAGGCCGGTACCTGAACGGCGTCGTCGCGGGCAGGATGACCAAGAGCAACATCGCCGGCTACGTGGCCTCCTATCCGATCCCCGAAGTGGTCATGGGCATCAACGCCTTCACCCGCGGCATGCGGAGCGTGAATCCCAAGGCCGAGGTGCGCGTGGTCTGGGTGAACTCCTGGTACGACCCCGGCAAGGAGCGCGAAGCCGCCATGACCCTGATCGCCCAGGGCGCCGACATGATCACCCACGAGACGGATTCCCCCGCCGCCAACCAGGCCGCCGAGGAGAAGGGCGTCCGCGTGTTCGCCTACAACTCCGACGAGATCAAGTACGCGCCCAAGGCCCAGACGGGCGGCGTCATGCTCACCTGGGGCGACTACTACGTGAAGACCGTCAAGGACGTCATGGCGGGCAAGTGGAAGAGCGGAAGCATCTGGGGCGGCCTCAAGGACGGCTTCATCAAGATGCTGCCCCTGAGCCCCTCGGTTCCCAAGGACGTCCAGGCGCAGGTCAAGAAGATCGAGGACCAGATCGTCGCCGGCAAGTTCCATCCCTTCCAGGGCCCCGTCGTGGACCAGGACGGCAAGGTGCGCGTGCCCGCCGGCCAGACCATCAGCGACCATGACCTGGAGAAGATGGACTTCTTCGTCCAGGGCGTGGCTTCCAAGCTGCCCGGCAAGTAGCCTTCACGCGGCCCCGTCCCTTCCGGCCCGCCTCGGGGAGGAGGGCGCCTGCCGGGACGGGGCCCATTCTATCGTTGGAGTGAATGGGTCCCCTGGAGGTCGTCATGCGATGGATTCGGAATGGTTTCGGCAGGTTCGTCTGCTGTTTCGCGGCCTGCGCCGGAGGGATGCGGGCCGGTCATCCCGCCTTCGAGGGCCTGGATGCGGAAACCCAGGCGGTGCTGGGCATCTTCGAGGAGATCTCCCGGGTTCCCCGCTGCTCCGGCCATGAGGCCGCCATCGGCAGATGGCTGACGGAGTGGGGGAAGGCGCACGGCTTCCGGGTGGACGGCGACCGGGGCGGGAACGTGTTCATCCGGGTGCCCGCGACGCCGGGGCGCGAGACTGCTCCGGGCATCATCCTCCAGGCCCACATGGACATGGTGTGCCAGAAGGATCCCGCCTCGCCCCACGATTTCTCCAAGGATCCCATCACGCTCCTGCGGGACGGCGACTGGCTCAAGGCGGACCGGACCACCCTGGGCGCCGACGACGGCATCGGCATGGCCGTCGCGCTGTCCATCGCCCTGGACCCCGGCATCGCCCATCCGCCCCTGGAACTCATGTTCACGACCGGCGAGGAGACGACGGGCCTGGGCGTGGATACCCTCGAGCGGGCGAACATCGACGGGAAGGTGCTCATCAACCTGGACTCGGAAGAGGAAGGGATGCTGATCATCGGGGACGCCTCCTCCACGAGGAGCACGATCACCGCCCTCCTGGAATCGGAGGCCCTGCCTCCCGATCTTCAGGTCTTCACCCTGCGCGTGGACGGCCTGCGCGGAGGGCACTCCGGCCTCGACATCCTCAAGCCCCGCGCCAACGCCATCAAGGTCGCAGCCCGGGCCCTGGACGCCCTCCAGACGGCCGCGGGGGCCCGGCTGGTGGCCATCCAGGGCGGCACGGCGCGCAACGCCATCCCCCGGACGGCGGAAGTCCGGATCGCCCTCGCTCCGGGGGCGGGGGACCAGGCCCTCGGGATCCTGCGGGACCTCGAGGCGGCGATCCGGAAGGAATGCGGGAGCGAGGACCCGGATCTCAGGCTCTCCCTCGAACCCGACGGCGGAGCTCGCCCGGGGACTGCATTCCGGGGGGACGCAACCGCCCGCCTCGCCGCGCTGCTGCTCGCCCTGCCCAACGGAGTGGCCGGGATGGACGCACGGTTCCCCGGCATCCCGGAGACCTCCAACAGCCTGGGGATCATCGAATCCGACAGCACCGGCGTGGTCGTCCAGAGCATGCAGCGGGGCTCTGTCGCGTCCAGGCTCGACGAGCTGGGGCGGAAGATCTCGGCGGCCGCCGCTTCGGCCGGCGCCTCGGCCAACACCAGCGCGGCCAGGTCGCCCTGGCTGACGGCCCCGGACGCCGACGTCGTGCGACGGTGCAAGGCCGCCTATGCGCGGGTGTTCGGCCACGCTCCGGCCGTCTCCGTGATCCACGGCGGGCTCGAGTGCTCGGGCATCTCCCGGAAGGGCGGGGGGCTGGACACCGTCTCCATCGGCCCGACCCTCCAGAATCCGCATTCTCCCGCCGAGCGGGTCTTCATCCCCTCGGTGAAGAAGGTGCGGGACCTCCTGGTGGCCGTGCTGGAGGACTACCGCTGAGGGTCACCGCGGCAGGAAGCAGGCGTGATTCTCCTTGAAAGGGGCGTTCAGGTCGCCCAGGATCCCCTTCACCACAGCATCCTTGAAGAAGCGCGCCGCGAGCCAGTGGCGCGCTTCCAGTCTCGGGTGGGAGGCGCCGCAGTGGAAGTCGCTGTAGAGGGACAGGTCCGTGTCCGCGCCGAACGGGCTGAGGCGCGTGATGCCGTAGCGTTCCGGCGCCTCGTGCATGGGGCTGCGCTTGGGCAGGTTGAGGAGGGAGGCGTTCAGGTCGTGGAGGGACGCGGCCTCGGCCTGGACGAAGGCGAGGGTCTCCTCGCGGTCGGCGTCGGATTCCGTGGGGAGGCCGAACAGGAGGTAGGCGTGGTTCTTGATCCCCGCCGCGGCGCTGCTGCGCAGGACCTGCCGGGCCTGTCCGGGAGACACGCCCTTGTCCATCATGGCCAGCAGGCGCGGGGACGCCGTCTCCAGACCCCACTGGAGCATGGCGCAGCCCCCCTCGGCCAGGTGGCGCATGAAGTCCGGGTCCGCGAAGCGGGCCTCCATCCGGGCGAAGCCGTGCCAGCGAAGGGGCAGACGCCGCCGCTGGATCCCCTCGGCCACCTGGTCGAGCAGGGCGGGGGAGAGGGCCGAGTCCGTGAGGTGCAGCATGGCGCCCTCCGGGAACCTGGCGGCGACCTTTTCCAGCCACTCCGGCAGGGCGTCGCGGCCGCCCGGGCGATGGGCCGGGTGCAGGTAGTCGGGACAGAAGGTGCACCGGCGCCAGTAGCAGCCCCGGCCCAGGGCGACCGGGACGATGGGCATGGGAGCCAGGTAGTCCTCCCAGGAAATGTCGTCGAAGTCGGGCGCCAGCACGTCCTTGGGCCCTGAGGCCGTCCCTCCCAGCTCCCGGGCCAGGGCTTCCATCTCGGCCTCGCCGGACGTGGGGAAGACCCGGTCGAAGAGGGGGAAGGCCAGGGGGGCGCCCACGGCGCTCCAGCAGGCCATGAGCGGGCCTCCGGCCAGGCGGAGCACGGACGGCAGCCTTTCCTGGAGGAGGAAGGCCAGGCGGAACCCCGCGAACGCCTGGTTCAGGAAGGTGAAGGAGAGCGCCGCGTGGGTGGTGCCCTCCCGCGCCAGCCTCGGGATCAGGTCTTCGAGGTAATAGGCGTCGAAGGGCCCCGGCGTTCGGGCCATGGCCTCCAGGTCCTCGGAGCGGTGGGGCCGGCGGTCCTTCACCTCCACGTCGGCCACGCGGAGCCGGAAGCCTCCGGATGCGAAGGACGCCAGGCGCAGGGCGTTGACCAGCTGGTTCGCCGCGGAACTGTAGACGCGGCGGTCGAGGTAGGTCGCGGGCCGCCGGAGCGCGGCTCCGCCCAGGTCCGTTCCCCTGGCCGCCTGCCGGAAGGCCGAGAGCAGGCCTCGGGAGCAGCCCCCCGCCTCCGCCCGCCGCAACTCCTCCTCCAGGCGCCGGGGCTCCAGCAGGTGGCGGTACCAGCCGATGCTCGCGTCCACCGCGTGGGCGTCCACGCCCCGGGCCTGGAGCCATCTGGCCGCCGCGGCGGCGGAGAGGCCGGGTTCGGCGGGCTTGATGAGCGGGGGGGTGATGAAGGCGATTCGGGTCATGGTCGGAGGGCGTCCGGGAAGGATGCCTTCCACGAATCACACGAACCCGCGCGGAATGCACGAGGAAATACCCGCCGGTCGGGAGCGCCAGGGAATCCTGGACATGGACTCCGGGAAATGCGCTACACTCGTTCCCCTGCGCCCGGAACTGCGGTGATCGGAATCACGCGGATCCGTCCGTTGCCGGTCCGGACGACGCCCTGTCCGTTCTTGTCATCGAGGAAAGCCATGCCTGAAGCCGCGATCACCTTCGACGATGTCCTCCTCGTTCCCGCCTACAACCACCATGATTCCCGGCGCATCGTCGAGATCGGCATGACCGACAAGACGGGCAAGCTGTCCCTGGGTCTTCCGGTCATGACCGCCAACATGGACACGCTCACGGCGGACGGCATGGCCAACTTCATCGGCGCGAAGGGCGGCATCGGCGTCCTCCACCGCTTCAGCTCCATCGAGGACAACCTCGAGATGTTCAAGCGGTGCACGACGCCTGTCTTCGTGTCCGTGGGCACCTCCGAGCAGGAGATCGCGCGGGTCGATGCCCTGAAGAGCGCGGGCGCCCAGTACTTCTGCGTGGACGTGGCCCACGGGCACGCGAAGTACGTCGGGAAGATGATCAAGCGCATGCGCGAGATGCTCCCCAACGAGTGCATCATGGCCGGCAACGTGGCCACCTACGCGGGGGCGGACTACCTGGCTTCCGTGCATGCCGACATCATCAAGGTCGGCATCGGACCGGGCAGCGTGTGCACCACCCGCATCAAGACCGGCTTCGGCGTGCCCCAGCTCACCGCCATCAGCGAGTGCGCCCGGGCGGACCGGTCCATCGTCGCGGACGGGGGCATCCGGACCCCGGGGGACGTGGTCAAGGCCCTGGCGTTCGGGGCGGATTTCGTCATGATCGGCGGCATGCTCGCGGGGACGCGGCCCACGCCCGGGGACCCGATCCAGGACGAGAGCGGGAAGGCCTGGAAGGTCTACCGCGGGATGGCCAGCCGCGAGGTGGCCGAGGACCACCTGGGCGGCCTCACGGACTGGAAGACGGCCGAGGGGATCTCCACCAAGGTTCCCTACCGGGAGGACGAGGACCAGATCATCGCCGACATCGTGGGAGGCCTGCGCTCCGGGATGACCTACGCCGGCGCCAACACCATCCGCGAGCTCCAGCGCAAGCTCGACTACCGGATCATCACCCCGGCCGCCCGCATCGAGAGCCTGCCCCACAAGATCATGATGTAGCGCCGCGCCGGCGTCAGCGCCCTTGCCAGAAGCCTTCGTGCAGGGCGGCGATCTCCGCCTCGACCTCGGGGAAGGGCCCGTGGACCAGGATGCGCTTCTGGCTGTGCTCGAAGACGAAGCGCGAGGGGATGTCCATGGTCGGATTCTCGGAGCTGTCCCCCGTCAGGGCCATCAGCCGGCGCTCGTCCATGCCGTAGACCAGCCTGCCGATGTTGGCCCAGTACTGGGTCGCCGCGCACATGGCGCAGGGCTCGACGGTGGTGTAGAGGGTGCATTCCCAGAGGTAGCCGCTCGAGAAGTTCATGTCGGCCGTGCGCGCGAGCACGGATTCCGCATGGTTGACCGTGCTCACGTTGCCCTGCTCCAGGAGCACGGACTCGTGGTCCGGTCCCACCAGGATGGCGCCGAAGGGGTGGTGGCCCATGGCGACGGCCCGCCTGGCGATCTCGTTGGCCCGGCGGAGATGGCGGACCATCTGGTCCCGGGAGGGGGCCGGCCGTTCCGGCGCGGGTAGGTCTTGAAGGCTCATGTCTGACGCTCCGAGGACCGGCTGAATGGCACGGGATGTCCCAGGATTCATGATGAGTAATAATTTTCAAGTTGTGAATAAAAATTAGCTCGTCCAGCTCCGCGGCCCTGCTACTGTGGGTTTGTTCCCTCAGGAGATCCGCCATGAAAAGAACTTTGCTCACGCTCGTGGCCGCCCTCGCCGTCGCCGGCAGCCTGTCCGCGGCTCCCAAGTCCAAGGTCCGCGTCGCCCTCATCGTCGAATCGACCGTGGACGACAAGGGCTGGTGCCAGGCCATGCACGACGCCATCAAGACCACCCAGAAGAAGTACGGCAACAACCTGGTCGAGTACAGCTACAGCGAGAAGATGAAGCCCGTGGACGCCGGCTCCGCCGCGCGGCAGTATGCCTCCAAGGGCTTCGACATCATCATCTGCCATGGCGCCCAGTACAAGAACCTCGTCCTGGAGATGGCCGAGGAGTTCCCCAAGACCTCCTTCGCCTTCGGGACCAGCGCCGAGATCGGCCCCAAGAACGTCTTCACCTACATGCCCGAGAGCGAGCAGACGGGCTACCTGAACGGCATCATCGCAGGCAAGGTCACCAAGGCCAACATCATCGGAAACGTCGGCCCGGTCGACGGCGGCGATTCGGCCCGCTACAACCGCGGCTTCTACCTCGGCGTCAAGGCCGTCAACCCCAAGGCGAGCATCAAGCTGGCCTACACGGGCAGCTTCGGCGACTTCGTCAAGGCCGCCGAACTCGCCCACACGGACATCAAGGCGGGCGCGGACGTGCTCACCGGCGCTTCCCAGCAGGCGACCGGCGCGCTCCGGGCCGTCGCCGAGTACAAGGACAAGAAGATCTGGTGGCTCGGACAGGATACCGAGCAGCTGACCATGCCCGAGAGCTTCAAGGTCATCGCCGCCGCCAGCTACGACTACACGGCGGTGGTGGAGGGGATCATCAGCAAGCGCGAGGCCAAGGTACTGGGCGGGGAGAACATCCCCATGAACTTCGCCAACGGCGGCTTCGTCTACCAGTTCAACGACAAGGTCGGCTCGGTGCTCACGCCGGACATCCGGAAGGCCGTGAATGCCGCCCTGAAGGACATGAAGGCCGGCAAGCTGAAGCTCGACTGGAAGGTCGAGATGAAGTAGCGGGGCCTGTCCCGACTCGGTCCCGGAGGCCGCCTCGGCGGGTCCCCGGGACCGTGCCCGTCAGGCCGGTCATTCCAGGGGAGCGCGCATGAAGACGGCTTCTGACCCCATCCAGGAACTCGTGCTCAAGGGAATCACCAAGCGGTTTCCCGGTGTCCTGGCCTGCGACGACGTCTCCCTGGAGGTGAGGAGGGGGGAAGTGCTCGCCCTCGTGGGCGAGAACGGGGCCGGCAAGTCCACCCTGATGAACATCCTCGCGGGGCTCTACCACCCGGACGCCGGGACGATCTCCGTGAACGGGAAGGTGGTCCACTTCAGGACGCCCAGCGAGGCCTTCGCCCGGGGCATCGGCATGGTGCACCAGAACTTCATGCTGGTGCCCAACATGACCGTGGCCGAGAACGTGGCGCTGGGGTCGAAGCAGCTCCACCACTTCATGAACCTGGACCTCAGGGGCGCCCGGAAGCGGATCCTGGAGGTCTCGGAGCACCACGAACTGCCGGTCAATCCGGACGCCTACATCTGGCAGTTGTCGGTGGGCGAGCAGCAGCGCGTGGAACTGGTCAAGACCCTCTGCTTCGGAGCGCAGCTCCTGATCCTGGACGAACCCACCTCCGCCCTCACCCCCCAGGAGACGGACGATCTCATGGACCGCCTGCGGCGCATGACCTCCGAACTCTCCATCATCTTCATCAGCCACAAGCTCAACGAGGTGAAGGTCCTCTCGGACCGCGTCGCCATCCTGCGGCACGGCGCCGTGGTGTTCAACGGGCGCACGGCCGATCACACGCCTGCGGAGCTGGCGGCCCTGATGACGGGCCATGAGGTGACCCTGCCCAGGAACGAGAGCGGCGCCGCGGAATCGGAAGTGATCCTCTCCGCCCGGCAGCTCCGGGTGCGCGGAGATCGGGGGCACGATGCCCTGGACGGGCTGGACCTCGAGCTTCGCGCCGGCGAGATCCTCGGCCTGGCGGGGGTTTCCGGGAACGGCCAGCGGGAACTGGCGGACGCCCTCGCGGGCCTGCGCCGGGTTGAATCGGGCACCATCCACTTCCAGGGGAAGGACGTCACCAACCGTCCGCCGGTCCGCATGATCGAGGCGGGCATGGGCTACATCCCGGAGGACCGGCACCACGAGGGCATCGTTCCTTCCTTTTCCGTGAAGGACAACCTGGTCCTCAAGGACTACGACTCAGCCAAGTTCAGCTTCTCGTGCTTCCTCCGGCTCGGCGAGATCGCCAGGAACGCGGAAGCCCTGCGCGAGTCCTTCGACATCCGCTGCCCGTCGATCTCGACCGCCACGGGGTCCCTGTCGGGCGGCAACATCCAGAAAGTGATCCTGGCCCGGGAGATCGCCCGCCGGCCCAAGGCGCTGGTGGCGGTCTACCCGACGCGGGGCGTGGACATGGGCGCCCAGGAGTTCATCCACACCCGGCTCCTGGCTCACCGCCGCGAGGGGATCGGGATCCTGCTCATCTCCGAGGAACTCGAGGAGATCCTGAACCTCTCGGACCGCATCGCCGTCATCTACAAGGGGCGGATCCTCAAGGTGCTGCCCTCGGCGGGGGCCACCCGGGAACAGCTGGGTCTGCTCATGGCGGGAGTCGTGCATGAATAAGGTCAAGCTTCTCTACCGCGCCTGCGTGGTCCTCGCCGCCGCCCTGGCCGCGGCCCTGGCGGGCGCCCTGGTGCTCAGGACCATCGGTGCGAGCCCCCTCGCCACCTACGCCACCATCTTCACGGGCCCCTTCGCGGACAAGTTCGGGATCACCGAGGTCCTGGTGAGGGCCGTCCCCCTGATCCTCGTCGGCCTGGGCATCGCCATCTCCTTCCGGAGCGGGATCCTGAACATCGGCGGGGAGGGGCAGATCCTGGTGGGAATCCTGGCCTCCACGGCCACGGCGCTGGCCTTTCCCGGCTCCCCCAAGGTGGTCCTGCTGCCGCTCATGCTCATGGCAGGGGCCCTCGGCGGCGCCCTCTGGGGCGGCATCGCGGGCTTCCTGCGCGCGGAGCTCGGAGTGAGCGAGCTGCTGAGCACGGTGATGCTCAACTACATCGCCGCGCAGTTCTATACCTTCCTGCTGCGGGGGCCCATGATCGACCCGAGCGAACTCCAGACGGGGTCGGGGACGCCCCAGTCCATGCGGCTCCCCAGGGCGGCCTGGCTGGACCGCATCGTGCCCGAGACCCGCCTCCACGCGGGGCTGATCCTCGCCGTCGTCCTGGCGGTCTGCGTCTACATCCTCCTGTGGCGCACCACCTGGGGCTACCGCCTGCGGGCCGCCGGGGCCGAGGAGAAGGCCGCGCGCTACGCCGGGGTGCACGTGGAACGCTCGCTGATCGCCGCCATGCTGTTCGCCGGCGCCTTCGCGGGGCTGGCCGGGGCCGTCGAGGTCTCGGGCGTGCACCACCGGGCCATCGAGGGCATCTCGTCGGACTATGGGTTCTCCGGCATCGTAGTCGCCCTGTTCGGCGGCCTCCATCCCGCCGGCATCCTCCCGGCCGCGGTCTTCTTCGGGGTCCTCCTGGTGGGAGCCGACATGACCCAGCGTTCGGCGGGCGTCCCCGCGAACATGATCCTGGTCCTGCAGGGCGTGGTCATCCTGGCCATCGTCTCGGCCCAGATGTACATCAACAACGCCTACGCCCTGGAGCGGTTCGCCAGGCTCTTCCGGCGCCGGACGGAGCAGACGGGAGCCCAGTCATGAGCATGGTCTACAACATCCTGTCCCTGGGCATTCCCTTCTCCGTGGCGCTCCTGGTCGCGGCGCTCGGCGAGAACTTCAACCAGCGGGCCGGGATCTTCAACCTGGGCTGCGAAGGCATCATGAGCATGGGGGCCTTCCTTGGTTTCCTGCCCGCCTTCTACCTCAAGACCGGCCCCCTGGCCGCCCATGTCAACCTCCTGGGCTTCCTCCTGGCCATCGCCGCCGGGGTGCTCCTGGGCTTGTTGTTCGCCCTGGTCACGGTCACGTTCCGGGCCTCCCAGGGCATCGCCGGCATCGGCCTGCAGATGTTCGGCTGGGGGGTCGCCGGCACCCTGTTCAGGCATTTCGTGGGGGGCGTCACGGGCGTGGAGGGCGTGCCCGCCTGGGCGATCCCGGGGCTGTCCCGGATCCCCTTCGCCGGCGGCGTGCTGTTCAACCACAACCCGGCGGTCTATCTCGGCTTCCTGATGGTTCCCGCGAGCTGGTACCTCCTCTACAGGACGCCCTGGGGACTGAAGGTGCGGGCGGTGGGAACCCATCCCCGCGCGGCGGACACCATGGGCATCAACGTGAACCGCGTGCGCTACCAGGCCTTGATGCTGGGCGGGGCCATGGCGGGATTCGCGGGGGCCTACCTGTCCCTCTGCCAGGCGAAGATGTTCGCGGACGACATCGTGTCGGGGCGCGGCTTCATCGCGGTGGCGCTGGTCTATTTCGGCCGCTGGAGCCCCCTGGGGATCCTCGGGGGGGCGCTCCTGTTCAGCCTCGCCCAGACCCTTCAGCTCTCCATCCAGGTGGGGGGGATCAAGTTCCCCTACGAGTTCGCGGTGATGCTCCCCTACCTGCTCGTGATCCTGGTGCTGGCCTTCGCCCGCAAGGCCCGGATGCGGGGGCCGAGCGAGCTCGGAAACCCCTACGACCGCGAGATGCGCGTATAGCCTTTCCGCGGGTTGCATTTCCCCGGCGGGGGACCACACTTGAGCCAGGCATCCCGCTCCCCCTTCCCGGGGCGAGGCGGGAGTGCTGCAGGGGGCACCCCCATGGACGTGACGGCCGCGTCGGCGCTTGCCGCATACAACTACCAGACCACCCTGCAGGCGAGCGGCGGGAGCGCCGCCGTGCTCCAGTCCCTGGCCCAGGCCTACGCGAACCAGGGTGCCGCCGCCTCCGGCGCTTCCGGGAGCCCGGACATCCTGACGCTGCTCTCGGAGAGCAGCACCCAGGGCGCCCTCGCCAGCGGCCTCTATTCCGCCTACGCCGCCAGCGGCGGCGACTCCTCGGCCATCGTGGACCTGCTTGGAACGGGCGCCCAGGACACCTCCACCACCCTCTTCGGCGGGCAGTCCTCCGGTCTCGCCGGGCAAAACATTCCCGCCGCTGCGGCCGAGGCGGTCTACCAGTACCAGCTCGCGGCAGGCACTTCGGCCAGCGCCGCCTCCACCTACCTCCAGCAGCTCGCCCTGGCCGCGAAGACCTCCAGCCTCGCGGCCCCGCTTGACCTGCTGGCGTAGCTTCGCTTCTTCCTCGTACGCCGAACGCCGCCGCCGGGAGAGTCCGGCGGCGGCGTTCTGAATGAGGGGGGTCGAGGCTAGCTCTTGGGGAGCTTGGAGGCCACGCCCTCGACGAAGTAGTCCATCTTGCCGAGTTCGTCGTCGGTCATGACCTTGCCGGCGGGCACGCGGGTCTTTCCGTCCTGGTCGACCACGGGGCCCTGGAAGGGATGGAACTTGCCGCTGATGATCTGGCTCTGGAGCTTGGTGACCAGGTCCTTGACGTCATTGGGCACGGCCGGGCTGAGGGGCGCGAGCTTGATCATGCCGTCCTTCATGCCGCCCCAGACGCTGTTGGTCTTCCACTTGCCGGCCATGACTTCGTTCAGGGTCTTGACGTAGTAGTCGCCCCACAGGTGGGTGGTGCCGGTCAGCTGGGTCTTGGGGCCGTACTTCTTCATGTCGGAGTGGTAGGAGAAGCTGTAGACGCCCTTCTCTTCCGCGGCCTGGACGACGGCGGTGGAGTCGGTGTGGTGGGTCACCATGTCGGCGCCCTGGGAGATCAGGGTCAGCACGGCCTCGCGCTCCTTGCCGGGATCGAACCAGGAGTTCACCCAGATCACGCGCACTTCGGCCTTGGGATTGACGCTCCGCATGCCCTGGGTGAAGGCGTTGATGCCCTGCATGACTTCGGGGATGGGGAAGGCGGCCACGTAGCCGGCGATGTTCTTCTTGGTCATCTTGCCGGCGATGACGCCGCACAGGTAGCGGCCTTCGTAGAAGCGGGCGTTGTAGATGCCCACGTTCTTGGCGGTCTTGTAGCCGGTGGAGTGGAGGAAGACGGTGTTGGGATAGCTCGGGGCCACCTTGATGGTGGGGTTCATGTAGCCGAAGGAGGTCGTGAACACGACCTTGCAGCCGCTCTGGGCCAGCTCGCGGATCACGCGCTCGGCATCGGCGCCCTCGGGCACGTTCTCGACGAACTGCGTGGTGACCTTGCCCTTGAAGGCCGCTTCCAGCTGCTTGCGGCCCAGCTCGTGCTGGTAGGTCCAGCCCGCGTCCCCGATGGGGCTCACGTAGACGAAGCCGACCTTGGTCTGGGCCGAGAGGCTCGCGGTGGCCAGCAGGGCGGCTCCGCCTAGGGTTGCTGCGATGAAATTCCGCGTACTCATTCCAAATACCTCCAAGTGGGTGAGAAGGGCCGCGCATAGACGGCAGGAAAGGACGGTTCGAACTCTTATTGTCGGTCGGTTCTCGGGATATTTCGCCGGCGAAAACAAGGTGAAACTTCGGCGGATGTCCCGGCAGGGGCTAGGCGTCCGGCAGGAACGGCTTGCCCAGGGCGGCCGGGGAGTTGATCCGGATGGTCTTCAGGTTCCGGGAGATCAGCACCAGCACGACGATGGTCGCCGCGTAGGGCAGGGAGGACAGGAACTGCGCGGGGATGGGGAGCTTGAGGCCGGAGCCCTGCACGAACATCTGGGAGATCATCGCCCCGCCGAAGAGGTAGGCGCCGATCAGGACGCGCAGGGGGCGCCAAGTGGCGAAGACCACGAGCGCCAGCGCGATCCAGCCCCGCCCGGCCACCATGCCTTCCACCCACATGGGGGTGTAGAAGACGGACAGGAAGGCCCCGCCCGCGCCGGCCATGGCGCCGCCGAAGAGGGTGGCGAGGTAGCGGATGCGGATGACGGGGTGCCCGATGTCGTGCGCGGAGACCGGAGACTCGCCCACGGCCCTCAGGGCCAGGCCGGGCTTGGTCCGGTAGAGGAACCAGGCCACCAGGCCCAGCATGATCCAGGAGAAGTAGACGAGGGCCTGCTGGTGGAAGAGCGCGGGGCCGATGTAGGGGAGGTCCGCCAGGCCGGGGATGCGGAGGGCGCGGACGCTGGGGAGCGCCACGGACTCGTAGGGCTTGCCGATGAAAGCGGAGAGGCCCACGCCGAAGATGGAGAGCGACAGGCCCGCCGCCGACTGGTCGGCCATGAGCGTCAAGGTGAGGACGGCGAACAGGAAGGACATCATCATGCCGGCGGCCATCCCGGCCAGGACGCCCACCCACGGACTGCCGGAGGCGCAGGTCGCGGCGAAGGCCGAGATGGCCCCCACGGCCATGACGCCTTCGGCGCCCAGGTTGAGGACCCCGGAGCGTTCCGTGACCAGTTCCCCGAGGGCGGTCAGGACCAGGGGCGTGCCCGCCACCACGGTGGCGAAGAGAATGGATGTGAAGAGGCTGTGTTCCATGGCTGTCTCACTTTTTCCGGCGGACGAACCGGGGCCGGAAGTAGACGAACACGTCCGAGCCGAGCAGGAAGAACAGCAGCAGGCCCTGGAAGACGTTGGAGATGGACGAGGGCAGGTTCAGGTACTGCTGCGCCTGCTCTCCGCCGAGGTAGAGGAGCGCCATCAGGAGGCTCGAGAAGAAGATGCCCACGGGATTCAGGCGCCCCAGGTAGGCGACGATCATCGCGGCGAACCCGTAGCCGGGTGAGATGTGCTCCGTGATCTGCCCCATGGGACCGGCAACCTCGGAGAGGCCGGCGATGCCCGCCATGGCCCCGCCCGCCAGCATCCCGAACCAGATCGTGCGCTTGGCCGAGAAGCCCGCGTAGCGGCTGGCGTTCTCCGCCTGGCCGGCCACCTTCATCTGGTAGCCGAGGAAGCTCCGGTTCATGAACACCCAGCCGACGACGAGCGACCCGAGGGCCAGGATGAACGCGGCGTTGAGGCGGGTGCCCTCCTTCAGGATCGGCAGGAGCGCGTTCGCCTCGAACTGCTTGGTCTGCGGGAAGTTGAAGCCGTCCGGATCCTTCCACGGGCCGTGCACCAGCCAGGAGACGACGAGCTGGGCGATGTAGACCATCATCAGGCTCGTCAGGAGCTCGTTGGCGTTGAACCGGGTGCGCAGCAGGGCGGGGATCGAGGCCCAGAGCATGCCGCCCAGCGCGCCCGCCAGGACCATGGACGGGAGCAGGAGGGGGCTGGAGGAGTGCCCGAAGTGGAGGGCGACCCATCCGCCCGCCAGGGCGCCGATGAGCAGCTGGCCCTCGCCGCCGATGTTCCAGATGTTCGCGCGGAAGCCCACGGACACGCCGACGGCGCAGAGCATCAGCGGCGTGGCCTTGAGGAAGAGCTCCGAGACGCCGTAGGCATCCTTGAGCGGGTTCCGGAAGAAGACCTTGAAGCCCTCCAGGGGGCTCTTCCCCAGGACGGAGAAGAGGACCAGGCCGCAGATCAGCATGAGGACGACGGCCAGCGCCGGCGAGAGATAGCGCATGGACCGGGAAGGTTCCGTCCGGGGTTCGAACTTAAGCCACATGGGAACCATCCTCCCGCGCCTCGGCGCCCGGCCACATGCCGCTCATCCAGATGCCGATCTCCTCCACGCCGGTCTGGGAGATCACCTTGGTGGGCGAGAGCCGGCCCTTGGCGATGACCACGATCCGGTCCGCGATCTCGAAGATCTCCTCCAGTTCCTCGGAGATGACCAGGATCGCCGCCCCGCGGTTGCGGAGGTCGATCAGGGAGCGGCGGATGAAGGAGGCGGCGCCGACGTCGACCCCCCAGGTGGGCTGCGCCAGCACGAGGACCTTCGGGTCCTGCATGATCTCCCGTCCCACGATGAACTTCTGGAGGTTGCCGCCGGAGAGCGACTTGGCCTCGGACTCCGTGCCTCCGCACTTGACGTCGAAGCGGGCGATGCAGTCCTCCGCGAAACGGCGCGCCTTCTTGAACCGGATCAGCCCCTTGCTGAGCATGCCGTGGCGGTGGGCGGTGAGCAGGGTGTTCTCGGTGAGCGTCAGGGAGGGCACGGCGCCGCGCCCCAGGCGATCCTCCGGAACGAAGCACATGCCCAGCCCCCGGCGGCGGCCCGAGTGCATGCGCCCCGCCGGGACGCCGCAGATCTGGATGTGGTTCCTGTCGCGCACGGGCTCCTCGCCGGAGATCGCCAGGAGCAGCTCCTGCTGCCCGTTCCCGCTGACCCCGGCGATGCCGACGATCTCGCCGCTCCGGACCTCGAGATGGATGTCCTTCAGGTCGGTTCCGAAGGGGTCCCCGGAAGCCCGCGACAAGCCGTCGATCCGGAGCCGCACCTCGCCGCCGGCACTGTCGTTCCCGTGCTGGCAGACCGGCAGGTCCTCGCCGATCATCATGCGGGCGATGGTCTGAGGGGTCTCCTCGGCGGGCTTGCAGCTGCCCACGACCTTCCCGCCGCGGAGCACCGTGGCGGTGTGGCAGAGTTCCTGGATCTCGTCCAGCTTGTGGCTGATGTAGAGGATGCTGCGGCCCTCGGCGGCGAGCTGCCGCAGGGTCTCGAACAGCTTCCGGACCGCCTGGGGGGTGAGCACGGAGGTGGGTTCGTCCAGGATCAGGAGGCGGGGGTCGGACAGGAGGCAGCGCACGATCTCGACGCGCTGGCGCTCGCCCACGGACAGGGCGTGCACGAGCCGCCGCGGATCCACGGGCAGGCCGTAGCGCTCGGAGACCTCCTCGATGCGCCTGGCCAGGGCCACCAGATCGAACTTGCCGGGGAGGGCCAGGGCGACGTTCTGGGCCACCGTGAGGGTCTCGAAGAGGGAGAAGTGCTGGAACACCATGCCGATGCCCATCTCGCGGGCCTGGGCGGGGTTCTTGATCTTGACCGCCTTCCCCTCCCAGAGGATCTCGCCGGCGTCAGGGTGCGCCACGCCGTAGATGAGCTTCATCAGCGTGGACTTGCCGGCGCCGTTCTCGCCGACGACCGCATGGATCTCGCCCGGCATCACCGAGAGGTTGACGTCGTCGTTGGCGACGACCGCGGGATAGACCTTGCGTATCCCCCTGGCTTCGAGTCGTGGAATCTCTGAGGATGGATTTGGCATTGCGATATCCGAAAAGGTCACCAAGGACTTTGCAGCCAGCCGGAACCTAAGGCTGGCACGGACACGACATCGGCGAGGGAGTCTCGAGTCGAGTCAAGCATAACTGCAAATGAGAAGCCGCCTCCAACAGTGTGCATGGCTTGGAGCGGGAGCGACACAGCGAATAGCAAGCGGAGCGTGGAAGAGAATGGAATCGTAAGGCTTAGGATAATTACGACTTCATGATATGGAAAAGCAAAGGCGAGTCAAGAAAATTTTTGTTTTAGGAGATAAAAATTTTTACGATCCCAGGGATGACGACGCTTCAGCCGCCGCCGACCATCACTGCCAGCACGACCTCGTCGCCGTCCTGGAGGGGCCGGTTGTGGGACACCTCGCTCCGGTTGACGGTCGGAAGGATGGTCGTCACGTGGTGGGGCTGGTAGCCGAGGGCCACGATCAGGTCCCGGACGGTCGCCCCCTCGGGGACCTCCTTGACGAAGTCGCGCTTCCCCTCCGTCCTCAGCAGGGACCCGTAGATGATCACCCGGATGTTCATGCGCGCATCTCTTCGGTAGGGACGCCAAGGCCGCGTCGAGGGTTCCCCCGCCATTGATGATAGCCGGAGGCCCCCGGCGGCCTCCGGCTCCCTGGGGTCATCGGCCATGGGTCAACGGATTTTCGAGGTTTCCTGGATGGCCCGCCAGACCTTCTCCGGCGTGAACGGCGTGGCGCGGAGGCGGGCGCCCGTCGCGTTGGCGATGGCGTTGGCGATGGCGGGCATGCCGCCGTTGATGCAGATCTCGGAGACGCTCTTGGCGCCGTAGGGCCCGGTCGCCTCGTAGCTGGGCACCAGGATGACCCGGATGGGCGGCTTGTCCCTCATGGACATGATGTGGTAGTCCGTGAGGTTCGCGTTCGTCATCCTGCCCTTGGGGTTGAAGAGGTACTCCTCGGTCAGGGCGTAGCTGATCCCGTTGAGGACGCCCCCCTCCGTCTGCCCCTCGGCGAGCGCCGGGTTGATCGCGGTGCCGCAGTCCACGGCGGCGACGTAGTCCAGGACCTTCACGGCCCCGGTCCAGGTGTCCACCTCGACCTCGGCGAAGTGGGCCGCGAAGGGCGGCGGCGACTTGTGGGTGATGTGCGAGGCCGTGTCCATGATCTGGCGCTGGTCCTTCAGGTAGAGGGAATGGAGGGCGATCTCGGAGAAGGGCAGGCGGTGCCGGCCGTCCCGGCTGGCCACGACGCCCTCCGCGGCGTCCAGGTCCTCCACGGGGACATCGAGCATCCCGGAGGCCACCTCCAGGATCTGGCGCCTGACCTTCTCGCCCGCCTTCCGGGCGGCCTCCCCGCTCAGGTAGGTGGTGCTGGAGGCGTAGGCCCCGACATCGAAGGGGGTCATGTCCGTGTCGGAGGAGTGGACGATCATCTTGTCCAGGGTGGTCCCGATGGCCTCCGCCGCGATCTGGGCCAGCACCGTGTCGCTGCCCGTGCCGAGGTCCGTCGCGCCGACCAGCAGGTTGAAGGAGCCGTCCTCGTTCATCTTGATGCTGGCGCCGCCCATGTCCACTTCGGGGATGCTGGACCCCTGCATCAGGCAGCACATGCCGAGGCCCCGCCGGTAGCGGCCGGACTTCTCCCGCCAGGGGGTTCGCCGCTCCCAGCCGATGGCCCTGGCGCCCGCCTCGATGCAGGCGTCCAGGGCGCAGCTCCCGATGGTCATGGGCACGCCCTTCTTGCCTTCGCCGAGGGCCTCGAAGACCGGCGAACCTTCGCCCGACCGGATGTGGTTCAGCTTGCGGAAGGCGACGGGGTCCATGCCGAGGACCTCGGCCATCTCGTCCATCAGGCTTTCCACGGCGAAGAAGGCCTGGGTGGCGCCGAAGCCCCGGTAGGCCCCGCAGACGGGCAGGTTGGTGTAGGCGACCTTGCCCTCGAAGGCGACGTTGTCCGCGCGGTAGAGGGGGAGCACCTTGCTGCCGCAGCAGCCGATGACCGTCAGGCCGTGCCCGCCGTAGGCGCCGGTGTTGGAGGTCGCCTCCATGCCGAAGGCGGTGATGCGGCCGTCCCGCTTGACGCCCATGCGCAGGCGGATCCGGATGGGATGGCGGGTCCGCCCCGTGCGGAAGTGCTCTTCGCGGGTGAGCTCCCAGAAGACCGGCCGGCCTGTGCGCAGGGCGAGGAGCGCGACCACGTCCTCCAGCAGCATCTCCTGCTTGCAGCCGAAGCCGCCCCCGATGCGGGGCTTGACCACGCGGATCCGCTGCACGGGGATCTGGAGGCACTGGGCCACGATGCGGCGGCAGTGGAAGGGGACCTGGGTGCTGGTCGTGATGACGATGCGGCCCCGGGCGTCGATCTGCGCCAGCGACACGTAGGTCTCCAGGGGGGTGTGCGAGGCGTAGTGCGTCTCGAAGGTGCGGTCGAACCGGAAGTCGGCCTCGGCCAGGCCCCGCGCGAGGCTGCCCACTTCCATGTCGAGGTGGGCCACGAGGTTCCTGCCGGGCTCGTAGGGCACGGGAATGGGGATCGAGAGATCGGGCTCGTCGTGGATGACGGGAGCGCCCTCCGCGAGGGCTTCGTCCGCGGAAAACACGGGCTTCAGGAGCTCGTACTCGACCCTGATGGCCTTGACCGCGGCCTCGGCCTGCTCGCGGGTCTCGGCGGCCACGGCCGCCACCCGGTCGCCCACGTAGCGGACCTTGGTGTCGAACATGAAGGTGTCGTAGGGCGAGGGCTCGGGATAGCCCTGCCCGGCGGTGCAGTGCGCCACGCGGGGCACGTTCCCGTGGTGGAGGACCGCCTTCACGCCAGGCATCCTCTCCGCCGCGCGGGTGTCGATGGAGACGATCCGGGCGTGGGCGTGGGGGCTCCAGAGCATCTTCACCCAGAGGGCGTCCGCGGGCTTGAGGTCCGCGACGTAGGACGGCCTGCCGAGGGCCAGGGACAGGGCGTCGATCTTGACGGCGGACTTGTTGACGACCTTCAGGTCTCCCGGGTTCACCTGGCACCTCCCGCGGCGATGACCCTGCGGAGGGCCGCTTCGATCTTCTCGTAGCCCGTGCAGCGGCAAAGATTGCCGTCCATGTGGACCTTGAGCTCCTCGTCGGAGGGGTGCGGATTCCCGGCCAGCAGGGCCTTGGCGGACAGCACCATGCCGGGCGTGCAGAAGCCGCACTGGACCGCGCCACCTTCGACCAGGGCCTTCTGGATGGGGTGGGGATGGTCGAAGCCGCCGATCCCCTCGATGGTTTCGACGGAGCGCCCCTCGGCCTGGAAGGCGTAGAGCAGGCAGGCGTAGACGGCCCGGCCGTCCAGGATCACGGTGCAGGCGCCGCAGGAGCCGGTGCCGCAGCCGTGCTTGGCGCCCGTCAGGCCCTCGCGGCGCAGCACCTCCAGGAGCTTGTCGTCGGGGGAAACGAGGAATTCCCTGGGCTCGCCGTTCAGGGTGAAGCGGATCTCGTGCAGGGGCTTCATGGTCACGCTCCTTCCGCCTGCCGCAGGGCCGCGGCCAGGACGTCGGCGAGCACGACGCGGCCCAGGTGCGCCGCGTACGCGTCCGACATGCCCTCCTTGCCTTTCCACGCGAGGCCGCTGGCGCCCGTCGCCACGGCCTCCTCGATCCGCGCGTCGCCGGCGGGACGGCCCTCCAGGGCCGCCTCGACCCTAGGCAGCCGGGCGGGCAGGGAGATGGCCGCCCCCGCCGCCAGCCGGACCTCGGCGATGCGGCCCGCCTTCACGGCGACCCGTGCGGCGGCGGTCATCAGGCTGAAGCCGGCGTTCAGGCGGACTTCCTTGTGGTAGGCGAAGCCCTGGTGCCGCTTCAGGGCGGGAACCTCGACGCGCGTCAGGAGATGCCCCGCCTCGAACAGCCGGAAGGGCTGGCCGTCGAAGTAGACATCCGCCGGGTAGGCCTTCTCCCGGACGCCCTCGATGCACAGGGTGGCGTCCAGCGCCAGCAGGGCCACCGGGAAGTCGTTCCAGGGGAAGACCCGCACGAGGTTGCCGCCGAGGGTGGAGACGTTGCGGATCTGCTGGGTGGAGGTGTGCCGCGCCACCTGGTCGAGGACCCAGCCGGGGCCCTGGTCGCGCATCAGCTCGTCGAGGGTCGTGGTGGCTCCGACATGGAAGACGCCGCCCTTCCTCCGGATGCCCGACAGGTCGAGCCGGGAGAGGTCCACGGCCGTCTTCCCGCTGACGGCGAGGAAGTGCAGGCTCGTGCCCCCGGCCATCGCGAACCCCTTCTCCCCGAGCCGCTTCAGGGCCGATTTCGCCGACGGCACGTCCTCAGGGATCAGGAAGGCTTCCAGTTTCATGTCTTGCTCCGCGGCTACGAACATTGGATGCCTTCCGGCACGTTTCGTTGGGCGCGGAGACGGGAAGATGCGGATCCAGCCTGGAACCCTGGTTGCCCCGCTCAGGGCGCGGGCGGGAGGTCGTTCTTCGGATCCGCTTCCAGGCCGGCGGCTGGACGAGCCCTCTCCTGGGCGAGCCGGTCCAGGGCGAGGCCGACGAGGTAGACGCAGAAGGCCTCGCCGACCAGGTTCAGCGTCAGGAAGAACAATCCGGCGGCGAAGAGCAGGACGAAGGCGCCGTTGCAGACCCACTTCATGTATCTGGTGAACCTGGGCGCCATGATGCCGAGGAACACCAGGTTGGTGACCAGCAGGAGGGTGATCAGGGCCAGGGTCAGCTGCGTGCGCGGGCTCATGGTTCGCTCCGGGCAGGGGTGGGGACGGTCGCGGCGTCGCGGTAGCGCGCCAGGGCTTCCTGGAACGCCCCGGTCCGGCTGTAGCCGCACGGCTTCAGTTCCGGGCAGAAGCCGCGGTAGACGCACTCCGGGACGCAGGCGCCGCCCAGCTCCGGCTCGCGTTCCCGGAGCCGGGCGAGGAGCGCCTCCCAGGCCTCGCGGGTCTCGGGGGAGGCCTGCCGGCAGAGGCGCTTGCGGGAGATGTTGATGACGGCCTGCGCGTCCGCGAGGCACTCGTGGCTGACCAGGGCCGACTGCGGCAGGGTGTCGCGGTCCTGGCGCGTGCGGTCCGAGCGCTGCGTGCTCACGAAGTGCTCGATGCCGATCTTGTGGCGGACGTAGTGGACGCTCACCCAGTACTTCAGGTCCTCCCACTTCCAGCGCAGGAGCAGCTGCCTGATCGGCGAGTGCTCCGCGAGCAGCAGCCGTCGTTTCCAGGCCCCGGCTGGCTCGCCCTCGCCCGCGTCCAGGCCGATCGTCGTCCGGGCGGCGTCGGCCACTTCTCGCCAGGAAGTCATCGTCTCCACGAACTTGACGCGCATCGGATCCTCGGAACGGGTGTCAGGGCAGCCGTTCCAGGATGACCTCCCAGACGACCTTGGGCCTGGAATATCTTTCGACGACCTGCTCCTCGGTGGAAAGGGCCCGCCAGCCCTCGCGGAAGAGGGCTTCGACCGCGGGGCGGTCGAAGAACCGCTTCGGGACTCCGTCCACCAGGTAGTAGTTCTCCGCGATGCGGGGATGCCCGCTGGCGCCGAAGTGGTGGTCCCGGGTGGAGTTCAGGCGGCACAGCAGGAGGCCGCCCGGGGGCAGGACCGCGCGGATCCGCGCCGCCAGGGCCAGGGTCTCGGCCCAGTCGAAGTAGTGGAGCGACAGGCTCGCCAGGACCACGCCGGCCGCGGAGACCGGGAAGGGATCGCGGAGGTCCTGGACGTGGAAGTCGGCGCCCGGGACCGCCGCGCGGGCGCGTCCGACCGCCTCGGGCGAGAGGTCGAGGGCGACGACGGAGAGGCCCGCCTCGACCAGCGTGCGCGTGTCCCGCCCCTCGCCGCAGCCCAGCTCCAGGACGGGGGCGCCGTCCGCGCGCTCGCGCACGGCCGGGAGCCAGCGGTCCAGCCAGGGATCGGGACAGGGGGACATGGGCACCTCGCTCAGGCCTTGCCGGAACCGGGAACCGCGGATTCCAGGTCGCGGATGATGTAGACGTCGTAGTCGCCGAGGTAGCCGAAGCCCTGCCCCTTGTAGAGGGCGAGGGCCGCCGCGTTCTCCCGGTGGACCTCCAGCTTGATCTGCATCCCCACCTGCCTGGCCCGGTCCAGGCTGGCGCGGAGCAGGGCGTGGCCGAGGCCCTGCCCCTGGCGGTCGGGGGCGATGCCGAAGTGGTGCAGGTACTGCCGGCGGCCGTCGTGGGTGATCCAGGAGGTGCCCAGGAGCCTGCCTCCGGACGCCTCCTCCATGACCAGGAAGATCCCGCCGCAGGCCAAGGTCCGCGCCACGACGGCCGCGTCGTCCCCGCGGTTGGCGCCCCCCATGCCGGTGAGCGACCAGATGCGGAGCACCTCCGGGAAGTCGTCCTCGCGGTAGTCGCGGATGCGGAAGCCGGTGTCCATGCCTGATCCTCCCTTTATCGTCACATGCCCGGGCATCAGAGGAGCCCCCTGAGGCGCAGGAGGCCGAAGGCCGCCACCGTGGTGGCGTCCTGGATGACTCCGCGGCCGATCATCCGCTCGAACTCGGCCAGGGGAAAGGCCCTGGAGACGAGCCCCTGCTCCTCGGGGTCGAGCCGCGTGCCGCGCTGCTCCAGGTCCGTGGCGAAGAAAATGTCGTAGCCCTGGCTCGAGTAGCCGCAGGCGAGCAGGAGGCGCCCCACGTGAGTCATGGCGCGGGCCGTCAGGCCCGTCTCCTCGCGCAGCTCGGCCGCGGCCAGGACCAGGGGGTCGGTGCCGCTCTGCTCCCAGGACCCCTGGGGGAGCTCCCAGAGGCGCGCCCCCACGGGATACCGGTACTGCTCGACCAGGTGGACGCAGCCGTCCTCCACGGCCGCGATGACCGCGAAATCCGGCTTCTCCACGACGCCGTAGATCCCCGGGGAGCCGTCGGCGCGGAGGATACGGTCCTCGCGCACGCGCATCCACCGGTTCTGGTAGACCACCTCGCTGGAGGTCCTGGCGATCTCTGGGGTCGGCAAGCGGAGCCTCCTCGCCGAAGCTCAGCCCACGCGGACCGGGTTCGCGCAGTCCTGCCCCACCACCGTGTTCCAGGGCTTGACGCTCCAGCGCACGGCGACGCCGTTGAGGACGTAGGGATCGACCCGGGCGAAGGCGGCGGGGATCTCGGGCGAATCGCACTTGAACAGGAGGACCGAGCTTTCCACGGGATCGCCCAAGGCCCCTCCGAGGACCAGCTCGCCCCGCTCGACCGCCGCCCAGGCCGCCTTGAGATGGGCGTCCCGGAACGCGGCGCGGCGGGTCATGTAGTCGGGCGCCACTTCGTAGATCAGCAGGTAGTGCATGGGGGACCTCCGCGGGAAGGGATGTCACCCGCAGTCTACCGGCAAGCGGCCCGCGGCGCGATCCGGGGCGGGCGGCGGGGTTCCCGATCCGGCCGATTCTGCGATCCTGGGAGGGACATTCCTTGTCGAGCGGCCGGTGCGAACCTTCCACCGGCGGGCCGGGTGCCCGAACCCCTGGACTCCCATGATCCGAACCCTCTTCAGCAACCGCACCGAGCAGCTCCTGGCGGCCCTCGCCGAGGACCTGCGGCGGTTCCGGGCCGAGCGGGGGCCGTGGGAGGCGCCGCACCTGGTCTTCCCCAGCCCGGCGATGCGGGACTACGTCCTGCGCGGCCTGGCGCGCAGCGACCTGAAGGTCGCCGCCAACCTGAGGACCGACTACCTGGACGGCTTCTGGCGGCGCTTCGTCCCCGGCGGCGGCAGGCCCGTGCGCCTGCTGGACCGGCCGGCCATCCAGGGGCTCCTGCTGGGGCTCTTCCAGGAGGAGCCGCTCCTGGAAGAGCCCGTGCTGGCGCCGGTCCGGGCCTACCTCTCCGGGCAGCCCAGGGACCTGAAGGCCCTGCAGCTCGCGGAAGCCCTCGCGAGGCTCTTCGAGGCGTACGGCCTCGTCCGCCCGGAGTGGCTGGAGGCCTGGAACGCGGGGCGGGCGGCGGCCACCCACGCCCCGGAGGGGATGGAGGCCTGGCAGCGCCGGCTCTGGACCGCGCTGCGGGCGAAGCTGGCGAGCCTGCCCGAGACGTGGACGACCCTCGCCGAGTTCTTCCGGAGCCCCCGCTTCGGGAGCGCGGCCTTCCCCGCCGAGGTCTTCCTCTTCGGCCTCGGCCCCTTCGCCAGGGCCTACCACGAGGCCATCGGGCGCCTGGGGCGGGACAGCCGCGTGAACCTCTACGCGACCATCCCCTGCCGGGAGATCTGGGACGACCTCCGAGGCGAATGGGACCAGCACGCCGGGGAGGAGGAGCCCTTCGCCACCGACACCCGCGCCCACCTGGCCCTCCAGCGGTGGGGCCGGGCGGGGCGCGAGCAGGTCTGCCAGCTCTGCGAGCTGACCGACTGGGACGTGGACCTGGAGGCGGATGAATCGGGGGGGGACCGCCTCCTCCAGCGCCTCCAGGACGAGATCCTCACCCTGGGGACCGGGGAGCCGAGGCCGCTGCCTCCGGCGGCGGACGACTCGGTCCGGGTCCTGGCCTGCCCCGGCCCCCGGCGCGAGGCCGAGGCGGTGGCGGACGAGATCTGGGAGACCCTCCTCGCAGCCCGGGGAGGGATCCGGTTCTCGGACGTGGCGGTGCTCCTGCCCGAGGGCGCCAAGGAGGACTACCTCGACCATCTGGAGGCGGCCTTCGCCGAGGCGCGGCGGATCCCCTGGCGCCTGGCGGACCGGGGTCCGGGCCTCGTCCGCGAGCTGGCCGAGGGGGCTCTCCTGCTCCTGAAGCTGGGCCTTTCGGACCTCAACCGCGCCCAGGTGGTCCGGGCCCTGGGGCATCCGGCCTTCCGGCGGCGCTGGCCGGACCTTCCCCTGGAGGACCTCCCGGAGTTCTGCGAGCGGGCCGGGATCATCGCCCGGATGGACGCGGCGGAGACGGAGCGCACCTACCTGGCCCCGGGCCTCTGGACCTGGACCCGCGGCTTCGAGCGCGCGGCCCTGGGCTGCTTCGCGGGCGGCGGCGGCGCCCTGGACCTGCCGGACGGCAGGCTCCCCGCCGCCCTGCCCGTGGCCGGGAGCGCGGACCTGGCGCTCCTGCTCGGCTCCCTGCTGGCGGACCTGCGGCGCATGAAGGAGGCCAGGCAGGCCCCCCGGGCCTGGGCCGGCCGGTTCCGGACCTTCCTCCGGGCCTACCTGGGGCGGCCCGAGGCCGACGCCGGCGAGGCCGAGGCCAGGGCCATGGCCGCGCTCGCGGACGCGCTGGCCCGCCTGGAGGCCCTCGAGGTGCCGGGAGTGGTCCCCCCGGCGCTGGGATTCAGGGAGGCGGTGGCCTCGGCCGAGGCCAGTTTCCGGCGCCTCCTCGCGGACGCGCCCGGGCCCTTCGGGCGGGGGGTGGCCGTCGCGTCGCACGAGGCGCTGAGGGGCGTCCCCTTCAAGGTGATCTTCCTGATGGGGATGGGGGAGGGCGTGTTCCCGGCCTCCGACGTGCGCGATCCCCTGGACCTCCGCCTCCACCGCCGCCGGCCGGGGGACCTCAAGCGGTCCGAGCAGGACCGGCACCTCTTCCTGGAATGCCTCCTCGCCGCCCGGGAACGCCTGGTCCTGAGCTACGTCGCCCGGGATGCCGTGACCGGCGAGGAACTGCAGCCGAGCCCCCTGGTCCTGGACCTGCGGGACATCCTGCTCCCGGCCCTGGGCGCGCGGGGCTGGGAAGCCCTGCAGGTGCGCCACCGGACCCATCGCCACGACCTCGCCTACTTCCCGGACCTCGCCCCGGGCGGCCCGGCCCTCCCCGTCAGCCACACCCCCGCGGCCCGGGAGGAGGCGGAGGCCCTCTGGATCGGCGAGCGGCTGCGGGCGGCCGCGGGCGGGCTCACGGAGCTGCCCGGACCCTTTGGGCGGTGGGGACTGGGTCCGGCGGCCCGGGAGGCGCTGGCGGCCCGGGTCCGTTCCTGCGGCCCCCTGGCCCCCGCCCCGGGGCCGGAGGCTCTTCCCGACCGGCCGGCGGTCCGCGTGGGGGCGCTGCGCAAGTGGCTCGAGTGCCAGATCCAGGGCGGCGCCCGGCTCCGGCTGGGCCTCCGGGGGGAGGACGACCGAGATCCGGCGGAGGTGTCGGAAGAGCCCTTCGGCACGGGGTTCCTCGACCTGCGCGGCGCCGCCCGGGCGGCCCTCTGGGAGAGCCTGGCCACCGGCAGGCCGGCCGGGGAGGCTTTCCTGGCGCGGATGGCCCGGCTGCGGGAGGACGCCAAGGCGCCGGCGGGCTTCCTCGGCGAGGGCGAGACGGCGGCGGCGCTGGCGCAGATCGAAGGCTGGGCCCGGCTCGTCCCGCCCGGGACGGCGCCGCGCGTCTACCGTTTCGGCCCCGACCGCGCCGGGATCGAGTCCCCGCTGGATGTCGTGCCCCTGGAGCCCGTGGACGTGGCGGTGGACTTCGGCGGCAGGCAGGTCGTGTTCCGCCTCGAAGGCGCCACGGAGCCCCAGGGGGAGGGCGGGACCCTGATGCTCGCCGACCGGGAGCTCCCGGAAGCGGGGAAGCCGCCCGTCACGAAGGACCGCCGCGACCTGCTCAAGGCGTGGTTCGACCAGCTGCTGCTCGCCGCCGGCGGGATCAAGGAGGGCGCGCACCAGGCGCGGGTGTTCGCCTGGCGGAAGGGCGAGGGGCAGGTGCGCGCCGTCGCGCTTCCGCCGGTGTCCCGGGCCGAGGCGAAGGCGCGGCTGGCGGCCTGGCTCCGGGAGGCGTTCGCGTCCCCGCGCTGGACGCTCATGCCCATCGAGGCCGTGCTCGAGCTCCGGGGGGCGGGGGAAGGGGCCCAGGCGATGGAGACCTGGATCGACACCCAGGAGAGCGGGCAGAACCCCAGCTACAGCTCCCGCTTCGGCCCCCTGCCGCGCGCGTGCGAGGCTCCGGTGGAGCCGTGCTGGCGGGAACTCGCGGAGGCGAGGCTGGGCGCCTTCCCAGCGTGGTCGGCGGACTGGGAGGAAATCAAACCATGATCCGCGTCGGCAAGCCCGCCATCCTGGAGGCCCTGCCGCCCGAGAAGGGCGTGGTCCAGGCCAGCGCCGGCACCGGGAAGACCTACGTCCTGGAGCGCATGGTCATCGACCTGATCCTGGGCGGCCTCAGGCTCGAGCAGATCCTGGTGGTGACCTTCACCGAGAAGGCGACCCTGGAGCTGAAGGCCCGGATCCGCGGCATGCTGGAGCGGATGGCCGCCCTGCCCGAGGGCTACGACGACCAGGGCAGCCCGGCCTGGACCCTGGGGGAGGACCAACTGCGCGCCCTGGGCGAGGCCCTCCGGGGCTTCGACCGGGCCACGATCTCCACCATCCACGGGTTCTGCCGGAGGATCCTCCAGGAGAGCGCCTTCGAGGGCGGCTGCCTGCTGGAGCAGGAACTGACCGACGGCCGCGCCGCCCTGGGCCGCGCCTGGCGGGACGTGATCCGCAGGGACGCCGCGGAGCCTCCCCTCCGGGACTTCCTGAGGGACGTCCTCGGCGACGGCCAGACCTTCGACGGCATCGAGGAGCTCCTCTGGGCGGCGCACGCCGAGCGGGGCACCCTCCTGCCGGCCCCGGACGGCGATCCCGACGAGCTCCTGGCCGCCTGCCCGCGGGGCTGGGAGGCGCGCTGGCCGGAGCTGGAGGCGGCGGTCGCGGCCCTGGCGCTCCCGGGCCCGACGAAGAAGGCCTTCCTCCGGCGCCTGGAGGCTTTCTTCCCCCTGCTGGCGGCGGGACCTTCCGCCTATCGGCTTCTGCAGGGGTGGGACTTCCCCTTCCTCGAGGAGAAGGACATCCTCGGCAAGGGCGGGGCGGGCCACCCGCTGTGGGAATGGATGGAGGCCTTCCGGAAGGCCGCCGGGACCCCGGAGGCCATGCTCGTCCACCGCCTCCTGCCCCTGGTCCGGCGCCGGCTGCGGGAGCTGAAGGACGCGGAGGGCCTCTACGACCACGACGACAGCATCCTGCAGGTCGAGGCGGCGCTGGAGGGGCCGCGCGGCCCGGAGCTCGCGGCGAGGCTCCGGGAGCGCTACCAGGCGGCCCTCATCGACGAGTTCCAGGACACCGACCAGGCCCAGTGGCGGATCTTCCGGCGGCTGTTCGGCACGCCCGGCCGCAGGCTCTACGTGATCGGGGACCCCAAGCAGGCGATCTACGGGTTCCGGGGCGGCGACCTCCCCACCTACCGCCAGGCGACGGCGGAGTTGCTGGGCGGGCGGCCGCCCGAGGAGCTGCGGGAGAACCACCGCTCCACCCGGGACGTCCTCGACGCCTGCAACCTGATCTTCACCGGAGGGGGCGGCGGCTTCTTCTCCGACCCCGGCCTCTACCCCGCGGCCTCGGCCGTCCGGTGCGGGAATCCGCGGCTGGTCGCGGAATCGGGGGACGGTCGCCCCCTGGCCCCGGTCCGGGTGCTGCGGTTCGGGACCCTCTCCGGGGGGCGGAACCTCTGGCGCGGGGTCGCCCGGGCGCTTGCCCGCGAGATCAAGGACCTCCTCCAGCGGGAGAGGATCCGGTTCGGCGATCCCGGGGCCGAGGCTCCCGCGAAGCAGGTCCGGGCGCTCCACTGCGGGGATGTCCAGGTGCTGGTGGAGAAGCGCAGGCAGGGCCTGGAGATCGCCGACGCCCTCCGGCTGGAGGGCATCCCGTGCGCGTTCTTCAAGCAGGACGGGCTGCTGGAGAGCGCGGAGGCGGCGGACCTCCTGGACTGCCTGGCGGCGGTGGCGGAGCCCCGGAACCGGACCTGCCAGGCCCGCGCCCTGGTGACGCCCTTCTTCGGCTATGCCTGGGACGACCTGGAAGCCCTGAGGGACCTCCCGGAGGACCATCCGGCGCTCCTGCGGCTCCTGGCCTGGCAGGACCTGGCCCGGCAGCGCAGGTTCCCGAGGCTGTTCGAGGCCCTGCACGCCGGGAGCGGCCTGGTGCAGCGCCTGCGCATCCGCGCCGCCGGGGAGCGCAGCCTGACCAACCACCTGCACCTGGCGGAGCTCCTGACGCGCCAGGCCCGGGAGACGGGCGCGGACCTGGAGGACCTGGTGCGCCTCATGAAGCGCTGGCGGGACGGCACCGAGCTGCCCCCCGGCGAGGACGGCAGCCTCCAGCGCCTGGAAGGGGAGCGGCGGGCGGTCCAGATCCTCACCATGCACCAGAGCAAGGGGCTGGAGGCACCCATCGTGGCGCTCTACGGCTTCACGCGGCCCAACCTCCAGTCGAAGGTCAAGCGCTTCCACCGGGGCGCGGAGCGGTGCCTCTACCTGGGCTCCCCTCCGGAGCCGGCCAGGACGGCCGTGGAGGTGGAGAGGACCGCGGAGGCCGAGCGCCTGCTCTACGTGGCGCTGACCCGGGCCCAGGCCCAGCTCGTCCTGCCCTGCTTCATCGTGGACAAGACGGACGCGAAGGGGGGCTCCCGGCCGGTCCACCCGGAGGGCAACTACCGGATCCTCAACCGGCGGCTGCGGGACATCCTCGAGGCCGGCGAGCATGGCGGCCTGTTCCAGGAGGCCGCCGTGGACAGCCGGCTGCTGGAACCGGCGGAGGTTGAGCCCCCGGCCGGCCTGGGGGACTGGGCCCTGCCCGAGCCGCCCGCGCCGGTCCTGCCCGACTACCAGGCTGCCCGGCGGGCGGCCCGGCCACCGTTCGCCGCGTCCTACACCTCCCTGCACGCCCTCGGGGGAGCGGGGAGGGACGAGGAAGACGGGCTGGTGCTCGACGGAGAACAGGCGGCCACGGCCGCGGCCCCGGGGCCGGACGAGCTGCCCCGGGGCGCCCGGACCGGGATCCTCCTGCACCGGCTGCTGGAGGAGGCGGACCTGCGGAGCGCCGAGGGAATCCCCTTCGAGGCCTGGTGGGCGGACGAGGGGCGGCGGGCCTGGATCGGCGGCGTCCTGGAGGATTCCGGGTTCCCGCCCGTCCAGGCCGCCCGGGCCGCGCGGATCGTCTACGAGGCCCTCCGCGCGCCCCTGTCCGGGGCGCCGCTGGCCCGCCACGAGCACGTCCTGAGGGAACTGGGCTTCCTGGCCCACTTCCTGGACACGGAGGACCTGCTCCAGGGATTCATGGACGTGGTCTTCGAACGGGACGGGCGGATCCACCTCCTGGACTGGAAGAGCGACGCCCTGGACGCCTACGACGCCGGGACGCTCGAGGCGCGGGTCCGGTCCCAGTACCTGGTCCAGGTGAGGATCTACCTCGGCGTCGTCCTCGACTATTTCGGCATCGAGGACCCGGAGGCCTACGAGCGGCGCTTCGCGGACATCCACTACGTCTTCCTGCGGGGCCTCCCCGGGCAGGGGGTCTGGAGCTGGCATCCCGCCTGGTCCGATGTCCTGGCCTGGCGCGAGGACCTGCGGCGGCTCCACGGGGAGGTGGCCCATGTTTGACACCGGCCTGCCCCCCCTCTCCGGCGTCCTGGCCTCTCCCGAGGAGCGCCGCGCGGCGGAGCGGTGGCAGAAGGCCCTGGGATCGCTCGCCCAGCCCGAGGGACTCCTGGCGATGGCGCACTGGCTGGCGGCCGTCCCCCCCGGCCTGGTCCCCGCGGCCCGGCAGGATCTCACGCTGCTGCTCCTGCTGCTCCTGGTGAACCAGGCGCAGGGCAGCTCGTACCTCCCCCTGGGGGACGCGGCCAGGCTCCGGGAGCTGCAGGAGCCCTTCGGTCCGCCCGCCGGGGACTGGGCGGACCTCCTCCGCCACGGGGAGGTGCAGTGCCTGCTGGCGGGACCGGGCGCGCCCCTGCGCCTGGAGGGCGACCGGCTCTACAGCGGCCGCCTCCTGGCCCTCGAGGCGAGGCTCGCGGAACAGGCGCGGGCCCGGGCGGCGCGCCCCGCCTCGGCGCGCAGCGCGGACGCCGGGGTGATGGAGTCCCCCAGGCGCCTCGACGGGCCGCAGCGGGAGGCGGTCGCCGCCGCGGTCGCCGGGAGCCTCACCCTGGTGACGGGCGGGCCGGGCACCGGCAAGACCGCCATCGCGGTGGCCATGCTCCGCTCGCTGCTGCGCGGGGAATCCCCCCTGCGCCCCGAGGAGATCCTCCTGGCCGCGCCCACCGGAAAGGCCGCCCAGCGCATGGGCCAGTCCATCCGCCGGGCCCTCCGGGAGCTCGCGGAGGCCCGGCCCCTGGAGGCGCCCGACCAGGCGCTCGATGCGATGGAGCCCCGGACCCTCCACCGGCTGCTGGGGTGGGATCCGGGCACGGAGGGCTTCCGGCACCACGCGGCCAATCCGCTCGCCGCCGGGGCCGTCATCGTCGACGAGGCCTCGATGATCGACCTGGAGCTCATGAGCGCCCTGTTCGCGGCGGTGCCTCCGGCGTGCTCCCTGGTGCTCCTGGGCGACGCGGACCAGCTGCCCTCGGTGGAGGCCGGACGCGCCTTCCGCGACCTGGTGGACGCGCTCCCGGGCTGCCGGCAGGTTCTGGTCCACAGCTTCCGCATGCGCCAGGAGGATCCCGGAGGCCGCCACATCCTCGCCGCGGCGCGGGGCGTCAACGCGGGAGACGCGGCCGCCTTCTGGCGGGCCGATCCGGAGGTGCCGGTCCGGGAGCGCTTCGAGGAACTCTCCGGTGCCGGCGTGGAGCTCCTCGCGGCCAGCCCGGAGAACCTTGAAGCCTTCTGCCGCGACTGGGCCCAGGGACGCATCTGGACCGTCGCGGCCCGGGGCGGCCTGCCGGAGGCCCCCCTCGGGGCGCTGGCCTTCCCGCCTCTCGCCCACCGGGGGGGCGCGGAGCCCTTCGGTCCCGGCGACCTGGCCCGGGTGCGGCGGCTCATCGACCACTACGACCGGGGCCGCATCCTCTGCCCGGTGAACGCGGGCGCCCACCTCCGAAGCGTCGAGAGCCTCAACGCCTTCTTCCACGGCCAGGCCGTGGCCATGGCCATGGCCCGGGGCGGGCTGGAGCTGGGCGCGGCGCGGATCGCGGGCGAGCCCGTGATGGCGCGGCGCAACGACTACGCGCGCGGCCTGTTCAACGGCGACCAGGGAGTGGTGATGCTGGTCGAGCGCGGCGGCGAAATCCACCGCGAGGTCTTCTTCCCCAAGGGCGACGGCTTCCTGAACTTCCCGCTGGCGGCCATCCAGGAGGGGCTGGACCTGTGCTACGCCATGACCGTCCACAAGTCCCAGGGCTCCGAGTTCGAGCGGATCGCCCTGGTCCTGCCGGAGCGGCCCGGCCCCCTGCTCACCCGCGAGATCCTCTACACCGCCCTGACCCGCGCGCAGAAGGCCGCGACGATCCTCGGGGGCCGGTCCATCCTGGAGGAGGCCATCCGCAAGCCGGTGGTCCGCTGGTCGGGCCTGGCGGATCGGATCCAGGTCGGTTGAGGTCCCGGCGGCCTACGCGCCGTCCTCCGCCGTCCCCGGCCCGTCGGCGAGTTCCGGCAGGGCGGCGTCGGCGGAGGCCGGCAGCCGCTTCACGACCTTGACGCCCAGCTCGGTGAACCGGTCCACGGTCCTGACCAGGCTCCCGCGCCCGTCCTTCAGGGTGTCGGAGGCGTCCTTGAAGGTCCGCTGCGCGAGCTCGAGCTGGCTCCCGAGCCGGTCCATCTTCTCGAGGAAGACCCGCAGCTTGTCGTAGACCCTGCCTGCCTGCTCCGCGAGGATGCGGGCGGACTGGTTCTGCCTCTGGAGGCTCCAGAGGTTGGCCACGACGCGCAGGACCGGCAGCAGGGTCGTCGCCGTGACCAGGGCGATCCGCTGGTCGTAGGCCTCCTGGAAGAGGGCGGGGGAGTGCTCCAGCGCGGCCAGGTAGGCAGGCTCGATGGCGACGAACAGGAAGGTGAAGTCCGGCGAGCCCATCTCCAGGAGCTCGGGATACTTCCGGTCGCTGAGGCCCCGGATGTGGTTCCGGAGGGCCGCGACGTGGGCCGCCAGGTGCCGCTGCCGCTCCTCCGGGGTCCCGGCGGCCACGAAGGCCGCGTAGTCCACGAGCGAGACCTTGCTGTCGATGATGATGTGCCTGCCCTCGGGCAGGTTCACCACGAAGTCGGGCCGGGCGTTGCGGCCCTCGTCGTCCTTGAAGTTCCGCTCCCGGTCGTATTCGAGGCCCTTGCGCAGGCCGGCCTGTTCGAGGAGCAGCTCGACCTTCTGCTCGCCCCAGTTCCCCTGGACCTTCTTGTCCCCCTTCAGCGCCCGGGTGAGGCTGGCGGCCTCCTCCGTGATCTGCTGGTTCAGCTCGCGCAGGTGGCCCAGCTCGGCCGAGAGCGTCGTGCGGCCCTGCACGCTGTCCGTGTGGAGCTGGTCGATGCGGGCGCGGAAGGACTCGAGCTGCTCCTTGAAGGGGGCGAGGAGGCTCGAGAGCCCTTCGCGGCTCTGGGCGTCGAAGGCCTGGTGCTTGCTCTCGAAGATCCGCTGGGCCAGGTTCTCGAACTCCTGCCGGAGCGCCTGGCGGCTCGCCTCCAGCTGCTTCCGCTCGTCCGCCAGGGCCTCCCGGTCCTTCTCGGCGGCGGTCTCCAGCCCGGCCACCCGGGCCTGGGCGGCGGCCAGCTGGCTCCGGAGCTCCCGGCGCTCCTCCTGGGCCTCCGCGACCTGGGCGCGGAGCATCCCGGCGGCCTGCTCGGCCCCGGCCAGGCGGGTCTCCAGCTCCCGCCGCTCCTCGATGCGGGTGAGCGCGCCCTCTGAGCGGCCCGCGCGGCGCCCCAGCAGGAACGCGGCCACCCCGGCCAGCAGGAGGAGGATTCCGGAGAGGACGGGGGAGAAAAAATCCATGGGAGGCCTTTCCAGGGGGATCGGGGTGCGACCCAGGGATTATGGCGCATGTGTCGGCGGGCCTGTCGTCGAGCGACAGGGATTGTCCGTCTTCCGGCGGGATCCTCGGGTGCGGAGGAACGGTCATGACCCTGTCGCAGGCCCGGATGGGCAAGTCCGAGATCGTGGTGGCGGTGAGCGCCGGGAGGGACCTCCTGGCGCTCCTGACGGCCGAGGCGCCGGCTTCCGGCGGCACCGGGGAGGCCCCGGACCGCGTGTTCTGGCTTGCGATGGACGGGCGCCTCCCGTCGAGGGAGGCGATTCCGCCGGACCCGGCAGGCCCCGGCATCGCGGCGACGATCGGCGAAGCCCTCCGGGGGCTCCTGGATCCCTGGCAGTGGTGGCTGCTCCACCCGGTCGAGGTCCATCCGCGCTGGCGGGCGGCGCTCCGGGACGAGATCCAGCGGCGGTTTCCCGGCTGGACCGAGGATCCCCGGCGCCATGCCGCGGGCTGGCACACCTGCCTCGAGTGGCATGCGCGCCTGGCGGAGGGCGAGGGCTAGGGCATCTCCTGGTCGCACAGGGCCGCGCGCTGGATGACCGTCCCGGGGCGGAGCAGGGCGCCCGGGGCGAGGACCGCGTTGGCGCCCAGGCGCGCACCGTCGCCGACGAGGGCGCCGAACTTCGGGCGGCCGGTCGGATGGAGCCCTCCCTCCAGCCGGACGAGCACCTCCGAGTTGGGGCGCTCGTTGCGGTAGTTGCAGACGATGCTCCCGGCCTCGAGGTTCACCCCGGCCCCCAGGAGGGAGTCGCCGACGAAGTTGAAGTGGGCCAGCTTGGCCCCCGCGAACAGGAACGACGACTTCAGCTCCGAGCCCGGTCCCACGACGCAATCCTCGGCGAGCCAGTTCCCCCCGCGCAGGTAGGCGCCCGCGGCCACGAGGCATCCGGCCCCGACGATCAGCGGCCCCTTGAGGACGGCCCCGGCCTCGATCCGGGCGCTCCGGTGGAGGGCGATCCCGCCTTCGATCTGGTATTCCCCGGCCGGGAGGTTCGCCAGCAGCTCGCGGACGAGGGCTTCCGCCCGGGAGGTGATCTCCCAGGGATCGAGCGCGGCCCAGGGCGCGAGGGGCGAAGCGGCGAAGGAGGCGATGAAGCTGTGGAGGTCGAGGCTGGGGGGCATGGGAATCCTGGTGGGAATGAAGGGAGGGGCACGGAGCCCGGGGTGCTCCGGGGGGCGGTCAGGCCGTGACGAAGAAGGCGGGGTGGTGGGTGGCGACGCCCTGGGGAACCGTCTCCGTGAACGGCAGGACGAGGAAGACCTCGGGTGGGACGTCCTCCACCCTCAGCGCAGGGCTGTGGCGGAAGCCGAACCGCTCGTAGTAGCAAGGGTCGCCCACGAGCAGGCAGCCGTTCGCGCCGAGCTCGCGGAGGGCCGCAAGGCCCTCCCGGACCAGCCGCGACCCGATGCCCTGCCGCTGGCGTGCGGGGGTGACGGCCACGGGGCCGAGGGTGAACCACCCCACATCGCGCCCGTCGACCAGGGCGGGAGAGAAGGCGATGTGGCCGACGACCTGCCCCTGGTCCTCGGCCACCAGGGAGAGGGTGAGCGCCCCGGCCTTCCTGAGGGCCTCGACGACCAGATGCTCGGTCTGGTGGCTGAAAGGATGGTACGCGAAGGCCTCCAGGTTGAGGGTGCGGATGGCGGCGTGATCGGAGGGGACTTCGGGACGGATGAGCATGGGGATTCCTCGAAGAAGGGCCAAGCCGGGACTCCGGCCCGGCGGACGGACTTCATCCCGCGACGGCCGTGAGGTTCATCGTGAGCAGGACGCCCGGTTTCGGCAGCTCGCTGACGCCGATGACCGTCCGGGCGGGCCGGTGCGTTCCCATCACCTCCACGTAGGCCGCGTTCATCGCCTCGAAATCGGCCATGTGCTTGAGGAAGATGTTGATGTGGAGGACGTGGTCCAGGTCGGAATCCACCGATTCCAGCATGACCTTGAAGGAGCGGAGGATCTGCCGGGTCTGGGAGGCGACGTCCGGGCCGGCCAACCTGCCCGTGGCCGGATCCACCCCGGCGGTGCCGCCGATGGTGATGAACTCGCCGACCTTGGCGACGTGGTTGTAGGGGCCGATGGGCGTCGGCGTGCCGGCCGGGGTGAGGGTTTCGACTTTCTGGGCCATGGAACCTCCGTGGGAAACGGGTCAAGCTCGAGGGCGGGGTGCGGTCAGCGGCGCGGCCTGCCGAAGAGCAGCCGGAGCTCGTCCTTGGCTGCCTCGAGGCGGGCGAGCTGGGCAGCCGGAAGGTGCCTGCCCGCCCGGTTGATGTAGAAAGTCAGCATGGACATGGCGGAGCGGAAGGGGTCGGCCTTGCGGCGCCGGCTGCGCTCGGCGGAGTCCTTGAGCGAACGGGCGATCCGGCGCGGGTCCTCTGGTCTCGGTTACCTCCCGGGACCAGGGCTCGCCTCTCGCAGGTCTCGCGCACATCTTGGCAGTCCGTGGGTCGCATCCAGGGGTCGTCTCGCCGATGGGTCAGGGGGTTGTCCTCATCCTAGAGGCAGGGCAGGGCGCCCCACAAGCCCGCCCCGATCCCGTGCGCGATGGGGCGCCCCCACACCCAGGGCGCCGTCGACATTCCCCGGAACAGGATCTCGGTCACCTCCTGGCCATGTGGGTCCCCCCGGCACCGGTCCGCCTGTCTCGATACCAGACTCCCCCAAGGGCCGTTCCGGGTAGAATGACTCATGCCATCCGTCCTTTTTTAGTCTGCCTATCCAGGCCTCCCCCGCACCCAGTCCCAGGGGATTTTCAACATTTACTCTCCCCCTCCTCCCGATTTAGCCGAATCAACAACCGTTGAAATAAATCGTCCAATTCTCGTTAGGCAGGCTTCCCCCTATGACACCTATCCCTTCCAAACAACCAAGCAATTCCTCTACTCTTCAAATCTCCTTCGCTCGATGTTTAAGATATGCAATTCTGTTTCCATTTTTTTTTCTTACCCTTAACGCAGGGATTTTAAATATTTTTCAAAAAAACATCTCCGTCGACATCCGCGTCACAGATGCCAACGGCATACCTATCCCGTATGTCACCATATGGGGATTTACAAATCCCTGTGACGGTGATGTTTTTACGCGCAGACAATACCCAGAAAAAAATAAACCGTGGTACCAAATTGATGCAGTCGATCTTGCCAGAATTGCGGACCGCTATAAAGAATCGTGTGAATTGGTGCATTGGTTTGAGCAGCCAATCCGGAGTGGCCTTGGAATTATCATCATGACCGATGCCAAAGGACATGTTCGCAATAAAGTAGACTTCAAGGACTTGGCCATTGATACCCGGCCTGATATGACGTTGATTGGGTATGCCTTTATGCGTCGGGGTTACCTTACAAAGGTAGCTCAGATCCAGGCCGATGCAAAACAATGTCATTTTGATCTCAACATAGTGCTTGAGCCAGATCCTGTCGCACCACCGAAGCCCGATTGTGAGTATCAAACTTCGTTTGATCGTATTCGATTCGAGTTGTCTGATTCCCGCAAAAATGAGCGCATGTCAGGCAGCAACGAGACGCGCCTCGCAAAAATTCGTTCCGTAATGGAGTTGGCAGCCCGGCAGGCCATTGAGGCTGGTGATCGGAGAACAGCAGCAAAAATCTATGCCCGAATGGAGACATTACCAACCCTGACTTATGTGAATGGTCAAATAGTCGGGTTCAAACAAACCGATACTGAAGCACCAGAAAATCGTGTTGCCATCTTTAAGGCGATCGAGCTTGATCCCAACAACGATTACCTGGCCATGCGAGCTGTACGTGAAAAGGGTCGTCAAGTGATTGCAAGTCTGTCGCGCCCAATCATGACGAAAGAAGATCGAGAACGAATGTTGGCATTCGTAGAAATTGAAGAAGATGCCATGGCCAAGCATGGAGACCACGCCTGGATGTTTGATCGTGTGGGATTATTCTATGACTATGCTAGGCTTGAACTGTGGGAGAAAGCATACCAGGAATTACGACGGTTGCGTCAGTTTGAGCCCCATGGCGATAACTACGATAACATGTTGTCCGATCTGAAATTTCGTATGAAAAGAGCTGGTGTGGAAGCTCCAAAAGAATGGCAATGACTGCACAGCAACTCTGGTCCAAATTTCTTCTTCGTGTCCTGGCCTGCCTAACCCTAATACCGTTCACTTAAGCCTTGACAGGCCAAGTTGAGGGCCTAGATTCTGTGTAGGGCTCACCATGGCCAGGACAGCAGCACAGCTTGAGGGTGGAACGCGGATCTCAGATTTCATCACTCTCGGGGTGGTGGCCCGGCTTTTCCCGGCCGAGCGGGTGGAAGCCGTGCTCCGGGAAACCGGACGCACAAGCCAGCGCCATCGCGACCTGCCTGCCCATGTGGTGATCTATTACGTCATCGCCCTGGCTCTGTTCACCCAGGCCTCCTGCAGGGAGGTCCTGCGCTGCCTCATGGAAGGCCTCCGCTGGCTGCAGGGCGCCCCGAACGAGTTGCATATCGCCGGGAAGTCTGCCATCTCCCAGGCCCGCGCCCGCCTCGGTTGGGAGCCCCTCCAGCGCCTTCACGATGAGATCGTCCATCCCATTGCCACGCCACAGACTCCTGGGGCCTGGTATCGCCAGTGGCGCATCGTCAGCATCGACGGCAGCACCCTGGATGTCCCCGAGGACCCTGCCATCGAGGCCGAGTTCGGTCGCCCCTCCTCCGCCCGGGGCACCAGCGCCTATCCTCAGATCCGTTTCGTCTCCCTGGTCGAGAGCGGCACCCATGTGCTCTTCGCCTCGCGCATGGAGGGCTTCAATACCAGCGAGAAGGCGCTTGCCCACCAGGTGATCCCGTCCCTCACGCCAGGCATGCTCTGTCTCGCGGATCGCGGCTTCTACGGCTTCGAGTTCTGGAACAAGGCCAGGGCCACTGGCGCCGAACTGCTCTGGCGCGTCAATGCCAAGCTCGGCCTCCCACGCGAGGAGGAGCTTGAAGACGGCTCCTTTCTCTCCACCCTCTACCCCACCCGCGAATACCGCCACCCCTCCAAGGGAGTCAGGGTGCGGGTCATCGAATACACCCTCCAGAGCGTTCCGATGCCTCCCGACGCCGAGGGCGAGACCACCTACCGCATCATCACCACGCTCCTGGACCCCAAGGCTGCTCCAGCTGTCGAGTTGGCCGCCCTCTACCCGGAACGCTGGGAGATCGAGTCCGCCTTTGACGAGTTGAAGACCCATCTCCGAGGCCGTCAGATGCTCCTGCGCAGCAAGACGCCCGACCTCGTCCGCCAGGAGTTCTACGGCCTTATGATGGCCCACTTCGCCATCCGGGGCCTGATGCATGAAGCCGCGCTCCAGGCCAAGCTCGATCCCGATCGACTATCGTTCGTCCATGCCGTGAGGGTCGTCCGCCGCACCCTGCCGCACTTCGCGGCTCTCTCCCCCCAGCCCAGCGCCTGATCGCCCACGCCACCATCCTGCGGGAACTCATAGTGGAACCGGCCAGCTCCAGCCGGAACCGATCCAATCCCAGGGGCGTCAAGCGTAAGATGAGCAACTGGAACGTCCGCGACAGAACCATCAAATGCAACGCCCTTCAACATTCCAGTATTTCCATAGTTGGTGTTAAGTGAACCGTATTGTGCCTAACCCCACGTTCAAGTCGGACCCAACCGGCACTGGCAGCTTCCATGTTTCTCGTTCATGATTTCACGTCTTCGTTCAACATGCGGCTGCCGGTTGGGCCGCTTAACTTTTTTCGTTAGGCTCACCGTGCGAAGAGAAACGTTATCCAAGCTTCTCGTCCTCTTGGGGGTTAGTTCTTCGCCTGCATTAGCGGATGGCATCGACTTAGTGCCATACCTTACTCGCGTTGGTGGGCACAAAAGTGCTCTGATGGTTGCCGCACTAATCACTGTCGTAATGATATTCAACTATCTTCTCAATCTACTCGTCATAGCGCTACCATCACGCAAAGCATCTCCACATACATTCCGCAAATTGGTTTATGAAACCATAGGCATCACCCTGATTGGCCAAATTGCTGACCGTGTTGGAGCCTTTCTCGCTATCTTGTCGGTCGATCTACTCATTCAATTTTTTAACCTACACGGCGAAAAGTGGGCGCTCCCGCTAATCTTGATCAACTTCTTCTTTCCAGCAGTTGTGATTTTCTTTGTTGTTTTCTTCTTCACTTCGCATCGTTGGCTTGTGCCTAGGGCGATAGCTATTACGATATCAATCGTTGCAGCCTTCGTCACAAATCCATCGTGGGCTTTACTACTTTTCTAGGTCATCCCGTCTGGCCTAACCAATCGTTCAACTCGGACGCTGCAGCCACTTCCCGCTTCCTCCCTCATGCATTCAGATTTCTCATCCCCTCCCTTCATCCGGCTGGCTGCACCGCCGGTTAACTCCGCTCGTTAGGCCGCACCTACCACTATCAGGAGAAACACATGCCTTGGATTCAGCCT
>DAOPZL010000018.1:0-47042 GCA_035353395.1 Holophaga sp.
TCCCGCACGATGCCGCCGGAGCCCACCTCCTGGCGGCTGCTCTCGAACTGGGGCTTCACCAGCAGGACGGCCTCCGCGTCCTCCGTGAGGCTCGGCAGGATGGGCGGGATGGCCAGGCGCAGGGAGATGAAGCTCAGGTCCGCCACCAGCAGGCGGCAGTGCTCCGGGACCCGGGACGGCTCCCAGGTGCGCAGGTTCACCTGCTCCATGGACACCACCCGGGGGTCGCTGCGCAGCTTCCAGTGGAGCTGGTTGGTGCCCACGTCCACCGCGTAGACCTTGGCAGCGCCGCGCTGGAGCAGGCAGTCGGTGAAGCCCCCCGTGCTGGCGCCCGCGTCGAAGCAGGTCCATCCGGCCGGATCGATCCGGAAGGTGTCGAGGGCCCCGGCCAGCTTGAGGCCGCCGCGGCTCACGTAGGGCAGGGTCTCGCCCCGCAGGCGGATCTCGGCCTCCTCGGGCACGGCCGTGCCCGCCTTGGTGACGGGCCTGTCGCCCACGAGGACGTCCCCGGCCAGGATGCGGGCCTGGGCCTTGGCCCGGCTCTCCACGAGGCCGCGCTGCACCAGGAGCTGATCGAGCCGGAGTTTCGCCATGGCTTCCAGGAGAACACGGGGCCGGATCCCCTGCAAAGGGTCGTGAGCGCATTCTTCCCGACGCCATGGGAGAATTCCCGGAGGAGCCCCACGAGGCCCGAGATGGCCGCGTCGAGGGGGGACGGGCGCGGCGGGGATGTTCGCGGTCCCAGGCGTTTTCCCGGCTCAGGACCTCTCGTGGATCCAGACGCGCATCTCGCCGGGGCCGCGGTTGCCCCAGAGGCGATAGGGAACCGCCCGGAAGCGGACCGGACGTTCCTCCAGGGGGGAGAACCCGTAGAGATCCGCGTCCTCGTCCGGCGCCACGCGGCGGAGGGCCTCGCCCTCGACCACCTCGGTGCCGCCCAGGAGGCTCGGATCGTAGCGTACCTCCAAGGGCGCTTCGCGCGGGAGGAAGAGCGCCGCCAGGTCCGCGCCGTGATCCGCCTCTTCCAGGCAGTAGATCGTCGGGCCATGCTGGATCGCCACCAGGCCCGCGTCCGCCCGAAGACCGGGATGGGCCCACACCCGTCTCGCGGGCATGGGCAGGATGAGCTCCACCTGGTCCGCCGGGAGCCAGTTCCGGGATATGCGGGCATAGCCGTCCCGGCGGAGGGGGGCGAGGTCGAGCGCCTCCCCGTTGATCCGGATCGAGGGCGCCTCGCACCAGCCCGGCAGCCGGAGGGCCAGCGTGAATTCCGTCGGCCGCTCCATCCTGAAGGTGAACCGGGCGATGTCGCGGTGGGGGTAATCGGTCTCCTGGACGATGCGGACGGGAGATCCCCGGAAGGTCGCGTCGACGGTGCTGCCCACGAAGAGGTGGACCCAGAGGCTCTCCTCATCCAGGGTGTAGATGTAGGTCCCGATGGAGGCGACGAGGCGGGACAGGTTCGGCGGGCAGCAGGCGCAGCCGAACCATGGCTGGCGCCCGGGGAGCACGTGCCCGTGGTCGTGCCGCCGGGCGCAGGCTTCCGGCCACACCTCCAGGGGGTTGACGTAGAAGAACCGCTCCCCGTCCATGGAGATTCCGGACAGCACGCCGTTGTAGAGGGCCCGCTCCATCACGTCGGCGTACTCGCCCTTCGGCTCCATCTGGAGCATCCGGTGGGCGAAGAAGACCAGGCCGATGGAGGCGCAGGTCTCCGCGTACATCGTGTCGTTGGGGAGGTCGAAGTCGAAGGTGAAGTCCTCGCCGTACTCCTGGGAGCCGATGGCGCCGGTGACGTACATCTGCCGGCGCGTCACGTTGCGCCAGAGCGTCCGGCAGGCCTCGGCCAGGGAGGCGTCCCCGGTCTCCATCGCCACGTCCGCCATGCCGCTGTAGAGGTAGACGGCCCGCACGGCGTGTCCCACCGCCTTGTCCTGCTCCCGGACGGGCCTGTGGGCCTGGGTGTAGGCGTAGACGTAGTCCTCGAAGTAGCCCTTGTGCCCCGCCTCGCCCCGCTCCCGCTCCTCGATGTCGTAGAAGTGCGGCTGCTTCCCGCGCTCGTCGATGAAGTAGCGGGCCAGGTCCAGGAAGCGCGCCTCCCCGGTGGCATGGAAGAGCTTCACGAGGGCCATCTCGATGACCTGGTGCCCCGGATAGCCGTGCTTCTTGCCCGGCTCCGGGCCGAAGACGGTGGCGATGTGGTCCGCGAGGCGGCAGACGACCTCCAGGAGGGCGCGCTTTCCCGTGGCGTCGAAGTAGGCCACGGCGGCTTCCATCATGTGGCCGGCGCAGTAGAGCTCGTGCTTGCGCCGCTCGTCGGTCCAGCGCCGGCCGGGCTCGGCGACGAGGTAGTAGGTGTCGAGGTAGCCGTCCGGCTGCTGCGTCTTGGCGACGATCGAGATGACCTCGTCGGCGAGGGCCTCCAGGGCCGGGTCCGGGTGGGTGGTCAGCCGGTAGGCTACCGCCTCGAGCCACTTGGCCACGTCGCTGTCCTGGAACACGTAGCCGTGGAACTTCCCCTCGGCAAGGCCCGCCGCGATGCGGAAGTTCTCGATGGCGTGGCTCTTCTCCGCGCCCGGAACCCGGTCGTTGAGGGCCTCCCACTGGTAGGGGATGACCTTCTCCCGGACCAGCCGGGTGAAACGGTCCCAGAAGGCATCGTGGATGTCGACGTTCCGCAGGGGAGCGGGCCGGCTGGTCCTGGAAGGGGTCATGTCAGCCTCCGGAAAGAAAGGGCGCCCAGGCGGGCGCCCCCCCATTCTGTCCACGAATCGGCCTCAGGGCTTGAGGCTGGCGTAGACGAAGTCGTACTGCGCGCCGATGAGCGGCGTGGAGAGCCCCTTGAGGCTCGGGCTGGTCAGGATGGCCTTGCGGCGGAGCTGGAGCGGGATCAGCGGCGCGTCGGCGAGGATGATCTTCTCGGCCTGGGCGATCATGCCCATGCGCTTCTTGGCGTCCTTCTCGACGAGGGCGGCCTTGATGAGCTTGTCGTAGGCGGGGCTGGCGTAGCCGGAGTTGTTCTGGCTGCTGTCGCCGAGCCAGATCTCCATGTAGCTCATGGGATCGTCGTAGTCGGGCATCCAGCCGCTGTAGACCATGTCGTACTGGTGCTGCTGCTCCATCTGGGCCCGCTGCTTGCGGGGCACCAGCTTGATCTTGACCGTGATGCCGAGGCCCTTCTCGATCTGCTGCTGGAGCGTCTCGGCCATGAGGCGGCACTCGTCGTTGTCCTGGATCAGGTACTCGATCGAGATCTTGGACGGGGAGTCGATCTTGAGTTCGGCCATGGCCTTCTTGAGGAAGCCCTGGGCCTTGGCCGGGTCGCTCTTCATGCCGTAGAACTGGACGGGATACTCGTCCCCGTACTTCTTCGTGGCGCCCTGGACGATGGGCAGCACGTAGCGGAGGTTGGGCGTGTAGAGGCCCTTGGTGGAGATCAGGCAGTAGGACTGGCGGTCGATGGCGTAGGCGACGGCCTTGCGGAAGTTGGCGTTCGCGAGCCAGGGCTTCTCCGCGTTGGGGCGCACGTTGACCTTCATCCAGTCGTCCGCGCCGTTGTAGAAGGGCTTGGCCAGGCCCTTCTGCTCGTACTGCTTGTAGAGGTTGGAGGGCACTTCCACGAAGTCCAGCTCGCCGTTCTCGAACATGGAGAGGGCGGTGGCCGTGTCCGAGATCTGGAGGATCTCGACGGCGTTCAGCTTGATGGAGGACGGGTTCCAGTACTGCGGGTTCTTGACCAGGAGCTTGCGCTGCTCGTTCTTCCATTCCTTGAGGACGAAGGGCCCGTTGTAGACGGCCTTGTCGGCGGCCGTGGCGTAGGTGCTGCCGTACTTCTCGAGGATGTCCTTGCGGACGGGGGCGAAGCAGTAGAAGCCCAGGTAGCCCAGGAAGTAGGGCGTGGCGTTGTTGAGCTTCACGGTGAGGGTCCTGGAATCGACCGCCTTGACGCCCACGCTGTCAGCGCTGGGGTTCTTGCCCAGGTTGTAGGCCTCGGCGCCGGTGATGTAGTAGCCGGCAAAGGCATACTCGGCGGCGGTCTTGGGGTCCAGGAGCCGCTTGATGCCGGTCTCGAAGTCCTGGGCGGTGACCGGCTTGCCATCGCTCCACTTGGAGTCGCGCAGGTGGAAGGTGAGGGTCTTGCCGTCCTTGGAGACGTCCCAGCTCTTGGCGGCGCCCGGCTTGACCTTGCCGTCCACGTTCCGGACGAGGCATTCGAACAGGGCGTTGCCGACGGTGAACGAAGGCGCCGCGTTGCTCTTCTGGGGGTCGAGGGCGGGGATCTCCGCCTCCATCGAGAACACGAGGGTGTTGTTCTTGCCCGCCAGGAGCGGCGACGCCGCGAGCATGGCGGCCAGCGCCGTGAAGACGCCGAGCCTCGAAAGCCTCTTGCCAATCATGGATTCCTCCATCGGTCATGTTTCCGGCCCGGGGACCATCCCCGGACGCGGGCGTTCGCTTCACAGTTCGATCAGGCGGTCCTTGGGGAAGCGCGTCAGGCATTCCCGGCCGTCCTCCGTCACGAGGACCGTGTCCTCGATGCGGATGCCGCCCCAGCCCGGGAGGTAGACGCCGGGCTCCACGGTGACCACGGTTCCCGGAACGAGGGTGTCCTCGCACTTCCGCGACATGAAGGGCAGCTCGTGGATCTCCAGGCCCACGCCGTGACCCACGCCGTAGCCGAATTCGGGGAAGCCGCATCCGCGCACGTATTCGCGGGACGCGGCGTCGGGTTCCCTTCCGGACGCGCCGGGACGCGTGGCCGCGATGCCCCGGAGCTGGGACTCGAGCACGGCCGCGTAGGCTTCCCGCTGCCTGGCGTCCGCCTTGCCCAGGATGAAGGTCCGCGTGGTGTCCGAGCGGTAGCCCTGGTGCAGGGCGCCGTAGTCGACGAGGATGAAGTCGCCCCGCCTGAGCCGCGTCTCCGTGCCCGGGACCGCGTGGGGCTGGGAGGCATGGGCGCCGAAGGCGGCGATGGTGGGGAAGGCCACCCCGTCGGCCCCCGCCTGCACGAGGCAGTGCTCCAGCTCCCGGGAGAACTCCGCCTCGGACATGCCCTCCTGGACGACCTTGAGGGCCGCCTCCAGGGCCTGGTCGGCGATGGCGCAGGCCTTGCGGATCCGCGCGATCTCCTCAGGCCCTTTCACCGTGCGCAGCCGCTCGACGATGCCCTCGGTGGGGACGAAGCTCGCCCCCTGCCCGAGTCCGGCGGATATGGCCTCGTACTGGGCATAGGTGAGCGTGGCCTTCTCGAAGCCGATGGCCTTGAGGCCGTGTTCCCGCGCCAGGGCGGCGACGACCTCCCCGTAGGGCGGGAAGGGATCCCGGTGCTGGACCACCTTGGCGGTCCGGCACTCCTGCCCCGCCTGCTCCGTGTAGCGGGAGTCCGCGATCAGCCAGCGCCCGGAACGCCCGGCCAGCAGGTAGCATTCGGAGCCCGTGTAGCCCTCCAGGTAGCGCTGGTTGGCGTCCCGGGTGACGAGGAGGGCGTCCAGTCCGGCGGCGGCGAGGGCGGAGTCGAGGCGTTCATCGAGCGCGTGCATGGGGTCCTTTCTTCAAGCGAGATGGCAGGCCAGGCAGTGCCCCGGGGCGGCCTCCCTGAGCTCAGGGGCCCGCTCCCGGCAGACGGCCTGGGCCAGGGGGCAGCGCGGGGCGAACCGGCAGCCGGGCGGGGGATTGACGGGGCTGGGCACGTCCCCGGTGAGCAGGATCCGCTGCCGGGCCTTCTCCTTGGCGGGATCCGCGATGGGGATCGCCGAGAGGAGCGCCCTGGTGTAGGGATGCAGGGGGTTCTCGTAGAGCTCGTCGCTCGGGGCGGTCTCCATGATGACGCCCAGGTACATCACCGCCACGCGCTCGCAGATGTACTTCACCATGCTGAGGTCGTGCGAGATGAAGAGGTAGGTCAGCCCGAGCCGCTGCTGGAGCCCCATGAGCAGGTTCACGATCTGGGACTGGATGGACACGTCCAGGGCGCTGATGGGCTCGTCGCAGACGATGAAGTCCGGCTCCACGGCCAGGGAGCGGGCGATCCCGATCCGCTGCCGCTGCCCCCCCGAGAACTCGTGGGGGAAGCGGTTGGCGTGCTCCTTGTCCAGGCCCACGAGGTTCAGCAGCTCCCAGATCCGCTCCATGCGCTGCTTGCCGCTGAAGAGCCCGTGGATGTCGATGCCCTCGCCCACGATGTCGCCCACCGTCATGCGCGGATTCAGGGACGAGTAGGGGTCCTGGAAGATCATCTGGGCGTGGCGCGTGAACTCGCTCTTCTGGCGCTTGTCCAGGGACCTGGTATCGTGGCCCCGGAAGAACACCTGGCCGCCGGTGGGGGGGTAGAGCCCCACGAGGGCCCGGCCCGTCGTGGTCTTGCCGCACCCGGATTCGCCCACGAGCCCGAGGGTCTTCCCTGCGGGAATCGAGAAGGAGACGCCGTCCACGGCCTTGAGCGTCGCGCCGCCGCCGAGCCGGAAGTGCAGCTTGAGGTCCGCGGCCTCGACGAGGGGAGTCGTGTTCTCAGCGCCCATGGCAGACCTCGGGTTCAGGTTGCCTGGCCTCGCCCGCGCGCGGCCTGGCCAGGTCGTGGTGCAGCCAGCAGGCGGCCACGTGCTCGCCCTGGATCGGGAACTGGGGAGGCTGGTGGCGCCGGCAGATCTCCATGGCCCTGCCGCAGCGGGTCACGAAGCCGCAGCCCGCGGGGGGGGCGAAGAGATCCGGCGGCGTCCCCGGGATGCTCACCAGGGACTGGTTCCGGTTGCGGTCCAGCCGCGGCCTGGAGCGGAGCAGGGCGATGGTGTAGGGATGGGAGGGCTGGTTGAAGACCGCCTCGGAGGTCCCTTCCTCGACCACCTGCCCCGCATAGAAGACCGCGATGCGGTCGGCCATGTTGGAGACCACGCCCATGTCGTGGGTGATGAGCATGACCGCCATGCCGGTCTCGTCCTTCAGGTGGCGGATGAGGTCCAGGATCTGCGCCTGGGTGGTGACGTCCAGGGCCGTGGTCGGCTCGTCGGCGATGAGGAGCCGGGGCCGGCAGATGATGGCCATGGCGATGACGGCCCGCTGCCGCATGCCCCCCGAGAACTCGTAGGCGTAGCGCTTGAGCTGGCGCTCGGGCTCGGGGATCCCCACCTGGCCGAGCACCTCGACGGCCCGCTTCCGGGCCTCCGCCGCGCTCATGCCCGGGTTGTGCTCGAGGAGCCCTTCCGTGATCTGCCGACCCATCTGCATGGTCGGGTTCAGGGAGGTCATGGGGTCCTGGAAGATCATGCCGATCTTCGAGCCCCGGATCCCCTTCATCTTCCGTTCGGAGAGGGCCAGGATGTCGGTCTCCTCGAAGTGGATGCGGCCCGAGATCTCGGCCGGAGGCGAGGGGATCAGGCGGAGCAGCGTCTGGGCGGTGACGCTCTTCCCGCAGCCCGATTCGCCCACGACCGCCAGGCACTCTCCCGGCCGGACCGCCAGGGAGATGCCCCGCACGGCCTGCACGGATCCGCCGTAGGTCTTGAAGGACACGAAGAGGTTATCGATCTCGACAAGGTTCTGCATGTTCGTGTCGTCCATCCTCAGCGCCGGAGCTTGGGGTCGAGGGCGTCCCGGAGGCCGTCCCCCAGCAGGTAGAGCGAGAGCATCGTCGTGCAGATGAAGAACGACGGAATGAAGAGCTGCCAGGGCGCGAACCGGAAGTTCTGGGAGCCGTAGCGCGCCAGCAGGCCCCAGCTCGCGTTGGGGGGCTGAACGCCCAGGCCGATGTAGCTCAGGAAGGCCTCGGTGAAGATGGCGTAGGGGACCGCCATGGTGACGTTCGTGAGGATCAGGCCGATGGTGTTGGGGATCAGGTGGCGGAAGATGATCCGGGCGTCGCTGGCGCCCAGCTTGCGGGCGGCGAGCACGTACTCCTGGTTCTTGAGCTGGAGGATCTGGCCCCGGACGAGGCGGGCGGAGCCCACCCAGCCGATGATGATCATGGCGATGATGAGCGGCGAGATGCCCTCGCCCAGGGCCACCATCACCAGGATGGCGACGATGAGGTAGGGGATCCCGCTCACCACGTCGATGATGCGCATGATGATCATGTCCGTCCTGCCGCCGAAGTGGCCCGCGACGCCGCCGATGCAGACCCCGATCAGGGCGTTCAGCGAGGCCGCCAGGAACCCGATGGACAGGGAGACCCGGGCGCCGACCCATACGCGCGCCCAGATGTCGCGCCCGAGGGTATCGGTGCCGAACCAGTGGAGGGCCGAGGGGGCCTGGTCCAGGTTGTTCTCGTCGATCGACTTGAAGTCGAAGGAGCCCAGGCTGGGCCCGATGACGGCCATCGCCACGTAGAGGGCGATGAGGCAGATGCCGAGCATCGCGATCTTGTTCTTGCGCAGGCGGATCCAGGCGTCCTGCCAGTAGGAGAGGCAGGGACGGACGATGCGCTCGGCGTCGAGGGAGTTCCTGTCCTGGATGGGCTCGAACAGGGTGGCGTCGAAGGTGTCGGGAAGCGAGGGAGACGGCGTGCTCATGGCTTTCCTGGGTTGTCGCGATCCATGCGGATGCGGGGATCGATGAAGCCGTAGATGATGTCGACGGCGAAGTTGGCCATCACGAGGAAGGCGCCGTAGAAGACCGTGAGCCCCAGGATCTGCGAGTAGTCCAGGTTCTGGATGCCCAGGACGTAGTACTTGCCCATGCCGGGGATGGCGTAGATGGACTCGATGACGAAGGTGCCCGTGAGGATCGCGGCCGTGATGGGACCCAGGATCGTGACCACCGGCAGGATCGCGTTGCGGATCTGGTGCCGCCAGACGATCTGGAAGGTGGACAGGCCCTTCGCCTTGGCCACCTTGATGAAGTCCTGGTTCACCACGTCCAGCATGCTGGCGCGCATGATCCGGGTGAGCAGGGCCGTCGTGTAGAACGACAGGGCGAACGTCGGCAGGACCGTGAACTTGAAGCCCTTCCAGAGGGCGATGGGCAGCAGCTTGAGCTTCAGCCCGAAGACGAACTGGAGCAGGTAGCCCATGATGAAGTCCGGGAGGGAGACGCCCAGGATGGCGATGATGATGCAGGCGTAGTCCAGCCACTTCCCCCGGTTGAGGGCGGACACGATGCCCAAGGTGATGCCCGAGAAGAAGGCCAGGAGCAGCGCCCGGATGCCGAGGTCGGCGGAGGTGGGGAAGGAGTCGGCGATGAGCCGGGTGATGGGGACGCTGTTGTAGTGCATGGAGATGCCGAGGTCCCCGTGCAGCAGGTTCCCCATGTAGCGGAAGTACTGCACGTGGAGCGGCTGGTCGAAGCCCCAGTAGCGCAGCATGTTCTCGCGGATCTCCGGCGTGAGCTTGTCGCTGATGAAGGGGTCCCCCGGGACCATGCGCACCAGGAAGAAGACGGCCGTGACCAGGATCAGGATCGTCACCAGCGAGATGAAGAAACGTTTCAGGACGTATCTGAGCACGTGAGCCCCACTATCTCGTAAGTCGCTGTGGTGGTGCGTGTTAATTGCAGAGCTAGACCGGAATATCTAATGTATCAGATTTGATATCTCAAGCCCACGGCTATTTGCGCAGCCGGACGCGTTTGTCGTCAATTTCCTGGGACTCGCCTGGGGGTGGCCGGATCGGGGCACACTCCGATCGACACGATGCGGGGCAGATGGATCATAATGGCGACGCATTTCCGCCAAGACACCCCATCCGGCGCGCGGAGTCCCGGCTCTCCGCCGCCTGTCTTCCAGTCCAACCCGGCCGGCCACCTGTCGTTCTGGAGGCTCGTATGACGTCAAGATTCTCCCTCCCCCTGCTGGCGCTCCTGCTCGCGGCGCCCCCCGTTGTCGCCGGGCCCGCCAAGGCGAAGAACGTGATCTTCCTCCTGACGGACGGGACCGGGCCCGAAGCTTGGCCCCTGACGCGCTGGGTCACGGGCGGTCCGCTCGTCGTGGACCAGATCCTCACGGGCGCGGTCCGCACCTACGGGGCCGACTCCGTGATCACCGACTCCGCGCCGGGCGCCACCGCCTACGCCACGGGCTTCAAGGGCTCGGACAAGGGCATTTCCGTCGCGCCCTGGAGCATCACCATCGATGCCGCTCAGGCGGACCCGGCGAAGAAGTTCGTCCCGCTGGCGACGCTCCTGGAAGGCGCCAGGCTCACCGGACGCGCCACGGGAATCATCGCCACCTCCAACGTCCAGCACGCCACCCCCGCGGCCTTCTCGTCGCACTGGCACGACCGCGGCAACTACAACGAGATCGCCGAGCAGCAGGTCTACGAGGAGATCGACGTGGTGCTCTCGGGCGGATCCCAGTACCTCCTGCCCAAGTCGGTCAAGGGCGGCAAGCGGGAGGACGGGGAGAACCTCCTCGAGGTCATCCAGTCGAAGGGCTACGCCTACGTGACCACCCGGGACGCCATGCTGGGGGTCCGTTCCGGCAAGGTCTGGGGCGCCTTCGCTCCGGACGCCATGGCCTACGACGTGGACCGGGCCGACCTCGCCAAGACCGAGCCCGCCCTGGCGGAGATGACCTCCAAGGCCATCGAGCTGCTGGCGGGCAGCGCCAAGGGAAGGAAGTCCGGCTTCTTCCTGTTCATCGAGGGCTCCAAGACCGACTGGGCGGCCCACGCCGACGATCCGGCGGGGGTCGTCTCCGAGGTGGCCGCCTTCGACAAGGCGGTCGGCACGGCCCTGGACTTCGCCAGGAAGGACAAGAAGACGCTGGTGGTCGTGGTCTCGGACCACGGGACCGGTGGTCTCTCCATCGGCACGGCCACGGACAAGAACTACTCCTTCACGGACGACGACAGCGTCGTCGGCCCCATGCGCAAGGCGAAGAAGAGCGCGGAAGGCCTGGACATGCTGCTCCAGGGGGAGCCCTCCCCGGACCGCGTCAAGGCCGTGATGGCCGCCGAGTGGGGCATCGGGGACCTCTCGGAGAGTGAACTCAAGAGCATCGTGGACCTCGTCGCGGCCAAGAAGCCCACCATGCCCGTGACGGTCGGCATGCTCTCGCGCCGGGCCCGCCTGGGATGGACCACCGGCGGACACACGGGCGCGGACGTCTTCCTGTTCTCGTACGGGCCAGGCCGCCTCGCGGGACTGATGGAGAACACCGGGGTTTCCCGGGCCGTGGCCGGCGCCATGGGCGTCGATTTCGGAGCGCTGAACAGGCGGCTCTTCGTGGATGCCCAGGAGGCCTTCGGGGACTTGGGCTACCAGACGGTCATGAAGCAGACCGAGCCGGGGAACTTCACGCTGTTCGTGACCAAGGGCGAGTCCGCGGCGGAACTGCCCGTCTCGAAGAACCTCCTGGAAGTCGGCGGCAGGACGGTCGAGCTGGAGGGTCTGGTCGTGCGCGCGGAGAAGCTCGACAAGGTCTTCGTGCCCCGTCAGGCCGTCGACCTGGTGAAGGCCGAACTCAAGTAGCCGCAGGCCCTCATCCGGAAAACTGCGTATGGAACCGCGAATGACGCGAATGCGCGCTATGCGCCTGCGCGAATGAAATCCCGTAGCCGCGAGAATGGCTTCTTGCTCCCTTTCGCGTCCTTTCGCGGATTTCGCGGTTCCATCCTCTTCCTGGAAGGTTGGAAGGCACGATCCGGGCTTATTTGCCCTCCCGCCGCTGGCGCTGGATCTCCCGGCGGAAGAGGGCGACGTTGCGGTTGTGCTCCTGGAGGCTCGGCGCGAAGTTGTGGCCGCCCGTGCCGGTGGCGACGAAGTAGAGGTCCTTGGTGATCCGGGGCGCCTTCGCGGCGTCGATGGCCTCGGGGCCGGGCACGGCGATGGGGGTCGGGGGAAGGCCCGCCACGGCGTAGGTGTTGAACGGACTCGCGCGGTGGAGGTCCGCGGAACCGGGCGCGGTGAAGCGCAAGTCGCCGCTCAGCCAGCGGGCGTACTGGGCGGTCGGGTCGCACTGGAGCCGCATGCCGATGCGCAGGCGGAGGGCATAGACTCCCGCGACCCGGGGCAGCTCCTCGGGGAGGCGGGTCTCCTTCTCGGCCAGGCTGGCCAGGATCAGGGTCTGGTAGGGCGGAAGGGCGCCGCCTTCGAGCCTGGGCCTGACCTGGCTCCGGAAGGTCTCGACGAGCTCGAGCATGATCTCCTCGGGCTCGAGGGCGTGATGGAAGCGGTAGGTGGCCGGGGCGATCAGGCCCTCGAGGCTGGGGGCGTCGGGGAATCCCGCGGCCCGCGCGAGGCGGGGGCTCTTCCAGAAGGTCCAGAAGACCTGCTCGGGGACGAAGTCCTCGAGGCGCTTCTGTATGACCCACGCATGCATGGAGGGGGTGATCACGACGTTCGTGTAGCGGATCTCGTGCCGGCCCAGCTTGCCTGCCACGTGGGCCAGGCTGGCCCGGGGCGCGAAGGTGTATTCCCCCCTGAGCAGCCTGAGCCTGCGCGCCCGGGCCCAGAGCCTGAAGAGCCGGGCGGACCGGATCACGCCCTGCGCCTCCAGCTGGTCCGCCATCTGGTCGATGGTGGTGCCTTTCCGGACCAGGATCGTGGTTTCCGTCGTCAAGGGACCGTTCCGCAGCCAGGACCACAAGCCCGCCAGGGGGATCAGGGAAAGGAGGGCGGTGGCCCCCAGGAGCCGGAGGGAGGTGCGGAAACGCGGCATGGATCCAGGATGACGCGATCGCGAGGTCTTCATCAATCTCCCTGGCCGGCGACGGGTCGGACGACGGCCAGGGTGCAGTTCTGAATCAAGGAGTGGAATTGCGACGAATTATTGCACGATAAACAGAGTCATTCTGTAAATTGTCGCGATCGTGATTCCCCTCGTTGACAACTGTCGAATTATTCCAGTTGCATGCACGCGGATCCGCTAGAGGTTGACGTGTACGACCTTGGCGGGCGGGAAACCGTTGAAGTAGGTGCTGGAGGCGTGGGTGTAGGCGCCCATGTTCTCGCTGTAGACCAGGTCGCCGAGGTTCAGCTCGGGGAGCTGCTCGGCCATGGAGAGGGTGTCCAGGGCGTCGCAGGTGGGGCCGAAGACGGAGCACATCTCCGTGGGGCCGGTCTTGAAGGCCTTGACGGGGTAGTGGCAGTGGTCGAAGAGCACGCCGGAATAGGTGTGGTAGAGGCCGTCGTTGAGGTAGTAGCAGCGCTTGCCGTCGCGGTGGCTCTTGCCGATGACTTCCGCGATGGAGATGCAGGCGGTGGCCACCATGTAGCGGCCGGGTTCGGCCAGGATGGCCACGTCCTCGGGGAACAGCCGGGCGATCTCGTGGTTGAGGATCTTGGCCAGCTCCCGGAGGGGCTTCACGTTGGCGTCGTAGGGGGCCGGGAAGCCGCCGCCGATGTCCAGCTGGTTCATCTTGGTGAAGCCGCGCATCCGGGCTTCCTTGAAGATGCCCGCGGAGATCTCCAGGGCCTGGACGTAGTTCTGGAAGTTGGTGGTCTGGCTGCCGACGTGGAAGCTGAGGCCCTCCACGGTGATGCCGGCCTCCTCGGAGGCTTCGATCAGGTCCACCGCCTCGCCCGGATCCGCGCCGAACTTGGAGGACAGCTCCACGACGGCGCCCGTGTTGGGCACCCTGATCCGGAGCAGCATGCCGACGTTCGGGGCGTATTTCTTGACTTTCTTGATCTCCTCGAAATTGTCGTAGGTGACCAGGGGCTTGTACTTGTTGAGGGCCCGCAGGGTCTCGTTGGCCTTGATGGGATGGGCGTAGATGATCTTGTCCCAGATGAAGTCCTGGCGCTCCTTCGCCGGGAGGCCCTTGACGTGCTCGTAGACCAGCATGAACTCCGGCAGGGAGGCCACGTCGAAGCTGGCTCCCGCCTTGTAGAAAGTCCGGACGATCTCCGGGTCAGGATTGGCCTTGACCGCGTAGTAGGGCTGCACCCGGGGAAGCCAACGGTTGAACTCAGCCAGGTTCTCGCGCAGCTGGTCGTGGTCGATGACGAACAGCGGCGTGCCGTGTTCCTTGGCGAGTTGCTTGAGCAGCGTCTTGTTGATCACGGACGTCCTTTCGAAGAGATCCACCTCAAAATGAAGGAATAGAGAAGAGAGAGCGCTTGGAAAGAAATGGCATGACCGTTTCTTCCCTCGGCGCTCTCTCTTTTATATCCTCTGCGTCTCCGCGGTGAATCTTTTTTTTCAGTCGCCGGAGTCCGAGACGAGGAAATTCTGGAATTGCCAGGGATCCGACTCGTCCAGGTCGGGCCTGTTGAACCCCTCGAAGTGCTGGGAGAGATGCTTGAGGGGCGTCCAGTCCGAGGGCACGGACAGGTTCCTGCCGAGCCAGGGCTCCGCGATCTCCAGGATGTAGTCGTGGGGCAGGTCGTCAGGGACGAGCACGCCGCGGTCGGGATTCTCGATCATCCACATCGTGGCGGCCACGACGGCGATGGCCACCTGGAGGGTCGTGGCGTTCTGGTGGGGCACCAGTCGCCGGGATTCCTCGATGCTGAGATGGCTGCCCGTCCACCATGCGTTGTAGGGATGGCCCATGAGCAGGGCGCCCAGGATGTCGGAGCCGCCCGTGATCTCGTCGGTCATGATCCGCAGGTTGGGCTGCAGCTTGTAGTCGTAGCCGCGCAGCTCGTGGAGGGAGATGATCGCGTTGTCGCAGGGGCAGTAGGCGTAGTGGACCGTGGGACGGTAGACGGCCTTCCCGTCCTCCCAGACCGTCAGGCGATCGCTGATGGTGAAGGCCTCGCCGTGGCGGACCACCATGCCCTGGATCGCGTAGTCGGGCACCCAGGACCGCACCCGCACGTTCATGCCCATCCGGGCGAGGCAGATCTGGTTCCGGGGGCCGTCCGGGTGCTCGAAGGCGAGGGCGGGCAGCTTCTTCTCGTGGGTGCCCCAGCCCATCTCGGCGGTGGTGGTGCCTTCCTCCCGGAAGCCCTCCACGCTCCAGGTGTTCACGAATTCGTCCACCCGCTTGGGGTGGTCGCTGACCTGGGTGTCCCGCTCGCTGCAGTGGATCACCTTGACGCCCAGCTTTCGGGCCAGGCGGTTGAAGGAGCGGCCCTTGGCCAGGGCCTGGATCTCCTCGGCGTCCGCGCCCTTGGCCAGGCCGTCGGCCAGCATCCTCGAGGCGATGTCCACGAGGCCCTTCCGGGTCCAGTGGGAGATGAGGCCGGGATTCGCGCCGTGCTCGATCACCGCGGTGGGGCCCGGGGTCTTCCAGCCGGCGATGAGCCGGCGGATGTTCATGTGCCGCCAGTAGAGGGTCCTCTCGGTCGGGTGCTTCCGGGCGGCGCCGCGGTACGGATCCCAGAGCTCGACGGAAGCGTTCACGTAGAGCACGCCCCGGTCGTGGCACCACTGCAGGAGCTCGCAGCAGTCGATGTTCCAGGCCAGGTCGACGAGCATGTCCCCGGGGCCGACGTACTTGCCCAGCAGCGTCCCCATGTTCTCCTCGGTGACGCGATCCTGGACCCAGGTCACCCCCTGGGCGGTCCACGCCTGGAGGATTCCGCTCCGGTCCTCGAAATCCATCACCGTGATGTTCCGGGGTGAAACTCGGATGAGTTTCAGGAAGATGGGCAGCGCGCATTGCGCCACGGCACCATACCCCAAGAACAAGACACGTTTTTCGAAATGCACCATGATGGATGTCCCTTTCTTTCTCTTTCGCGGGTGACCGCACCCGGGATCGGTACATACAAAGTCAAGTGTAGTCCACGGCTCGGGCGCGTAGCCAGTGCCGCAGGTTACACCCGGGATCAGCTCTTCAGCTCGCGGTGCTGGACGATCAGCTTCGGCACCTCGGGGCGGAGGCGCTGGGCGAGCATCTCCACCAGGGAGACGGAGCGGTGCTGGCCCCCGGTGCAGCCGATGGCGATGGTGTGGTAGGCCCGTCCTTCCTGCTGGACCAGGGGCCAGGCCCACATGATCCAGTTCTCGAGCAGCGTCAGGAAGGTCACGAAGGACTCCGATTTCATCAGGTATTCGCGGACCGGCTCGTCCTTCCCCGACAGGGGGCGCAGCTCGTTGACGTAGTGCGGATTCGGCAGGAATCGGGCATCCAGGACCATGTCCGCGTCCTGGGGGATGCCGAACTTGAAGCCGAAGCTGAGCAGGCGGAGGGTGGTTCCGTGCACCGGCAGCTCGGGCAGCAGCTCCTGGATCCGCTGGCGCAGCCCGGACAGGGTCAGGTTCGTCGTGTTGACGATGGCGGTGGCCTGGTTGCGGACGGGCGCCAGGAGCTCCCGTTCCTTCCTGATCGCGTCGGCCAGGAGGCCGTTCTCTCCCGCCAGGAAGTGGGGGCGGCGGCTCTCCGAGAACCGGCGGATGAGGACGTCGTCGTCGGCCTCCACGAACACGACGTAGACCGGGATGCTGCTGTCCGTCAGGCGCTCCACCAGGGGGCCGAACTCCGTGGCGAACTCCTGGTGCCGGTTGTCCATGCCGACCGCCAGGCGCAGGCGGGTCGAGTTCAGCTTGCTCTCGAGCTCGAGCAGGGGCCCCAGCAGGCGGGCCGGGACGTTATCGACCGCCGTGCAGCCGGCGTCCTCCAGGGCGCTCAGCACGGATCTGCGCCCGGCGCCGGAGAGCCCTGTGACGATGACCAGTTCCATTTCGCCTCACCGCGGTCCGCTAGTCGTCCTCGTCCAGGCCGCCGGCACTGAACCGCAGCACCCGCTTGACCTCGCCTTCGCCGCCGGCATCCACCAGGGCGCCCTGCTCGTCGGGGCCCATCTCGTGGACGCCCGAGGCGCCCCTGAAGAACTCCTCCTCGGGCGCGTAGGCCGGCTGGGGCTCGACACGGAACAGGTAGCTCGTGATCTCGTCCTCGTAGCCGAAGCGCATGTTCTCGAAGTACTCGTAGGACTCCTTCTTGTATTCGACGAGGGGATCCTTCTGGCCGTAGCCGCGGAAGCCGATGGCCTCCTTGAGGTGGTCCATGACCAGGAGATGGCGTTTCCACGCGGAGTCGATGATCTGCAGGATGGCCACCCGCTCGTGCCAGCGCAGGACGCTCTCCTCGCCGATGCGGCGCTCCTTGTCCAGGTAGGCGCTCCGGACCCGCTCGCTGAGCTGCTCCACCGCCTGGGCCTGGGGCATGGCGGAGAGGGCCTCCGCATCGACGTCCAGGATGGCGAAGAGCTGCTCGAAGCGCTCCTTGAACCCTTCGACGTCCTTGGTGCCCTTCTCGGGGAAGTAGTCGTGCACCAGGCCTTCCACGATCTCTCCCGCGACCCGGAGCACGTATTCCTTCGTGTTGCCCTTGAGGATGTCGGTCCGCAGCCCGTAGAAGAAGATGCGCTGCTTGTTCATCACGTCGTCGTACTCGAGCAGGTGCTTGCGGATCTCGAAGTGGTGGGTCTCCACCCGCTTCTGGCTCCGCTCGATGGCCCGGGTGACCATGCCGGCCTCGATGGGCTCGTCGTCGTTCATGCCCAGGGTGGTCATCATGCCCTTGATGCGCTCGCCGCCGAAGATCCGCATCAGGTCGTCCTCGAGGCTCAGGAAGAACCGGCTCGAGCCGGGATCGCCCTGGCGCCCCGAACGGCCGCGCAGCTGGTTGTCGATGCGGCGGCTCTCGTGGCGCTCGGTGCCCAGGATGTGGAGGCCTCCGGCTTCCACCACCTCGATGTGCTCCGCGGCGGTCTGCTTCTCCATCTCCGCCACGAGGGCGTCGAACTCGGCCGTGTTGCGGCCGTCCTGATCATAAAGTTCGAGATTCCGCTTCTTGGCCTCGATCTTGGCGAGGCCTTCCGCGTTGCCGCCCAGCACGATGTCCGTGCCCCGGCCGGCCATGTTGGTGGCGATGGTGACGGCACCCTTGCGGCCCGCCTGGGTCACGATCTCGGCTTCCTTCTCGTGGTGCTTGGCGTTGAGGACCACGTGCTTGATCTTCGCGAGCTTCAGCTCCTCGCTCAGCGATTCGCTGGACTCGATGCTCACGGTGCCCACGAGGATGGGCTGGCCCTTGGCGTGCAGCTCCTTGATCTCCTCGACGATGGCCTTGGTCTTGCCCTTCTTGGTGGCGTAGACGATGTCCGCGAAGTCCTTGCGGATCATGGGCATGTTGGTGGGGACGATCACCACTTCGAGCTTGTAGATCTGAAGCAGTTCCCGGGCCTCGGTCTCGGCCGTGCCGGTCATGCCCGCGAGCTTCTTGTACATCCGGAAGAAGTTCTGGAAGGTCACCGTGGCGAGGGTCTGGTTCTCGGCGTTGACCTCGACGCCCTCCTTGGCCTCGATGGCCTGGTGGAGGCCGTTGGACCAGCGGCGGCCGGGCATCATGCGGCCGGTGAACTCGTCGACGATGACGATCTCCTGCCCGCGGCCGTCCTCCTTGGGGCGGACCATGTACTCGACGTCGCGCTTGTAGAGGTTGTGGGCCTGGAGCGCCTGGTTCACGCCGTGGAGGGTGTCGATGGCGTTGGGATCGTAGAGGTTGGCCACTCCCAGGAGCTTCTCGGCATGGCGGATGCCCTCGTCGGTGAGCATCACCTGGCGGTCCTTCTCGTCCACCTTGAAGTCGACGTCGGCCTTGAGCTTGGGGATGATGCCGTCGATCCGGTAGTACTTGGAGGTGTCCTCCTCGCTGGCGCCCGCGATGATCAGGGGGGTCCGGGCCTCGTCGATGAGGATGGAGTCCACCTCGTCCACGATGGCGTAGGCGAAGCCGCGCTGGGTGAACTCCTCCAGGTCCCACTTCATGTTGTCGCGGAGGTAGTCGAAGCCCAGCTCGTTGTTCGTGCAGTAGGTGATGTCGCAGGCGTAGGCCTGCCGGCGCTGCTCGTCGTCGAGGCCGTGCTGGATCACGCCCACGGTCATGCCCAGGAAGCGGTAGATGCGTCCCATCCACTCGGCGTCGCGGCGGGCCAGGTAGTCGTTCACGGTGACGAGGTGCGCGCCCTTCCCGGCCAGGGCGTTCAGGTAGAGGGCCAGGGTGGCGGTGAGCGTCTTGCCCTCGCCCGTCCTCATCTCGGCGACCTTGCCCTCGTGGAGGACGATGCCGCCCACGAGCTGGACGTCGAAGTGCCGCATCTTCAGCACCCGGCGGGAGGCCTCGCGGCAGGCCGCGAAGGCTTCGGGCAGGATGTCGTCCAAGGTGGCGCCCTGGGCAAGCTTTTCCCTCAGGCGAGGGGTCTCGGCCCTCAGCTGTTCGTCGGTGAGCGTTTCCATCTGGGGCTCCAGGACATTGATGGCCTGGACCTTCCCCCACATGCGCTTCAGCTCGCGCTCGTTCTTCGAGCCGATGAGTTTCTTGAGAATGCTTTCGATCATGCTGGGTCCAATCGCGTCGAACTGTCGATTGTACCTCCGATCGCCTCGATTTCCCACCTTCCGGGTCAAGAAGGTTGGCTCATCCGGTGGACCGGGATTTCTGTATCATCAACACTTGGGCGGTCCATCGCCGCGCTTGACATCGGCAGAACTGGCATAGAGGGAATATGGTCCGGGAACGCACCTTTGCGATCATCAAGCCCGATGCGGTCCAGGACGGGCATATCGGCGAGATCGTCAGCGCCGTCGAACAGGAAGGCTTCACGATCCACGGGCTGCGCATGGCGCGCCTGACGCGGGATCTGATCAAGGGCTTCTACCTTGAGCACCTTCACAAGCCGTTCTATCCGGAACTGGAGGAGTTCATGCTCGAGGGCCCCGTGCTGCTCATGGTGCTCGAGGGCGAGGATGCCGTCGCGCGCTGGCGCGAGATCATGGGGGTCACCGACCCCCTCGAGGCGGCGCCCGGGACCTTGCGCAGGAAGTTCGGCCGGAACCTGACCCGGAACGCGGTCCACGGATCGGACGCCCCCCACACCGCCGGACAGGAAATACACTATTTCTTCAGCGCGCTGGACCTCGTGTAGAGGCTCGCCCCGATCCGGGATCACATCTCCTTGATGGCCATGACCGCCGCCTGGCAGAGCCTGCGGACCCCGGGGATGAGGTCCATTCCCGCCAGGTCCTTCTCGCTCGCCCACAGGCCTCCCTCCGGAGGGGGCGGGAGGTCGTCGCCGGGGAGCCTGGTGCGCAGCAGGTGGGTCAGGTAGAGCCGCTGCTGGCCCTCGAGCCCCTCCAGGCGCAGGAGCCACGGGGTCGGCAGGCGGCTGGTGCGCTCGTCGAAGACCACGGGCAGCCTCGACGAATCCACGAAGCGGAAGGGGATCTTCCAGGTCTGGTCGATCTGGGCCTGGAGCAGGGCCGGAGGAAGGAATCCCGGCGCCCACGGCACGTGGGGCGGCATGAGAAGGCCCCGGTGCGGGGAGTGCGGAGTCGGCACCAGCAGCACGGAGGGGGTGCCGGAGCCGTGCACCAGCACCCCTTCGATGAACGTGGTCAGGTAGACCGGGCCTTCCGGCATGGGGCTACCTCCCGCCCGCTTCCTCGAGCTCCAGCAGGATGCGGTCCCGAGCCATCTTGGCCTCGGTCACCATGTGCTCCGGCTTGAACTTCCGGGAAACCTTGGTGCGGCGGTCCCGGAGCTCGACCACGCCCTCCTTGAGCCCCCGGGTCCCCACCATGGCCCGCAGCGGGAAGCCCAGCAGGTCGGCGTCCTTGAACTTGGCGCCCGGGCTCATCCCTTCGCGGTCGTCGTGGAGCACCTCGAAGCCCGCGGCCTCCAGCTCCTTCTCCAGGCGGTTGGCCATCTCGTTGACCTCGGCGTTGGCCGGGTCCAGGTTCAGGAGGTGGATGTGGTAGGGGGCGATGGGCCAGGGCCAGATGATGCCGTCCGCGTCGTAGTTCTGCTCGACGGCCGCCGCCACGGTGCGCGTGACGCCGATGCCGTAGCACCCCATGACCATGGGCTTCTCCTGCTGGTCCTCGTCCAGGAACGTGCAGCCCATGGAGTTCGAGTACTTGGTGCCCAGCTTGAAGACCTGGCCCACCTCGATGCCCCGGAAGGCCTGGTAGGTGCCCTTCCCGCACCGGGCGCACGTGTCTCCTTCCACCGCGGTCCGGATGTCGGCGAAGGTGCAGCCGGGCAGGTCCCGGACGGGATCCAGGCCGAAGTGGTGGTAGTCCGTGCGGTTGGCCCCGCAGGTGAGGTTCCCCGAACCCTGGAGGCTCCGGTCGACGACGAACTGGACGCCCTTCAGGCCCACGGGGCCCATGAATCCGGACTTGGCGCCGGTGAAGGCCTCGGCCTCGTCGATCGGCATCAGCTCCATCGCCATGGCGCCGACGTAGTTCTTCACCTTGACCAGGTTCACCTCGTGGTCGCCTCGCAGCACGGCGCCCACGAGCCGCGTGGACTCGTCCGCGAAGGTGCAGCGGTAGAGGAAGAACTTGCTGGTCTGGGTGAGGGGCATGCCGTCGTGGTCCGCGTCCTTCATGCCGGCCGCCTGCTCCACCTGCCCGACGACCCCGGGCGTGCAGAAGTAGTCCCGCTTCAACTCGAAGGCGGGGCCGTGATCCGGCGTCGGCACCGAGGGCGCCTCGGTCTTCTCGACGTTGGACGTGTAGTCGCAGTGGTCGCAGGAGAGGATGGCATCCTCGCCCGAGCCTGCCAGCACGTGGAACTCGTGGGTGAAGCTCCCTCCGATGGCGCCGCTGTCGGCCTCCACGGGCCTGAACTTGACCCCCAGCCTCGAGAAGATGCGCTTGTAGGCGTTGAACATCACCCAGTACTCGCGGTCCGCGTCGGCGTCGTCCACGCAGAAGGAGTAGGCGTCCTTCATGATGAACTCCCGCCCCCGCATGAGGCCGAACCGGGGCCGGATCTCGTCCCTGAACTTCGTCTGGATCTGGTAGAGGTTCATGGGCAGCTGCTTGTAGCTGCGGACGTTCCTGCGCACGATGTCGGTGATGACCTCCTCGTGGGTGGGGCCCAGGCAGAAATCGGCCCCCTTCCTGTCCTGGAAGCGCAGCAGCTCCTTCCCGTAGAACTGCCAGCGCCCGGACTCCTGCCAGAGTTCCCCCGGCTGGACCGTGGGCATCAGGAGTTCCTGGCAGCCGTCCTTGTCGAGCTCCTCGCGCACGATCGCCTCGAACTTGCGGATGGAGCGGAAGGCCAGGGGCAGGTAGTCGTAGACGCCCGCGGCGAGTTTCTGGATCATGCCCGCGCGCATCATGAGCTGCTGGCTGACCACATCGGCGTCCCGGGGCACTTCCCGGAGAGTCTGGATCAAGAGTCTGGACTGCTTCATATGAAATCCTTGGTTCCTTTTCCAATTGGATGCGCCGGGGATGCTGCCCGCTCCAGGGGGAGTCTTCCGCCTGCGGGCTCGGCGCGCTGCGTGGCGGCGATTCAGTTCAGGAGGGACTGGACGAGCTGGCTGGCCGCCTTGCCGTCGTAGGAGGCGCCGTGCCTGGCCTGGAGTTCCTTCATGACCTTGCCCATGTCCTTCTTGCCGGCCGCCCCCGTCGAGGCGATCGCCTCCCGGACGGCCTTCTCGAGCTGGACTCCCTCCAGCATGGCGGGCAGGAAGCCCTTCAGCACCGTGATCTCCTCCTGCTCCTGGGCGGCCCGCTCCGCGTAGCCTGCCCTGGAGAACTGTTCGATGCTGTCCTCCCTGGACTTGATCAGGCGCTTGACCACGGCGACGGCGTCCGCTTCCGGCAGGTGCCCCTGGGGGCCCAGTCCCTTGGCCACGGCCTCGTTCTTGTAGGCGGCCAGCGCCATGCGCAGCACCTGGGTCCGTGGGGCGTTCTTGGCGAGCATCGAGGTCTTCAACTCGGACTGCAGGCGGTCAAGCATGGCAAAGCTCCGGCACATATCGAAACTATTATCGTGCCCTTGAAAGCTGGCTCCAGCAATGTGGAATGCCATAAATTAGGTCCCGGAACCGGCATTCGATGGAATAATGGGAGCCATTCCAGAGGCAGGCCCCATGAACGTCGCCTACATCAATCCCTTCATCGAATCCACCTTGCGCAGCCTCGACATGATGGCCGGCATCAAGGCGGAGAAGGCGGGGCTGGAGCTGAAGGAGGACCTCATCACCACCTACGACATCTCCTCCATCATCGGCCTGACCGGGGAGACTTCGGGGTCCATCATCATCAGCATGCCCGTAAACCTGGCCTGCCGGGTTGCCTCCAACATGCTCATGGAAGAGATCACGACCATGAACAAGAGCGTGGAGGATGCCATCGGCGAGATCGGGAACATCGTCGTCGGCGATGCCCGGAGGGCCCTCATCCAGGACGGCTATTCCCTCAGCATCTCCATCCCGACGGTCGTGGTCGGAGCCGGCCACAAGATCAGCCGCTCCGGCGGCATTCCCTGCATCGCCATCCCGTTCACGACCGAGTTCGGGGATTTCGAAGTGAACGTCGGGCTCCAGGAGAACTGAGGGCCCTTCGCCCGCTACGCCTTCTCGAAGCGGATCACCTGCGCGGGGCATCCCGCCGCGGCGGACTCGATGCCCGCTTCCATGGGGGCCTGGAGTTCCACCTTCAGGGGACTCCTCTCCTGGCGGTTCTCGCTCTCCCTGCCGTCCTGGCGGGCGCCGGCCCTGATGGTGCTGCTGGTGTCCGAGACCACGAACACGTCGGGACATTCGGCCTCGCAGGCGTTGCACATGATGCATCCGTCCTCGATCCAGACAACCTTGATCGCCATGTTCTCTCCATTGCGATCGTCAACCTTAGCACGGCGGCGAGCCCGTGCGGACTGCCGGGATCGGACGGATCGCGGGTCCCGCAGGTCCTTCACGGCCTGGACGGCGGCTGTCTGAAAGCGAGACATGATGATTTTCTAGCTGTATTTACCATGATCCTGGTTTGCAGTACGCGCCGGGACGGGCCTCCCCACCGGATCGACCCGGCTCGCAAGGCCGTTCCCGTCGGTTCTCCTCTATGATGGGAAGGGGCCAGTTCCCATCCAGGGCCAGGGCGCCGAACCTTCCGAGTCCACATGACCGTCTTTTCACCCCAGTCGATCGTTGCGTTCTTCAAGAGGTCGCCTATCTGGCTCAAGCTGAAGAAGCAGATCCTCCACCCCGACGTGACTCCGGAACAGATCGCCACGAGCTTCGGTCTGGGGTTGTCCATCGCCTTCAATCCGCTCCTGGGGCTCCACACGATCATGGTCCTGGGGCTCTGCCTGGTCTTCCGCAAGCTCCACCGCCCCCTGATCCTCGCGTCCGCGATGATCAACAATCCCTGGACCATGGTTCCCATCGCCACGGCCCACGCCTATGCCGGCAACCTCCTGCTGGGGCGGGGGCTCGAGCTGGACCTCTCGCGGATCCACTGGGAAGGCCTCGGCTGGAGCAGCTTCGTGACCCGCCAGGGGCTCGAGGACATGTTCCACATGCTGGAACCGATCCTGGCCCCGTATCTGCTCGGCGGATTTCTGCTGAGCATCCTGGCATTTCCGGTAGGGTACTTTGCGATGCTGAGGCTTTCGAAGCGCCTGCGCAGGCTCCACCTGCACATGCCGCATCTTCCCCACATCCACATCCCGACCATGCATCCGGATCCCACCCTCAAGGAGAAGTCCCATGGACATGCGCTTCCTCATGAAACAGGCCCAGGCCATGCAGCAGAAGCTCACGGAAGCCCAGCAGAACCTGAGGGCGGAGGGAACCGCCGGGGGTGAGACGGTGAAGGTGGTCCTCAACGGCAGCAAGGAACTCCAGGGGATCTCCATTTCCAAGGACGTGATGGATCCCGAGGATCCCAGCATGCTGGAGGACCTGATCGTGGCCGCCTTCAAGGATGCCGCCCAGAAGGTGGACGAGGGCATGGCCAAGTTCTCTGGAAGCCTCACGGGCGGGCTCAACATCCCCGGCCTGAAGCTGTGAACCTGCGCGCATGAAGCTGCCCGCTCCCCTCGAGGCCGTCGTGGAGGCGCTCCAGAAGCTGCCCGGCGTGGGGTCGAAGTCCGCCCAGCGCATGGCGCTGCACCTTCTGAAGGAAGGCCCCCAGGCCATGGAACACCTGGGGGACCTGCTCCAGCACGCGGCTCATCGCGTGGGATTCTGCCAGGTTTGCGGCGCCTTCACGGATCGTCCCGTATGTCCCATCTGCGAGGACCCGAACCGCGACGCGGGGGTGCTGGTCGTGGTCGCCGAGGCCTCGAACGTGCTGACCTTCGAGCGCAGCGGACACTTCCGGGGACGCTACCATGTGCTCGGAGGGGTGATCTCCCCCCTGAAGGGGATCGGCCCGGACCAGCTCAAGATCCGGGAGCTGCTGAAGCGGCTGGAGGATTCGCGCATCCAGGAGATCGTCATCGCCACGAATCCCACCCTGGATGGGGAGGCGACGGCCGCCTGGCTCGCCCGGATCCTGGAGCCCATGGGCCTGAAGGTGTCCCGCATCGGGCTGGGGCTGCCGATCGGCGCCGATCTCGAATACGCCGACGACCTGACACTGGACCGGGCCCTGGAAGGGCGAAGGCAGCTGGGGTAGCGCTCCGGGGAGCGGAGGCCGATAAAACGGGCGGTGATCCTCGTTGATCCATTGTATCGAATCGATCAATCCTGCATTTCCCGTGTCACGCGCATGGCGTCGAAGCCATCCCAGAGGGCGGAAGGACGTCCTCTGGACATGTGCGCAGGGCATTCCGAGACGGACGTTCGGCCGATTCCGCGGTTATTGTCGAAGTCAACATCCAGTGATGGATGGGAATAACATCGGAATATTATCGTTTGAGCCGAAGTTGACCGATTGAAATCCTACCGACCCGTGGGAAAATCTCCCACCATCCAAAGGAGGCATTCATGCTCGTTCGAGAACTGATGACGCCCAAGCCTGTCGTCGTCGCACCTGAAATGCCTGTGCCGGAGGCCCTGAGCCTCATGCGGGGCCGCAAGATCCATCAGCTGCCGGTCGTCGACAACAAGGGGAAGCTGGTCGGCGTCGTCACGGAACAGGACCTTCTGCATGCATCCGCATCGTCGGTCAGCACCCTGAGCGTCTGGGAACTGCCCACGCTCCTGGCGAAGATCACGGTCGAGATGGTGATGGTCAAGAACGTGTATTCCGTGACGGGCGACACCCCGGTGGAAGAAGCGGCCCGCATCATGTCGGACAAGGGCATCGGCTGCCTGCCCGTCGTGGACAAGGACACGATGATCGGCCTCGTCACCAAGAGCGACCTTTTCCTGGCCTTCATGGAACTCCTGGGTGGCCGCCGGACCGGCGTCCGCATCTGGGCCCAGACCCCGGACGCCAAGGGGACGGTGGCCAAGATCACCAACGCCATCGCGGCCGTCTCGGGCAACATCGTGGGCCTGGGGTTCAACGAGATCCGCGACGTCAAGGGCTCCCGCTGGGAGATCACCCTCAAGGTCCAGGACGTCCCGGCGGACAAGCTGGTGGAAGCCATCAAGCCGATCGTGATCGAGATCAAGGACGTGCGCGAGAGCTAGTTCTCCCGTACTGACGGCAGAAGGCCCCCGCCGGAGCGGGGGCCTTCTGCCGTCGTACCGCGGGGCTTCATCTGCCGAATGTCACACGATCCCCGCCCGCCTGCTGGGCCTCCTTCAGGTTGGAAGCAGCCGTTTCGACGAGGGGCTCGAGGTTCAGGTCGCGGCTGGGGACACGGGTCGCGGTGCCCACGCTCATGGTGAGGACGCTGGCGGCGGGCGACTTGGCGTGGGGAATGGCCAGGGTCGCCAGTTCCGCCCGCATCCGCTCGGCGACCGAAACCGCTCCCAGGGTGTCCGTCTCCGGGAGGACGCAGGCGAATCCGTTCCACGCATAGAGGGCGATCAGGTCCCCGGGCCGCTGGGTGGCGTCCTGGAAGGCGGTGGCGATCCGCTTCAGGCATTCGTCTCCCGCGGTTCGTCCGTAATGCTCGAGGTAGGCGCCGAAGTGGTCCAGTTCCATGATCACCAGCGAGAGAGGGGTCTGGTTGCGGAAGTTGCGCCGCCACTCGAGGGCCAGGAACTCTTCGAAACGATGGCGGTTGGCGATGCCCGTCACCCCGTCGACGAGCGAGAACCGCCTCAGCGCCTCGATGCATCTTCCGAGGTCGATGTAGTTCCGGATGCGGGCCCTGGCGATCTGGGGCTCGACCGGGACCGCGAGATAGTCGCTGATGCCCAGCGCGATCGTGGCCGCGGCCTCCTGGTCGCTGGCGGCCAGGCCAAGGACCGGGATGCCCGAAGTCCTGGCATCGTTCTTCAGTTGCCGGCAGAACTCGCCGAGGTCCAGGCCGTTCGCCCGGGTGTCCACGAGGATCAGGGCCGAACCCCCGGAGCGGGCCGTCTCGACGGCTTCCTGCGCACTGCCGGCTTCTTCCAGCGGCTGCTCGTCTCCCAGGAGCTCACGCAATGTTTCTACGGTCTTGTGGTCGTCGGTGACAGCAAGAAGCGCATGTCTTGCGATATTCATGGAATTCCCCTGCGTGTGAACGTGGCATGAGAAAGGTCGTCTGGTATACGAGGTTAGGCCCACCGCCTGGATGGATCAATCTCATGTTCGCGGAAGGGCCGGGACACTACCTGGAATGATCTTCGCCCCACGGGCACGGATCCCCCATGCCCCATGCCGCCTGGTACCAGACCTCTTCGAGGCAGAGCCCCTGGGGAGGCGCGGTATGCCCGGCGCGCCGCCGGTCCCGGGCCTCCAGGATGCCCGGAAGGGCGTCGGCGGGAATTCGCCCCTTCCCGATGTCCACGAGCGTCCCGGTCATGATCCGGACCTGGTGCATGAGGAAGCGGTTCCCCTCGAAGATGAGGTCCAGGCCGGAGCCCCCGGCTTCCATCCGGATGGCGTGGATCACCCGGATGGGCGATTCGGCGGCGCACTCCTGGTGCCGGAAGCTGGAGAAGTCATGTTCGCCGACCAGGCACTGGGCGGCCTCGAACATGGTCTTCCGGTCGAGCGGTTCCGAGCCGTACACGTGCCAGCGCCGCCCCCTCGAGAACGGATCCTCCGCCGGGCCCTCCTGGAGGCCGTAGACATAGCGCTTGGCGACGGCATGATGCCTGGGGAAGAATCCCTCGGGCGCGGGCCGCGCGGCCATCACGCGGGCCTCCGGAGGCAGGTGCGCGTTCAGGGCCGCCAGCAGGCGGTAGGGGATCCAGGGCTTCCGGGTTTCGACGAGCACCCCCTGGGCGCGCGCGTGGACGCCTGCGTCCGTGCGGCCCGTTCCCTGGGGCATGGGCGCCTCCGGATCGAGGGCGCGCAGCGCCCGCCAGAGTTCTCCCTGGACGCTTCGCAAGCGGGACTGGATCTGCCAGCCGTGGAATTCCGTGCCGACGTAGGCGAGGCGCAGGAAATAGGGGAAGGTCATGGGAGCAATTCTATGCCCTTTTGAGCGTCTTCCTGCCCAGGTCGTGGTTCGAGCATGGTACCCGTTGCATTCTGGCCCGGCAAGGCCCCCGGAACGCCCAGGTGGCGGTCATCTACATAATTGGCTCGGGTTACAACTCAACTCACCAGCCGCTTTCAGGGGGGGCGGGCTCCATAGATTCCACGCTGAAGCGAATCTCGAAACTTTTTTTTTCTGAAAGCCTTGACTCCACTGCATCTCCGACCTACTCTGCATACAGTTTAGTTCCCACCTAGAATCCACAAGGGTTTCGGGGGTTTTTACTCTTGAAAGGCAAGTGAAAACGGGTATCTCTTTCGCGAGGTACACCATCTTCCAAACCCGGGGATGCTAATCCCCATTTATGGAGGTTTTCATGAACAAGGCTGAACTGATCGCCGCCATCGCCGAAAAGGCCGACATCAACAAGTCCAAGGCCGCTGCTGCCCTCGATCAGGTCATCTGCAGCGTGTCCGGCGCCCTCCGCGCCGGCGACAAGGTCACCCTCGTGGGCTTCGGCACCTTCTCGGTCGCCACCCGCGGACCTCGCACGGGCCGCAATCCCCGCGATGGCCAGAAGATCAAGATCGCAGCCAAGAAGGTCGCCAAGTTCAAGCCCGGCAAGAAGCTCGCCGACGAAGTGAACGGCAAGGGCGGCAAGAAGAAGAAGTAGACTGGTTCATCCTGCATGGAAAGCGGTCCATTTGCCTGGGCCGCTTTTTTATGTGGCCCGATAGGATTTTCCGGATCTGGGAATTTCCCTTCCATGGGAGGCGCATCGTCACCTTCTCCGGCAGCACCCGCAAACAGACGATTAATCTGATCCGGCCGGGAAGCGCCCGCCGCCCCTCCTCCAGCGGTACCGGGGACGATCGCCGGCCCTAAATCCCGGTCCCAGGGGGCTCCGGGTCCTGGAGCGGGACGGCGCGGGTCGATACTCACCCCTTTCGCTGTCGATGCCGATGGAAGAAGGGTTGAAGAGGACCCACATGGCCGAGCAGGAACCCCAGGAGAAAAAACCGAAAGCGAAGATGAAGCCGAAACTGAAGAAACTCATCATCGTCGTCGGAGGTGGACTGCTGGTCCTGGCCCTTCTGGGCGGCGGCGGATACTACGGATGGAACAAGTGGCAGGCGCACAAGGCGGCCAAGGCCGCCGCCGCCCAGCCGGGAGCCGCGGCCGCCGCGGAAGCCGAGGAGGAGGAGGAACCCTCCGAGGAAGAGGGCGGGAACAGTCCCGTCCTCATCTACAAGAACAACGTGAACGTCGAAGGGATGAAGAACGCCTACCTGGTCGTCGAGTTCAACCTCCTCTTCCGCGACAACGAACTGGGGCGACTGGTGACCAGCGACAAGCCGACCCCGGAGAACAGCATCATGCGCGCGATCATCCTGGACGCCATCTCGGGGAAAAGCATGGACGAGATATCCGACGTGGAGTCGAGGGAGGTCATCCGCCAGGACATCCTCGACCGGCTGAACGAGCGGTTCGCTCCGAAACCGCCCAAGCCGGGCGAGGAAAAGAAGGAAGGCCCCAAGAAACCCAAGCGGCCCGTCAAGGATGTCCTGGTCGTCGCCTGGGCCATCGCCCAGTAAGTCTCCTGCCGCATGGAAGGGTTTCGAGGGGGCCGGGGGATGGCACGAGGGTTGCTAAAAAAACGAACCGGGTCCACATTCTGACCAGCGGGTCATCCTTTCGCCCCTGCCTTCGAGGTTGCACTTGTCTCCCAAACGCTCCGATCGGCTGGACACGGATCGCGTGGTCACCTTCGAACACGTGATCGGCGACCTGATGCCGTTCATCGACACGCCCTTCAAGCTGGAGATCCAGCTGGGCCAGACGCGGATGACGATCCGCGATCTTCTGGACCTCGAAGTCGGATCCGTCGTCGAACTCAAGAAGAGCGCCGGCGAGCCCATGGACGTGATCACCAAGGGGCGGTCCCTGATGCGGGGCGAGGTGACGGTCCTGGAAGACACCCTGGGGTTGCGGATCGTGGAGATCGTGGACCCGACCCGGAAGGTCTAGGCATGACCCAAGCCTGCGGCCAGCCGCCCTTTCCTGCCTTTTCCCCAGGGGGAGGGGGACCGCTGCCGGTGACGGCATGAAGGTCATCGAGGGCAGAGGCCATCTCATCCGTTTCTGCGAAGATTCGCCCTTCGTGGGCTGGATCACCGCCCGCCAGCTGGAGGCCCACTTCCCCATCCAGTCCGCGCCCTGGATGACCCTCCAGGCCCTGGCGGACATGGTCCGGCTGATGCCGGGCGGCCTCGCCGTCCTCTGGGACCTGCCGCATCCGTCCCTGGCCCATCTTCCCTACGATGTCCGGGCCGGTTTCTGGGGTGCCCTGGGACACCTGCCCGGCCTGACCCTCCACACCCGGGAGGAGTCCTTCGCGGAATATCTCGAGGGCCCCATCCAGGGCTGGTTCCATGGCCCTCGTCCCCCCTCGGGAGCCATGGGGCAGGCTTGGCGGAAGGGCTGGATCGGCTGGGTCCCCGAAAGGGGTTCAGCCTGGTCCCTTCCCGGGATCGGGGCGGCCGAAGGCCCGCCGGAGGCTCCCGAGGAGATCCCCGTGGGAGGCCACTGGGGCGAGCTGGTCCTTCCCCTGGGGGCCTTGAGGGAGGTGAAGGCGGAGGATGTCGTGCCCCAGCTCGGGGACATCCAGGCCGGCATCGAGCGGAACCTGAGCCTGCGGATGAGCGCGCACGCCTGGCCCGCCGCCTATCCCTTCCAGCGCCGCCGGACCGGGTGGCGCATCGCATGCCTTGGGGGGCGCGAATACCAGCTGGCCAGCGGGCTCTGGGAGGAGGCTGCCGAGCGGCTCGGGACGTTCGTGGCGGAGGCGTCCAGGATCCTGAAGTGTCCGGTCCACCTGGGTTCCTGCCACGACCCCGGGGCCGCCAGCCTGCTCGGGCACCAGGCCATGCGGGACGGCCATTCCTGGCGCTACAGCCTGGCCATTCCGCCGGCCAGCCCGACCTTCACGCCGGGCATCGCGTCGGATCCGAGGGAACCTGCTCCCCTGGAATCCCGGGTGCTCTTCCCGGAGGCGCTGGCTCCCCTGTTCTCGCATCCTCCCGTCGCCCTGCTCCGGTTGCCGAACATCCCGCAGGAGGCCCCCGTGGCGGCCTTCCTCCGCGGCGTGGACCCGGTGCCGGCCATCCGCTGGCTCCCGCCGGAAATGCCGCCTCCCGGACCCTTCTCGCAGGAGCGTCCCTGGGCGCCTTCCTCGGCCTTCGCGCCCCTGGCCGATGTCACTCAGGCCCTCCAGCCCGGGTTGTTCGACGCGCTCGAGACTTCCTAGGGCGCCTAGGAGCCGCCTCCGGAAGGGGGTCATCGTGGATATGCTGTTCCCAGGCACCCTTCATGAAGAAAACCGAGGACAACAGGCTCCATGTGGTCATCGCGGACGATGAGCCGCTGGCCTTGCTGCGCCTCGCGCGCGGGTTGGAGCAGGCGGGCTGCGTGGTGACCGCGCGGTTCCAGGACGGCGCCTCCCTGGTCGAATGGCTGCAGCAGAATCCCCTTCCGGACGCCCTCTTCGTGGACGTGAAGATGCCGGGCGCCACGGGCCTCGAGATCCTGGCCGAGTTCCAGGACCGCCTGCCGATCGTGCTGGTGACCAGCGGAGCCGAATTCGCGGTGCCGGCCTTCGATTTCTCCGCGACCGACTTCCTGCTGAAGCCCGTGACCCCCGAGCGGCTCCAGAAGGCGCTGGGACGGATCGGGAAGGGACTGGACGAGCGGAGGGCCTGGACGCACCCGACCCCCCTCGCCAAGATCCCCGTGATCGCCGGGAACGGGATGGTGCTGCTGGAGACGGCGAAGATCAGCCACTTCGAGCTGGAGGATGGCCAGGTCTGGGCCTGCGCTTCGGGAAGCCGGTTCCAGACCCGCTGGCGTTCCCTGGCGCAAGCGGAGGCGGCCCTGCCGGCCATCGCGGTCGTCCGTCTCAACCGCAACATCATGGTCCGGCCCGAGGCCGTGCGGGGATTCCGCGTGCTGTCCTTCGGCAGGCGGATGATCCTCCTGAACGACGGCAAGGAATACGTGGCCAGCCGCCGGGGCAGCCAGGCCCTGGAATCGGCCCTCGGCCTGGGGTGACGGCGCCTCTGGGGCTCCCAGGGGGCGTTCCCGGACGGAATGTGTCAGTCCCGGCCGGAAATCTGCCGTTCAGGCCCGGACGCCGTGAATGGACCCAGAATTGATGCCGGGAACACACCACGGCCCCGGGGGCCATCCATCCATGAAACGAAACGGCAACCATCGAGGCCGCGCGCTGCTGGTCGGCAGCGAGGCGGAGCTCCGCCGCACGATCTCCCGCTACCTGCAGCTGCACGGACTGGAGGTCGTCGAGGCCGGAACGCTCCAGGAGGCCGAAGGATGCCTCGCGGACACCGGCGACTTCGACCTGCTGGTGACGGAGCTGATGACTGCCGAGAACGAAGGATGGCCCGAATGGAAGCGCGTGGTGAGCTGGAATCCCAGGATCTCCCTGCTGCTCCACGGCACGCATGTCGACGAATGGGACAGGACCAGGGGGAAGATCGGCCGGAACGCGATCTTCATCGGCCGGCCGTTCTCGCTGTCCGATTTCCACTGGGTCCTGCAGCAGGTGCTCTGAGGACGGACCTGCGGTGCGGCGGGATCACAGCCTTGCGGCGACGATCTCCACGAGTTCGCAGAGGCGGACGGCGTAGGCGACCTCGTTGTCGTGCCAGCCGAAGACCTTGACCATGCGGCCGCCGACGACCTTGGTGAGCCCCAGGTCCATCACGACGCTCTCCCGCCGGCCCGAGAAGTCGCGGCTGACGAGGTTCTCCTCCGCGATGCCCACGATGCCCTTCAGGTCGCCCCGGGAGGCCTCCACGAACGTCCGGTTGATCTCCTCCGCCGTCACGTCGGTTTTCAGGACGGCTCCCAGGTCCACGAGGTTCACGTTGAGGGAGGGGACCCTCAGGGCCCAGCCGTCGAAGCCCGCGGGAAGGTGGGGAAGGGCCTTGTGGAGCGCGTCGAAGGCGCTGCTGGTGGTGGGGATGATGCCCATGAAGGCGGACCGGGCCCGCCGGAGGCTCTTGTGGGGAGCGTCCAGGATGCGCTGGTCGTTGGTGACCACATGCACGGTGCTCATGCCGGCGCCCTCGAACCCGAAGGCCCGCTCCAGCACGTGGAGCATGGGAGCCGTCGCGTGGGCCGTGCAACTGGCGTTGGAGATGATCCGGTGCCTGTCGAGGTCGAGCAGGTGCCCGTTGAAGGGGTGGATCACGGTGAAGTCCGGGTCGGGGCTGGGAGCCGAGATGATGACGTGGCGGACGGAGCCCCGCAGGTGCCTGGCCGCGCCGGCGTGGTTCGTGAACCGTCCCGAGGCTTCCACCACCAGCCTGGCCCCGCAGTCCGCGAAGGGGATGGCCACGGGGTCCGTCTCGTGGAAGAGGGGGAACTCCCGGCCCTCGATGTCCAGGTAGTCCCGCCCGTCCCGGGTGTGCCCGTGCACGGACGGATTGTCGTTCCCGTGGATGGAGTCGTACCGCAGGAGGTGCACAACGGTGGCCAGGTCGGCGGGGTCGTTGAGCGCGCACAGCAGGTCCGGCCGGGAAAGGGCCAGCCGGCGCACGGCGATGCGCCCGATCCTTCCGATACCATTGACGGCGATCAACGGACTTCCTCCTGGATCCGCGCCAGCGCATGGACGGCGAGATCCTTCATGCGGGACGCGTACCCGTATTCGTTGTCGTACCAGCCGAAGACCTTGATGTAGCGCGGCGTCATGACCCTGGTGAGGGAGGGGTCGAAGACGCAGCTCGCAGGATTCCCCCGGAGGTCCACGCTCACGATCTCGTCCTCGGCGACCTCGAGGAAGCCCTTGAGAGGGCCGTGTTCCGCCGCGGACCGGAACGCCTCCCGGACGGATTCGACCGAGGCGTCCCGGCCGGTCGTCACGGAGAGGTCCACGAGGCTCACGTCGGGCGTGGGCACTCGGACGGCGAGGCCGTCCACCCGTCCCGCGAGGCGGGGGAGCACGCGGCCAACGGTCCCGGCGGCTTCCGTGGGGGCGGGGATCATGCTCAGGGAGGCGGCCCTGGCGAGGCGGAGGTCCGGGTGGGGGAGATCCAGGATGCGCTGGTCGTTCGCGTAGGCCTCGACTGCCGTGATGAGGCCGCAGTCGACGCCGAAGGCCTCGTCCAGCACCTTGGCCAGCAGGACCGCGCAGTTCGACGCGCTGCCCGCGCAGCTGACGATCCCGTGCCGGCGGGCATCGAAATCCTCGTGGTTCGCCCCCATCACCACCGTCAGGTCCGCGTCCTCCACGGGATCCGAGACGAGCACGTGGCTGACGCCCCCCCGCAGGTGGCGGGCGAGGCCCGCCCGGGTCCGGAGCGTGCCGGAGCACTCCAGGACGAGGTCGGCCCCGGCTTCCCCGAAGGGCACCGCTTCCGGCTCCCTTTCCCGGTAGGCGCGGATGCGCCGGGAGCCCAGGAGGAGGGAATCCTCGTCGTGCGAGACCCGGAAGTCGGCCTTCCCGTGCATCGAGTCGTACTTGATGAGGTGGGCGAGGGTTCCGACGTCCGCGACGTCGTTGACCGCCACCACCTGGATGTCGTCCCGGTGCACCAGCTGCCGCAACACCAGCCGTCCGATGCGCCCGAGTCCGTTGATGGCCAGCTTCACGGTTCAGTCCCCCACGCGTCCGGCGCATACCCGCGGCTGATCCTGAACGGGACCGTGGACATGACCGAATCGGCCCGGCTCCCTGCTGAAGCGGGCTCTAGGTCAGATTGTAGCCATACTCCCTGGCCAGGCCCAGCGACATCTCCCGGAGCTTGTATTTCTGGATCTTCCCGCTTCCCGTGGCCGGATACTCCTTCAGGAAGAAGACGTATTTCGGGATCTTGTGGCGGGAGATCCTCCCTCGGCAGAAATCCTGGACCTCCTCGGCGTCGAGCGCCTGTCCCTCCTTCAGGATGATGAACGCGCCCACTTCCTCGCCGTACTTCTGGCTGGGAACGCCGGCCACCTGCACGTCCCTGATCTGGGGGACCTGGTAGAGGAAGTCCTCGATCTCCTTGGGGTAGATGTTCTCCCCGCCGCGGATGATCATGTCCTTGATCCGGCCCGTGACCCGGAAGTCGCCGTTCTCGTCCTTGACGCCGAGGTCCCCGGAGTGGAGCCAGCCGTCCTCGTCGATCACGCTGCGCGTCTCCTCGGGCATCTTGTAGTAGCCCCGCATGACGTTGTAGCCGCGGCAGCACAGCTCGCCCGCCTCGCCGACCGCGCATTCCCGGCGGGTCTGGGGATCCCGGACCTTCACCTCGATGCCCGGAAGCTCCTTGCCCACGGTGCCCACCTTCACTTCGATGGAATCCTCCGCCCGGGTCTGGGTCATCACGGGGGAGCCCTCCGTGAGGCCGTAGGCGATGGTGATGTCCCGGCAGTGCATCTCGTCCATCACGCGCTTCATGACCTCGATGGGGCAGGGCGAGCCCGCCATGATGCCGGTCCGCAGCGAACTCAGGTCGAACATGCTGAACATCGGGTGGTTCAGTTCCGCGATGAACATGGTGGGCACGCCGTAGAGCGCGGTGCAGCGCTCCCGGTGGACGGACGCCAGGACGAGCAGGGGGTCGAAGTTCTCGCAGGGCACGACCGAGGCCCCGTGCGTCACGATGGCCATGATGCCGAGCACGAGGCCGAAGCAGTGGAAGAGGGGCACCGGCAGGCAGACCTTCTCCGCCTCCGTGAAGCGCTGGCATTCGCCGATGGCGAATCCGTTGTTCAGGATGTTCCGGTGCGTGAGCATCACGCCCTTCGGGAACCCGGTGGTCCCGGAGGTGTACTGCATGTTGATGACGTCTCCGGCCTGGAGGCTCGCGGAGACATCGCGCAGCCCGCGGTCGTCCATGTGCTCCCCCAGGAGGAGGAGTTCGGCCGTGTTGAACATGCCCCGGTGCTTCTGGGGGCCGATGAACACGACGTTCCGGAGGCACGGGAAACGCGCGCTGTGCAGCTGGCCCCGCTGGGACTCCTTCAGCTCCGGGATGAGCTCGTTGACCATCTGCACGTAGTCGCTGTCCCTGAACCCGTCCACCAGGCAGAGCGTGGTGATGTCCGACTGCCTGACCAGGAATTCCAGTTCGTGCAGCTTGTAGTTCGTGTTGATGGTCACCAGGGTGACGCCGATCTTGGCGGAGGCGAAGAGGATCGTGAGCCAGTCCGGGACGTTGTTCGCCCAGATGCCGAGATGGTCGCCCTTCCGGAGGCCGATGGCCAGGAAACCCTTGGCCAGGGCGTTCACCCTGTCGTCGAACTGCCGGTAGGTGAACCGCAGGTTGCGGTCCGGATAGACGATGAACTCCTTGTCCGGGTAGCGGTCGGCCTGCTCCTCGAGCACGCCGCCGAGGGTCTTCTCGATGAATCCCATGGGTCCTCCCCCGCTCAGAACGGTGCGTAGACGACGGCCAGGATCCGGGCGGGCGCCTCTCCGTAGGCATGGACGTGGTGGGGCACGATGGAGTCGAGGTAGATGCAGTCCCCCTCCTCCAGGATGTAGTGGTCCTTCCCGTAGTCGACCTCGATCCGGCCGCCCAGCACGTACATGAACTCCTCGCCTTCGTGGGTGGACAGGGGATGGTCCGTGTCGGAGCCCGGCAGGATGTCGATCAGGAAGGGTTCCATGGAACGGCCGCTCTTGCCCTGGGCCAGGGCGTGGAAATCCAGCTCGCCCGAGGAGGCCCTGGACTTGCCCGCGAAACGGACCGCCGTCGCGAGCTGGCCCTTCCGGCCGACGACGGGACCGAGGTGCTCCACGTCGTCCAGGAAGGTTCCGAGCCTGACGCCCAGGACCCTGCCGATCTTGATCAGCGGCGTCAGGGAGGGGATGAAGTCCCCGCCCTCGATCTGTCGGATGAGATCCGCCGGCAGCTCGCTCCGCTCCGCGAGCTGGTCGATGGACATCTGCCGGCTCTCCCGGATCTGTGTCAGTTTCGCGCCCACGTTCACGGTCGGGTTCATGCTGTCCTCGTCTCCCATGGAGCGATTGTAGGACGCAACCCCGGGCCCAACTCCGCCGGATCCAGGAAAACAATCGTTTTAATCAGGACATTTCCGGGACTAAATGGATTCCGGCCACAAAAAAGGACGGCCGGTCGAGGACCGGCCGTCCTGCAGGGCGGAGAACGCCTACTTCGCCATCACGCGGATCATTTCCAGCACCTTGCAGGAATAGCCCCACTCGTTGTCGTACCACGCCACCACCTTGACGAAGGTGGGATCGAGGGCGATGCCGGCGCCGGCATCGAAGACCGACGTGCAGGATTCGCCCACGAAGTCCGTGGAGACGACCTTGTCCGTGGTGTAGCCCAGGACGCCCTTCATGGAGCCCTCGGAAGCCTTCTTCATGGCCTCGCAGATCTGCTCGTAGGTGGCCTCCTTGGCCAGCTCCACCGTGAGGTCCACGACGGACACGTCGGAGGTGGGCACGCGGAGGGACATGCCGGTGAGCTTCTTGTTGAGCTCGGGGATCACCTTGCCCACGGCCTTGGCGGCGCCGGTGGAGGAGGGGATGATGTTCTCCAGGATGCCGCGCCCGCCGCGCCAGTCCTTGTTGGAGGGCCCGTCCACGGTCTTCTGGGTGGCGGTGGCCGCGTGCACGGTGGTCATGAGGCCGCGCTTGACTCCGAAGGTGTCGTTGAGCACCTTGGCCACGGGCGCCAGGCAGTTGGTCGTGCAGGAAGCGTTGGAGATGATGTCCTGGCCGGCGTACTTGTCGTGGTTGACGCCGAACACGAACATCGGCGTGTCGTCCTTGGAGGGGGCGGAGAGGATCACCTTCCTGGCGCCCGCCTTGAGATGGGCGGAGGCCTTCTCCTTGTCGAGGAAGAGCCCCGTGCTCTCCACGACGATGTCCGCGCCGACCTCGCCCCACTTCAGGTTGGCGGGATCCTTCTCGGCGGTGAGGCGGATCTTCTTGCCGTTGACGATGAGCGTGGAGCCTTCGACGGACACGGAGCCCTTGAAACGGCCGTGCACGGAATCGTAGAGAAGCATGTACGCGAGGTAGTCAGGATCGAGCAGGTCGTTCACGCCGACGATTTCGATATCGGGGAAATGCTCGATCGCTGCCCGAAACACCATCCGGCCGATCCGGCCAAAGCCGTTGATGCCGATTTTTATCATAGGACCCTCCTGGTCAGCAGGTCCCTCCAGGATACCTCATCGAGGCGACGGGCGGTTCGAGCTTCTTGGAGAGCGTGTTCCGGTGGATGCCCAGGTCGCGCGCGGCCGCGCTCTGGTTGCCGTCGTGCTCGGCCAGCACGGCCTGGAGATACGCCCGCTCGAACTCGCGCTTCGCCAGGTCGAGGGGGATGCCCTTCCCGACCATTTCGACGACGAGGTCATGCAGCATCTGGCGCATCGGATGGTCTCCCTGGGTGATCGACCAAGTTAACATCCCTGCCCTGGAGCCGGCAGGCGGATTTTTCGGAGAGGCGCGCCACGCCTTGCGGAAAAGCCTGCGGAAAGCCTGTGGAATGACCCGGGGAATCCCTGCGTAAGGGCCTCGCGGTGACCAGGATGGGACGATCCCCCCGCGGGCGCGAACGCCTGCGGAAAGCGCCGCGGATTCTTCGGGAGGGGTGGGAGGGATCAGCCGGGGTGGACCTGCAGGAGGTCCAGGAGCCGGAAGGCCGGGGATTCCTTGATCCTGTCCACGCTCAGCCAGCGGCCTCGCCCCAGGTCCATCCACAGGATTCCGGTGCCGGGATCCCACCATCCTCGCTGTCCGGATCGGCCGCCCTGGAGGAGCCTCGCCCCCGCCAGCTGTTGCTGGGACGGTCGGATCGTCGCGGAGACGGTGTGGACTCCGGCCAAGTGGAGCTGCAGCCGGCCCTGGCCGAGCTCCCAGCTCCCGTCCGGGACCCGCAGGACCGTGCCGTCCGGGGCCTTCAGCGTGTCGCCCTCGAGGCGGATCGCGCCCGCCCATGGGCCTTCCGGCGTCCAGGCGCCGTCGAAGAAGCTGAGGGCGGCGGTATCCCATCCGAGGCTGCCGAAGTCCGCCAGGTCCGTGGTCCTGAGCTTCAGGCGGAGGGCGGAGGCGGGCGCCTGGTCGAAGGTGGGGTCCAGGGGGATCCAGCGGCGCCCCACCTTGACTTCCACCCAGAAGTGGAGCCCCATCACCTCCCCGAGCCCCACCCATCCCACGACGCCCCGGGCGGGGATCCCCAGCTTCCGGAGGAGGGCGACGGCCAGGACGCTGTGTTCCGTGCAGTCGCCCCGGCTGTTCCGGGCCACTTCCAGCGCGGAGGCGAAGCCCACGGTCATGTCCTTCCGGCCGATCCACTCGAAGACGAAGGAGGCCACGCGCCTTGCCAGCTCCCAGCGGCCGGCCGAGGGCGGCGGATCCAGCCGCGCCACCAAGGCGTTGAATTCCGGGGCCTGGAACTGGACGAGGGGCGTCGGGGCGAGGAAGGGGGCGTCCTCTGCCGTCGCGGTCCCCTTCACCGGCTTCTCCGCGGCCTCTGCGGGGCTCGGTCCGGCGGCCTTCCGGACCCGGTACAGATTCGGGCCGAGGCGCACCTGCTGGTCGTCCTGGGGAAGGTCCTGGGGGCCGGGGCCGCTCCAGCGGAGGGTGGCTTCGGGGAGCCACTGCAGGAACGGATGGGGCGGGAGCTGGGCCAGGGTCCGCTCGAAGAACCCCGGGCCGGGCGCCGGCGACGAGGGCGCCGGCAGTTCCGCCCGCTGCAGCAGGACGGTCAGTCCGGCCATCTTCGCGATCTGCTTCACCTCCCCGTGCCTGGGGGAGATCCACGCCTCCAGTTGGACGGGCATGGCGCCCTCCTGGAGCTTCCCCCGGTAGCGGCGCGTGTCGGGAAACCCCGGCAGCGGCTCCGCCCCGAGGAGCTCGAGATCAACCTTGGACCACTGCTGCGTGCCCGGGGAGAACTCGGTGAAGTGCACGGCGCGGCCCGCGCCGGCGGCCTCCTTGAGGAGGGTCTCGCTGTCGCCCGGCCAGATGCAGGCACCCTTCGGAACCGCCAGCACCGAGGGGGCGGCGCCCGAGGCGGTCACGCGAAGCCGGTCGGGCTCCCTGGGGGACCAGTCGGCCTGGCCCAGCACGGGTTCCTGGGATAGCGTCAGCCTCCATGTGAGGCGCAGGGAGCCGTCCGGCTCCCTGACGGCCGTCGTGGTCATCTCCTGCCGCACCGAGGTCCCGAACCGCTCCATCTGGGTCCATTCCCGGTGGTCGATGCGCTCGGGCTTCCGGCTGGACACCTGCTCGGCGCCGCCCGACTCCTGCCCCTCGATCCATTGGCGGTAGCGCTGGACCTCCTGGGCGCCCACTTCCGCGGGGAAGGAGAGGATGAACGCAAGCGCTACTCCTGGCAATGGTCGCATGGCCGGCTCCAGCTCCCACTGTAGCGGATGTCGGGGCCGGCCCCCCGGACGCCCCCGCCGTCCGGCGGGGAATTCAGGCACACTGGAGCCCGATGATCCGCACCCACACCGCCATCGTGCTGCGCCCCACCCTCTTCCAGGAGGGCGGGCTCGTGGTGTCCTTCCTCACGGAACACGGAGAACGCCTCGTGGGACTCGCCAAGGGCGCCAAGAAGCCCTCGGCCAAGTGGGTCTCGTCCTTCGAACCGCTGAGCCTCGTGACGGTGAGCTTCTTCGGAAAGGAGCACGTCGAACTCCGCCGGATCACGCGATGCGAGCTCCAGCACTCGCCCCTCATCCTCGGACACCTGGAGTCAAGCCTGGTGGCGGCCTGCCTCGCCGACCTCTTCGACCGCCTGGCCAAGGAGGGAATCGAGGACGACCGCCTGTTCCGGCTGCTGTCCGCCTGCGCCAGGGCCCTGAAACGGACCCCGGACAGGGCCATGGCCATCCTGGCCTACGCCGAGCACTGGCTGCTGCACTGCCTCGGGCTGCTTCCCCATCCGCGCCTTTGCGGGCGCTGCGGCCGCGAGGACACGCCCCTGGTCCTGCTGACCGAGGACCATGGATGGTGCTGTGCGGCCTGCACGCCCACCGATCCGTCCGAAGCCCTCCCGTCCGGAGCGAAGGAATACCTGCGCCTCCTCCGGACCCTGCCCGTGGAGGAGGCGCCCGACCCGGAGAGCAGCGAGGCCGGTCGCGCGATCACGCGCCTGCTGAGGGGCATGCTCCTGAGGGAGGTGGGGGCGGCCCGGAGCTACGAAGTCCTGTCCAGGATGCTGGCCTGAGCGCCTCAGATGCCCTGCTCGTGAAGGAGCGCCGAGACCTGTCGGAGGTTGGTCTCGAAATCGAACTTCTGCTCCACCCGCTGCCTTCCGGCGCTTCCGAAGGTCCTGCGCAGCTCCGGGGCCCGCGCGAGTTCCAGGATGGCCTGCGCCATCCCGGCCACGTCGTCCCTGGGGACCAGGGTCCCGGTGACCCCGTCCTCCACCAGTTCCGGGTTGCTGCTCACCTCGAAGGCCACGATCGGCTTGCCCGACGCCATCGCCTCGGCCAGGGCATAGCCGAAGCCCTCCCACCTGGACGGGAGCGCGAAGATGTCGAGGCTCTCCATGAAGGCCTTGATGTTCTCCACGAAGCCGAGGAAGGCGACCCGGTGGGCGATGCCGAGGCGCGCGGCCTGCTGTTCCAGCGCCTGCCGAAGCTTCCCTTCGCCCGCGACGAGGAGCTTGAAATCCAGTCCCTGGCGCTCGAGCAGGGCGGCCGCCTGGAGGAGCAGGTCCTGGCCTTTCTGGAACGACAGGCGGCCCGCGTTGCCGATGACGATCTCGCCGGGCCGCCTCTCGTAGAGGGGGCCGGAGGGCAACCCGTCGTAGTGTTTCACGTCGATGCCGTTGTAGATGACGCGGATCTTGCCGGGGTTGGTGATCCTCGGATCCCGCTGGAGGATGGTGTTCCTCGTCTCGTTCGAATTGGCGATGATCGCCGTGACGACGGTCCCCAGGAGCCACCGGTTCAGCCGCGTGGACCTGATCGGGATCGCACTGCCCCTGCGGTAGATGATCTTCTCCACGCCGGCCCACTTCGCGGCCACGCCCGCCAGCTTCAAGTCAGCGGGAAGGTTCATGACGACCACGTCGACGTGGTGCCTCCGGAACAGCGACCGCGTTTTGAGGAGCTTGAATGGATTGAGGAAGCTGAGGTTGCGGACATCGAGCGCGACCGCGGGGATTCCCTGGGCGACGGCCCTCTTGTAGAGCTGCCCCTGGCCGTTCGCGACGAGCAGGACATTGTGGCCGTTCCGATGCAGGACCCCCGCCGCCTCCAGATGCCATTTTTCCCCTCCCCCCCAGATGCGGGCGGAATTGAAAAAGCAGATCCGGCCTTCCATGCTTCCCCCTGACACAGGACGTACGTGCTGACGATGGATGCTGCACACGACCAACCCAATATCGATCGGATCGCCAGACCTATGGATGTGCGGGTCCGAAGAGCTTATCTGATATTGATCCTAGCGGAAACATGCGAGACATCCAGTGAGTCGCCCGAGGTTTCTGCACCGGATCCGTCCATTTCCGGCTGCATGGCGTCTGCGTGTCATCAATGCATGATATCCAGCTGGGATTTCGCCAAGAAGAATGAAATCCCGACCCGCTCAGGAATGCCGCTTGGAGTCCCCTACAGCAGGTCCCACTTGGTGACGTCGTAGTGGGCCTGCTTGCCGTAGTCCGTCTCGATCTGGGCGAGCCGGAGCTTCGAACCGACGTCCTCGTTGATGGCCTGCCAGGAGGTGCAGGCGTCCAGGGCCCAGGCGCCCCCTTCGCGGGCCCCGTTCCCGCTCCAGCCGTTTCCGCCGAAGGGCAGGTGGACCTCGGAACCCACGGTGGAGTTGTTGACGCTCGCCATGCCCGCCTTGATCTCGCGGCAGAACTGGTCGATCCAGCGTCGGTCCTGGGTGTAGATGGCGCCGCACAGGCCGTAGGGAGTCCCGTTGGCGTAGGCCAGGGCCTGGTCGAAGCTGTCCACGGCGGACAGGTTCACCGTGGGGCCGAGGATCTCCTGCTGGAAGAGCGCCATGTCGGGAGTCACGCCGTCCCACACGCACGGCTGCATGTAGGCGCCCTTCGTGATCTCGCCGAGCACGCGGTCATTCCGGTTCTCCTGGGTCCAGCGCTGGCCGCCGGCGAGGAGCCTGGCGCCGTCCTTCCTGCCCGTTTCCCAGTGCGCCTCGAAGGCGTCGGCCAGGCGGGGCCCGATCATCGGACCGAAGAACACCTCCGGATTGGTGACCGGATTGCCCACGGGCATCCTGTCGAGCGCGCCCAGGAACCGTTCGCGGAAGGCAGGCAGGATGTCCCGGTGGACGATGATGTTGGCGACGGACGTGCATCGCTGCCCGGCGGAGCCGAAGGCGCCGAAGAGGGCGCCCTCGAGGGCCTGGTCCAGGCTGGCGTCGGGCATGATCACCAGCGGGTTCTTGGCGCCCAGCGACAGGCTCGGCTGGATCAGGTTGCGGCCGCAACGCTCGCCGACCTGGCGGCCCAGCTCCGTGGAGCCCGTGAAGCTGAACCGCTGGAAATAGCCTTTGTCGATGCCTTCCAGGAAGGCCTTCCCGAGGACGCCACGCCCCTTGCCGTTGACGATGTTCACCACGCCGCCAGGGAGGCCGGCGTCCATCATCGCGCGGCCGAGGAGATAGGCGACGCTGGGGGTGCGGGAGGAGGGCTTCCAGACCACCGTGTTCCCGCACAGGATCGCGGGCAGTATCTTCATGACGGGGACGACCAGGGGGAAGACGCACGGCGTGATCACGCCGAAGACGCCCACGGGCCGCCGGTGGGTGGCCAGCGAGCGGTCCTGGAGTTCGGAATGGACGGTCTGGCCCTGGAGCCGCCTCCCCTCGCCCCGGTAGAAATGGCAGATGTCGATGGCCTCCTGGACCTCGCCCAGGGCCTCGCGCGGAGGCTTGCCGGTCTCCCGGGTGATGACCTTCGCCAGCTTCTCCTTGTTGGCGGCAAGGGTCTCGCAGATCCGGCCGATGTGGGCCCCGCGCACGGGGGCCGGGAGCCTCTTCCAGGTCCTGAAGGCCTCCGAGGCGGCCTTGGACGCCTTTTCCAGGTCCCGCTCGCCGCATTCGGGGAAGATGCCCACGGTATCCCGGCTGTCCACGGGGGACTTGGCGTCGAAGGAGGGCAGGTCGCCTTCCATCTCCTTCCCGGCGATCCAGTTGAACCCGATGAGCGTCTTGCCTGCGTGGGCCATGGCCGGGTGGTTGGGTTTGAGGTACATCGGAACTCCTGGCGCGATGGGGCGGTCTGCTTCCGTGCGGAAACATGGATTCTCCATCGGTTTGCGCCCCGGAGTCATTTAGATTTGCGTCTCTGATGATGTGCGTCACAGACGAGGAAGGGGCGACCTTCCAGACTTGAGGGGTTTTCACGGAGGACACCTTGAGGAAATTCGATCTGGTCGTCGTCGGCGCGGGCATCGGGGGGGGATCCCTCGTCTACAACCTGAAGAAACAGGGATTCACGGGCTCCATCCTCGTGCTGGACCGCGGTGACGCGGTGGCCACGGGATCCACGGCCTATTCCGCCGGCGGCTTCCGGAACCTCTGGACGACCCCCGTCAACCAGCTCCTCTGCACCAAGGGCATGGAGGTCCTGGGGCGGTTCCAGGCCGACATGGGCGTGTCCATCGGTTTCGACCCCTGCGGCTACCTGTTCACCTACTACGCCAAGTCCTGGGAGAAAATCCCCCAGGCGGCCGAGATCTGGGCCGCGAACGGCGTCGACTTCGAGCTCCTGGAGCCCGCGCAGATCGAGGCGCGCATCCCCGGGCTGAAGTGCGGCGTGGACCACGTGGATCCCGACGTCCGGGAATACCTCGGGTTCGAACCCATCGTGGGGGGCGTGCTGGGCAAGGACTGCGGGAGCTTCGACCCCTCCCAGGCCGCGGCAGGCTATTTCGAGAGGGCCCTCAACGACTTCCCCCAGAAGCCCGTCCTCCAGCTCAAGACCGAGGTCCTGGCCGTGACCTTCGATGCCGCCGGCCGGGCCACCGGCGTCCGGCTGAAGGATGCCGGCGGCGCGGAGGAGACCGTGGAGGCCGGCATGGTCGCCCTCTGCTCCGGCTCCTGGACCAACGGCATCCTGCAGCGGTCCGGGCTGCCCGACGCCGACCTCATGCCGATCATCGCCCAGAAGCGCATGCTGTTCATCACCGACTTCCCCGACAAGGACCCGCGCTGGATGCAGCTGCCCCTCACCATCATCGACCAGGGCATCTACTTCAAGCAGGAGAGCGGCAACTTCATGATCGGGAAGGCCAAGGAGGACACCCCGGACAGCTTCGACACCACCTTCGAGCCGGACTTCTACGTCGAGGAGATCAACCAGGTGATGCAGGAGCGCATGCCCAGCACGGCCGTGTGCAAGCTCAAGAGCGGCTGGGCGGGCCTCTACGACACCAATACCGCCGACCACAACGCCATCGTCGGCTGGCACGACAACCATCCGGGCCTGCTGCTCCAGGTGGGCTACAGCGGCCATGGCGCCATGGAAAGCCCGGCCGTGGGCATCGGCCTGGCGGAACTGGTCATCACGGGCCGGTACCAGACCGTCGACTGCTCTCCCTTGCGCTGGGGGCGGTTCCGCGAGGGGAACCTGATCGTGGAGAAGATCGTGATCTGAGGCGTCGCGGCGGGGGCGCCAGTCCCCGGGTCGAGGCATCCAAGGACAATCGGGTATCCTGTTAGCTGCCTGGAGCCTTAGTGTTCGACCACCTGTCCATTCCCGCCGTCCTGATCAGCTATGTGGCGCTGCTGTTCAGCCTATGCGTCCACGAAGCCTCGCACGCCGCGGCGGCCTACTGGCTCGACGACGACACGGCCGCCAGGATGGGCCGCATGACCCTGAACCCCCTGGCCCACATGGATCCGATCGGGACCTTCCTGTTCCCCCTGCTCGGGATGTTCACGGGACTGCCGTTCATCGGCTGGGCCAAGCCCGTGCCGGTGGACGGCAGCAGGCTGACCCGGCGGTTCAGCATGCGGGCGGGTTTCGCCATGGTCGCCAGCGCCGGCCCCCTCTCGAACCTCCTCCAGGCGGTGGTGTTCTTTCCCGTCCTCGCCCTCCTGGTGCGAGCCTCCACGCCCGATCTCTTCAGCCGGGTCTACATCTTCAAGGTGGCGGCATTCGACTGGAGCAGCGGGGTGGTGGACGCCCTGAGGACCGTCGGCCTCGGCAACGTCCAGACGCTGTTCCTGGCGCTCCTGGGGCGCCTGGTGATGATCAACCTGCTCCTGGCGCTCTTCAACTTGCTTCCGCTCGGGCCCCTCGACGGGGCTGGGATCCTCCGGGGGGTCGTGCCCGTCGCCTGGACGTCCCGGCTGGACCGCTACCAGCCCTACATGTTCATCGTCATCCTGGTCCTGGCATTCTCGGGACTGCTGGGCTACATCATCTCTCCGGCGATCCACCTCGCCTACTACCTGCTCATCCCTCTCGCGAACTACATTCTCGGAGCCTGATCCATGCAACGCGTCCTGTCCGGTGTCCAACCTTCCGGGTCCCTCCACCTCGGCAATCTCGTGGGGGCGCTCGAGAACTACGTCAAGCTCCAGGACCAGTACGAAACCTTCTACATGATCGCCGACTGGCACGCCTACACGTCCCGTTTCGACGACCCCGGCTCCATCGAGCCGGCCGTCATGGAGGTGGCCGCCAGCTTCCTGGCCGCCGGGCTGGACCCGCGGAAGTCGGCGCTGTTCGCGCAGTCCCAGGTGAAGGAACACGCGGAGCTGCACCTGCTCTTCAGCATGATCACCCCCCTCTCCTGGGTGGAGCGGGTGCCCACCTACAAGGAGAAGCTCCAGAATTCCGAGGCGGACCTGGGATCGTACGGTTTCCTGGGATATCCCATCCTCCAGGCCGCGGACATCCTCATCTACAAGGCCCACAAGGTGCCCGTGGGCGAGGACCAGCTCTTCCACCTGGAGCTCACCCGGGAGAT
>DAOPZL010000019.1:0-43816 GCA_035353395.1 Holophaga sp.
TCGGGCCGTGGGTGACGGTCAGCCTGGGGGTCGCCACGGCGATGCCAGACCGCAGGGCTGGATTCCTGTCCCTGGTGGAACGCGCCGACCAGCGGCTCTACGAGGCCAAGCGCGGAGGCCGCAACCGGGTCGCGGGGTCCGGCTGATCCATCCGGCGGTCAGGCGCCCCGCCTCCAGCGCTCGGCGCTCCGGGCGACGCGCCTTCCCAGCGTCTCCCCGGTCGCCTGGTCCGCGGGACCCGGCTCCTGGTCGGGCGGGACGTTGCCGGCCTGGGTCATGGCGCCGAGATAGCTGGAAAGACGGTTGACCCCGTCGGGGACCACCAGCTCCCCGAGCCCCACCCACAGCATGCCGTGCTGAGCCGCGAAGACCGCCAGGGTCTGGAGGGTGTTCAGCTTGTCTCCGCTGAGCCCCATCGAGTTGGTGAACCCGGCCGCGAGCTTGTCCTTCCATTTCTGCTCGGCCCAGATCCGGGCCGTGGCGTCCATGAACATCTTGAACGGCCCGCTCACGCAGCCCATGTAGGTCGGCGTGCCGAAGACGATCGCGTCGGAATCCTCGAGCGTAGCCCAGTGCCGCTCGATCTCTTCCACGGGGACGAGCGTCGCCTCGGTCCCGGGTATGGATGAGGCCCCCCGTGCGACCGCTTCCGCGATCACCTTCGTGTGCCCGTATCCGCTGTGATAGACAATGGCTATCCTGGCCATGACGACTCCCTGGTGAAGATTGAATGAACGGACTCCATGCTCCGGACCGGGTCAGCGGGCCGACTGCCACTGCTCCAGGCGGAACTCCGCATCGAGCACCAGGCCCTTCAGGAAGGGATCCTGGAACTGGCACACCTCGGCGATCTCCCAGTCCGTATCCTGCATGACGAGCAGCGGACCTTCAGGCTCCATTCTGATGGCCAGCGTGAGCATGGGATCCTCCTCTGCCGATCTGATGACGCGAAGAGCTCCGTCGTTTCGTGTCAATGTCCGTCCAAGTTGGTTGAGGCGTCGCGCTCCAAACATATGCAAGCGAAGCTCGAATGCCAGTGGGTCGAACTTAGAAAAAAGAGTCGAAGGCTATCGTCCCTGGAGACGGAGCAGGTCTTCGGGCCGGTCCAGGTCCTGCTCCCCGCCGGGAAAGGGCACCTCCAGCACCTCTCCCTGGCCGAGCAGCCCCCTGGCGCCCCGGTCGCCCCGCAGCTGCAGCAGGGCATCGAAGTCCGTGCTCGGGAAGAGGGCCGGAATGCCCCTGGCCCCCGAATAGGCGCTGGCGATCCGCTTGCCGGGATGGTCCCGGTGGAGGCGGAGGATCCGCGCCAGGAGTTCCCCGTCCAGGGCGGGCTGGTCGCAGACCAGGAAGACCGCCGCCCTGGCGTCCAGGGGCAGGGCCGATGCGGCGACCCGGAGGGAACTGGCCATGCCTTCCTCCCACTCCAGGTTCCGGAGGCACTGCACCGGGAGGTCCCTCAGGACCGCCTGCATGCGCTCCGCCTCGAAACCGAGGACCACGAGCACGGGGTCGCACGCCAGGAGGGCGATCCGGGCGGCGCGGTGGAGGAGCGCCTCGCCAGACATCTCGACGAGCTGCTTGGGCCTCCCGAGGCGCTTGGACGCCCCGGCGGCGAGGATGACGGCGGGAGTGGACATGGCGGGACCCAAAATACCATGAGTGCCCCCGCTCCCCCACGACTCTCTCCTGGCACGGCAATCGCCCCTGCAGGAGCTTGGTGTCGGGAGACCGTCTTGTTCCGTATCGTCAGCCTCTTCCTTGGATTGATGCTCTGGCCGGCCTTCGCGGCCCGGGCCCAGACCCCGCCGCCGGGCCCCTCCGAGCAGGCGCTTCAGGCCCCCCTGGACCTCAAGGACGAAAAACCGACGCAGGACCAGAACCTGTCCGCCGGTCCTTCCGCCTTCAAGGCCTTCGGGTCCGTGGTGCTGGTCCTGGGCCTCGCCGGCGGCGGCCTCTGGGCCTTCCGGAAGTGGGGCGCCAAGCGCATGCCGGGCAGCGGGGGCAGCAGGATCAAGGTGGAGGAGACGCTCAGCCTCGGCGACCGGCGCTTCGTCTCGATCCTGAAGGCCGAGGACGAGAAGTTCCTCGTGGCCCTCAGTCCCCAGGGGATCACGCTCCTGGCCCGCCTGGACAATTCCGAGGATCCGCCCTTCGAGCAGGCCCTGGACCAGCAGATGGAGCTGAACCACCCGATGCCCGTGAAGGACATGGAGGCTCTGCTCAAGGGGGACCTGCCATGAAGCGGCTCCTGCGCTGCTGGCCCGTCCTGCTCCTCCTGGTCCTCGGCGTGGCGCTCCACGCGGCGGAGCCTGCCCCCGCGAGCCTGCCGAGCGTCACCATCGATTTCGGGAAGACACCCCAGGGGCCGGGCCTCAGCTCCACCCTCCAGGCAGTCCTGGTCCTGACGGTCCTGACCCTCGCGCCCACGATCCTCGTGACGACCACCTGCTTCACCCGCATCGCGGTGGTCCTCCAGTTCCTCCGGCAGGGCATGGGCACCCAGCAGGCCCCCTCGAACCAGGTGCTCATCAGCCTTTCCCTGGTGCTCACGTTCTTCGTCATGGCGCCCGTGGGCCGGGAGATCAACCAGACCGTGCTCCTGCCCCTCAACCGGAACGAGCTGACCGTGGACCAGGCCATGACCCGGGCGGCGGCTCCCCTGAAGGTGTTCATGCTCAAGCACACGCGGAAGAAGGACCTTTCCCTCTTCATCGGCATCTCGAAGACGCCGCCGCCCCAGACCAAGGCGGACGTGCCCCTGGAAGTCCTCGTGCCGGCCTTCCTCATCAGCGAGCTCAAGACGGCCTTCGAGATCGGCTTCCTGATCTTCCTGCCGTTCCTGATCGTGGACATGGTCGTGGCCAGCGTGCTCCTGAGCATGGGCATGATGATGCTGCCGCCCGTGAGCATCTCCCTGCCCTTCAAGGTCCTCCTCTTCGTGATGGTGGACGGCTGGTACCTGATCGTCGGTTCCCTCGTGCGCGGATACACAGGATGAGGAGGCTCCGGTGAACGAACTCATCATCGTCGGGATCGCGCGGGAAGCCCTGAAGACGGCGCTCTACGTGGCCGCGCCCGCCCTCATCGTCTCCATGTGCGTGGGCCTCGCCATCTCCGTCTTCCAGGTGGTCACCAGCCTCCAGGACGCCACCGTGGCCTTCGTCCCCAAGGTGCTGGCCGTGATGCTCGTGGTGGTGCTCAGCTTCTCCTGGATGGCGCGCATGCTCGGGGCCTTCACGACCCACATGTTCACCGACTTCAACACCATCGTCCGGCAGCTGCCGTGACGCCCCCCTGTTGAGCCGAGCCCTGTGCCCCCCCTCCTCGGCAGTCCCGCCCTGTGGACCCTGACCCAGGGGAAGGTGGTGCTCTGGATGCTCGTCCTGACTAGGCTCACGGGCCTGCTGGCGACCTTTCCAGGCCTTGGCCAGGAGCGGATCCCCACCCTGGTCCGGGTCGCCCTCGCGGCCCTGGTCGCGCTGGTCATCACCCCCGTGGTCCCCGTCCCCCGGACGCTCCCGGCGGGCATGTGGGGGCTCGTGGGCGTCATGGCCACCGAGCTCGCGGCCGGCCTGCTGATGGGCGTCCTGGTCGCCTGGATCGTGGACGCGGTGTCCTTCGCCGGACAGCTCATGGACTTCCAGATGGGATTCTCCTTCGTGCAGTTCATCGACCCGGCCACGTCCCACACGGTCTCCATCTCCGGTTCCATCCTCGGCCAGCTGGTGGTGCTCTTCCTCTTCATCTCGAACCTGCACCACGACATGATCCTGGGGCTGGTGGAGAGCTTCCGGGTGCTCCCCATCGGAGAAGGCCTCCCGGGCAGTCCGCTGGGCGCCGCGGCCATGGTGGGGCAGCTCCTGATCCGGGGCCTCCAGCTTTCGCTCCCGATCATGATCGCCCTGTTCTTCGTGGACGTGATCGAGGGGATCTGCGCGAAGTTCATGCCCCAGCTCCAGCTCATCCAGCTGGCCTTCCCCCTCAAGATCTCCGTGGGGCTCGTCATCCTCGGGTTCACGATCCGCGAATTCCCCGCCTGGATCGAGCCCCTCCTCGAATCGGCGCCGCGGGAGGCGCTGAAGCTGCTGAGGTAGGCGGATGGCCCACGATCCCTCCCGAACCGAGAAGGCGACCCCCAAGCGGAGGGAAAAGCTCCGCAAGGAGGGAAACGTCCTGCGCACCCCCGACCTGGACGCGGCGGTGCTGCTCTGGACGAACCTCTTCCTCTTCGCAGGCGCCTGGACCGCCACCTTCACCCTGATGGCCCAGCAGGTGGCCTTCTTCCTCAAGGCCACCGTCAACGCGGGCCATTTCACATCCTCGGATCTCCGCGGCCTGGTGTGGAACGTCTTCCTCATCGTCATGAAGATCCTCCTGCCCTTCTACGGCCTGAACTTCCTCGTGGCGCTGGCCAACCAGTTCCGGCAGCACGGGTTCAAGCCCCACTTCGAGCTCCTGGCCCCGAAGTTCGACAAGCTCAACCCTGTTCCCGGCTTCCGGCGGGTCGTCTCGCCCAAGTCGCTGATGGAAATCTTCAAGAGCCTCGCCAAGTTCGGCATCCTGGGCTGCGTCGCCTACCTCGTGCTCGAGCCCAGGATCCCCACGCTCCTCACGACCCTCAAGCTCCCCCTGGGCCAGAGCCTCGACTACATGCAGACCACCCTGTACGTGCTCTACCGCAACATCATGATCGCGATGCTGGTCCTCGCCCTGCTCGACTTCTTCTACCAGCACCACACGTTCGAGCAGAACATGCGGATGACGAAGCAGGAGGTCAAGGACGAGATGAAGGACGCAGAGGGGAACCCGCAGATCAAGCGCCTCCAGCGGCAGCAGATGATGCAGTCGTCCATGCGCCGCATCACCACCCAGGTCCCCAAGGCCTCCGTCGTGATCACCAACCCCACCCACTTCGCCGTCGCCCTGCGCTACGACGAGAAGACGGCCGCCCCCGTGTGCGTCGCCAAGGGCGTGGACCACCTGGCCTTCAAGATCAAGGAGCGAGCCAAGGTCTCGGGCGTGACCATCGTGGAGAACCGCCCGCTGGCCCGATCCCTCTACTACAACGTGGAGCTGGACCATCCGATTCCGCCCGAGCTCTACCAGGCCGTCGCCCAGGTACTGGCCTACGTCTACCGGCTGAAGGGGGCCGCATAGGCTTCGGCATGCCCTTTGCTGACAACCGGAATCACTCGTACTCAGGAATCCGTCCCCGGTGACCGAAAGATAGGATGAGTGATTTTGGTCCCCCCGTGCCCCAGCGCCCCATCGTCCCATCCCATCTGCCCCCCCACCGCCTCCTGCTGGTGGACGATGATCCCGTGCTGCGGGAAACATTGACGGTTCTTCTTGAAAATGAAGGCTTTAGAATAACGAGCGCCGCCTCCGGAGAAGAGGCGGAGGCCATCCTCCAGGCCACCAGGCCCCCCTTCGACCTCGTCCTGACGGACCTGGTGATGCCGGGCAAATCCGGCATGGACGTCCTGCAGAAGGCCCTGGCGGTCAACCCGAGCTGCACCGTGCTGGTCCTCAGCGGCTTCGGAAGCGTGAGGGAAGCCACCGAGGCGATGGATCTGGGCGCCTACGGCCTGGTCACCAAGCCTCTGCAGCTGGACCAGTTCAGGAACATCCTCCGGCGTCTCATGGAGCGCATCGAGCTGGTGACGGAGCGCGAGGAGCTGAGGGCCAAGGTGAAGGCCCTCCAGGCGCGCGTGGAGGCGCTGGAAGCCACCAAGGGCCGCATGGAGATGCTCGCGGACAGCATCTCCCTCAGCTCCGAATCCCCCTCGGAACCGCTCACGGACCTGGAGCGCCTGGCCACCCTCAAGACCCGGGGCCTCCTGACGGACGATCAGTTCGAGACGGCAAAAAAAGCATTGCTCGCCAGGTGGTTCGCGTGACATCGCTGCGGGGCCTCCTGCTCGTCCCGGCCGTGGTGATCACCCTTCCCGCCCAGGACGCGCCCGCCAGGATGACGGATGCCGAGGCGGAGGCCTTCGCACGCCAGGCTCTCTCCCTCCAGGGCCGGGCCGACCAGGAGGCGGCGCTCCGGAAGCTGAGGGCGCACCACTTCCGCACCTCCAGGATCCAGGAGCGGGAGTTCGTGCTGTATGCCCAGGGCATCCTGGAGGACCGGCTCGGGAACACCATGATGGCGGCCGCCGCCCTGCGCAAGCTGGAGGTCACCTGGCCCCAGTCCCGCTACCTGCTCGAGGTGCAGCCCATCCTGGCCCTCCGCTCCATCGAGCGCCGCCGGTTCAAGGAAGCGGAACTCAGGCTGCAGAAGGCCCTGTATTCGGACATCCCCGTGGAGAGCAAGCGCAAGGTCCAGGAACTCCTGCTCTGGGCCCTGTCCGAACAGGATCGCTTGGCGGAGGGCCTGCCGATCGTGAAGAACCTCCAGCCCCTGGGCGCCTCCAGGCCGTCCGAGCGCGGCCTCGTCGCCATCCTGGAGACCTTCTGCCTGGCCAAGGACAAGACCCAGGCGGAAGCGACGCGAGGAGACCTCCGGAAGTTCTACCCCGCCAGCCGCTACAACCAGCGGGCGGACCTGGCCTGGGCCCGGCTGCTGGGCACGACGGGGGACGCCCCGGGGTCGGCGGAGCTGCTTCGCTCCGTCATCAACCAGAATCCCGGGACCGGGGAGGCGGACGAGGCGCGCCTGGCCCTGGCCACCCTGCTCAGCGAAGGCAAGCTCCAGCCCAAGGAGGCGGGCGCGTTCCCCTCGCCCCAGAAGCTGCTGGGCGAGATCCGCCAGAACGACCGCAAGGGGGACTTCGCGCACAAGTCCCTTTTCGTTCAGCTACGCCTCCAGATGAAACAGGGGAACTGGAAGGAAGCCCTGGACACGTCCGCCAAGCTGCTCAAGGACGGGCCGGGCGCGGCGGAAACCACGGAGATCGGGGCGCTGCGGCTCCGGGCGCTGAGGTCCTGGGCCCAGCAGATGCTGGACAAGAAGACCCTCGCCCCCCTCCTGCCCTACCTGGACAAGGCGGGCATCAACGCGCTCCTGCCGGAGCAGCGCACGACCCTCGTGCGCACCTTGGCCCAGAAGGGATTGCCGGAACCGGCCCGGATCGTCGCGGAGCTGTCACCGGCCGCCGAGGGTCCGCTCCTGCTCAAGGCCGCTTCGGAGGCCGCGAGCCCGGAGGCCAATCCGGAAGAGACCTTGAAGCTGCTGTCCGCCAGGGGGGAGAGCCCCTCCCAGGCCCTGAAAAGGGCGCAGGTGCTCGTCGTCCTGGGACGATGGAACGAGGCCAAGGCGGTCCTGCGGCGGGCCGAACCCGGAGCGGAACGCGTGGCTTCCCTCCTGGCCTGCCTGCAGCGGCCGGCCGAGAAGCAGGAAGGGCCCGCCGGCCGCCTCCGGGAGGCCGAAAGGAGTCTGGCGCAGCTCCCCGAGAAGGGGCCGGACCGGGAGCCCATCGCGATCCTGGTGGCGGACCTGCGGGCGAAGGCGGGCAACTGGCGCGGGGCCCTGGACCTCTACCCCCAGGAGCCCCAGAAGGGCAACCGAGGCTGGGTCGCCCTCATGCGCGCCACCTGCCTGCTCAGGCTGGGGAGGAAGGACGCCGCCAAGACGGTCCTGAAGACCGCCCAGGACGAGCCGGATTTCAGGATGGAGCGCCAGACGCTCGGGAAGCAGATCGGCCTGTGAGGTCGTCATGCCGGTGGCCCGTTTCCATTTCTACGCAGAACTGAACGAGCTGTTGCCGCGGAAGGCCAGGCAGCGGGAGATCGCCCACGAGTTCGCCGGGCCGGTTCCCGTCAAGGACCGGATCGAGGCCCTGGGGGTACCCCACACCGAAGTGGAGTTCATCCAGGTGAACGGCTCGCCCGCGGGGTTCTCCCGGCGCCTCCAGGACGGCGATCTCGTCAGTGTCTATCCATTCATGGCGGTCCTGGAGAACCCCTGCCCCCTGCGGCCGCCCTATCCGCGGGGCCGCTTCGTCCTGGACCAGCACCTGACGAAGCTCGCGGTCTACCTGCGGCTGATGGGACTGGACGCCCTGCACCGCCCCTGCTTCCCGGACGCGGAGCTGGCGAGGGTGTCCGCGGAGCAGGACCGCGTGCTGCTCACCCGGGACAAGGGCCTGCTCATGCGGAAGCAAGTGGTCCACGGAGGCTTCATCCGCGCCACGGACCCCATGGCCCAGCTTCCGGAGGTGCTGCACCGCTTCGGTGCCCGGGAACGCTACGCACCCTTCTCCAGGTGCCTGGCCTGCAACGCCCTGCTGCGCGCCGTCCCGGAGGCCGAGGTGGCCCACCGCCTGCTGCCCAGCACCCGGAGCCTCTACCACGACTACTGGATCTGCCCGGCCTGCGACCGCGTGTTCTGGGAAGGCCCCCATGTGCGGCGCATGCGGACCTGGGTGGCCGGGTGGCTGGAGGATCCGGACCTGGCCTAGGCTCAACCAGCCAGGGGAAGGTTTCCGGTGAGCCGCTTCACGCGGGTGGATTCACCGAAGAGGCACAACCCCAGGTACCTCAGATCCCCTTCCCGGGACACCTTGAGGCGTGCCTCGTAGTCCTCGTAGCGCCTGGCCCGCTGGGCCGCCTCCGAGAAGTCCACGCACCCGACCCCCGGGGATTCCAGGGCCTGCCTGCGCAGGTCGGCGAGCCGCTCCCCCTCGCAGGCCAGGACCGGGATGGGCAGGTTCGTGATGCCGGGGTGGAGGCCGCCGTCGGCGTCCAGAAGGTCCTGTCCGACACCCTGCGGCAGGTGCCTCGCCGAACTGAAGGCCAGCACGGCGGCGGCATTCGCCAGCACGCCCGCAGGCAGGTTCCTGTCCAGCACGATCACGATCTTCATGACTCGATCCTCCGGATCAAGCCTAGGAGCGCGTCCGGGTCCGCATCTTGGACGGAATTGCGGTGGCCTTCTGGTAGGCGGCCGGCGTCATGCCCACGCGGTTCGAAAAGACCCGGGAGAAGTGGCTCTGGTCGCAGAAACCCGAATCCAGGGCGACCGCGGCGAGGTCCTGCCCCTTCCGCAGCCGTTCCTTGGCCGCGCTGATCCGGAGGTTCAGGTGGTAGGCATGAGGCGTCAGCCCGTAGGCCTCCTTGAACGACCGCACGAGGTGGTACCTGCTGAGGCCCGCCACCTGGCACAGCCGCTCCAGGCTGAGGGGTTCGCCGGGATGGGACCGCAGGAGGTCCATCACGCGGCCCAAGGCGCGGGCGGGCGGCACCGCGCGCCCGTTCTCCGGCACGGGGAGGACCTGCTCCAGATGCGCCAGGATGACCGGAATCGCGGTCCCGTCGCCGCTCCGGAGAGCCCGGAACGCCTCCTCCAGCCCTTCCGCGGAGGGCAGGACCCGGCAGGGAGCGGCGAACACGGCCTCCGGGCAGGCCCGGGGGTCCAGGAGGGCGAGGGTGTACTCCCAGCCGCTTCCCGCCACGGGATTGCAGGCGTGGACGACGCCGGGAGGAATCACCACGAGGCACTCGCCGGAGACCGGCACCTCCCAGCCGCCGATCCGGGCGAGGGTGGAGCCGCGCCAGACGTGGGCGAGGGAGACTTCGTCGTGGACGTGAGGCCGGTAGGCCCGCGAAAGGTCGGCGATGTGCTTCACCTCCCTGAGCGCCTCCGGTCCCATGGCCTCCCTCGTCCGGATCCAGGATCTCACGAATGCGGCTCACGCCGGTTCGATGCAGAGTTCGTGGAGCCTGGGGATCAGTTCCCGCAGCCTTTCGTCGCGCACGAGGAAGGCCACGGAAATGCCCGCGCCGCCCGCCAGGATGCCCCCGATGCATTCCTGCTCGAGGGTGGACAGGAGCGCGAGGGCACGGCCCGGCTGCCGGCTCAGCCCCTCGCCCACCAGGGCCACGCTGGACCAGCCGCGCTCGATGCGGATGCCCGAGCCCTCGAGCCGGGAGAGCAGCTCGACGGCATCCGGGTGCTCGGGACGCACCACCAGGAGGCCGCCCTCCGGCGTGCTCAGGAGCCCGTAGCGGACGGCCCCCGCATCCTGGAGATCGGAGGCCGCCTGGAAGACCGCGTCCAGGTCCCGGGCCGGCGGGAAGTGCAGGCAGACCAGTCCCTCCTTGTAGGCCACGGACGTGATGATGCCCGCCGTCCCCAGGGGCAGCTCGGCCAGGATCTCCGTGCGGGTGGCCAGGGGGCGCTGGGTGTTGGCCACCACCAGCCGGAACCCGCCCCGTTCCACGGGCGCCAGGGAATCCGCATGGAGGACCTTGGCGCCGAAGGCGGAGAGCGCGGCGGCCTCCCGCAGGCTCATGACCGGAATCGGCCGGGCCCCGGGCACGAGGCTGGGATCCGCGGTGAGCACCCCGTCCACGTCCGTCCAGATCTGGACCTCCTCCGCCTCCAGGGCCTCGCCGAGCAGGGTGGCGGAGGTGTCCGACCCTCCCCGCCCGAGGGTCGTGGTGGCTCCCCCGGGGCAGGCGCCGATGAATCCCTGGGTGACGAGGCACTCCCCCAGGGCGAGCAGCGGCTTCCAGGCCTCGCAGGCCTCCCGGATGAGGTCCGGCTGCGGCCGCGCCCGCCCGTGCCGGGCGTCCGTGCGCATCACCTCCCTCGCATCCTGGTGGCGGGCGGAAATGCCCTCCGACCGCAGCAGCGCCGTCAGCAGGTGGGCGGACAGCGTCTCGCCGATGGCGAGGGCCGCGTCCCGGGACTTCGGCGAGACTTCCCAGAGCAGGCCCATGCCCGCGAGCAGGCTCTCGAGACGGGCGAACAGCGGCGCCCACGCCGCCTCCACGGCCGGAGCGAGCCCGAGGGCTTCCGCCATCGCCCGGTGCCGCTCCTCGATGCCTTCGAACAGCTCCGTGGCGCTGTTCGTGTCCCCCCGGCCCGCGGCGGCCACGGCCTTGAGGATCTGGTCCGTGGCCCCGGAAAGGGCCGAGACCACGACGACGCCCCCGGCCGGAAGCTCCGAGCGGATGATGGCCGCCGCCAGGCGGATCGCGGCCGGCGAGCCCACGCTCGTTCCGCCGAATTTCAGGATCTTCATCGACATGTGCAGGCTCCTGCGAAGGTGTGGAATCAGGTACGGGGCCCCCGGCTCCCCGCGGCGTGCCGCGGGGAGCGCTCCCGGGCGCCGGGTCGGCCGGTCAGGCTTCCGCGAGCGCCTGTTCGAGGTCCGCCTTCAGGTCCTCGACGTGCTCCAGACCCACGGAGAGCCGGATCAGGTCGTCGGGCACGCCCGTGGCCAGGCGCTCCGCGGCGGAGAGCTGCTGGTGGGTCGTGCTGGCGGGGTGGATGACCAGGCTCTTCGCGTCGCAGACGTTCGCGAGGCGGCTGATGAGCTGGACCCGGTCGATGAAGGTCTTCCCGGCTTCCAGGCCCCCCTTCACGCCGAAGGTGAGGATGCAGCCGAACCCGGCGCCGGGACGGAAGTAGGCCTTGGCCGTCGCGTGGGAGGGGTGGTCCTCCAGGCCCGGGTAGTTCACCCAGGCCACCTTGGGGTGCGCCCGCAGCCACTTCGCGATGGCCAGAGCGTTCTGGCCGTGGCGCTCCACCCGCAGGGGCAGGGTCTCGATGCCCTGGAGGATGAGGAAGGCGTTGAAGGGGCTGATGCAGGCGCCCAGGTCCCGCAGGCCCTCCAGGCGCGCCTTGCCGACGAAGGCGGCGGCCCCGAGCACGTCCATGAGCTTCGCGCCGTGGTAGCTGGGGTTGGGCTCCGTGAACTCCGGGAACTTCCCGTTGGCCCAGTCGAAGTTGCCGCCGTCCACGATGATCCCCGCGATGCTGGTGCCGTGGCCGCCCAGGAACTTGGTGGCGCTGTGGACGACGATGTTGGCACCGTGCTTCAAGGGGTTGACCAGGTACGGGCTGGCGAGGGTCGCGTCCACGATCAGGGGCACCCCGGCCTGGGCGGCGATGCGCCCCACGGCCTCGAAGTCGGGCACGTCCAGCTTGGGGTTGCCCAGGGCCTCGAGGTAGAGGGCGCGCGTCTCCGGCCGGAGGGCCGAGCGGAAGGCATCCAGGTCGGTGCTCTTCACGAAGGAGGTGGTGATCCCCAGCCGGGCGAGGGTGTTCTTGAAGAGGTTGTAGGTTCCGCCGTAGAGGTTGTCCCCGCTCACGATGTGGTCCCCGGCCTTGAGGATCGTCGTGACGGCGAGGGTGATGGCCGCCATGCCCGAGGCGGTGGCCAGCGCCCCGACGCCCCCCTCGAGCCTCGCCACGCGCTCCTCCAGCACGGCCTGGGTGGGATTGCCCAGGCGCGTGTAGATGTTCCCGGGCTCCTCCAGGTTGAAGAGCCGGGCTCCGTGCTCCGTGGAGTCGAAGACGTAGCTGCTGGTCTGGTAGATGGGCACCGCCCGGCTGCGGGTGTCCCTGTCGGGGGCGTGCCCCGCGTGCAGGGAGAGGGTCTCGAAGTGGAGTGCGCGGTTCGTGGTCATGAGGACCTCCTGTCGGAAAGGGAGGTCTTCGCCGTCCATGCAAGCTCCAAAAGCGAAGGGGGCCCAACGATGTGGGCCCCTTCGCGTGTCAGTCTCAACAGCTCGGTATCTTTCCGGTGCTTTCGCACCAGCAGGAATTGGCACCACGCCCGATACGGCAGGTTGCCAAGGTTTCACAGGGCCCGTCCCTCCACCTTTCTGGATAGCTCGCTATGGAACTGACAAAGATCTCGACACCCCGATCATCGGCGGTCGCGCGCCGGCTGTCAAGCACGCCCCTGCGGGCGCCGTTCCCGTCCCCGGATCACCCTGCGGGCGATCCCGCGAAGGCCTCCAGCACGTCCCGCGGCGCCCGGAGCTTCCGCAGGCTCCGCGCCAGCCGTTCCCTGTAGCGGGCGAGGAGATCTCCCCCTCCCGTCCAGCGTGCCCGGTCCCAGTCCAGGGCCAGCACCCGCCCCTCGGGCGTCAGGAGGAAGTTGGTGGCGTTGAGGTCCGGGGCGAGAAGCCCCCAGGACGCCAGGGCCTTGAGCATCACCGCCACCTGCGGGAGGACGTCGGCGCTCCGTTCCCAGCAGGCCGGCCACGCCTTCGCCTCCGCGAACCGGGTCAGGAAGACGCCTTCCACTCCCCAGGCCCGGCGCCGGGACCCGTACCCGAGCGGCTCCACGGTGGGGAAGCCCGCCGTCCAGAGCGCCCGGTGCACCGCGAACTCCCGGGCGAACCGGTCCGGGGAGGCGTAGATCCTTTCGTTGACGTGCCTCACGAGGCCGCCCCGGCGATAGGGCCTGACGACGACCTCCCCGAGACGCAGGATGCCGCCCCTCCCGAAGGCGCCGGCCAACGCGCCCATCGCGCCTTCGAGGGACAGCCCGGCCTGGAGCCGGAGGTCCCAGCCGCTCCCAAGGCCGTGGATGGCCGCACCGGGGCACGAACGGGGCTCCCCCGCGGCGCCCCGGGGAGGATAGGGCCAGTCCGCGGGCAGGGACGGGATGGAGGATGAGCCGGACATGCCTCCCAGCTTGACGGGCCCTTCCCGGGAATGGAAGCGGAGCATGGCCTTGCGCGCCATCCTCGGCGGAGGATACTCATGGGTGTTGTCCTTGGGAGGATCCATGGGAACCTGCCCTCCCCGCACAGCCGTCCTGATGTGTCACGCGCCCATCGTCATTCCGCCCATCGGGCAGGATCGGGCCGGGGACTGCGAGGCCACGACGAGCGCCATGAAGGCGGCCGCCCTGGCCGTGGTCCGGTCCGGGGCCGGCACCGTCGTGGTGGTCTCTCCCCACACCCCGCGCCACCGGAAGGCCTTCGGCGTCGTGACGGGGGAGGTGCTGCACGGGGATTTCCACGCCTTCGGCATCAAGGGACTTGAAGCCACCTTCAGGAACGCCGTCGAGGTCGGCGCCGCAGTGTCCCACAAGGCGGGGAAGGTCGGCCTTCCGGTGTCGCCGTCGGACGTCCATGCCCTGGACCACGGCGCCATGGTGCCCCTCTGGTTCCTGGCCCAGGCGGGCTTCGCCGGAGAAGCTGTCGTCTTCGGGTTTCCCTGGGAGAGCGGCCCCGGCGACAACCAGCGCTTCGGCAAGGTGCTCTCCGCCGCCATGCACGACCTTGGCCGCTCCTGGGCCCTGGTGGCTTCCGGGGACATGAGCCACGCCCTGAAGCTCGGAGCGCCCTCGGGGTTCCATCCCATGGCCCACACCTTCGACGAAGCGGTCGTCGCCTGCGTGCAGGAGGGGCGCATCGGGGATGTGGCGGGCCTCGACCCGAAGCTGAGGTCCCTGGCCGCCGAGGACGTCGTGGAGTCCCTGGAGACGGCCTGCGGGGCCACCGGCGCCGATCCTGCCGGCCTGCGTTTCCTGTCCTACGAGGCCCCGTTCGGGGTGGGCTACCTGGTCGCGATCCTCCGGGAGGCCGGCGCGTGAACCTGCGCCCCGCCCGCTGGGGGCACCCCGGCGAGGGCGGGCGGGTGGTCTGCGGACTCTGCCCCCGGGCATGCAGCCTGGCGGAAGGCCAGAAGGGCTTCTGCGGCGTCCGCCTCAACGAGGGGAACGCCCTGCGCACCACCGTGGGGGGAGGCACCAGCGGCCTCTGCGTGGACCCCATCGAGAAGAAGCCGCTCTTCCATTTCCTCCCCGGCACCGAGGTGCTCTCCTTCGGCACCCTGGGCTGCAACCTGGGCTGCCTCTTCTGCCAGAACTGGGAGCTGAGCCGGGTGGACCAGGGCGCACGGATGCGCGCTTCCAGCCCCGAGGAGATCGTGCGCCTCGCCCTCGCGAGGCGTTGTTCCGGCGTGGCCTTCACCTACAACGAGCCCATCGTCTCGGCGGAGTTCTGCCTGGAGGTGGCCCAGGCCTGCCGCGAGGCCGGCCTGAAGACGGTCGCCGTCACCGGGGGCTACATCTCCTCCCCGGCGCGGGAGGCGTTCTTCCAGGCCATGGACGCCGCCAACGTGGACCTCAAGGGATTCTCGGAGGACTTCTACCACCGCTACTGCAGCGCCCGGCTGGCGCCCGTCCTGGAGACCCTGGCGTACCTCGCCCGGGAGACCCGGGTCTGGACGGAGGTCACCACCCTGCTCATCCCCGGCGCCAATGACGCCACGGCCGAGCTCGAGGCGCTCGCCTCCTGGGTCGCCGAACACCTCGGCCCGGACGTTCCCCTGCACTTCAGCGCCTTCCATCCGGCCCACCGGCTCCTGGACCGGCCCCGCACGCCCCTTGCGACCCTGCAGCGCGCGCGGACCGTCGCCCTCGCCAAGGGGTTGCGCTTCGTGTACCTGGGCAACCTCTGGAGCGAGGACGGGGGCACGACCTTCTGTCCGGGATGCGGTTCCGCCGTGATCACGCGCGAGGGATTCCGGATCGCCTCGTTCCGCCTGGAAGGGAACGCCTGCCCGGCCTGCGGAACCGTCCTCCCCGGCCGGTTCGGCCCCTGAGGCGGATGTCCCCTGGCGTCCAGGACGCCCCGGTGGTTCCATAGGAGACACCCGGAGCGTGCCCCATGTCCGACCACGATTCCCCCTGCATCGGCGAAGCGGAATACGCCCTGGAGACGCCCCTGGCATGCCCCCACTGCCGGCAGGAGCTGCGAAGCGTGTCCGTCGTCCGGCTCCTGAGGACGCGGGTCGACTTCGTCTCCACGCTGCCGAGGCGGGGCCACGTCATCATCTGCCCGTCATGCAAAGGCATCCTTTCCGCGGGGCTCAGTTGACGGGGCGTGGATCCGGACGAACGGACCGCCCGTTCACAGGCGCTTGATCATCCAGACCACGTCGAAGTCCTGCCCGTGCTTGTGGCCGATCCTCGGGAAGCGGCCGCACTCGGCAAAGCCGTGCTTGAGGTGGAAGGCGAGGCTCTCGGCGTTCCGCGAGGAGATGCTCGCGAGGACCCGCTGGATCTTCCGGGCGGCGGCATCCTCCAGGAGCCGGGTCAGGAGCAAGGTGCCCACGCCCCGACGCGTGGCGTCCGGATGGAGGAAGTAGGTGGCCTCCGCCGTCCGGTGGAAGCACTCCGAAGGATGCCAGGCATGCAGGAAGCCGAAGCCCTCCACGGCCCGGTCGTCCCCGAGGCAGGCGTAGGCCGGGTAGCCGTGGGCCATCGCGAGGAAGCGGTCGAAGGCCGCGTAGGGGAGCTGGGCTTCGCGGAAACTGGCGAACCCGTGGTCGACATAGTGGTTGTAGATGTCGATGCAGGCTCGACCGTGCCCTTCGGCGAGAGGCTCAAGAAAGGTACCCATGGATCACCCTGGCTGGAGACGGAAATTCTACCATCCCCAGCCGGGAGCCGAGGCCTCGGCTCAGGGGTTGGGCGCCGCGGGAGCCTTGGCGGGGGCGGGGGCGGGAGCCCCGGGCGTCTCCTCCTGCTGCTGCATCTTCTCTGCGGGGGCCTCCTCGGAGGGAGGGGGCACGAAGGGCGTGACCCAGGAGCGGGACGGAGCCTCTCCCAGGATGGCGGGGATGGAGACCACCGCCGTGTCCATGAAGGTCGGGATGGACAAGCGCCCTTCGACCTTCTTGTCGCCGCCGGAAACGACCTCGATGGAGACGCGGTGCCTGGGGCCGGCCACCGTGACCATGACCCGCTCGGCCCGCCCCATGGATTCGGGCTCCTTGCCGTCGATGCTCACCTCGACGGTTTCCGCCGACCGCAGTTCCTTCCCGTCGAGGGTCACGGCGTTGGTGTCCAGCAGGAGCGTGTGCCCCTTGCCGATGTAGAAGAGGAAGGCGGACAGGCCGAGCAGGCCCAGGACCACGCAGCTCCGCTGGAACGCGCTCCGGGAGATCATGCCGCACCTCCCTTGGCGCCCTTGGCGGGCGCGGCGCCACCCCGCAGTTCCGCTCGGGCCTCGTGCTCCTGGGTCATCCGCTTCCACTCGTAGAGCACCAGGGCCATGGCGATGACGCCGTAGCTCACGAACTGTCGGAAGTACTCGCCGAGCATCGCCGAGCCGATGAGGTTCTTCCCGGCCATGGGCGAGACCAGGAACAGCAGGTGGAACAGGGTCACGCCGATGAGCACGTTGGGAATGGACGCCCGGGTCACGGACGCGCCCCCGATGAGGAGCGCCGCGATGGAGAACATGCCGATCTGCTCATGGGAGGCCGTCGTGTTGATGGTCCCGAGGTTCTGCAGGAAGATCACCTGCCCGATGCCGGCGAGCACCGTGGAGATGACGATGGCCATGATGCGCGTGCGTTCCACGGGGATGCCCGCGGCGTCCGCGACCGCCCGGTCCTGGCCCACGGCGCGCATGTCCTGGCCGATCTTCGTCTTCCGGAACCAGACGATGAAGCAGCTCACCGCCGCGATGATCAGGTAGCTGAAGACCGGGATCTTCAGGCCCCCGATCTTCAGGGGGATGAGGTTGTCGATGCACTGCCGCACGCCGTCCAGGCCCACCACGTTCCGGATCCCGTAGCCCCGGGACAGCAGCATCTCCGGATTCATGATCGGGATGAGGGTCCCCATGGCGTAGAGCACGATCATCATGTAGAGGCCGTTCATGAAGAAGGCCAGGATGAACCCCGTCACCATCTCGCGGCCCTTGGCCATGTTCATGATGGAGCCGCAGAGCCAGCCCAGGAAGATCGAGATCGGCAGCGAGATGATCATGGCCAGGAGCACGCCCGGAATGCCCACGATGCCCCAGTCCATGATGAAGATGAGGCCGATCTGTCCCGCCATGGCGCCCAGCACCATGCCGAAGTTCAGCCCCATGCCGGCCATGATGGGCAGCAGCAGCGCGATCACCAGGAAGGAGTTCCGGCCCAGCCGCATGAGGATCTCCTGCATGAGGAACTGGCGCGGCAGGCCCGACACCGGGATGGCGACGGCGATGAGGAGGATGAAGAGAATGACGACGGCGTTCTCGATGAAGAAGAGTCGGAGCTTGGAATTCATTTCGCCACCTTCGTCTTGCGGGTCAGGGCGTAGAGGATCATGCCGTTGGAGACGATGATCCGGATGACGTCCGACATGTCCACCTTGAGCACGGCGTTGAAGATCGCGGGCGTCATGGTCAGGATGCCCTGGTAGAGGGCCGTCCCGATGAAGACGTGCACCAGGGTGGCCTTGTTCACCGACGCGCCGCCGATCAGGATGGCCGCCACCGCGGGGAAGGCCATGTAGAGGGGGCCCTCGTAGAGCTGGATGAAGCCGAAGCTCTGCTCGAACACCAGGATCCCCAGGCCGCCGAGCATCGTCGACATCATCACGCTGATGATGCGCATCCGGTTCACGTTGATGCCGGAGGCCCGCGCGTAGGTGGCGTTCGAGCCCACCGCCGTGACGGCCGTCCCCAGCTTCAGGTGGAAGAAGACCCAGATCAGGACGGCCACCAGGACGAACACCAGGATCGCGCCCGTCGGGAACTTGAAGCTGTCCCCGATCCGGACGGCCAGGAAGTCGTCCAGGATGTGCCGCCAGAAGCCTTCCACGGAGATGGTGGTCCGCAGGCCTTCCCCGCCGAACCCCCAGATCATCGTCGGGCTCTTGTAGGGCATGATCAGCCAGGCGATGGACATGATCATCACGGAGGAGAAGCCGACGTAGGTGGCGATCATCATCTCGCCCCCCTTCACGCGGTTCAGGAGCTTGCCGTAGCCGTAGCCGAAGACCGCCCCGAACACCTGGGAGATGCCGATGGCCACGACGAAGCCCAGGACGCCGGCGAAGCCGAACTCGATGCTGAGCGTGGCGCCCAGCAGGCCGGCGATGACGCCCAGGGAGAGGCCGAAGTTGAGCCCGCAGCCCGACTGGATCATGGGCACCATGGCGAGGACCATGATCCCGTTCATCCCGATCCGGATCAGGCTGTCGGAGATGGAGGCCGGCAGGCTCACCCCCACCAGGGGCGCCGCCAGGAACAGCGCCAGCAGGTAGAACGTGATGATGACCCGCGGCAGGCCGAAATCGGCGATGAAGCGCTTGATGCCTTCCATGTCTAGTTCCCTCCGCCGGCGGTCGCAGGCGCTTCATCCTTGTCCGCGCCGGCCATGAGAAGCCCGAAGTCCTCGACTGGGGCGGTGTGGGGCAGGATCCCCTCGATGCGGCCCTCGTACACGATGGCGATGCGGTCGCAGATGGAACGCAGCTCCTCCAGCTCGCTGGAGATCATGATGATGGTCGTGCCGTACTCGCGGTTGTACTTCTTGAGGGTGTCGAGCACCAGGTGCTTGGCGCCGATGTCGATCCCCCGCGTGGGCTCCGACACGAACAGCAGGTCGGGCCGAAGGGCGAAGGCCTTGGCCAGGCACACCTTCTGCTGGTTGCCCCCCGAGAGGGTGCCCGCCCGCTGCCTGGGCCCCGTGCACCGGATCTCGAGCAGCTTGATGTACTCCGTGGCCAGGCTCGACATGGCCGCGTCGGACCGCCACTTGAGGAGACCGCCCAGGAGCGGCGTCACGTACTTGTCCTGCACCTGCATGGCCGTGAAGGCGATGTTCCAGTCGATGCCCTCGTCCAGCAGGAGCCCGACCCCCCGCCGGTCCTCGGAGACGAAGGCCATGCGGCGCTCCAGGGCGGCCCTGGGCGAGTTGAGCGCGACGGGCTCGCCGTGGAGCGTGACGCTCCCCCCGGCCGGATAGAGCCCCATGAGCCCGTTGGGAATCCCCAGCTTGCCCTGGCCCGCCAGTCCCCCGATGCCGAAGATCTCCCCCTGCCGCACGGACAGGTTCACGTTGCGCACCGTCTCCCCGGGCATGTCCACCCAGAGGTTCTCGACGGTCAGGACAGGCTCGCCGTCCCCGGAGGCTTTCTCCTCGCGCGCGGCCGACTCCGCGTCGATCCTGGCCTGGGCCTCCATGGTCCGCCCGACCATGAGGGAGGCGATCTCCTTGATGGAGGTGGTCCTGGCGGCCAGGTCCTTGATGTTGTGCCCGTCCCGGAGCACCACGACCCGGTCGCAGAGCTCCACCACCTCCCGCAGCCGGTGGGAGATGAAGATGATGGCGATCCCTTCGGCCGACAAGGTCCGGAGGGATCCGAGCAGGGTCTCCGCCTCGCTCTCCGTGAGCACGGCGGTGGGCTCGTCCAGCACGATCAGCTTCACGTTCTCCCGCCCCAGCTCCCGCGCGATCTCCGTGAACTGCTTGTGACCCACCGGCATCTCGCGGACGAGCATCCTGGGATCCAGCGTGATCCCCAGCTTGTCGATGGCCTTCTTCGAGCGGCTCTCCATGGTCATGCGGTCCAGGGTGCTGATGCGCTTCCCGAAGATGTCGATGAGGATGGAGTTGTTGAAGGACTCCCGGTTGAGCAGGATGTTCTCCGTGGTCGTGAACCCCGGGATCAGCGAGAACTCCTGGTGCACCATGCCGATGCCGGCGTCCAGCGCCTCGAAGGGAGTCCGGAACCTGACCTCCCGGTCCTCGAACAGGATGGCCCCCTCGTAGCCGCCCGTCTCGTGGATCACCGGCATGCCGAAGAGGATCTTCATGAGGGTGGACTTGCCCGCCCCGTTCTCCCCCACGAGCCCCACGATCTCGCCGGGCGCCACGTCGAAGGAGACGTCGGCCAGCACGCGATTGCCGTAGAACGCCTTGCCGATGTTGCGCAGACTCAGAATTGGTTTCGCTGGATCCATGAATGCCTTCCGCTGCGATGGAACCGCCCCGGCGGGAGAGATCTCGCGGCCTCTCCCGCCGTGCGGGCGTTCCGTGTCGATGACGTCGTTCAGGGCTTCTTCTTGAGGCCGGAGGAGATCTTGAGGTACTTCTCGGGCACGTCGATGTCGGCGGAGTGGATGTAGCCCTTGCCGAAGATGTAGGTGTCCTGGAGGAGCAGCACGAAGTTGTTCAGCTTGACGCCGGTGGAGGCGTCCACGTAGTAGGAGCCGCCCCACTTGGCGCCGGGGGTGTACTTGGCGAAGGCCTTGAAGATGTCCTTCATGTTCGTCATCTTCGACTTGCCGTCGATGACGTTCATGGCGTGCTGGGTGAGGCCCACGGTCGCGCTGTAGCCGAAGGAGTAGGACCAGGTCCCGAGGCGGCCCTTGCCGCCCTTGGCGACCACGGCCTCCTCCACCTTCTTCATGATGGCGGGGAAGTTGCCCTTCTCGGCCTTGAGGTCGATGCCGAGGGCGCCCGGATAGCCGAGCAGGGGCGAGGGGAGGCTGGCTTCCACGAAGATGCCGCCGAACTCCACGACCTGCCGGATGAGGGGTTCGGTGTGGGCGTCGTTGGTGGCGTAGAAGCAGGTCGCCTTGCCGTACTTCTTGACCCACTTGGGCACGTTCTCGAGCATGAACTGCTGGGCGCCGACGACGCCGACGTCACTGGTGGGATCGGGGGCGGTCTCGAAGACGAACTTCAGGCCGAGGTCGTTGCAGGCCTGCTCGAAGATCATGCGGCGGCGGGTGAGGGTCTCGACGCTCATGTGGCGCGGGAAGGAGATGTGCACGAAGGTCTTGGCGCCGAGCTTCTTGGCGGCCCAGATCACGCGGTAGCCGGCGGAGACGAAGTCGTTGCGCATGATCAGGTCGGCGGTCTTGGCGACGACGAGGGGATCTTCCTGGGGCACACCGCCCAGCAGGAGGATGTCGGGCCTCATCTCGCGGACGCGACGGAAGCCCTCGGCGGTGCCGGGGATGGCCTGGTTCATGACGATGGCCTTCATGAGCGGATCGTTCGCCAGGGAGACGATCTGGGAGATGGTGGTCTCCTGCTCCGCCATGAAGTTGTTCGGATAGGTCAAGTGCTGGATCATGCCCCCGTTCTTGACGTCGCCGTATTCCTTGATCATGGCCTCGGCGCCGCGGAGGTCGTCCTCGCTCTGGCTGACCGTGCCAGTGACGATGCCGATGTGGTACTTGGCCGCAGCCTGGGCCATGGTCGCCGGGACGGCAACGCACAGGACCAGCGCGAGACGCGCCATCGCCTTACGTACGCTCATCATAGAGCCTCCTAGAAAGTTCCACCGAAGGATGGAGCGGGAATGAAGCCTCCGGGAGCAAGAGCAGTGCCAAGCGACGGATGGACGGCATGGGGCTGGATCCGCACCTGGAAGCAGAGAAATGCCTATTAACTAAACATTAAATCGATGAAGATCGTGATCACTGTGGCGAATTATGACTGTTTTCCTCCGGGCGCGTCATGTCTTTCGTCGCCGAATGCCCGCTTTCTTTCCAGGGAGTTCATCAAGTCCTGTTCGAAGGTCCCGTAGCGCAGGATCCTTCCGGCCCCCACGAGGACCTGCCCCATGGCCATCACCGTGTGGATTCCGAGATCCGCGTCCAGCAGCACCAGGTCCGCGTCGGCCCCGGGCCGGACCACGCCCTTCCCCGCCAGCTGCAGGTAGCCTGCCGGGGTCGTGGTGATCACCTTGATCGCATCCTGGAGGGGGATGCCATGATCCTGGACGGCCTTGCGCACTTCGCCGAACAGGGTGTCGACCTTCCCGACCCCGAGTCCCACGTACTCGTTGGCATGGTTGAAGACAGGGAGGCTGCCCTGGCCGTCCGAACTGAAACTGACGCTGTCGACGGATACACCGTCTTCCAGGAGCCGCTTCAAGGCGGCCCCGCAGGACCTTCCCGGGTCGTCGGCCACGGAACTGGAGGTCAGGTCGATGTAGCGCCCCCTTCCGCCATCCTGCTTCGCGTAGGCGATGGCCGCCTGGAAGAGGCGCTCGTTCCGGTTGACGTGCGTGGGGACGAAATGCCTGGCGGGGATCTCCGTCTCGGCGATGATCCGCTCGACGAGGGAGAGCATCCGCGCCCCGTCGCCGAGGTGCACGTTGACCACGCCGGCCTTGCCCGAGAGCATCCCTCCGACCCGGGCAGCGGCGGCGATGCGGGCGATCTCCTCGAAGGTGGGCTGGGAGGACCGGTGGTCCGACAGGGCGACCTCGCCCACGCCCACGACCTTGTCGATCAGGACGATGTCGTCCATGACCGAGCCCGTGAGGGTGGGAACGGGGACCTGGTAGGCGCCGGTGTAGATCCGGGTGGTGAGGCCCTCGGCCTCGAGTCCCCTGGCCTTGGCCACGAGGTTGGCCATGGTCCGGGTGGTGCCGTCCGTCCCCAGGCAGCCCACGACCGTGGTCACGCCTCCCAGGGTGAGGTCGGTCAGCATGATCTCCGGGGTCCGGGAGGCATACCCGCCTTCTCCCCCGCCCCCGAGGATGTGGACATGTCCGTCGATGAAGCCGGGCACGAGCTTCTTGCCGCGGCCGTCGACGACCTCGACCACCCCCGCGTCCAGTCCCAGGGAGAAGGGTTCCGCCTGGATGCAGGCGATCCGTCCTCCGGCGACGAGCACGTTCCGAACGCCCATCGGCTCCGGAGCGAAGACCTCCGCGCCTTCGACAATCTTCAGGAGTGGGGGGTTGGGGACGGCATCGCGCTGGGACACATCTCCTCCATGGCCGACGGGAACGCGCTCGGCCTTCACGGGTTCCACGAACTTAGCAAGAACGGCGCCAGGGCAACGTCGGGAGGCCCGTCGTCCCGGGAGTCGCTCCCCGCAGGCCCCCAGGAGCCGGAACACGGAGGAATTCGATGGAATTAATAAATTGATTATTCGATTTTCGTGCGCCGTCTTCCCGACCGGAGCCGGGAAGAGCTCCGGCACCTCAACAATGGGTAATATTATTGCCCATTGGTTTACCCGTTATCCCGTTTCGCGAGGATCCGCCGTCCCTTTTCCGTGATCACCGACCCGTGCCGCCCGGGCCCCGGCTTCACCAGGCCGAGGGATTCCCCCGTGCTGAGGAGCCCCCTGATCACGCCTTCGGTGAGATGGGGCTGCTCTTCCTTCATGGCCAGGTCCGCGAGATGGCGCCGGCCGATGCCGCCGCGCTCCGGGAACTTGCACAGGATCCACAGGAGGTCCTTCCCCAGGAGATCGTGGACGATCCGTTGATCGGTGACCGTTCCTTCCCCGAGGAGGTAGTCCGGCAGATCCTCGATGCGGAGCAGCTTCCGGTCGTCGCAAATGTTCATCAGGAACTCGATGACGTTCATGAGCTGCCGGATGTTGCCGGGCCAGCCGTAGCCGCAGAGATGCTCGAGGGTCTCCGCCGTCATGAGGGCGCCGGCCTTCGAGAACCGGCCGTGGCTGAACCGCCGGATGAAACGGTCCACCAGCAGGGGGATGTCCTCCTGCCGCTCCCTGAGGCTGGGCATGCGCAGGGGGAACACGCTCAGGCGGTAGTAGAGGTCCTCCCGGAAGCGGCCCTGCGCCACCTCCCTCCCGAGGTCCTTGTTGGTGGCCGCGATCACCCGGACATCGATGGGAATCAGCTTGCGCCCTCCCACGGGCCGGACCTGCCGTTCCTGGAGCACGCGCAGGAGCCTGACCTGGAACTCGAGGGGAGCGTCGCCGATCTCGTCGAGGAAGATGGTGCCGCCGTGGGCTTCCTCGAAGAGCCCCCGCCGTCCCCCCTTCTTCGCGCCGGTGAAGGCCCCCTCCTCGTAGCCAAAGAGTTCGCTCTCCAGCAGGGACTGGGGGAAGGCCGCGAAGTTCACGGGCACGAAGGGGTCCTGGGCGCGCTTGGAGGCGTTGTGGATGGCCTGGGCGATCAGCTCCTTGCCCGTGCCGCTCTCCCCCTGGATCAGGATGGTGGAATCGCTCTGGGACACCCGCTTGGCGTACGAGAGCACCCGGTCCATGGAGGCGCTCTTCGAGACGATGTCGTGGAAGGTGTAGCGGGCCACGTGCTCCGTGCTGCGGGCCTTGCGCCGCAGCTCGTATTCGAGGGTCTGGATCGTGTGGCTGGTCTCGAAGACGTAGATGTGCCCCACCACGCATTCGCCCTGCTTCACCGGCTTCTCCCAGACGACCATGTCCTGGCCCCCCATGGAAAGGACGAGGCTGGACTCCAGGGCCTCCGGGCCGGCCGGGAGCTCGGGCACGATCTCCCAGACGAGCCGGTTGATCATCTTCGCGAGATCCATCCGCAGGACCGTGGCCATCGTGTGGTTCCCCAGGATGACCTTCCCGGCCAGGTCCGTGTACAGGATGCCGTTCGGGGCATAGTCCGCGAGGATCTGCAGGGTGTCGCGCATGTCCGAGACCCGCTTCCCGGCCTGGTCGATCTCCCGCAGCAGCCGCGTGATCTCCCGCAGGTGCTGGGAGGAGATGGAGTCCCCCAGCTGCTCCATCAGGCCCAGGCGCTGGACCAGTTCCACGATGGTGGAGATGTCCGCCTGGCGGGTTCCGATGTCCAGGGTCCGCTCCGCGCAGGGCGGGACCAGGGAGGGTTCGCCGGTCGTGATGGCGATCTTCAAGGGGGGATACTCGGGAATCCCCGGATAGTACGGGTGGTAGTTCAGGTGGTCCAGGCCGACCCGCTTGAGGTGCTCGATGGCGTTCCTGGTGCTCGACTCGAAGTCGTTGACGAGCAGGACGTCCGTTCCGGCCGGCAGCGCCAGCAGGTCCTGGATGCGCGTGTAGTCGATGGCGCGGCGCGCGACGAGGTAGTCCATCCCGGCCTCGATCAGCGCGGCCACCCTCGCCCGCGTCATGGCCTGTTCCCCGGACAGGACCGCCACCACCTCCTCGGGGGAGAAGTCCAGCTCGTCGTGCAGGCAGTAGCGCTCCACGGAGACCGTCTCCCGGAAGAACCGGCGGATCTGGGCCACGATGACATCCCCGGCCAGCTTCCCGATGCTAAGCACCACGACCTTCTTCATCGTGACCCCCGGGCTAGGATGTCACGGGGGCCTTCGGGAAAGAAGGGCCGCTCAGCAACCGGTCCAGGAGCCCCTGCGCGTGGGCAGGTCCAGGGCCTCCGCGAGCCGGGAGAGGAATTCCCCGCGCGCCAGGGTCCGGGCTCCCAGCTGGCGCAGGTTGTCGTTGGGAAGCTGGCCGTCGATGAAGCGGAAGCCCCAGCTCCAGGCCACCTCGCACAGCTTCCGGAAGGCGGCCCGCGAGGCGTAGTCCACCCTGGAGAACATGCTCTCCCCGAAGAAGGCGCCGCCCAGGGAGACGCCGTAGAGGCCTCCCACGAGTTCGCCCTCGAAGAACGTCTCGAAGGAGTGGGCCAGCCCTGCCCGGTGGAGGGCGACGTAGGCCTCGACCATGGCGGAAGTGATCCAGGTGCCGTCCTGGCCCGGCCTCGGCGTCGCGCGGCAGGCGGCGATCACCGCGGGGAAGGCGGTGTCCAGGCGGACCTCGAACCCCGCGTTCCGCAGGGCTCTCTGCGTCCGCCGGGAGAGATGCTCCTCCCCGGGCAGGATCAGCGCCCGCTGGGGCGGGGACCACCAGAGGATCGGATCGCCCTCCCCGAACCAGGGGAAGATCCCGGAGGCGTAGGCACTCACCAGGCGCGGCACGGAGAGATCCCCGCCCACCGCCAGCAGGCCGCTCTCCTCCGCTCCCCGGGGGTCCGGAAAGACGGGCGCGCGGCGCAGGCGATGGACGGCCACGACAGGATGCCCCTCACTCCACCTGGGTGAGGTCGATGCCGTTGTAGTAGTGCTTGAGGATCCGGTCGAAGGTCCAGCCCTCGAGGGCGTAGCCGTAGGCGCCGGTCTGGTCCATGCCCACGCCGTGCCCCCAGCCCCGGCCGAAGAAGATCCAGCGCCTGAAGGGCTTCTCGCCCACCTGGACGAAGCGGAAGACGTTGTCCTTGAACCCCAGCAGGTTCCGGATGCGCATGCCCGTGAACTTGTGCGCGCGTCCCGCGCCGTCCCGGACGGACATCTCCAGCACCCGGCCGTTCTCGTTGTGGACCAGGTCGATCCCGCTGAGCCCCTCGATGCCGGCTTTCTGCTTGAGCTTGTCGAGCAGGTCCGCCTCCTTGACCTCCACCTTCCAGTGGCTCGTGGGGTTGTAGCGGTCCACGGCCGATCCGTCGGGGTCCATGCGCCTCACCAGCAGCCGGGAGCCGCCTTCCCGCGGCAGCCACTTGACGCGGTCGCCCACCTGGACGGAACTCTCGCCCACCAGCCGGAGGGCCGGCCCCGGCGCCTCCTCGGCCAGCAGGATGGAATCCGCGAGGAGCAGGGGGCCGGGTCCCCCGTTCTTCACCCTGACCTGGCCGTCGCCCAGGAGCGTCCCGTCGGCCAGTTCCATCGGTTCCAGCTCCTGCCACAGGCGGCCCAGGACCTGGAGCCCCTGGCCGAGCGTGGGGGGCTGCCCCTTCCAGGCGCCCGGCGCCAGGAGGCCGCGCCTGGCGAGGAAGCCCGCCAGCAGGCGCTCCTCCGGCCGGAGGTCCGTCGCGCCCAGGAAATAGGCCGCGTCCTGGGGCTTCTCCATGCCTTCGATCACCTGGTCCAGACCCAGGCTCCGCGCCATCCAGAGATACAGCCGGGCGCCCTGCTCCAGCGGCGTCCGGGGAGCGGGCAGGTTCAGCCGCCGGGCCAGCTCCTGCACGGCCGGCTGCAGGTCGGCGGCGCCCAGGGGCCGCGCCAGCCTGTCGCCGTCGAGCATGGCGGCGGGAACCAGGTCGGCGGACGCCAGGCGAAGGAGTTCCCAGGTCAGCCACGCCTGGTCGCCGCGGGGGGCGACCGAGCCCTTGAAGGCCAGGGTCCGGGGCGAGGCCAGATAGTTGCTGGCGGCCTTCAGGTAGGGGAACCCCCCTCCGAAGACGTACTGGTTGTCCACGGTGCTGCCCCCGCTGTCGGCCATGAAGAGGGCCTGGATGGGCTTCCCGCCGTAGGTGGCCACAAGCCCCCTGGTCTCCTCCACGGCCCGGTCCGTGAGCGGATGTTCCGCATCCCGCCCGCCGTAGACCTGGTCCGCGACGGTATCCAGCAGGTCGAAGCCCTCCTTCTCGCGCTTGCCCCGGTTGGCGACGACGTAGGTCCGGGCGGCCACCGCCTGGGCCTTCAGGGCCTCGAGGGAGGGATATTCCCAGGCCCCCATCTCCCGGGGCACGACGCCGCGCAGGTAGGTCTCCAGCTCCACCGTGTTCATGACCGTCAAGCGTCCCTGGGCGTTGGGATAGACCTCGACCACGCCCCGGTAGCGTCCCTTGCCGGCCACGGTGACGGTCTCTCCCGCGGGATCCAGCCGCACGCCGTCGCTGGGCAGCGGCCGGCGCTCGTAGCGTTCCGTCACCGCGTAGAGTGCTTTCCCGTTCCGCGGCTTTCCGGGCCGCGACTCGGTGGAGATCCAGAGCTCGTCGTAGCCTTCCGCGCCGAGCTTCCGCACGAGGGGCTCCGCGTCCTCGGCCTTCGCGAAGTGCCCCGTCAGGACCCGCCAGGTGTCCCCGTCGGGGACCTTCACGCGTTCGGGCTGCTCTCCCAGGCGGCGCAGCTTCGCGATGAGGCCGTCGGCATCCTTTTGTGCGAGGGGACGACCCACCTGGACCCGGTACTCGTCCGTGGGATCCGCCTCCCCCTTGCTGTCCCACCAGATGCGGAGCTTCTCGCCATTCTTCAGCTTCATGACCGGCTGTCCGGCGCGGGAACGGACGTCCCCTCCCCCCTCCAGGCTGACGATCCACTCGGCGGCCTGGGTGCCCAGGCCGATCCGGACGGGAGCCCCGGCCAGGAGCTGCATCGCGGAGAACAACAGGAAGGAGGACAGGAGCTTGGCGTGCATGGCTCCAGCATAAACCAGCTCGCACCCCGGACCTGCCTCAGCGGATCCCTTCGATGAAGTCCGTGAGCATCGCCCAGCGCCGGGCCTGCAGCTGCCGGTGATCCAGCATCTCCCCGCCGGGTCCCCGCCGGTGGACCAGCAGGCACAGGCAGGTGCCGTCGGACGGACGCACGAAGAGCGCCGGCCCCGTGTATCCGAAGTGCATCCACCAGTCGGTGGGCGCTCCCGGATGCGAGCCGGATTCGGGCAGGGGGGGCGCCAGGGACTCCGTCTCGGAGACGAGGAGGTGGATGCCCCTGAAGTACGTCGGCACCTGTTCCAGCAGCTGGCCGAAGCGGCCCAGCCCCTCCATGGACCGCTGGAGCCCCAGGCCCCAGCGGGTGCCGTCCCCGGCCTGGGCGGCATCCACGGCCATCCGCGCCGGGAAGCCGGAGGCCACCCAGTGTTCCAGGCACCGCTTCATCTGTCGGGGCGTCGCGCCGAAGCCCGCATGGCCGCACATGCCCGCCCGCGCGTTGGCGTCATGGGGAAGGAACGGGCCGCGGGGCGGGACGGGCACCGAGGTCGCCAGCCTCCAGGCCGCAGCGTCGGGACCGTCGGGGATCTCCCGGGGGGCCAGTTCCCACGGCGCCGGAGAAAGCCCCGAGGCGTCGGCCCCGAGTTCGCGGAAGGGCCCGCCCGTCTCCAGCTCCAGCAGCTCGCCCAGTATCCGGTAGCCCAGGTCCGAATAGGTGCTCGTCCCAGTCCGGGCCTCGGCCAGGAGAGGATGCGCCCCCGCCGGGAAGCCGCGGCGCAGCTGCACGGGAAGGGATTCGCCCGTGAAGGGCAGCCAGGGGGGAAGCCCCGCGGAGTGGGACAGGAGCTGCCGGACGGTGAGGGGCTCCCGCCTGTCCAGGAAACCCAGCTGCGCGCGGCGGTCCAGATCGAGCGCGAGGTGGGAAAGGGCCAGCGGCGCGGTCACCAGGGGCTTGGCCAGGGAGGCCAGATCGAATAGCGCGGAGCACTCCATTGTCGCCTTCATCCTTCCACAGATCTTCCCTTTGGGGGCAGCGCCCCTGCCGGCATCCTCAGAATCCCTTCAGGAAGTCAGCCAGGGCTTCGGGGTACAGGCGCATCTCCTGCTCGTAGACCCGCTTCTGCAAGTCCTCGGGGGAATCCTCCGGACGCACGGGCACCCTCGCCTGGGCGAGGATGCGGCCATGGTCGTAGAGGTTGTCCACCAGGTGGATCGTGCAGCCCGATTCCCGGTCGCCCGCGGCGAGCACGGCACGATGGACGTTCATGCCATACATCCCCGGACCGCCATGCCGGGGGAGCAGGGCCGGATGGATGTTGAGGATGCGTCCCTCCCAGCGCCGGGGGACCACCAGGTGCTTCAGCCAGCCGCAGAGACAGATGACCTTCGCCCCGGCCGCCTCGGCCGCCGCGAAACAGGCCTCCGAATGGGCCTCGTCCGTGTCGAACCCCTTGCGGAGCAGCACGCTCACCGGGAGGCCTTCCGCCCGCAGGCGTTCGTTCCCGAGCGCCTTGGCGCTGGAGGAGACCCCCAGGACGGGCGCCGCGGGCACGCGCCCTTCGCGGCAGGCGCGCAGCAGGTTCAGGGCGTTGCCGCCGGTGCCGGAGATGAACAGGGCGATGGGAACCATGGGCCCATCATGACAGATCCGCCAGGAATTCCTCGGGCGCCACCCCGGTGCGCTGCCGGAACTCCCCGGCCAGGCTGTCCACGCCGGAGCTGGGCTCGTCCAGGTAGAACGATTCGATGCGGTGCATGGGGATGAACCGGGTGGCCAGGGCCACCTGCGCGGAATCCCCCCGCTTGACCAGGGCCAGGATCTCCTCCCAGGGAGCCACGTCCACGCAGCGCACGGCGACTCCCGCCGCCTCGAGCCCCAGCAGGCGTCCCCAGAGGCGCTCCTTGGGTTCCCGAAGGACCACCACGACGAGCTGCCCGGACGCGAAGGGGATGGGGATCGCCATGGCTTCCTCCCGGAACGAGCATGTCACGAACCGCCCCCCCTTCCCATCGGATCCTCGCTGGGCTAAACATGACCAGGGGACATCCGGATCCGTGGAGACAGGAGGAGGCTGTGATCACCGCCCAGGTCAACGAAGCCGTCGGGCTCATCAAGGTGGACGGCCGCTTCACCTTCCAGGAGTACGCCCAGTTCAAGAGCGCCGCCGCGGACGTCCTCGCCGCTTCCGCGATCACGGAGGTCGGCGTGGACCTGAGCCGCGCCACGCACATGGACTCCAATGCCCTCGGGATGCTGATCGGCCTCAAGAACCGGGCCGACTCGAGGCTCATCAGCGTCAAGCTGGTCAAGCCTTCCCCGAACGTCCAGGCCACCCTCGAGCTGGTGCAGTTCGAGAAGCTCTTCCTGATCGAGGCCTGAGATGGTCGAGTCCATCGAGATCGCGGAAGGCGTCTCCGTCCCGGCCAGGGCCATCCAGGTGAAGGCCGTGCGCTCCGGGGGGCCCGGAGGCCAGAACGTGAACAAGGTGGCCTCCAAGGTGGAACTCCGGATCGATCTCGGCGGGATCGAGGGCATGGACGAAGGCTCCCGCCGGAGACTGGAACAAGCGGTCCGGAACCAGCTGGACGCGGAAGGCTGCTGGATCGTCGTCAGCTCGCGCACGCGCGACCAGCTCCTCAACCTGGAGGATGCCCGCGCGAAGGTGATCCGGGCCATCGAGAAATCCCTCCAGGCCCCCAGGCACCGGACCCCCACCCGCCCTTCCCGGGCCAGCCAGGCCCGCCGCATCGAGGCCAAGCGGCGCACCGCCGCCCTCAAGCAGGGACGCAGGAGCGGCGGCTGGGACTGAAGGCCCGTCGGTCAGAAGATCCAGTCCATGGGACCCGGACTCGGCTTCGCCAGGGAGAGTTCGCCTTCCCAGGGGGACCTCGCGGAAGCCAGCTCCCAGCGCCAGCCCTTCCGGGCGAAGGTGCAGGCCACTTCCGCGGCCTGCCCGGGCAGGAGCCCCCGGGAGAAGCGCAGGCCGACGATCTCCCGGACGCGCAGGATCTCCTGGGAGCCCGGCGGAATCTCCCAGCGGACCTTCGCGCGCACCGAGCAGATCGTGACGCCGTCCTTCGTGGCGGCGGGAGAGACGCTGGCGATCTCCACCAGCTCGAGCCGGCCGGCCTGGAGCCGGAGCCCGCCCTTGGCCGGCTCGCCCTGGGCCAGGGCCTCGGGCAGCCACTGCCTCCCGTCCCACCACTTCATCAACCGGAGCTGGACATCGGCGCTGGACAGGTTCCTGGGAGCCGGCAGGAGGACCGGTGCGACCTGCCTCGGGAAGGCCAGGCGATGCCGCACCAGGGCCTTCGCGTGGAACCGGTACATGGCGGGCGAAGGCGCGCTGCCCGGCCCGTGGACGAGGAACGCCCGCCATCCCAGCCAGAGCGCGCCCAGGGCCGCTCCCAGGAGGATCAGCCGGACGAGGCCTCTTAGGAAACCACGGAAGCGGTCGTTCACGGCACCATGATCCGTCCCGGATCAGTGCGTGTCCAGGTAGGTGTGGAGCTTGCGCTGCTCGGTCAGGAGCGCCTTGAGGGCCTCCACCGCATCCGACTGCGCGCCGGAGTGCCGCTTCTTGGCGGGGCTCTCCACGAGTTCGTCCGGATCGTAGTGGACGGTGCGCAGGACGTCGTCCATGGTCTGGGCGGGCACGATCTGCTGGATGCGGAACTCCTCGTCGTCCGTGACCACCACGTGGGCCTCGGTGACGGTCCCGAGCAGGTTGTGCCGCATGCCCAGCGTGTCCTGGTAGGCTCCCGTGAGGCAGATGGCCAGGTAGTAGGGCTCGCCCGAGCGCGGCTCGTGGAGGGGGATCTCGTCGCGGACGTCCTTGAGGTCGATGAACTTGTCGATCTTCCCGTCGGAGTCGCAGGTGATGTCGCAGAGCGTCGTGGACAGGGTGGGCTTCTCCTTCAGGCGGTGGACGGGAAGCACCGGGAAGAGCTGCTCCACGGCCCAGAGGTCCGGCAGGGACTGGAAGACGCTGAAGTTGGTGATGAGCTTGTCCGCCAGGGACTTGTTCAGGTCCTGGAACTCCTCGGGGATGTACTTCATGCTCTTGTAGCTCAGGATCCGCGAGAGCTTCCGGCAGACCTCCCAGAAGACGATCTCCCCCTTGGCCCGGTCGTCCAGGGAGAGATAGCCCAGGTTGAACATCGTGATGAGCTCGTCCTTCTGGCTGATGGCGTCGTGGTACATCTCGGCGAAGTTCTTCACCGAGATGTTGTCCCGCGTGTAGGCCAGCTCCTTCAGGACCTGGGGCTCCTGCCCCGTCAGCTCCACGCTGTACTTCGTGTGGGTCGTGTCGATGAGGCCCACGACGTCCACGACGGTCACGGCGTGGTAGGCGGTGATGGCACGCCCGGACTCGCTCATCAGGATGGGCACCGGCACCTGTTCCTGGCTGCAGATTTCCTTGGTGGAGTAGACCACGTCGTCGGCGTACTCCTGCAGCGTGTAGTTCATGGAGCTGGAGAAGGTGGTGCGGCTGCCGTCGTAGTCCACGGCCATGCCGCCCCCCACGTTGAGGTATTTCAGGGGCACGCCGCGCTTGCAGAGCTTGGCGTACATCCGGGTGGCCTCCTTCATGGCCGTCTTGATCTTCCGGATGTCCGTGATCTGGCTGCCCACGTGGAAGTGGAGCTCCTGGACGGACTCCAGCATCCCGCGCTTCTCCATGATGGAGATGGCCTCCAGGATCTCCTGGGTGTTGAGGCCGAACTTGGCGTTGTCGCCCGCGGACTCCTCCCACTTCCCGCTGCCCATGGCGTTCAACTTGAAGCGCAGGCCCAGCAGGGGCTCCACCTTCAGGTCCTTGGCCGCCTTCAGGATCAGGGACAGCTCCGTCATCTTCTCCACGGTGATGAGGACGTTGCGCCCCGCCTTGCGGGCCAGGAGCGCCATGCGGATGAAGGCCTCGTCCTTGTAGCCGTTGCAGGTCACCAGGGCCTCGGGGTTGAGGTTCATGGAAAGGGCGATCATCAACTCGGGTTTCGAGCCCGCTTCCAGGCCGAAACGGTACTTGTTCCCCGACTTCACGATCTGGTCCACGACCTCCTTCAGCTGGTTCGCCTTCACCGGATAGACGCCCTGGTAGTCGCCTTCGTACTCGAACTCCTTGATGGCCCTCCGGAAGGCCTCGTTGAGCTCCGTCACGCGGGTGGAAAGGATCTGCGGGAACCTCAGGACGAGGGGCGTGCTGATGCCTTTTTTCTTCAAGTGCTGCACGACCTCGAACAGATCGCAGCAGAGGTTCTCGTCCCGGGTGGGATAGATCTCCAGATGGCCCTTGCTGTTGATGCCGAAGAAGCCGTAGCCCCACTCCTTCACGCCGTACATGGTCATCGCGTCCTGGAGCGTGAAGTGTTTCATGGCCATCTAGACGATCCTCCCCGTGGGCACGAAGCCCGTTATAAGGAAAACCGGCTGATTAATCCAACAAAATTTCATTCCTATTCCAGGGGCCGGGAAGAACGCGCCGCAGGTTCGCGATCCAGTGCCGGTGGCGGACTCGCCTCAGGGCCGTTCCCCGGGTCAGTTTCTGCCACTGGGCCGTGCCCAGGGGAAGGTCAGCGACGGGAAGGGTGTGCAAGGGACTGGGCCCTCCCCAGAGGGCCTCGTCGCCCCAGGCCGGGCGCCGGTTCCAGGGACAGACCTCCTGGCAGGCGTCGCACCCAGCCGCCCACCCGCTCCGCTGGATCGCCGCCTGGACCTCCTCGGGGGGCTCGGCCTCCGTTTCCACGGTGTAGGTGGTGAGGCAGCGCCCGGGATCCAGGCGGAACGGCGCGAGGGCGCCCGCGGGGCAGGCGTCCAGGCAGGCCCGGCAGGTGCCGCAGCGGTGCCCCCGGAATGGCTCGTCCAGAGGAAGCGCGACGTCCAGGAGCAGGATGCCCAGGAATCCCCAGGAGCCGGCCTTGCCCGCGACGAGCAGGGTGTTGCGCCCCTGCCAGCCCAGGCCGGCGCGCACGGCCAGCTGGCGTTCGAGGAGGGGCGCCGTGTCCACGCACACTCGGCCCCGGAGCGGGGGATGCGCCTCCTGGGCCCGGACGAGCAGCCGCTTGAGTCTCCCCTTGAGGATCATGTGGTAGTCCGGGCCCCAGACGTAGCGGCTGAGCTTCAGGCTGCCGGCGGCCCGGCCGGGGATCGCGCCGGGCCTCGCGTAGGGGAAGAAGCCGACCAGCGCGGTGGCGGCGCCTTCCAGCAGCAGCCGCGGATCCAGACGGTCCTCGCCGAGGTAGGGGAACAGCCTCCGCCCGGATCCATCCAGCCATTGCGCCAGGCGCTCCCGCTCGTCCTCGAAGGGGGCGCAATCCGCGAAGCCCACCCGGGCGAATCCCAGGGCGAGGGCCTCGGTCCGGAGCCACGCCTTCAGATCCTCGTTCACGCCGCCGTCACCTGTTGCATCCGCGCCTCCGCTACCATACCCGACATTTTGCGTGCATACTCCCGTGGATGGTGAGCCCAAGATGGACGTCCTGACGCTCGAACTGTTCGATGTCACGGTTTCCCAGTCGCTGGTGGAGGTGAGCAGGGCCCTCGAGCAGCACTCGGACCTGCCGATCCGGATCCTCCTCGACGGCGAGGAGATGGTCCTGCACAACCTCCTGAGGTTCCTGGAGCGCCAGGACCGGAAGGTGGTCTCCACCTCCATGGGCACCCACTGGCAGCTCGACATCCCCCCGGTCCAGGCCCGGAAGCCGGCGCCGGCCCTCCAGCCGCTTCCGGCCAAGGTCGTCGCGGAACCCGCCCCTCGGCCCCTCATCCTCCTGAGGAGCGCCTTCGTGCCGGGCGACCGGGCCCTCGGGCGGCGCCTGATGCTGGGCCTGCTCAGGACCGTGGAGGCCCCGGTTCCCTGGATCGGCCTGGCCCACGAGGCCCTCGAGCTCCTGGAGGATCCCCTGGCGCTGGAGGTGCTCGAGGCTCTGAAGGCCCGGGGCATCCCCGTCCGGCTCTCGCGCGAGAGCCTCGCCTACGAACGGCGGGGGCCGGGCCCCTTCGAGGTCCTCGAGGACGAGGAATGGCAGGCCCTCGCCGCGCGAGGCGGCGCCACGGTCCTTTGATCTTCGGCACGACCGTCAAGACTGGGCTTGGGGCTTTGAACGGACCGGAATAACCTGGAGTCATCCTGGGCTCGCTGCCAGGCGTGAACGAGAGATCATGAACTTCCCCACCTACCTGACTTTCATCCGGATCCTCATGGTCCCGATCCTCGTCGTGGTCCTGATCACGAAGGTGCAGGCCTACGAGATCATCGGGGTCGTGGTGTTCTGGATTGCCTCCATCACGGACCTCCTGGACGGCTACCTGGCCCGCCGGTGGAAACAGGTGACGACGCTCGGCAAGCTCCTGGATCCCCTGGCCGACAAGCTGCTGGTGGCCGGCGCCCTGATCTCCCTCGTGGAGCTGCGCCTCGCCCCCGCCTGGATGGTCTTCATCATCCTGGCCCGGGAGTTGGCCATCACGGGGCTCCGGGGCATCGCCTCGGAGGAGGGGATCACCATCGCCGCCGACACCATGGGCAAGTGGAAGATGGTCGCCCAGGTCGCCTCCATCTCCTGCCTCATCCTCGGCCCCAAGCTCGACAGTTGGCTGTTCATGTGGACCCACTGGCAGGTCTTCGAATTCTTCATCCAGCTCGACAAGCCGTACAGTCTCTTCCTGGGCCTCGGCGTCCTGCTGCTCTGGGCCGCCATGATCCTGGCCGTCTGGAGCGCCGTCGACTACTTCCGGTCCTTCTGGAAGAAGCTCGGCTCCAGAATCCTGACCGGGCAGGGCAGGCTCACGCACCAGGATGCCTCTTCCTCCTCCCACAGGAAACCGTGATCCGCAGGTATCTCCTCGTAGGCTGCTTCGCGCTCCTGCCCCTCGTGGTCACGGTGTGGGTGGTGCGCATGATCTTCTCCTTCCTGGTGGACGTCTTCCTGGGCCCCCTCACCTGGGCCTCGCTGCAGATGGAGCTCAAGCCGCCTCCCTACTGGCAGATCGCCTTGATCTCCATCGTCGGCACCATCCTGCTCCTCCTGATCGTGGGCATGCTCATGGGCAATTTCCTGGGCAGGCAGCTGATGGCCTGGCTGGACGAGATCATGAACAAGATCCCCATGATCAAGGGCATCTACGGGGCCACCAAGCGGCTGATGGCCAGCATCCAGAGCGGAAGCGGCGGCAGTTTCAAGGAGGTGGTCCTGGTGGAATGGCCCCACCCCGGGTCCTACACGCTGGGATTCATGGCCCACAAGGACTGCAGCTGGGTCGCGCCGGAAGGCGGAAGGATGCTGGCGGTCTACATCCCGACGGCGCCGAACCCCACCTCCGGCTACGTGATCATGATCGACCGGGAAAAGGTCAGGCCCGTGGACGTGACGCCCGAGGAGGCCTTCACCTGGGCCGTCTCCGCCGGAGTGGTCGCGCCTACGGCCAGCAGGAGCGACCATCCGTGAACTCCGTGGAACGGGAAAGGGGACATCATGGCCGATGAACGACTTTTCCTGCAGCGCATGGGCTCCGAGCAGGGCCCCTTCACCCGCCAGGACCTGCAGACCATGGCCCGGCACGGACACCTCAAGCCGGGAACCCTGGTGCGCATCGAGGACGGCCACTGGTTCCCGGCCGCCGAGCTGCCGGGGCTCTTCTCGGACAAGGACTGGCTGGTCGCCCTCCTGCTCAGCATCTTCCTGGGCGGGCTGGGCGTGGACCGTTTCTACCTCGGCTACACGGGGCTGGGCGTGGCGAAGCTCCTGACCCTGGGGGGGTGTGGCGTCTGGACCCTCATCGACATCATCCTCATCGCCGTCGGGCAGACGAAGGATTCGGACAACCTCCCCCTCAAGCGCTGAGTTCCGCGCGAACCAGGATCAGGCTCCGGCTTCACGGCTCCAGGTAGCGGCCGTGCACCCAGCGGCTCTCGCTGGGATGGACCCTGCACCAGTCGCCCTGGGTCGCGTAGATGATCACGGGAGTGCCTGGCTGGAGCCTTCCGAGCAGCTTGTTGTCCGTGCCGGGGCCGCTCCGCACGTTGAGGTTGATGCGCAGGCGCACGGTCGCGGCCCGGGTTCCCTCCGGCGCCTGGACGGCCGGCGCGGCCACCGGGACGGCCTTGGCCGAGTAGAACTTGGCCGGCACCTTGAGGGTGGTGGTGGACAGGAACGACTGCCCCTTGAATCCGCCCAGGACGTAGGTGTCCATGTACATCAGGATCATGTTCCTGTAGCGCACGCCGGTGGCGGCGTCGGTGTAGTACGCGCCGTTCCACTTCGCGCCGGGGGTCCACTTGCCGTAGGAGGCGAAGACGTCCTTCAGGCTGTTCTTCTGGGCCTTGCCGCTGGCGACGCGGATCGCGTACTCGCCCAGGCCCGCACTGACGGTGTAGCCGTAGCTGAAGGCCCAGGTCCCGAAGCGGCCGGCGCCGCCCTTGGCGACCACCGCGCTTTCCACCTTCTTGAGGATCGCGGGGAAGTTGCCCATCTCCCTGGAGAGGTCGAGGCCCAGCGCGCCGGGATAGCCCATGAGCGGGGAAGGCAGGTCGGCTTCCACGAACATCCCGTTCCTCGACTCCAGGAGGCGTTTCAGGAGGGGCTCCGTGTGGGCGTCGTTGGTGCAGAAGAAGGCCACCCTCTCTCCATTGGGGCCGTACTTCTTGAGCCACGCGGGCACCTTCTCGAGGATGAACTGCTGGGCGCCGGCCGGCCCCACGTCGGAGGTCGGATCGGGCGCGGTCTCGAAGGCCCACTTGAGGCCCAGGTCCCTGCAGGCCTCCTCCATGATCGCGCGCCGGCGGCCCAGGGTCTCGTAGGACATGTGGCGCGGGAAGGAGATGTGCACGAAGGTCCTGGCGCCCATCTGCCGGGCGGCCCAGATGATCGTGTAGCCCCGGGACACGAAGTCCTGGCTGGCCACCATGTCGGCGGAGCCGGCGATGACGCCCGGATCCTCGTGGGCTTCGCCGGCGAGGCAGAAGATGTCGGGACGCTTGGCGTGCACGCGCCTGAAGGCCTCGGCGGAACCGGGAATGGCCTGGTTGACGACGATGGCCTTCATGAGCGGGTCATCCGCAAGGGAGACCACGCTGGAGATGAACGTCTCCTGCTGGGACATGAAATCATCCGGGTAGGTGAGGTGCTGGACGACGCCCCCGTTCTTCACCGATCCGTAGGCCTTGGTCAGGGCCTCGGCCCCGCGAAGGTCGTCCTCGGACTGGGAGACCGTGCCGGTGACGATGCCCACATGGAACTTCGCCTGGGCGAGGGCGCCGGGGCCGGCCAGGAACGTCGCGACCGGAAACGTGGCGAGAGCGATCTGCCTCAACCTGCTCATGCTGCCTCCAGATGAATGAGACCTTCAGCGTAGATCCTCGACAGGATCCGTCAAAACGAAGCATCTCTCGTCATTGCAGCCAAACGACGCTTGCATTTACCATGGAATCCAGGATGATCCGGGTATTTTTTCAATAATGAGTTATTCAATCATATGAATATTTTCGAAATCGCAAGATATTGCATTTTTCATGATCGTGTTGCCTTGAATGCAATTCATCTTGATTCGAGCCCCCGGACTTGTGACATTCATCATGCCTGGACGGACCCGAAAACACGGAAGCCCGGAGGGGCTCCGGGCTTCCGCATACACGTGGATTTCCATGACGGGCGGACCGCGGGGAGGGACGTGGGTCCCCGCCGCGCCCTGCCCCGGGGATCAGGCCTTGGCGTGGATGTCCATCACCGCGTGGAGCAGTTCGATGGCTTCGGCCTTGGGACGCTGGAAGGCGTTGCGGCCCATGATGGACCCGAAACCGCCGCCGGCCGCGATCTCCGAGACCTCCTTCAGCACCTCGTCGGTCGCCTTCGCCTCGCCCCCGGAGAAGATCACGATCCGGCGGCCGTTGAAGGCGGACCGCACCACCTCGGCCACGCGTTCACGAAGGGTTTCCGTGGGCAGCTTGTACTTCTCGTAGACCTTCACGGCCGCGGGCACGTAGGTGTTGGGTTTCGGAGGCTTGACCTTGATGATGTGGGCGCCCAGCTGGCAGGCGATGTGGGCCGCGTAGGCGGACACGTCCGCCGCCTGCTCGCCTTCCTTGGTGAGGCCGGCGCCGCGCGGGTAGGCCCACACGACCGTCGGGAGCCCCACGGCCTTGGCCTCGAGGATCAGCTCGCGCAGGTCCTCGTACATGATGTTGCGGTCGTCGCTGCCCGGATAGATCGTGTAGCCGATGGCGGCGCACCCCAGCCGCAGGGCGTCCTCCACGCTCCCCGTCACGGCGCTGCAGGGTTCCACCTTGCTGAGGCCGTCGCTGTTGTTGAGCTTGAGGATGAGGGGGATCTCGCCGGCGTAGTCCGAGGCGATGGCCTCCAGGAAGCCGAGGGGCGCGGCGTAGGCGTTGCACCCGGCCTCGAGGGCCAGTTCCACGTGGTAGCGGGGGTCGTAGGCGGGCGGATTGGGCGCGAAGCTGCGGGCAGGTCCGTGCTCGAAGCCCTGGTCCACGGGGAGGATCACGAACTTGCCGGTCCCGGCCAGCCGTCCCGAATTCATGAGCCGGGCCAGATTGGCCTTCACACCCGGGCAATCGGATGCGTACCAGCTGAGGATTTCTTTCACGCGCGCTGTAGACATGGCAATCTCCCAGAAGAAACCGTGATGAACGGTCATCCTGGGGCCATGGTAACACTACCCATGTAGAAAATAAGTCACGAATGAACCCGGACGGGAATCGGGAAGGACGCCAGCCTCCGCGTCCTTCCCGATCCTTCCTCTCCCCTTCCTACTTCAGGGCTTCGGTGCCCGCGAACTCGCGGTCGGGCCTGAGCTCGTGCAGGTTCTCCTCGTCTTCCCGCGTCAGGGTGCCGGCAACCAGGCGCGAGACCAGCGCGCCCACCCCGGACCCGAGCATGTAGCCCTGGCCGCACATGCCCACGGCGTCGATGTAGCCTTCCAGTTCCCTGGAGCGGCCCACGATGGGGGAGCCGTCCGGCGTGTTGGGATACATGCCGCGCCAGGTGCGGCGCACCTTGAGGTTGGCCAGCTTCGGCATCAGGCCCACCATCCGCCGCGCCACCATGGGCAGGTAGTCGGAGGTCTCGCGCCGGTCCGAGCCGATGATGGCCGGATCGGGGGTGATGCAGAAGATGACCTGGCCGGTGGCGGCCTGGTGGAAGTAGTAGTTGACCGACCCCGGAGCCTTCCGGATGTCCACCAGCATGGGATTGATGAACCGGGCCGCCGGCTCGGTGATGCCCGCCTCGTGGCAGTCGGGCGTCACGGGGGCGTCGATGCCGCCCAGCTGGGCCAGGGCGCGGGCCCAGGCACCGCCCGCGTTGATGACGCACTCGGTCGCGTAGCCGCCCTTGTCCGTCCGGACGCCGACCACCTTGCCCTTGCGGCGCATGATGCTGGTGACGCGCTCGTTGAAGCGGCATTCCACGCCCAGGGACACCGCGCGCCTGTGGAAGGCGCAGTTCGTGAGCATGGGGGACGCGGAACCGTCCTCGGGGGAAAGCGTGCCGCCGATGAGTCCCTCGGGATTGAGCCCGGGGACGAGCCGCAGCATGTCGTCCTTCCCGTACCAGTCGATGTTGAGGCCGGCCTTCTTCTGGATCACCAGGAGGTCCTTCAGCGTCTTCTCCTCCTTGGGGCCGTAGGCCACGAACACGTAGCCGCCCTGGAACCACTCGATGTCGTCTCCGTACGTGTCCTTCCAGGTGGAGACCGTCTTGATGGCGTCCAGGCACAGCCGGATCTTCGCGGGCGCGGAATGGGTGGCGCGGAGGCCGCCGATGGCCGCCTTGTTGCTTCCCTGCCCCGGAGAGGCGAACTGGTCCAGGCACAGGACCTTCAAGCCCTTCTCCGCCAGGTACATGGCGGTGGGCATGCCGACGCTCCCGGCGCCGACGACGATGACATCATAGACCGAGGCCGTCATTACACACCTCCTTCCAAAGTGCCGACCGAGGTCGGCGCGGCATCCCTCGTGGGCCCTTCGCCGGTGACGACACCCGCGAAGGCGCCGAGGGGGACTTCCATGAAGATGGGCCGCTGGGTGAGGGGCGTGACCTCCTGGAGCGGAACGCCTTCCTCGCGGAAGATGCGGGCGATCAGGTTGGGGCAGGTCTTCCCGCCGCAAGCGCCCATGCCGGCGCGGGTGAGGGCCTTGAGGTGGTTCATGTTCCGCACGCCCTCGCGGATGAGCTTGCGGATCTGGCCCGCAGTCACGCGTTCGCAGCGGCAGACGACGTCGTCGTCGTTGATGCGCTGGACCTGCTCCTCCATGGCCTCCGTGACCCAGGGGGCCTGGACCTGGATGCCCGCGATGCGCTTGGCGATGTCCGCCGGGGCCTTCACCTTCACCAGCACGGCATGGTTCGCGAACTTCGGCGCGCGGACCTTGACCACCGGAACCTGGCCCAGCACGGCACCGAGGGTGTCCAGCACGGTGACGATGTCGCCCTCCTTGATGGTGTCCTGGTTGAACTCGTACGGAATGGAGACGACGATGCCTTCCTCGGCCTTCTTCCGGTAGTCCACGAGGGTCACGGCCAGGCCGGGGCAGATGGCCACGCACTGCTCGCAGGCGATGCAGGCCGATTCATCGAAGGTGGGCAGGCCCAGGATGTCGTTGCCCTCGATCTTGATGGCGCCCTTGGGGCAGATGGAGGTGCAGGGATTGCAGGGAATCTCCTGGGAGCAGTGGAAGATCGGGAAGACGCCGTCCTCGTCCTCGGGGATCTCCTCGGTGATGACCGCCCCGGGCCGGGACTTCAGGATCTCCGCCGTATGCAGCCACTCCGTGGGCACTTCGCCCACATCGCGCCCCAGCATCCGCGCGATCTCGGTGCCGCGGATCTTGCCGGTGAACATGGCCGCGCTCGCCTCGGCGATCTCCTCGGCGTCGCCGCCCGCCAGGACGGGCAGGCCGAACTCCTTGGCCTTCCTGTAGAACTCGTCCACGGGATCCAGGCCCACGGCCACCAGCAGGGTGTCGCACTTGAAGGTCTTCTCAGTGCCGGGGATGGGCTTCCAAGCGGGATCGAGCCTGGCGATGGTGACGCTCTCCACCTCCTCCTGGCCGTTGGCGCTGACGATGGTGTGGCGCGTGTAGATGGGCACGCCCATGCGCACCAGCTTGTCCTTGTGGACCTTGTAGCCCCCGCACTCGTCCAGGGCCTCGCAGAGGCCGACCACCTGGATGCCCGCCTGCAGCGCGTGGTAGCCGCCGATGAGGCCCACGTTGCCGCCGCCGATGATGAAGAGCCGCTCCGTCGGCCGCACGAGATCGCGGTTCACGAGGGTCTGGAAGGCGCCCGCGCCGTAGACGCCGGGCAGCGTGTTGCCCTTGAAGACCAGGGACTTCTCCCGGGCTCCCGTGGCCACGAACAGGATCTGGGGGCGAACCAGGACGTAGTGCCCGTCGCGCAGCACGCCCACCTTGCGGTCGGAGAACACCGCCAGGGCCGAGGTCTCGGTCCAGATGCGGACGTTCGGGAAGCTGCGGACTTCCGTTTCGAGCAGCTTGCCGATGTCCATGCCGCGGGTCCCCGCGTGGCAGGCGTCGATGGAGCCGAAGAACTTGTGGGTCTGGAGGACCAGCTTGCCGCCCAGGGCCGCCTTGTCGTCCACCAGGACGACGTTGACGCCCGCCTTGCCCAGCTCGATGGCTGCGGCGAGGCCCGCGGGGCCGCCTCCGAGGATCAGGCACTCGGTATCGATGGTCTCCACGTCGTGGAAGCGCAGGTCGCCCTCCAGGTCGAGGAGTGTCGCCTTGCCGTCCAGGGGCTCGACCTTCATGCCTTCGGTGACGTGCACCATGCAGGACTTCACGGACAGCCCGTCGGCGATCACGGAGCACTGGGCGCACTGGCCGTTGGCGCAGAAGATGCCCTGGGGAGACCCGTCCTTGTGGTGGTGGCCGAAGATGCGGATCCCATTGGCGAACAGCGCCGAGGCGATGGTCTCGCCCTGGCGGGCCTTGTATTCCCGCCCCTTCCAGGTGAACGGCACCACGGCTTCCCCTGGCACCGGGAGGATCGGATGTTCCTTGATTCTGTAGTCGGACATGCGGCGGCTCCTCGTTATGCGCGCACCCCGCCAAGGTCGGAAAATCCCTGGTCCGGTGTTGGCTGGTGACTATTCAAGCACTGAAAAAGTACCATCCCTCTGGATTCGAGCAGGCAATGTGCACAAGATCACCTGCCGGGAAGCCCAGACCGCAGGAGAGTGTCGGCATCAACTCCTTTGATATTTTCAGTAAGCCTTTCGTTTCCTCCGGCCGCTTTTCCAGGTCTGTTGCAGGGGGCCCCTGGAAGACCCGGCTCCACTGCAACCGCGTTGTCGAATTGCATACACAAGATTTGTAATTATTTTACTTATATACAAAGAAGCCAGGATCGAGCCTGGACCCTCCCCGGCAGTATTTCCGGTTTCCGGAGCCCCTGCTTGATGGTTACAACCC
>DAOPZL010000020.1:0-29669 GCA_035353395.1 Holophaga sp.
ACCCCGGGGCCAGCATCCAGAAGGCCCGGCGCCGGCCGACGAGGGGAGCCAGCAGAAATCCCAGCAGAATGGCCGGCACCATGCAGGGGACCGCAAGGATCCAGACCGCGAGGGGCCTGAGCAGGGGACGCGCCGGGTCGGGAGCCACCGGAGAACTCGCGGATCAGGAGACCGGGAACGCCGGCACTGCGGCCGCCGCAGGCGTCAGGAAGGGGTGGGACATGCGCATCGGGACTCCCGGGTATCCTTTCGTGCGTTCATTGTGCCCTGGTCGCATGCCCCTTCGGTATTCTCAAGATCATGTTCACCATCGATCTTCCCACGTGGTTCCTGTCCGTGCTGCTGGCGCCCTTCGGCCTGATCCTCGGATCCTTCGGCAACGTGCTCATCTACAGGCTGCCCCGGGAAGCGGCGGCGGACCGCAACGTCGTCACGAAGCCCAGCCACTGTCCTGCCTGCAAGACCCCCATCCGCTGGTACCACAACATCCCGCTCCTGAGCTGGCTCTGGCTGGGGGGGAAGTGCGCCGCCTGCGGATGGCGCATCCCCGTCCGCTATCCGCTGGTGGAATTCCTCGCCGGCGCGCTGTTCGCCGGGTCGGTGTGGATCCTCCCCTTCGGGACGCTGATCTGGGCCAAGGGCGTGCTCTGCGGCTATGCCTTGATCGTGCTCTTCTCCACGGACCTGGCCGAGTTCATCCTGCCCGACGCGATCCAGTTCCCGCTCATGGCGCTGGGCGTCCTCTTCACCCTGCCCCAGCTGCTCTGGAGCGGCTGTACGACCCGGCTCGCCGCCGCGGGTTGGAACGTCCTGGTCGTGGAGACCTTCACGAACGGGCTGCAGCCGGCCCCGTCCTGGAGCCTGCCGGGGCCGGTGGTCGGCTGGAAGGCCAGTCTCCTGGGGCTGGTCCTGGGCTACGGAGTCCCGGCGGGACTGAACCAGCTCTACAAATGGATCCGCAAGACGGACGGCCTCGGGATGGGCGACTTCAAGATGCTGGCCTGGCTCGGCGCCTTCTGGGGCTGGGCGCCCATGGCCGGGATCCTCTTCGGCGGGGCGCTCCTGGGCAGTGCCGTCGGCCTCCCGCTGATGCTGCTGCGGAAGGCCGGCGGCCAGACCATGCTGCCCTTCGGATGCGCCCTCGCCCTGGCCACGCCCGTGGTCGTCTTCTATGGTCCGGCCATCTGGACGGCCTACCTGGGCCTGTTGATGCGCTGAAGGATCCGGCGGGGATCCCGCCGCCTCTCCGGGTTCAGCAGGCGTGCGTGGGCTGGCAGATCTCGATCAGCACGCCGCCGGTCTCGGCGGGATGGATGAAGGCGATGCGGTTGCCGTGGGCGCCCTTGCGCGGGGCCTTGTCGATCATGCGGATGCCCTTGGCCAGGAGTTCCTTCACGGCCGCGTCGACGTCGTCCACTTCGAAGGCCAGGTGGTGGATGCCGGGTCCCTTCTTCTCGAGGAACTTCCCGATGGGGCCTTCAGGGTCGGTGCTCTCCAGGTATTCGAGGGTGCTTTCCCCGACGGGATAGAAGGCGGTGCGGACCTTCTGGTCCGCCACTTCCTCGACGTGCTCGGCCTTGATGCCGAAGATCTTGTCGAGACGGTCCATGGCTTCCTGAAGGGTAGGGGACGCGATGCCGAGATGACTGACGCGCAGCAGTTTCATGGGATCCTCCGGAGAATAGTTTACGCACCGGGTCTTGTTTGATCAAATCGCTTTCATTTCGGGCGGTTGGACTTGCCGGTGATGCGCTCGATGTCGATGCGCACGACCCGGGTGCCGGCGCCGGTGCCGCGGATCGCCTCCTGGACCTTCGCCTCGAGGCCCGGACAGAACCGGTTCCCAAGCAGTTCCAGGGCCCGGCGCTTCTCCGCGGGATCCTCCACCACCCGCGCCCGCCCGAAGGCGACGGCGCTCTCGTAGAGGGTGGTGATCTCCTCGGGAACGACCTCGGCGCTGGCCACCGCGGTGTAGCAGACCCGCGCCTCGTGGGCGAGGTTCTCCAGCTTGTGTCCTGCAAGGGCGCAGTGGAAATAGAGCACGTTTCCCGCCAGGACGTGGTTGACGGGCACCCCGTAGGGCCATCCATCCTCTCCCACCGTGGCGAGGAATCCATGTTCGGCCCTGGCCATGATCTCCCTGGCCTCGGGTTCGCCGAGCGAACGGTCGGTCCTGCGCATCTTGTGTTCCATCGCTGCCCTCCTGGTTCAATGGTCCAGCGGCGGGCGCTTCCCGCCAACCCCGAAAAAGGGCAAGGAGGAAGGCGAATCCCCCGGGCGGGCCGTCTCCTCCGATCTGCGCTTGCGCAGGACGATCCACGTCGCCAGGGTCCAGGTGGGCGCCAGCTCTACAAAGGGCAGGAACTCGAAGACGAAGGAGGGGGCCAGGGCCCAGTGCCATCCGACGAGGCGCCAGAGCACGACCATGGCCAGCACGTCGAGGGGGGCTCCGAACCAGGTGCTGAGCGTCCCCGTGACGGGAAGAAGGCCGACCTGGAGCGCATCCACGAGGATGGCGACGATCCAGGCGGCTCGGGCGCGGGACGGCTTCATGCCTCCAGTCTATCCCGCGGCATTCCTTGACGCTCCTTGCGGGCCTTACCTATGCTTTTCTCATCCATCCAGAGGACACCGATCCGGAGGCCCGCATGGCGCGCATCGAGTTCACCGACAACGTGGAGGACCTCTCCACCGAAACCGGCTTCCAGTTCAAGTTCTTCTGCGAAGGGTGCGGCAACGGCTACATGTCGAGCTGGAAGGCCAACAAGCTCGGCGTGGCGGGCAGCCTCCTGCGCGGGGCGGGCAGCCTTTTCGGAGGCATGCTCGGACGCGCCTCGCAGAGCGCCTACGACGTCCAGGATGCCATCGGGGGCCCTGCCCACGACGCCGCCATGACGGAGGCCGTCAACGAGATCCGACCCCTGTTCGTCCAGTGCAAGCGCTGCGGCAACTGGGTCTGCCGGGAGATCTGCTGGAACGCCGAAAGGAGCCTGTGCAAGAACTGCGCGCCCATCCTGCAGCGCGAGCTGGCCGCCCGGCAGGCAGCCATCCAGGTCGAGCAGGCCGAGGAGAAGCTCAGGGCCCAGGACCTCACCGAAGGGATCAACCTCAAGGCCGAGGCCGTCGCCCTCTGTCCTTCCTGCGGCGAGGAAGCCAAGCCCGGCTCCAAGTTCTGTGGGGCATGCGGAGCCCGGCTGGCCCCCAAGTCGGAATGCCCCAAGTGCGGCGCCAAGGTGGCCGTGGGGGACAAGTTCTGCCCGGAGTGCGGCCAGAAGATGGCCTGACGGCCACGGGACATGGGTTCCGCGAGAACGGACATGACGGTGAGATTGTCGCTGCTGAAAGCCATTTATTCGTTGTCGCCCCTGAAATCCGTCAAGAAGGCGATCAAGGATTCGTTGAGCGTCGAGGAGAAGATCCGGTTTTCCGGAATCAAGTTCATCGACAAGCGGGAAATCGACGCCGCCCTGGATGCTTCGCACGATCCCGGCGTGAGCGGCCGTGCGGGAAAGCCGGAGATCATCGTCTCCCTGACCTCCTTTCCCGAGCGGATGGACGAACTCCACTACACGATCCATTCCCTGCTGTCGCAGACCTTCAGGCCGGACCAGGTCGTCCTCTGGTTGTGCCGGAGCCAGTTCCCGGGGCTCGAGAGGGACCTGCCCGGGGCGGTCCTCGCGCTGGCGGCCCGGGGGCTCACCATCCGGTTCTGCGAAAAGGACTTACGGTCCTACAAGAAACTGGTCCCCGCGCTGGCCGCCCATCCGGAAGCCGTCATCGTGACGGCCGACGACGACATCTACTACGATCCAGGCTGGCTGGAACGCTTGGTCAGGATCCATCAGGCATCTCCCGGGACCGTCGTCGCATACGCGGCCAAGGAGATCGCGCTGCGGGAGGACGGGACCCCGAAGCCCTACGGCACGTGGCACCGGTACTCGCTCCGCAGGAGGCCCCGGGGTGATTCCGCCTTCATCTTCGCGACGGGCTACGGGGGGATCCTGTATCCTCCCGGATCGCTCCATGCGGACGTGGTCCGGGAGGACTTGTTCCTTGGCCTGGCTCCCTATGCCGACGACATCTGGTTCTGGGCGATGAGGGTCCTGGAAGGCACCGGCATCCGGCTGGTCGGTCCCCGCTTCCAGCGCAGGATGGCCTACGTCAATCCCCAGCGGGAGCTCGGACTATCCACGCAGCTCAGGCTGGCGAGCTCGAACATCCAGCAGCAGGGGAACGACAGGCAGCTGCGCGCGGTCCTGGGCCACTATCCGGTCCTGGCGGAGAGGTTGTCCCGGCCGTCCTGACCCGGCGCTACGAGCCGTTCCTCTGCTTCGCGGCGAGCCAGTTCAGGGCCTCCAGGGGGGACATCCGGTTCAGGTCCAGGGCGTTCAGTTCCTCGCGCAGGGGATCCGGCTCGGCGTCGAACATGGGAAGGGCCGGCTGCACGGCTTCCGCCTTGCGCCTGGCGGGCTTGATGATGGAGGGCTCCTGGGTGGACGCCAGGATCCGCTGGGCATGGGTGATCACCGGCCGGGGGAGGCCGGCGAGGCGGGCCACCTGGATCCCGTAGCTGCGGTCGGCGGGGCCCTCGGCGATGCGGTGCATGAAGAGGAGGTGCTCCTCCCATTCCTGGACCTCCACGTGGAGGTTGCGGATCCGGGGATCGTCGGCGAGCCGGGTGAGCTCGAAGAAGTGGGTCGCGAAGAGGGTCCGAGGGGATCCGCCGCGCAGGTCGCGCAGGTGCAGGGCGATGGCCTCCGCGAGGGCCAGGCCGTCCCGGGTGGAGGTGCCCCGGCCGATCTCGTCCAGGATCACCAGGGAACTGGGCGTCACCTGGTTGAGGATCCGGGCGGTCTCCGTCATCTCGACCATGAAGGTGCTCTGTCCCTTCGCCAGGAAGTCGCTGGCGCCGATGCGCGTGAAGATCCGGTCCGTGAGGCCGAAGCGCATCAGCTCTGCGGGCACGAAGGAGCCGAGCTGCGCCATGACCACCAGCAGGGCGGCCGTGCGAAGGAACGTGGACTTCCCGCCCATGTTGGGGCCCGTGACCACGGCCATGGCCTGCTCCGGCCGCAGGTCCAGGTCGTTGGGGATGCACTCCCGGCCCAGGCGGGCCTCCAGCATGGGATGCCGCGCGCCCGTGAGCTGGAGCCCGCGATCCTCGGCCAGTTCCGGCTTCACCCAGCCGGAGAACCGGGCCCGCTCAGCCAGGGAGGCGAGGGCGTCCAGCCTTGCGACGGCCTGGGCCAGGCTCGTCAGGTTCGCCCGGTCGTCGAGCACCCGCGCCAGGAGCCGCTTGAACTGGACTTCCTCCAGCCTCAGCAGGTCCGTCTCCGCGGAGAGGAGGCGCTGCTCGAAGGCCATCAGCTTCTCGGTCGTGAAACGTTCCGCGTTGGCCAGGGTCTGCTTGCGGATGAAGTGCGAGGGCGCCGCGGCGAGGTTCGTCCGGGTGATCTCGAAGTAGTAGCCGAAGACCCGGTTGTACTTGATCTTCAGGCTGCCGATGCCGCTGGCGGAACGTTCCTCCTCCTCCAGCTCCAGCATCACCTGCTTGGCGTCCCGGGCCAGGCGGCGCACGGAATCAAGCTCCGGATCCACGCCGTCGTTGATGACGCCGCCCTTCTCCAGGTCCAGGGGCGGGGCGTCCGCCAGGCAGCGCTTCAGCTCCGCCAGGAGGTCCGCGCAGAGGGGCGTGTCCTCGGGCCACAGCTCCAGGGCCTGGGCCTCCTGGAACCAGCCGCCCTCGGAGATCATCGCGGGGAGCCGCTGGAGCTGGGCGAGTCCCTCCCGGAGCTGGCCCAGCTCGGGAGGCGACGCGAGGCCCAGGGCCACGCGCCCCAGCAGGCGGTCGAGGTCCGGCACGGCGGCCAGGAGCTTCTGGAGGGGCTCCCGCCGACGGTCCTCCGTCAGCCAGCCCACCTGGGACCAGCGGCGCTCGAGGGGGGCGGCGTCCCGCAAGGGCTGGTCCAGCCAGGCCTTCAGGAGGCGGGAGCCCATGCGGGTCCTGCAGGCGTCCAGGAGGTGGAGGAGGCTCCCGGCCCGGGTGCCGTCCAGGGTGTTGGCGAAGATCTCCAGGTGCTTGGCCGAGGTCGCGTCCAGCAGGGGCCCGACGGCCCCCTGCTCCAGGGAGACGCCCTGGATGTGGGCGGGCCGCCCCTTCTGGGTGGCCTCCACCTGGTCCAGCAGGGCTCCGAGGGCGCCGATGGCCGCCGGGTAGGGGTCCAGGCCGACCCCTTCCAGGTGGGTCCAGCCGAAGAAGGCGAGAATCTGCTGCCGGGCACGTTCCGGTTCGAACCGCCATGCAGGGAGGCAGGTCTGGGCGGCCTCGATCTCGAAGGCATCCGGAGAACCCTCGGCCAGGATGAGTTCCTGGGGCGCAAGCCGTTCCAGGGTCGATGCCAGGCTCTCGGCCCCTTCTCCCGGGATGACCCGGAGCTGGCCCGAGGCCAGCTGGAGCATCGCGATCCCCCAGGCGCTGCCCAGGCGGTGCAGGGCGGCCAGCCAGCGCCCGTCGTCGTCGAGCCAGGTGCCGGGCGTGATGATGCGCTTGATGGCCCGCGGCAGGAGCCCCTTCACTTCCTCCGGCTTGGCCGTGGGCTCGGCGATGGCGACGGAGAAGCCCGCGCCCAGGAGCCGCGGCAGGTAGGACTCCAGGGCGAAGTGGGGCACGCCGCACATGGGCGTCTCGGAATCGGTGCCCTTCCCCCGGGTCGTGAGCGCGATCTCGAGCACGGGCGCGGCCTTGACGGCATCCTCGCCCAGGATCTCGTAGAAGTCCCCCATCCGGGTGAGCAGGATGGCGTCCCCCGCCTCGCGCTTGAGGCCGGCGATCTGCTGCAGGACGGGAGTGGACATGGGACCTCGCGCCAGGGCACACAGGTCGAGGGGAAGGGCGGGTCCTGGGCTCGATCCGGGCTGGAACCTCAATTAAACCAGATGAGGGGGGGTAGAAAAAAATCTTACGTTGCGATCGCGGAATGTAAGTGTCTAAACTATTGGCACCGCACGCGAGCGATTCGAAAGCGCGCGCTGCTGCGGGTTTGAACTGTTTCCGCCCCCATGCGTGGAGAGTGCGCTCATGAGCCCAAACCTCAATGTCCCTGACTACGTACACAACGCGAAGGCGATCGCCTGGATCGAGGAGGTGGCGGCCCTGTGCAAGCCCGACAAGATCCACTGGTGTGACGGCTCCCAGGAGGAATACGACCAGCTCTGCGAAGGCTTGGTCAAGGGCGGCACCTTCAGGCGCCTCAATCCAGAGAAGCGCCCCAACAGCTTCCTGGCCTTCTCGGATCCCAGCGACGTGGCCCGGGTCGAGGACCGGACCTTCATCTGCTCCCAGCGCAAGCAGGATGCCGGCCCCACCAACAACTGGGTCGATCCCAAGGAGATGAAGGCCAAGCTGACGGAGCTCTACCGGGGATGCATGCAGGGGCGCACCCTCTACGTCATCCCCTTCAGCATGGGACCGCTGGGATCCAACATCGCCCACATCGGCATCGAGCTCTCCGACTCGGCCTACGTGGCCGCGAACATGCGCATCATGACCCGCATGGGCCGGAAGGTGTGGGACGTGCTCGGCTCGAACGACTTCGTGCCCTGCCTGCACTCCGTCGGGAAACCCCTGCAGCCCGGCGAGAAGGATGTCGCCTGGCCCTGCAACAAGGAGAACAAGTACATCGTCCACTTCCCCGAGGATCACGCCATCTGGTCCTTCGGCAGTGGCTACGGCGGGAACGCCCTCCTCGGCAAGAAGTGCTTCGCCCTGCGCATCGCCAGTTCCATGGCCCGGGACCAGGGCTGGATGGCCGAGCACATGCTGATCCTCGGCCTCGAGGACCCCAAGGGCGAGAAGACCTACGTCGCCGCCGCATTCCCCAGCGCCTGCGGGAAGACCAACTTCGCCATGCTGCAGGTGCCCGAGCAGTTCAAGGGCTACAAGGTCAGCACCATCGGCGACGACATCGCCTGGGTCAAGCCGGGCGCCGACGGCAGGCTCTACGCCATCAATCCCGAGGCGGGCTTCTTCGGGGTGGCGCCGGGCACGAGCATGAAGTCGAACGCCAACGCCATGCTCACCATGACCAGGAACAGCATCTTCACCAACGTGGCGCTGACGCCCGACGGCGATGTCTGGTGGGAAGGCATGACCGACGAGGAGCCCGAGAAGCTCACCGACTGGCAGGGACAGGAATGGACCAAGGGCTGCGGACGCAAGGCGGCCCACCCCAACAGCCGCTTCACCGCCCCGGCCGGACAGTGCCCTTCCATCGATCCCGCCTGGGAGGATCCGAAGGGCGTGCCCATCAGCGCGTTCATCTTCGGCGGAAGGCGCGCCACCACCGTGCCGCTGGTCATGCAGTCCTTCAACTGGGGCTTCGGCGTCTACCAGGCGGCCACCATCGGCAGCGAGATGACCGCGGCCGCCGCCGGGAACATCGGTGAAGTCCGCCGGGATCCCTTCGCCATGCTGCCCTTCTGCGGCTACCACATGGGCGACTACTTCAACCACTGGCTGAGGATGGGCCGCGAGATCAAGAACCCGCCCCTCATCTTCTGCGTCAACTGGTTCCGCAAGAACAAGGACGGCAAGTTCATCTGGCCCGGCTACAGCGACAACTTCCGCGTCCTGAAGTGGATGGTGGACCGGGTCCGCGGCCGCGCCCACGCCGTGGAGACCCCCCTGGGCTGGACGCCCCAGGAGGAGGACCTGGACCTGACGGGACTCGGCGGCTTCGGCCTCGACCAGCTCCGGGAGGCCATGAAGGTGTCCCGGGACGAGTGGCGCCGCGAACTGCTGCTCCACGAGGAACTCTTCGAGAAGCTGTTCGACCGCATGCCCAAGGAATTCCTGCACATGCGGCAGCTCCTGCTCTCGAACCTCTGGCGCACACCCCAGGACACGGGACTGGCCCCCGAGCGTTGAAGCTGTTTTTTCCGGTGAGAGCCCCGCTTCGGCGGGGCTTTTTTTGTGAGCCCAGAATTGTTTATCTGGATTTTTAGAAAATCTTAGTTGACACGTATCATATTCCTTCCTACCTTTGTGAGCGGAGGGGTCCCATGTCCCAGCTGCCGTTCACCCAGAAGGCCAACGATGTCCTGGTTTCCGCCCGCGAGAAGGCGATCCAGGGCCAGCATCCCGAGCTGCTGCCGCAGCACGTGTTCCTGGCCCTCCTGGCGCCGGAGATCGGCCTGAGGCCCGTCCTGGAGAGGGCCGGGCTGGAGGCCGAGGCCCAGAAGGGACTGGCGGACGGCGCGGAATCCCTGGTCGACCACCTCTCCAAGGCCATCGGCGGGGCCGAGCCCCAGGCAGGGCCGGCGCTCCGCAACTTCCTGGAACTGGCCTCGGACACGGGCCGGGGCCTGGGGGACCGCTTCCTCTCGACGGACGCGATGCTCCTGGCCTTCGCCAACGCGCATACGGACGTCAAGAAGCTGCTCGAACGCTTCGGGCTGGACCGCAAGAAGCTCGAGGGCGCCATCCGGGAGTCCCGCAAGGGGGCCCGCGTCGAGGACGAGCGCGCCGAGGAGAAGTTCGCCTCCCTGGAGAAGTACGCCAAGGACTTCACGTCCCTGGCGGAAGCCGGGAAGCTGGATCCGGTCATCGGGCGGGATGAGGAGATCCGCCGGGTGCTGCAGGTCCTTTCCCGCCGCACCAAGAACAACCCGGTCCTGATCGGGGAGGCCGGGGTCGGCAAGACGGCCATCGCCGAGGGGCTGGCGCAGCGGATCGTCAGGAACGACGTGCCGGAGAGTCTCAAGAACATCCGCCTGATGGGGCTGGACATGGGATCGCTCGTGGCCGGGACCCAGTACCGGGGGCAGTTCGAGGAGCGCCTGAAGGGCGTCATCAAGGAGATCGAGGCCAGCGAGGGCCGGATCATCCTCTTCATCGACGAACTGCACCTGCTGGTGGGCGCGGGCTCCGCCGAGGGCAGCATGGACGCGGCCAACCTGCTGAAGCCGGCCCTGGCGCGGGGCGACCTGCGCTGCATCGGCGCCACCACCCTCAACGAGTACCAGAAGCACGTGGAGAAGGACGCAGCCCTGGCCAGGCGGTTCCAGCCGGTCTTCGTGGACGAGCCCAGCGTCGAGGATTCCATCAGCATCCTGCGCGGCCTGAAGGAGCGCTACGAGCTGCACCATGGCGTCCGCATCCGCGACGCGGCCCTGGTCGAGGCCGTGCAGCTTTCGAGCCGCTACATCGCCGACCGTTTCCTGCCGGACAAGGCCGTGGACCTGATGGACGAGGCGGCCTCCAGCGTGCGCATGCAGATCGACAGCCGTCCCCTGGAGATCGACGTGCGGGAGCGGCGGGAGATGCAGCTCCAGCTGGAGCGCCACGCCCTGGCGAAGGAGAAGGACGCCGCCAGCAAGGCGCGCACCCGGGAACTGGACAAGGAGCTGGCGGAGCTGGGCGAGGAGCTGGGCCGGCTGCGGGCCCAGTGGGAGAACGAGAAGAAGCAGATCGAGCAGACGAGGACCATGCAGAAGCGCCTGGACGACCTGCGCATCGAGCTGGAGCAGGCCAAGACCCGGGGCGAGTACGAGCGCGCCTCCCGCCTGGAATACGGCGAGATCCCGGCCCTGGAGAAACAGATCGAGGCCGCCTCCCGCAACGCGGACGCCATGCTGCGCCTGGAGGTCGCGGAGGAGGACGTGGCCGCCGTGGTGAGCAAGTGGACGGGCATCCCCGTCTCCAAGTTGATGGAAGGGGAGATCCAGAAGCTCCTGCACATGGAGGACCGCCTGCATCAGCGGGTCGTGGGCCAGGACAACGCGCTCGTGGCCATCAGCGACGCCCTGCGGCGCAACCGGGCGGGCCTTTCGGACACGAAGCGGCCCATCGGCAGCTTCCTGTTCCTGGGGCCCACGGGCGTGGGCAAGACGGAGGTCGCGCGGTCCCTGGCGGAATTCCTCTTCGACGACGAGAACGCCCTGGTCCGGATCGACATGAGCGAGTTCACCCACGAGGCCGACGCCACGAGGCTCATCGGCGCCGCGCCCGGCTACATCGGCTACGAGGAGGGGGGCCGGCTCACGGAGGCGGTGCGGCGCAGGCCCTACTCGGTGATCCTCCTGGACGAGATGGAGAAGGCCCACCCCCGGATCTTCGACCTCTTCCTGCAGGTGCTCGAGGACGGCCGCCTCACGGACGGCAAGGGCCGCACCGTGAACTTCCGGAACACCGTGGTGCTCATGACGTCCAACGTCGGGAGTTCGGCCATCTTCGAGGCGGGAGGCCAGGTGGACAAGGCCCAGCAGGAGGTCCAGGCGGCGCTGCGCGCCTACTTCCGCCCGGAATTCCTGAACCGCGTGGACGAGGTCGTCACCTTCCGCTCCCTCAGCCAGGAGGACATGGTCTCCGTGGCCAGGATCCAGACCGCCAGGGTGGAGGCCATGCTGGCCGAGCGGCGGATCGGGCTGGAGATCCCCGGCGAGGCCCTGGACTGGCTCGCCGCGGAAGGCTTCGATCCCCAGATGGGGGCCCGCCCCTTGAAGCGGCTCATCCAGCAGAGGGTGGTCAATCCCCTCTCCCGGATGATCCTGGAGGGCAGGCTCCGGCCCGGCCAGATGGCCGCGCTCCGCGTCCAGGACGGCGACCTGAAGCTGGAGGCCGGCGCGGTGCAGTAGGGCGCCCCCTCGGAAAGTTGCCCCGTCGGGAGGTGATGACGATAGGATGCTTGAAATGGTCTACCCGTGGAAAAGCACCGCGTCCTGATCGTCGATGATGAAGCCGACTTCCGGAACCTCCTGGTGGAGGCCCTGGAAGGCATGGGCTATCCCGTGGAGGGCGCCGAGAGCGCCGAGACGGCGGTGGAGATGGTCAAGGAGAGGCACTACGCGATCCTCTTCACGGACCTCAACATGCCCGGCGGCCTGTCCGGCCTGGAGCTCCTGAAGGAGATCCAGACCATCGACCCGAAGACGTTCTGCATCCTCATGACGGGCTACGCGACCACGGAAGCCGCCATCATCGCCCTCAAGCGGGGGGCCTACGACTTCATCCAGAAGCCCTTCAAGCTCGCGGAGCTGGAAGCCAGCCTCGTGCGCGCCCTCGGCCACTACCGTTCCCTCAGGGAAAACGAGGCCTACCAGTCCCGTCTCGAGGACATGGTCATGGAGCGCACCCAGGAGATCCTGGGCCTGAAGGACGACATCGAGAAGCTCTTCGACGGATTCGTGCAGGCCAGCGTGCTGGCGATCGAGGCCCGGGATCCTTCCACTTCCGGACATTCCTCCCGCGTGGCAGAACTGACCGTCGGGCTGGCGGAGGCGGTGAACCGGACCCCCCAGGGCTTCTACGGACCCATCCACTTCTCGGAGCAGCAGGTCAAGGAGATCCGCTACGCGAGCCTGCTGCATGATTTCGGGAAAGTCGGCGTGAGGGAGCAGGTGCTGGTGAAGGCCCGGAAGCTGCAGCCGGAGCGCCTGGAACGGATCCTCCAGCGACTCTACCAGCGGGACATGGAGATCGCGCTGGCGGCCATGGAGCAGGCCTGGGACCGGGGCGAGCGGGCGGACAAGTCGGTGTTCCGCAGTCTCCTGGCGGAGCGTCGGCGGGAAAGCCGCCGCCTGGTGGACCTGATCCTGCGGTGCAACGAGCCCCAGGTCCTGCCGCAAGAGGTGGTCGAGGCCATGGACGACCTCGAAGTCCTCGAGTACACCCACTGGGAGGGGGAGCGCCAGAGGATCCTGGAAGGCGAGGACATCTCGGCCCTGCGCATCCCCAAGGGGAGCCTTTCCGCGGAAGAGCGCAGCGAAGTCAACAGCCACGTGACCCACACGTTCCGCTTCCTGAGCCAGATCCCCTGGACGGGCCCCCTCGCCGGGCTCCCGGAGATCGCCTACGCCCATCACGAGCGGCTCAACGGGAAGGGCTACCCGCGCGGTCTCAAGTCGGACCAGATCCCCCCCCAGAGCAGGCTCATGGCCATCGCGGACGTCTACGACGCCCTCGTGGCGGCCGACCGCCCCTACAAGGTGGCCGTGACGGTTCCCCGCAGCCTGGAGATCCTGGAGGACGAAGTGAAGTCCGGCCTCCTGGACGGCGATGCCCTGAGGATCTTCGTGGATGCGAGGATCTATGAACTCACCATCCCGCGGTTCAGGTCGTAGGATAGGGAGCATGATCCCCGACCCCATCCTGATCGTGGACGACGAATCCGATCTGCGGATCCCGCTGCGGGAGGCCCTGGCGGCGGATGGCTACACCGTCGAGGACGCGGCGAACGCCGAGGCGGCCCTGGCGCTCCTCGAGGGCAAGCACTACCCCGTCATCGTGACGGACCTCCACATGCCCGGCGGCCTGTCGGGCCTGGAGCTGATCGCCGCCGTGAAGGGGCGCGACCCGGGAACGCTGTGCGTGGTGATCACGGGTTTCGCCAGCCTCGACGTCGCGGTGGAAGCCATCAAGGGAGGGGCCTACGACTTCGTCCAGAAGCCGTTCAAGCTCGCGGAGATCGAGGCCGTCCTGGACCGGGCCCTCGAGCACGCCCGCCTGCTGGACCAGCTGGAGGCCTACCGGAAGGACCTGGAGGAGCGCGTCGTCTCCAGGGCGAAGCGGCTCAAGAGCCTTCACGAGGAGGTGCTCACCCTCAACGATCTCCTGATGGAAGCCCAGGGGGAGATAGACGAGAAGAACGCCCTGATGCCCTTCCTTCGTTTCCTCGAGGAAAGGTTCTCGCCGGACGCCTACGTCGCGCTGCTGCCCGGCGCCGGGGGCTGGGACATCCTCGCCCGGAAAGGGGCGCGTCCCTGGGCCGCCTTCGGCAGCCTGCCGAGGCCGGAAGACCTCCTGGTCCCCATGGACTGGGGCTGGAGCGGGGGCTATCCGGACGGCTACCTGATCCCCCTCCGGAAGGGGACGCTGCCCCTGGGAGCCCTCTTCCTGGGATTCGAGAAGAGATCCGCCTTCGATCCGGAGGACCCTTCCTTCGTGCTGCTCAAGGCCCAGATGCAGGCGGCCCTGCACGGGCTGCGCTGCGCCCGGGCGCGGACCGCCCCCAGGGCGGGGGGAACGCGCAGGAAGAAGGAGTGACATGGTGAACACCAAGGGCAGCGGACTCCTCTGGGCCGGATTCGAGGGCAGGGACAGCTCGGAGGTCGATCTCGGCTTCACTCCGGGCGGGCTCGTGCTCTTCTCGCGCAACCTGGACGCGGATCCATGGTCCGGCCCGGAACGCTGCCATGCCCTGATCTCGGATCTGAAGCGGCGCTGGGGGAGCGCGCTGCCCCTGCCCGTCGCCGTGGATCAGGAAGGCGGCGTCGTGTCGCGGCTCCGCTGCTGGACCGGGGAGACCCCGAGCCTGCGGACCCTCTGGCTCGGGGGAGGCGCCGCGGCCTGCGAGCGCTGGGGGAGGCTGTGGGGGCAGGGCCTGAGGCTCCTGGGTTTCAACGTGGACTTCGCTCCCGTGGCGGATCTTCACGACGGCCACGCGGGCACCGGCCTCGGGGACCGGATGGCCAGCGACCGGCCGGAGGAGGCCGCCCTGGCCGCGGGGGCCTTCCTCTTCGGGCTCGAGGGGGCGGGCGTCCGGGGTTGCCTGAAGCATTTCCCCGGCCTGGGCGGAACCCTGGTGGACAGCCACAAGGCGCTTCCGGAGCTGCGGGACCCGGAGCGGATCGCCAGGAACCTGCTCCCCTTCCGCATGCTCGCCCATCCGGATCGGCTCGTGATGGTCGCCCACCTGCGGCTGCCGGGCACCGGCGACCGCCCCGCGAGCCTCCATCCCGGCACCGTGGCCGCGAATCCCTGGGGGATCCGGGGACGGTGGATCACGGACGATCTGGAGATGGGGGGGTGTTCGGACTGGAGCTGGGAGGAACGGGTGCGAGGCTGCCTGGAGGCGGGGCACCAGGCCCTGGTGGTCTGCCAGACGCCCGCGGGCATCCAGGCCTGCGCGGAAGCCGCGGCCCGGATGCCGGAGGCCCTGGCGGCTCCCGCCGCCCGGCGGTTCGAGACCCTGCGGCGGAGCCTGGGACCCGCCGCCCCGGGCCGCTTCGACAGGCAGGCGTGGGATTCCTGGCTGGAGACGATCCGGCAGGAAGCCCGGAGGTCGTGATTGCCGCTATCCTGGTTACCGACTGAGGAGTCCCATGTTCGAACGTGCCTACTATCCTCCGATCGTCATCGAGGAAACCCCCCGGGGCGAGCGCAGCTACGACATCTACTCGCGCCTCCTGAAGGACAACATCATCTTCCTCGGCACGGCCATCGACGACAGCGTCGCCAATGCCGTCGTGGCCCAGATGCTGTTCCTGGAGAGCGAGGACCCGGACAAGGACATCCAGATCTACATCAACAGCCCTGGAGGCAGCGTCACGGCGGGACTCGCGATCTACGACACCATGCAGTTCGTGAAGAACGACATCGTCACCTACTGCATCGGCCAGGCGGCCAGCATGGCCGCCCACCTGCTCGCCGCGGGCACCCGGGGCAAGCGGTTCGCCCTTCCCAGCGCGCGCATCATGATCCATCAGCCTTCCGGGGGAGCCCAGGGCCAGGCCTCGGACATCGAGATCACCTTCAAGGAGATCCAGCGCCTGAAGGACAACCTGGCGGCGGCCCTCGCCAAGCACACCAACCAGTCCCTCAAGAAGGTCATGAAGGACATGGATCGCGACTATTTCATGAGCGCCGACGAGGCGATGGAGTACGGGCTCATCGACAAGGTGCTCACCGAGCGCCCCTGAGCGGTCCCGGCCGGGCCCGGAGCGGATATGGATTCCTTCGTCATCCAGAACTTGTTCCTGAGGGCCGACATCAAGGCCCAGGGAGCCGAGCTCTGCAGTCTCCGGACCCTGGGGGGCCTCGACCTGCTCTGGGACGGGAATCCCTCGGTCTGGCCCCGGCATTCGCCCCACCTGTTCCCCGTCATCGGGCGGCTCAAGGACGACACCCTGCACCACCAGGGCCGCGCCTATCCCATGTCCGCCCATGGCTTCGCCCGGGGGATGGCCTTCCGGATGGTCCGCCTCACCCGGGAGGACTGCACCCTGGTGCTCAAGGACGACGAGCGCACCCGCGCGATGTATCCGTTCCCCTTCGAGCTCCGGATCAACCTCGCGGTGGAGGGACCGGCCCTCCGGGTGGTCTACGAACTCATCAACCCGGGGAAGGAACCCCTTCCGGCCGACCTGGGCGCCCATCCTGCCTTCCGCTGGCCCCTCGTGCCCGGAGTTCCGAAGGAGGACCACCGGATCAAGTTCGAGGTGCCCGAGGCCGCCCCCATCCGCAGGCAGGTCGCCGGGCTGCTGGACCCCGATCCCAGGCCCACGCCCGTGGAGGACCGCACGCTGAGGCTCCGGGACGAACTGTTCCAGGACGACGTGCTGATCTTCGGCCAGCTCAGGAGCCGGCGGGCGCGGTACGACGCCCCGGGGACCCCCGTGCTGGAATTCCGCTGGGAGGGGTTCGAGCAGCTCGGGATCTGGACCAAGCCGGGCGCGGGCTTCATCTGCATCGAGCCTTGGCGGGGACTGCCCAGTCCTCCCGACTTCGACGGGGAGTTCGCCGGGAAACCCGGGATCCTCGTCATCCCGCCGGGGGGACGGCGCTGCTTCCGCTATACCGTCACGGTGATCACCGAACCCTGACCGGTTCTTGACCTTCCGTGGCCCTCTGGGACACTGGAACATTGGCTTGGAGGATGAAATGGCGGTCAAGTGTGGCATCGTGGGACTGCCCGGCGTCGGGAAATCGGTGCTCTTCAACGCGATGACGAAGGGGGACGCCGCTTCGGGCAATTTCCTTTTCTGCACCACAAGTTCGGCCACCGGCATCGTGGACGTGCCGGACCCCCGCCTGGGGGAACTCGCGAAGATCGTGAGCCCCGCCAAGATCACGCCCGCCACCCAGGAGTTCGTGGACATCCCCGGCCTGGTGCGGGGCTCCAGCAAGGGAGAGGGCCTGGGGAACTCCTTCCTCCAGGACATCCGGGACATGGATGCCCTGGTGCAGGTGGTCCGCTGCTTCGAGAACCCGGACATGCCCCACGTGGAAGGCGATCTGGACGTCCGCCGCGACGTGGAGATCGTGGACATGGAGCTGATCATCAAGGACCTGGAGATCGTCGAGAAGTCCCTGGACAAGCACCAGAAGACGGCCAAGAGCGGCAACAAGGAGTCCCAGCACCTCGCCGCCATCCTGGAGAAGGTGGGCGCCGCCCTGAACGAGGGGCGCTGGGCCGCCACCGTCGGACTCGACCACGAGGAGCTGCACGCCATCAAGAGCTATTGCCTCCTGACGCTCATGCCGGTCCTGCTCGTGGGGAACATCGACGAGAAGGACATCCCGAACCCTTCCGGCAACGGCCACTATGCCGAGCTGGAGAAGCTGGCCCAGGAGCGCGGCTGGGCCGTCATCCCCATCTGCGCCAAGCTGGAGGCCGACATCGCGCAGCTCCCCGCCGAGGAGCAGCCGATGTTCCTCGAGGAGGCCGGGCTGGCCGAACCCGGCCTGAACCGCTTCATCCGGGCCTCCTTCAAGCTGCTCAACCTCCAGACCTACCTCACCGCCGGCCCGAAGGAGGTTCGAGCCTGGACCATTCCCATCGGGGCCACGGCCCCCCAGGCGGCCGGCGTCATCCACTCGGACTTCGAGCGCGGCTTCATCCGGGCCCAGGTGATCCCCTACGAGGACTACCTCGCCTGCCGGGGGGAGCACAAGGCGAAGGAGACCGGCAAGATGAGGATGGAAGGGAAGAACTACGTCGTGAAGGACGGCGACGTGATGATCTTCCTCTTCAACGTGTAGGTTCGCCGGCGCGTCGGGGCGGGTTCGGCGATCCGCTCGTCCTCGCGAGGGACTCATGGACGACTCCAGGCCTCGGGTGCGCGGATTCAACCTTGCCGCGGACAGGCCCGATGAGATGAAAAATGCCGTGGTACACTGCGCGGAATGAACCGACCGAAGCCATCGAAAGCCGGGGGAAGGGACGAGCCGATCGAGGATCCTGAACTCCTCAGGGAAGCGATCACCAGCCTCTTCGAATCCGAGGTGGAATTCCCGATCAAGGTGGAAGGCACCAGTACCCTTCCCTACGCCTCCCGGGTCCAGCAGGTCATCCCGGAAAGCCGGGAAATCATCCTGAAGCTGGTCCGGCCGCTCCCCCACGAACTGATGGCCGGCGCCCTTTTCCAGATCGTCTTCGCGGTGGGGGACCAGCGCTACGAGGCCCTGATCACCTACAAGCAGCGGGAGGCCTACCTGCAGTACCGGTTCTCCCAGCCGGAACGGCTCGTCCACGCGGACCGGCGGCGGCACAAGCGCTATCCATTCCGGCCAAGGGAGAGCGCCTACGTGACCGCCTCGGACGGAGGCATTCCCGGGACGGGCATCGCGGGCCCCCTGGCCAACATCGGGATGGGCGGCCTGTGCCTGCGCGTGGATCGGGTCCTCCGGCTGGACACCGGACTGCGCATCCCGCCCGGCACGGCGCTCTTCGACCGGGGCACGAGCTATCCGCGCATCCGGCTCCAGGACCTTCCCAGGCTTCCCGTGCTGGAGGTCCACGGCTGGGTGGCCCACGCGGAGCAGCACGGCTCGGAGGTCCTCCTGGGCTTCGATTTCGGGGAGCTGACCGAGGACCAGGCCCGGAGCCTGGGGGACTGCCTGGCCTTCCGGGAGAAGATGTTCCAGTCGAAGCCCGGGGGCGGAATCTCCGATTCAGGCGGGATCTCGCGCCGGGAAGTCGCCTCCCGCGCCACCGGCCCGCTCGAGGCGCCGGAGGACCAGGGCCTCGACCCCTCCCTGGCGCTCCTCCGCCTGCTTCGCCGGAAGACCGCCCGGCTGGCCCTGGTCTGCGCGGACCCCGCCTCGGCCGAGAAATGTCGGCAGGCCCTCTGGCGCTGCGGCTACCAGCATCTCGACACCGCCGGGAGCTGCGAGGAAGCCGCGGCTCTCTGGCGGGATTCCTCGCAGCCCGTGCCGCGGCTCGTCCTGCTGGACCTCCTGTCGGCCCTGACGGGGGACCAGGATCCCCTCGCCGCCGTCCGCCACCTGGAGAAGGAGCGGGTGCTCCTGGGAGAGGTCCCCACGGCCATCCTGTGCGAGGACATCGATCCCACCATGCTGCTGGGGCAGTCGGAAGGGACTCGGTTCCTGCCCTGGGGCCAGGGAGAGGAACAGTGGGTTTCCGTCCTGGACGGATTCCTGGGCTTCGGGGAGGGGTGAGGTCGGTCAGCGCTGCTTGACCGGCGCCAGCTTCACGAGTCCCCCCTGGGCATTGGTGCGCAGCAGGTCGTCCTCGATCCGGTTGCCGCCCCGGAGGACCGGATCCGAGGCGTCCTTGGAAAGCAGGATCCCCCCGCGGGCGTTCCGGTGGACGACGCACTCCTCCAGGGTCAGTTCCGCATCCTCGAACAGCAGCATGCCGGAGTCCTGCCCGTCCCGGAGGACGCAGCGGACTAGGAGGAGGCTTCCGCCCTTGGCGACCTTGGCCCCGCTCTTGGCGTTTCCGTAGATTTCGCAGCCTTCCAGCACGCCGCGGCCCTGGGCCGCGCAGACGACTCCCAGGGACTGGCCGTCGTGCAGCTTGCTGTCCTTGACCTGGATCGTTCCGCCCTGGTGGACGAACACGCCGGGGTTCGCGTTCCCCTCGATCTCGCAGTCCGCGAGGGTGCACAAGCCCTGGTCCATGGTGGAGACGCCGAAGCCCGGATTGCCGTGCAGGCGGCACTGGCGGAGCGAAACCACCGCCCCCTCCGTCACGTGGACGCCGGAGGCGTCGTGCCCGCAGATCTCGCAACCCTCCAGGGCGGCCTGTCCCTTCTCCATGGCCAGGATGCCGGCGTAGCGGCTGTCGGCCAGCCGGCAACGCTGGAGGTTGGCCCGCCCTTCCGTTTCCACCTCGACGCCGCCCGATGCGCAGTCCAGGATCTCGCAATCCTCCAGCTGGACCTGGCCCTGGTTCTGGATGCGGACGCCCACGCCGCCGCCGTCCTTGATGGTGGTGCGCTGCAGCGTCGCAGTGGCGCCTTCCCCCGCCAGGACGCCGGCGCGCGCATGCCCTTCCAGCATGCACTCGGAAAGGCTGGCGGAAGCACCCTGCCTCACCTCCAGCCCGAGGGTCGGACTTCCCTGGAGATGGCAGCGCTGCAGGAGGAGCTGGGTGCCCTGGCCCTCGACCCTGAGGGCCGGGCCCTCCGGGACGACCAGCTTGCAGTCCTCCAGGGTCGCCCTGCCGGCCAGCACGACGATGGCCGGAAGGGATTCCGCGCCCTCCTGGACCGCCTTCTCGAGGGTGAAGCCCTGGATGCGGGCGAGCCCGGCCTTCAGGCAGACGGTGGCCGCCAGGACGACCTCGCCGGTCTCCCCTTCGCCCGAAAGGGTGACGTCCTTCTCGATCACCAGGGATTCCCGGTAGTGCCCGGGCAGGACGACGATCCGGGCGCCGGGGCGGGCCTGGCGGAGGGCCACCCGCAGGCTCAGGCAGTTGGCCCTTCCGCCCCTGCCCACGACCAGCGGCTTCTCTGCCTCCCTCCTCGCGGGGGAGGCCGGTTCCCCGGGAATCGGAAACCCGCTGCCGACGGAGCGGAGGGCCTCCGCCAGGGCTTCCGCGGTCGGGAAGCGGTCCTCAGGGTTCTTCGCCAGGGCGGTCCGGACGATCTCGAGCAGGCGCGGGGCCACGCCCTGGATCTCCTCGGGCCTGAAGGGGGCCGGCGGGTTCCTGAGGATGGCGTTGAGCACCAGCGTGGTGGTCTCCCCTCCGAACGGCTTGCGCCCCCCGGAGACGACCTCGTAGAGCATCACGCCCACGGCGAAGAGGTCCGAGCTGGCGGTGGCCTTGCCGGTATCCAGGTATTCCGGGGCCATGTAGTTCGCGGTGCCCATCCAGATGCCGTCCTGGGTGAGGTTGGACTGGCTCACGAGGGCGACCCCGAAGTCCATGAGCTTGGCCGTGACGCGCGCGCCCTGCCTGAGGACCAGGATGTTGGAGGGCTTCACGTCGCGGTGGATGATCCCCTGGCGGTGCGCGAAGGCGAGCCCCTCGCAGACCTGGGCCAGCACTTCCAGCGCGTCCTCCCGGTCCAGTTCCCTGCGCTGGATCATGGTCTCGAGGTCCTGGCCTTCCAGGTATTCCATGGCCAGGAAATGGATCCCCTGGTCCTCCCCGAATTCGTAGACGGTCACGATGTTCGGGTGGTTGAGCCGGGCCGTGGCGCGCGCCTCGCGCTCGAAACGGGCCCGGGCCTCCTCGCCGAAGGAGGGGTTGGCGAGGATGGTCTTGACGGCGACCTCCCGGCCCAGGACCGTGTCCCTGCCGAGGAAGACCTCTCCCATGGCGCCCTTGCCGAGGCACCGAAGGATCTCGAACTTGCCGATTCTTGATGGGACGCTCACCCCGCCGCTCCGCCGCAACATTCCTCCTATCGTCGCGGATCCTGCGGCGCCTTAATCTATCTCGCCTCGACGGGCATGGCGTTCAGGCGCTCGATGCGCCTGGCGATGGGGGGGTGCGTGCTGAAGAGGCTGGCGATGCCGTCTCCCCGCAGCGGGTTCACGATCATCATGTGCGCGCTGGCGGGCTCGGCGTTCCGCATGGGGACGGCCTGGTTGAGGCCCGCGATGCGGGCCAGGGCCGAAGCCAGCATGTCGGGCCTGCCGGTCAGGTGGGCGGAATAGTCGTCCGCCATGTATTCGCGGGACCGGCTGATGGCCATCTGGAGCATCATGGCGGCGATGGGCCCCAGGATGTAGACGACGATCCCCGCGAGGGGGTTGGAGCGGCCCTCCTCGTCCCTCGGGCTCACCCAGAGGGCCAGATGGGAGATGAACATGATGGCCTGGGCCAGGACGGCCGCCAGGCTGCCGATGAGGATGTCCCGGTTCTTGACGTGCCCCAGTTCATGGGCCAGGACTCCCTCCAACTCCTGGCGGGAGAGGGTGCGCATGATCCCCGACGTGACCGCCACGACGGCGTGCTCCGGGTTCCGCCCCGTGGCGAAGGCGTTGGGGGTCTCGTCGGGGATGACGGCCACCCGCGGCATGGGCAGCCCCGCGCGCTGGGCGAGGTTGGCGACGATGGCATGGAGTTCCGGGGCGTCCCCGGGGGCGATGACCTTGGCGCGGTAGCTGGACAGCACGATGGCGTCCGAGAAGAAGTAGCTGATCCCGTTCATGATCAGGCCGATCACCAGGGCCAGGGCAACGCCCGCGTTGCCGTAGAGATAGCCGCCCATGATGACCAGCACGCCGGTCATGGCGACGATGAGAAGGAACGTCTTCACGCCGTTCATGGATGATGCCTCCACTTGATAGGATACTTCGGACCGGGGATTGGTTACTCCCCGGCGGGCCTCCCGCCTCCCCGGCGCTTGATCACCATCAGGGTGACGTCGTCCTTGAACCCGCAGCCATCCATGTGCTGGAGGGTCCTCACCAGGAGGCGCTCGAAGACCTCCTCGGAGGAGGCGCTCCCGCAGGTCCGGGCCACCTCGATCAAGGGTTCCTCGCCCAGTTCGCGGCCGTGGACGTCTTCCGCGTCGACCACCCCGTCCGTGAAGATGATCAGGACGTCCCCGGGCAGCATCCTGGCCCGGCCCTCCTGGAAGGCGGCCCCGGGCAGCAGGCCGACCATGGGGCCCGTGGGATGCAGCCGGACGACGGGCCCGCCGTCCGCGGGGACCAGGAGGGGAGGGTTGTGGCCGGCGTTCACGTAGCGCATGCTCCCGTCGGCCGGGTTGATGCTGCCCATGAAGAGCGTGGCGTAGCGGTTGTGGTCCCGCACCTCGTCCATCCGGGCGTTGAGGCGGCTCGCCAGCTGGCCCCAGTCCTTCACCCGGTGGTCCGCCATGGCCCTGAGGAAGGCCGAGAGCTGGGTCATCATGAGCGAGGCGGGAAGCCCCTTGCCGGAGACGTCCGCCACCGCCAGGTGGAGCCGCGAGACCCCGTTCAAGTCCGAGGCCGTCCAGAGATCGTAGAGATCCCCGCCCACCCGCTCGTAGGGGAGGTTGGCCGCGGCGCATTCCCATCCCGCCGGTTCCGGGAGGCGCTTGGGCAGGATCATGCGCTGGATGTTCCTGGCCAGTTCCAGGTCCTTCTCGATCCTCTGGGACTGCGCCTTCGCCTCGCGGAGCTCGAAGCCGGAGATCCGGGCGGCCGCCATGTTGACGAGGGTGTGCAGGAACTGGTCATCCTCCTCGTCGAGGGTCCCCACGGCCGGTTCGCACGTGTAGGCGAAGCCGTGGCCCTGGTCCTGGTCCCTCATCTCCAGGGCGTGGACGAGGCCCTGTTCGCTCGCCACTTCGTTCAGCGCCTCGCCTTCGAGCACCGGGGGGATCTCCCCCAGGCCGTGGCTGAACATCACCAGGCCTTGGGGATCCACCGCCAGGATCCGGTCGAAGTGGAACTCGGCCATGATCTTCCTGCACGCGAGGGCGACGATGTCCTCCTTGCGCTCCGCCTCGCCCAGGTTCCGGCTCAGCTGGAAGAGGGCGTTCAGACGGGAGAACTGCAGGGCGAGGGCTCGGTTCTGGTCGCTCCGCACGGTCTCCAGCCGGCGCCAGGCGAGCAGGGGGGCGGAAATGGAGAGGAGCAGGCGGAGGGCGGCGGGCGTCCCGGCGGCCCGGACGACCAGGTACCCGTAGCGCGTGTCGCCGTGGCACCAGGGGAGGCACGCCCAGCCCGGGCCCGGATGGGTCGGGAAGGGCGTCGCGCTGCCCCGGAGGAAGAGCCAGCGCGTGCCATCCCACAGGCCTCCCTGCGACGCCTTGGCGATCCCGAGGGCCGTGACGCCCACGAGATGGATCAGGGCCTCCTCGGTCAGCTGCTCGGGGAAGCTCTCCAGGAAGTCCACGATGGGCAGCAGCTCCTGGGCGCCCTCGGGCGTCCTCAGGGACAGCTCCCGGAGGCGGTCGAAGGGCGAGGCTGGCGGAGGGGCGGGCATGGGATCCGGCCGGGGCTCAATCCACGTGCTTGACCATGCGGCACTCGCTCCTGTCGGGGGACTCGAAGAAGTGCACTTCGTCCATGAACCGGCTCATCAGGAGGAGGCCCAGTCCTCCCTTGCGCGGGTGGGTCACGTACTCCCCCGGATCCGGCAGGGTGATCTCGTCCTCGGCCAGGCCGTCGCCGTCGTGCCAGATGTGGATCACGAGGTCCCTGGGCTCGAAGCAGAGCTCGATCTCCACCCAGCGCTCTGCATCGCCGTGGTAGGCGTGCAGGATCACGTTGGTGACCGCCTCGTCCACCGCGATGGAGACCTTGGATGAGTCGGCATCGCCCAGGCCCGCCACGGAGGAGGCGCGCTTGGCCAGGCCCGTCACCAGGTTCAGGTACCTGGTCTGGCTCGGGATGGTCAGCCGGAAGGTCTCAGGTGAGCCGTGAGCCTTCACTCGCTTTTCCCCGCCAGCGTCCGGAGGGCCTCCTCGCGGCTGCTGAAGACCCTGTAGAGCTGCGTGAAGCCGAGGGTCTCGAAGATCGAGCGGACGTTCCGCTGGAGGTTGCAGAGCAGGATGTCGCCTTCCTGCTCCCGGATGGGCTCGATGAGGCCCATGATGGCTCCCAGCCCCGCGGAACTGATGTAGTTCAGGTGTTCGCAGTCCAGCAGGATGGTGACCCGGCCGGACCGGGCCAGCTCCTCGAGGGCGCTTTCGAACTGCCGGACCGTATGGGCGTTGACGAATCCTTCGGGCTGCACCACGGCGATGCCGTCGACATCGTGGACCTGAATCGATAGATCAGCCATCCCCAGTGCTCCCGGAACCTTCCTGCATCCTAGCGCTCCAGGAAAAGAAATGCCAGACGAGGGCTTTTTCCTGGTGGTTTTCGGATACCCTCGTGCTGTATCCCTTGGACAGCCCCATGGACGAGACCTTGAGCGAATCCCTCAGACAGTTGATCCATCGCTGGGTCAGCGAAAGGCACCAGGCCCTCCTCGAGCAGGTGTCGACCACCTGGCGGGAAGGCATCGACCACCTGGTTCCCGACGAGTCCCTGCTCGGGAAGATCCAGGAGTGCCTCGTTCCCGGGAACCCTCCCCGCGGCCTGCCGGCCGACACGGAGAGCGACCTGGGCGCGGCCCTGGACCTCATCGAGTCGTCCTCGAGCCAGGGCGAGGTCCTCAAGCGGCTGCTGGAGGGGCTCCAGCCCTTCGCGGAGCGGAGCGCGCTGTTCGTGATCAAGCAGGGCATCGCCACCCTCTTCGCCGCGCGCGGTTTCGAGCCGGAAGCGCCCAGGCCGGGCACGCCCGTCGTCCCGCCGGCGGAGCTCGAGGACCTGGTCCAGTGCCGTACGTCCTCCATCGCGGCCCCGGGGCCGGCCTACCTGGCCCTGCTGGCCTCCCTGGGCCGGTTCGAGGCCCCGGACGTGCGCATCCTCCCCCTGCGCCTGCGCCGCAGGACCGTGGCCCTCCTGCTGGTGGACTGCGGGCTGCGGCAGGTGATCGACCATCCCAGCCATGTCAGGGCCCTGGCCCACGCGGCGGAGGCCACGCTGTCCTTCCTCGCCGGACTGAAGGACGAGGACAAGACCTCCGTCCCGATCGAAGCGCACCCCTCCATGCCCCCCCAGCGCGTCCCCGAGCCCGTCCCGGAGCCCGAGGCGCCTCCCCTGGATCCCAGGATCCGGGCGAACGCGGAACGCAGCGCGCGGGTCCTGGTCGGGGACATCGAACTCTACTTCCCCGGCAAGGTGGCCCAGGGGAAGGAGAAGGGCAACCTCTACATGTTCCTCCGCGAGGAACTGGACCGCAGCCTGGCCTCGTTCACGGAACGCTACAGTCCCGATGTGGAAAACCGGTTCCATATTTTTTACAAGACCGTGATCCACCAGCTATGCGATGGCGATGCGGACAAGCTGGGGCAACCTCCCTGGGCGCCCCCCGCCGGATCGCAAGGTGCGTGACATCCACATGAAAATGTGGTACTCCATGGTCCTTTGCAGGGATTGAGGAAACCATGGCGACGATGGGGAAGAAATGGACTTGTTTTTCATGCAACACGAAGTTCTACGACTTCTCTAGACCCGAATCCGTCTGCCCGAAGTGCGGAGCCAACCAGAAGGAAGCTCCCGCCAAGGCCAAGGCTCCCAAGAAGGAGAAGGCCGTCCTCCAGATCGACGACGATTTCACGCCCGAACCCGAGGTCGAGGCTGCCGCCGACGACGGCCTCGAGGAGAGCCTCGGCATCACGGGAGCTCGCGCGGAAGGCGTGGATCCCGGCGACCTCAACATGGACGATTACGACGAGTAGGTCCGGGACCGCGGAATCCGCCGCCGGAGACGTTGCCGGAGATCCTCGCCCGCGGGGCCTCCGGGGCGCCCGCCGGGCCCCGGACGGGCGCGAATCTTGTCTCGAATGAACGGGGCGGGCGATGTAGAATCAAGGATTCGCGTGCGCGCCCGTAGCTCAGCTGGATAGAGCATCAGGCTTCGAACCTGAGGGTCGGGCGTTCGAGTCGCTCCGGGCGCACCACGAAGGGCATTGACAATCAGGCGAACGTGGCGGAACTGGTAGACGCACTGGATTTAGGTTCCAGCGGTGAAAGCCGTGAGGGTTCGAGTCCCTTCGTTCGCACCATCCACCAGGACCCCCAGCCGCAACTTTCTGCATTCCAGGAGCATCCATGCAGGCCAACATCACCCACCACTCCACAACCCGGAAGTCCATCCAGGTCACCGTGCCTGCCGCTGAGGTCAGCGAGGAATTCGGGAAGGTGCTCGCCAAGATCGCTCCCAAGGCGAAGATCCCCGGGTTCCGCCCCGGCAAGGCGCCGAAGGACGTCCTCCTGGCGCGCTTCGAGCGCGAGATCAAGGCCGAGGTCACCGAGAACCTCGTGAACAAGCACTTCTGGAACGCGGCCGCCGCCCAGGGCGCCCAGCCCATCTCCCAGCCCGCCCTCGAGAAGGTGGAGCTGAAGGACGGCCAGGAAGGTTCCTTCAACGCGCACTTCGATGTCGCGCCCGAGGTCAAGCTGCCCGAATACAAGGGGCTCACGCTCCTGAAGCAGAAGCGCCTCATCGACGACCAGGCCGTGGAAGAGCACCTCGAAGGCCTGCGCCAGAGGGCCGCCAAGTTCGTCCCGGTGGAGGAGGAAGCGGCCGCGGAAGGCCATTTCGCCACCTTCGACATCAAGGTCAGGCCCCAGGGCATGAAGGCCCAGTCCTACAAGGACCAGGTGATCCAGCTCTCCCTCGAGCGCCCCTTCGACAAGGAAGTCGTGGGCATGAAGGTGGACGAGACCCGCAAGGTGACCATCACCCTCCCCGAAGGCGAGGCGAGCGGCACCATGGCCGGCAAGCCCGTGGTCTACGAGGCGACCCTCAAGGACCTGCGCAAGCGGGAGATCCCGGAACTGAACGACGAGTTCGCCAAGGACATGGGCAGCTACGAGACCCTCGCGGCGCTGCGCGATTTCGTGCGCAAGGACCTGGAGGAGGCCGCCGAGCGGGATGCGGTTTCCCGCGCCCAGAGCACGATGCTGGACGCCATGCTTGAACAGGCCCCCTTCGAAGTCCCCGCCTCCATGACGGCGCTCCAGCTCGACGACTTCTGCCAGGAGTTCGCCAACGCCGTCTCGCGCCAGGGCATGGACCCCAGGAAGATCAACTGGAGCGCCTACCGGCAGAGCCGCATGCAGGACGCCGAGAAGGCCGTCCGCTCGGGCTACCTGCTCCAGGCCATCGGGAACGCCGAGGACGTCCAGGTCAGCGACGAGGAGGTGGACGCGGAGATCCGCAAGTTCATGGAAGACAACAATATCCAGAAGCCCTTCCAGACCATCAAGGAGGACCTGGACAAGCGCGGCGCCCTCAACGAGTTCAAGGGCCGCATCCGCACGGACAAGATCTTCGAGCGCCTCTTCACGTTCACCACGATCAGCGAGCAGATCCTGGACAAGGATGCCTTCCTCGCCCTCCAGGAGATGGAGCGCAAGAAGGAAGCCGGCGTTCCCACCGCCAGGTTCGACGCGGGCGGCGTGGAGGGCGGCGATTTCGAGCCCCAGGAGGGCGGCGAGCCGACGGCCGTGGTGCCCTCGGAGGAGCACGTCCACGGGCCCGAGTGCGACCACGACCACGCCTAGCTCCGCCAGTCGTCAGGCCGGATAGGGGCGCCGATCGGCGCCCCTTTTCCTTCAGGCCAGCAGGCACCTCAGTCCCCGCGCCAGCCGCCGGATCCCCTCCCGGGCGGTAGCCTCGGTGAGCATGCCGTAGGAGACGCGGAGGGTGCATGCGTCCGCCACGCCGAAGGCGTTGCCGGGGACGACCGCGACCCCGTGCTCGCGGATCAGGCGCTCGACGAGGCCCATGGCGTCCAGCGGCCGGTTCACCCGCAGGAAGAAGTAGAAGGCGCCCTGGGTGCAGGGGACGTCGCAAAAGGCATCCAGGGCGCGCAACTCGTCGAGCACGAGGCTCCGCACGCGGCGGAGGGCGGGCAGGTGGCCGCGGCAGTAGGCCGAGCCTGCCTCGAGGGCGCCGATGGCGGCATGCTGCGAGATGGCCGGGGGGCAGATCAGGTTGGTGTCCTGCGCCTTCATGACGGACATGTAGAGGTGGGACGGGAACACCATGTAGCCGATGCGCCAGCTCGCGAAGCCGTAGGCCTTGGAGAGCGAGTAGAGCGCGATCGTGTGCGCCTGCGACCCGGGGATGGAGGCAGGGGAGAAGTGGCTGGCGCCGTCGTGCACGAAATTCTCGTAGGCCTCGTCGGAGATGTGGTAGATGCCCCGGTCCCGGCACAGGCGGTTGACGGCCCGGAGGGCGGCCTCCGGATACACCGCGCCGGTCGGGTTGTTGGGCGAGATCGTCACCACCGCCCGGGTGCGGGGCGTGAGGGCGGCCTCGATCCTGTCCAGGTCCAGCTGGTGGTTCCCGTCGGTGGGGACCGTGACCGGGACGCAATCCAGCATCCGCAGCGCCATCTCGTGGTTGAAGTAGCAGGGGAGGGGGAGGACCACCTCGTCCCCGGGATCCGCGATGGCGAAGAGGGCGTTCAGGAAGGCCATGTTGCCGCCGGCCGTCACGACGAGGGCGCGGTCCGGCCCGAGCGGGGTCCCGTTCTCCGCCCCCAGCTTCCTGGCGATGAGGTCCCTGAGTTCCTCCAGTCCCTGGCCCGGGGTGTACTTGTGGTGGCCCGGCTCCGAGCCGAAGGCCCGCGCCCGCGCCAGGGCGCCCGGAGGCGGGCCGAAGAAGGACATCCCCTGCCCGAGGGACAAGGTGCCCGGATGGGTCCGGACGAGCTCGTTCACCACAGGAATGACGGGATCCTGGATCGCCTGCATCCGCCGGCTTGCGCGCATGGAATCCCTCCTGCCCTCCGGTCCTGGCAGGACCTCAGGAGAGATCATGCCCGATCGTCCCCGCGAAGCGAAGCCCGGTCCGCCGCTGGGCAGGGAGGACAAACCGACTTTCCCCATGGTTGTGAAATCTCGTTCAATCCTCCATCAGGCAAAAGCTCGTTGCGTTCGAATGGATCGGGATCCAGGAGCCGGGCATTGTCCGGAGGCCCGCTGGGACTGAATCCGCGAAGAATGATCGAGGATGAACTGGAGCAGAAAAAAATACTTTAAGAATTCTTGCTTGACAGTATGCAGTGTGGATCGGATGATGATTCATCCCTGGTAGAACCAGCCAAAGGAGCATCCGTGTTGACCGTCATCCGATACATGCACGCCGCGGGCACCGAGCAGTGCCGCGCAGGGCTTGCGTCCTCCGGAATGGCGATCA
>DAOPZL010000020.1:29769-40217 GCA_035353395.1 Holophaga sp.
GCCGCGGGCACCGAGCAGTGCCGCGCAGGGCTTGCGTCCTCCGGAATGGCGATCACCACCGGAGTGCGAGAGCTCGATTCCCAGGGCCGCAGCGGAGATTCGCTCTCCCAGGACGGACCCGCCTTCTTCTGAGGCGCACGCTCCACCCGTGACAAGGGGCGTGGTCGCGAAAGAGACCCGCGCCTCGACCTCCTCCGGTGGAGTCATGCCTTGACGGCCCGCGGCCTCCTGCCGCCGGCAGCCACCGGAATCCACCCAGGGGAATCCCCGCGGGGATTCCCGACGCTCTTCATGACGGGGTCCTCCCCCCGGCCTTGACCGGCATGGAGGTCACCCCCCGGCGGCCGGGCGAGGGCTCTTTGATTCGTGAACGATGGCCCGGATCCTTCCCTCCTGCCGCCACAAACCGGATATGCCGTTCGCTCCCGATTCCATATCGGGGGGAGAGGATTTGGATTTTTTCGATACATAATTGCAAAAAAATGCATGCTATGTATTTTTTTATTAATTCAATTAACTAAGAAATAACAACCCCAAGGAGGTGCGTGAGATGAAAACCCGTTTCGTGAACTTCAGTCACGCCGGCGCAGGCCGCCGGCCGTCATCGATCGAAGGTCCGGCGGCACTGGCCGGGCTTTCCGGAAAGGATGAAACTTATGGAAGGAGTCGTCATGTCGTGGACCACCCTCGCCGGGGAACGGGTTCCGATCAAGGTCTGGGCCCCGCCGGGCGAGGTCGAAGGCGAAGCCCTTGACCAGCTCAGGCACGCCGCGGCGCTGCCGTGGGTCTTCTCCCACGTCGCCGCGATGCCGGATGTCCATTCGGGCATCGGGGCCGCCGTCGGTTCCGTGATCGCCATGAAGGGAGCCGTCGCGCCCGCCGCGGTGGGCGTCGACATCGGTTGCGGCATGGCCGCTCTCCAGACCTCGCTCAAGGCGGCCTGGCTGCCGGATTCCCTCCGCCAGCTCCGGCTGGCGGTGGAACGGGCGATCCCCGCCGGCTTCCACGAACACCGGGAGCCGCTGGCCTGGGCTCCCGCCGAGGCCCTCTTCGCCCGATACGGCGCACTCGATCCCCGGGTCCGGGGCCTCGAGCGCAAGGCCATGCTCCAGCTGGGGACCCTCGGGGGCGGGAACCACTTCATCGAGCTGTGTGTCGACGAGACCCAGGCGGTCTGGCTCATGCTCCACTCGGGCAGCCGCCACGTGGGGAAGGAACTGGCCGAGGCGCACATCGCCAAGGCCAGGCGGCTTCCCCACAACGCCGTCCTGGCGGACCGGAGCCTGGCCGTCCTCCTGGAGGGCTCGCCGGAGTTCGAGGCCTACTGGAACGACGTCTTCTGGGCGCAGGCCTACGCCCGGGAGAACCGCGCGGCCATGCTGCACCTGCTCGAGAGGGTCCTGGCGGACTTCTTTCCCGCCGTCACCTTCGGGGCGCTCGTCGCCTGCCACCACAACTACGTCGCCCGGGAGGAGCACTTCGGCCAGCAGGTCCTGGTGACCCGCAAGGGGGCCATCCGGGCGAGACCCGGCGAGCTGGGCATCATCCCCGGCTCGATGGGCACGAACTCCTACATCGTCAGGGGTCTCGGCTCGCCGGAGTCCTTCGAGTCCGCCTCCCACGGCGCCGGCCGGCGCATGTCCAGGACCCAAGCCAGGCGGACCTTCCGCCTCCCGGACGCGGCTTTCCAGACGAAGCACGTGGAATGCCGCAAGGACCCGGGGATCCTCGACGAGCTTCCCGGCGCCTACAAGGACATCGGCCAGGTCATGGCCCACCAGCGCGACCTGGTGGAGCCCATCCACACCTTCACCCAGGTGATGTGCGTGAAGGGCTGAGGCCGGGCCAGCAGAAAGCACCCACAGGGAGTCCTCGCCGACGGGCGCGGGGCCTCTCCATCGAATGGTCCTGTTTCAACACATTTCTCAGGAGTTTTTCCATGTTCAAGCATGCCTTGAGTCTCAACCAAGGTCTGGAATGGCTGCGCAGCCTGTTCCATCCCGGAGATGACCCTCGGGCCTGCCGGTCCGAACTGTTCGTGCCGGACGGCTGCATGGCCCTCCGGATCCAGGACGGGCTTCCCCAGAGCTGGCTCGAACCGGGCCGCCATCTGGTCGACGCCCAGCCGTCCAGGACCGAGATGCGGCTGGTTCCTTCGGAGCTGGCCCGCGGCGCGGATCGACTGCCGCTCGACCAGGCCATGGACCTTCCCTTCGAGCGGGCGCTCCTGTTCCTGGATGGGAGGCACATCGCCACCCTGATCCCGGGCGCCCCGGTCCGGCCCCCCTCGGCTTCCCGGCCGAGGCCGGAGCCGTCCCAGAAGTCGGAGACGCTCGCCCGGCCGGCCCGGGCCCTCGAAGCGTTCGAGGAGGAGTGGGCCCAGGACTGCTCCTTCGTGTAGTCCCCGAAGGCGCCGCGCGGAAGGGTGGGGCCTTCCGCACGGCGCCCGGGTCCATCCGCGCGTGCCAGGTTTCATGACGTGATGCCGTTCCGAGGCCTGGCCGGGAGTCTGGGATGCTATCCTCGGAACGGCATGAAACACAATCCCCACGACACCAGGGCGGAGCTGCTTCGCGCGGCGCTGGTCTGTTTCGCGGCGCACGGCTACGACGGGGCCAGCATGCGGATGATCGCCGAAGAAGCGAAGCGTCCCATCTCGCTCTTCTCCCACTACTTCGGGAACAAGGAGGGCCTCTACGTCGCGGTCTTCAAATGGATCCTGGGGCACGGCCTGCCTGGCTTGGCGAGGATGTCGGAGCCCGATACCGACCGGGAGCCGCGGGACCAGATGGAGGCCCTCGCCATGCTCCGGGAGCAGATCCACTACTTCTATCTCGAGGGCGTGCCCGAGGCGAGAGCGGGCAGCCCGGAACACGAGGCCGCCGCAAAGCTCATGCTCCAGGAGATCCGGGAGTGCCGTTCCAGCCTTCATGAGTTGTTCTTCAACCATTTTTCCCCCCGGACCAAGATCCTGCAGCGGTGCATCAAGCACCTCCGCCCCGACCTGGAGGACGCGAAGGTGGTCTTCCTGGGGATTTCGCTCCTGGGCATTGTGGTGGGGCACGGCCTGATGAGCGGGCTGAACAAGGTCATCTGGGGCTCTGCAGTCGCGGCTCACAGCTCGTTCCTGGAATCGGAACTGCTGGTCGACTTCTACCTCCACGGGCTCCTGGGCGCCGCCAGGCAGGCCTGAGCCCGGCTCGTCCCGGAGAGGCTGCCCCGGAACCGGCCTGACCGGCCGGTCTTCCGGGCTGGCCTTCGGCCTCGATCCGGAGGGAAGCATCTCTATTCCAATATATAGGTCGTTCGTTCGAACTTTTTGAATCTCGAGCTTGCAACTCTATGTCTATTTGGATAGTTTGTTGTTGGTTGAACGTCCGTTCTATTTGGAAAGTATGCGCCGGAAACCTCGCCATTCCATCGCCGACACTCGGGAAGCCTTGCTGGAATCGGCCCTGCTCTGCTTCGCCAGGTACGGCTACGACGCGACATCCGTCCGCCTGGTCGGAACCGTGGCTCGGAAGAACGCCTCGCTCATCTTCTACCACTTCGGAAGCAAGGAAGGGCTCTACCGCGAGGTGATCCGGCACCTCTTCTCCCGGTACCTGGCCTCCCCCTTCCTGGATCCGGCCGGACCGGGCGAGGAGGCCGGACAGGACCGCCTGCGGCGGCTCATCGAGCGGGTCCTCGCCCAGGTGTGCGCCCACGGGGGAACGGACAAGGCCGCCGCGGACGCCTCCACGCGCCTTTTCCTGTCCGAACTCGGCGCCCCGAAGTCCGAGACGAGGGACCTCCTGCGGGACCGCCTGCTGCCCCTCGTCCAGGAGATCAGGGCCTGCATCCGGGAGATCCGCCCGGAGCTCCGCGATCCGGAGATCGATCTCTGGGGCACGGTCATCCAGGGCAGCTGTTTCGGACATGCCCTGATGGACCAGGCGGATCGCCTGGTCTGGAGCCACCTCGACGGCTGGGCCGATCCCGCGGGGATGTCCGAGCGGTTGTCTTCCTTCGTCTTCTCCGGGCTGAAGAACCTCAGCCCCACATGCTGAACGGTCTTGTCTGACGGAGTCTGCTCATGAAACATGGAACCTTGCCGCTTCTCCGCGCCGGCGCCGGGTCGCTGGCCCTGCTCGGGCTGGCGTCGGCCCTGGGGTGCCAGAAGAAGGTGCAGCTGCCTCCCCCCGAGGTCTATACCCAGGCGTCCACCGTCCAGGATGTCCCGGTCGTGATGGAGCTCGTGGGCCAGACGGCCGGTTCGCTGGACGTGGAGATCCGCGCCCGCGTGGAGGGCTACCTGGAAGGGATCCACTACCAGGAGGGACAGCAGGTCCGGAAGGGGGATCTGCTCTTCACCATCGAATCGAAGACCTTCCAGTCGGTGGTCTCCCAGCGCCGGGCCGACCTGGCCTCGGCCGAGGCCAGGCTCCACCTCGCCGACCTGGAGGTCAACCGGCTGCGCCCGCTGGAGGAACAGCAGGCGGTGAGCCGCCAGAGCCTGGATTCGGCGCTGTCCGTCCAGAAGACCTCCCGCGCCGGCGTCGATGCGGCCAGGGCGGCCCTGGACAAGGCCGTCCTCGACCTGAGCTACACGCGGATCACCGCGCCCAGCTCGGGGCTGGCGGACTTCGCCAAGGTCAAGCCCGGGAACCTGGTGGGCCGGGGCGATTCCACGCTGCTCACGACCCTCTCCACGGTGGATCCGATCCACGTGCTCATCGGCATGCAGGAAAGGGACTACCTGAGCCTGGTGGAGCGGGCCAAGGGGGGCGACAGCCCCATGGAAGGCCGGAGCGCGCCCAGGGCCGAACTCGTCCTCTCCGACGGCAGCCTCTATCCTGCCAAGGGCTATTTCGACGCCGTCCAGCGGGCCATCGATCCCAAGGTGGGCACCATCACCGTGCGGGCGGTCTTCCCAAATCCCGGCCGGGTGCTGAGGCCCGGCCAGTTCGTGAAGGTGCGCTTCAACTTCGACACCCTGAAGGGCGCGGTGCTGGTGCCCCAGCGGGCGGTCCAGGAAGTCCAGGGGGCCTGCCAGGTCGCCGTGGTCGACAAGGGGAGGATCCAGATCCGCCCCGTGAAGATGGGCCCCCGCTTCAACCAAGACTGGGTGGTGGAGGAGGGGCTGAAGGCCGGCGAGACCGTGGTGGTGGAAGGCCTCCAGCAGGCCAAGCCGGGCGTCGCCGTCACGGCGAAGCCCTACGCCGGGAGGAGCTAGGCCATGAATCCGTTCATCCGCCGCCCGATCCTGGCGATGGTGATGGCCATCCTCATGGTCATCGTGGGCCTCGTGGCCATGGAGCGACTGCCCATCACCCAGATGCCCGACATCACCCCTCCCAACGTCTCGGTGGAGACCACCTACACGGGCGCCGCGGCTCCGGACGTGGAACAGGCCGTGGCCACGCCCATCGAGCAGCAGGTGAACGGCGTGGACAACATGCTCTACGTCAAGTCCACCAACGGCAACGACGGCACGTGCAAGACCGAGGCCACCTTCGAGGTGGGCACCAACCTCGATACCGCCACCATGCTGATGCAGAACCGCGTGGGGCAGGCGGACGCCAACCTTCCGGCCGCGGTCAAGCAGTACGGCCTCACCACCAAGAAGGCCCTTTCCCTTCCCCTGCTCATGTATGCCCTGACGTCCCCGAACGGCACCTGGGACAGCAGCTTCCTCACGAACTACGCGGCCATCAACATCAAGGACCGGCTGGCGCGCCTGAAGGGCGTGGGAGACGTGCGGCTCTTCGGCGGCACCGACTACTCCATGCGCGTGTGGGTCAAGCCCGACCGCCTCATGACCCTCGGCCTCACGGTGAGCGACCTGACGGCGGCCATCTCGGCCCAGAACGAGATCACGCCCGCCGGCCAGCTGGGGGGATCCCCGGCCCCGGAGGGCACTTCCTTCACCTACACCGTGAAGACCCAGGGGCGCCTCGCCACCGCCGAGGAGTTCGGGGACATCATCGTCCGTTCGAACCCCGACGGCAGCCAGGTCCGCCTCAAGGACGTGGCCCGCATCGAGCTGGGGAGCCTCAGCTACATGTCCAGGGCCTGGGCCGACGGGAAGCCCACGACCGGCATCGGGGTCTACCAGGCGCCCGGCTCCAACGCGCTCCAGGTGAAGGAATCCGTGGAGAAGGCCCTGGCCGAGCTGGAGCCCGGCTTCCCCAGGGACATGGCGTGCATGCGGTTCCTCGACACCACGGAGCCGATCAGCGTGGGCATCAAGGAGATCGTCACCACCCTGTTCGAGGCCGTGGCGCTCGTGATCCTGGTGGTCTTCATCTTCCTCCAGAACTGGCGGGCCACCCTGATCCCCCTGCTGACGGTGCCCGTCTCCCTGGTGGCCACCTTCATGGTGTTCCCCCTGCTGGGCTTCTCCATCAACGTGCTCTCCCTGCTGGGGCTGGTGCTCGCCATCGGCATCGTGGTGGACGACGCCATCGTGGTGGTGGAAGCCGTGATGCACCACATCGAGCAGGGCATGGCGCCGAAGGAGGCCACGGCCCAGGCCATGAAGGAGGTGAGCGGTCCCGTGATCGCCATCGCCCTCATCCTCATCGCCGTCTTCGTGCCCGTGGCCTTCATGGGTGGCATCACGGGGCGGCTCTACCAGCAGTTCGCCGTCACCATCGCCATCTCCGTGGCCTTCTCGGCCATCAGCGCCCTGACCCTGAGCCCCGCCCTGTGCTCCAAGCTGCTGCGGGCCCGGAAGCCCGGCGAGAAGCACGTCCTGGATCCCTTCTACGCCTGGTTCAACCGGGTCTTCGGCCGTGCCACGGAGAAGTACCTGTCCGTGACCCAGATCCTCGTCCGGAAAGGGGCGCGCAGCCTGATGATCGTGGGCGCCCTCGCGCTCCTGGCGGGCGGCCTGCTGAAGACCGTGCCCACGGGCTTCCTGCCCAGCGAGGACAACGGCTACTTCTTCGTCAACGTCCAGCTCCCGGACGCGGCCTCCCAGGAGCGGACGGAGGCGGTGCTCCGGAAGGCGCAGACGATCCTGTCCGGCAGCCCCGTGGTCCAGCATGTCACCGCGGCCTCGGGCTACAGCCTCATGACCGGCACGAACGCCTCGAACACGGGCATCCTCTTCGTGCAGGCCAAGCCCTGGGAGGAGCGGAAGGGCGTCCGGCAGCGGCTCGACATCGCCATGCTCCTGATCAACCTGGAGTTCTACAAGCAGATCCCCGAGGCCCAGGTCTTCGCCTTCGGTCCGCCCCCGATCAGCGGGCTCGGCACGGGCGAGGGCTTCACGATGATGCTCCAGGACCGTTCCGGCGGCACGCCCGAGGGGCTGGCGGCCGTGGCCGAGAAGTTCGTGGCGGAGGCCTCCAGGCGGCCCGAGATCGGCCGCGTGAACACCTTCTTCCGCACCTCCGAGCCCCAGGTCTACGCGGACATCGACCGGGAGAAGGCCCAGAAGCTGGGCGTGCCCGTCCAGGAGGTGAACCGGACCATGGGCGCCCTGCTGGGCAGTTCCTACATCAACGACTTCAACCGGTTCGGCCGCATCTACCGCGTCTTCCTCCAGGCGGAGCCCGAGTTCCGCACCTCGGCCAAGTCGCTGGGCCAGTTCTTCGTGCGCGGCGGCGACGGCCAGATGATCCCCCTGGACACCCTGGTGACCATGAGGGAGACCCACGGTGCCCCGTTCACGACGCGGTTCAACCTCTACCGCGCGGCCGAGGTCTCCGGCGTGCCCGCGGCGGGCTACAGCTCCGACGAGGCCCACAGGGCCCTGGAGGAGACCGCGGCCAAGGTGCTGCCCCAGGGCTTCGGCTACGAGTGGGCCAACCTCTCCTACCAGGAGAAGAAGGCCGCCGGCACGGGCTCCGTGGTGTTCGTCTTCGCCCTGGTGGTGGTGTTCTTCATCCTGGCGGCCCAGTACGAGAGCTGGACCCTGCCTTTCAGCGTGCTGCTCGGGACGCCCTTCGCGCTCTTCGGAGCCGTCCTGGGCCTCTGGCTGATGCGGACCCTGCTGCCCCAGGTGCTCGGAGGCAGCTACGTCAACAACATCTTCGCCCAGATCGGCATGATCACCCTCATCGGCCTGGCGGCCAAGAACGCCATCCTGATCGTGGAGTACGCCAAGGCCCACCGGGAGTCGGGCATGAGCGCCGTGGACGCCGCCCTGGGCGCCGCCAGGCTGCGCCTGCGCCCCATCCTCATGACGGCCTTCGCCTTCATCATGGGGGTGGCGCCCCTGGTGTTCGCGTCGGGCGCCATGGCCGAGGCCCGCAAGGTCATCGGCGTGACGGTCTGCGTCGGCATGCTGGTCGCGACGGTCTTCGGGGTCTTCTTCATCCCGGCCCTGTTCGTGATCGTGGACAAGTTCGGGAAGCGGGAGGCCGGCGCCGCAGGCCTGCCGCCCCCCGGCGAGGGGGTCGCGAACCCGGAAACCGAAGGGAGGCCCTGATGCAGGAGAGGAACTACAGGCTGTGGAGCGGAACGCTGCTCGTCGCGGCGCTGGCGACCGGCTGCGCCGTCGGCCCGGGCTATCGCCGCCCCGAGGTGGAGGTGCCGAAGTCCTTCGGGATCCCTTCGGGGAAGGATGAGCTCTCATCGGACCTGGGCTGGTGGGAGATCGTGCGCGACGATGCCGTCCTGAAGGCGCTGGTCGCGGAAGCGATCGACCACAACCGGGACCTCCGGGTCGCCGTGAAGCGCATGGAAGAGGCCCGCGCCCTGGCAGGCATCAATCACCTCTGGCCGAGCCTCGACGCGGGAGCGTCGGCGGCCCGCAAGCGGGGCCTCGTGGCGGGGGCCGGCCCCGAGACGGTGCTGGGAAACAACTTCTCGGCCGACCTTTCGGCCAGCTGGGAGCTGGACCTCTGGGGCAGGATCCGCCGTTCGCGGGAGAGCGACCAGGCGCAGTTCCTCGCCTCCGAGTACGGGAGGCGGGCCGTGCTCCTCAGCCTGATCGGGGACGTCGTCGGCGGCTACTACGAACTCCAGGCCCTGGACATGAAGCTGGAGACGGCCAGGCGGACCGTGGACGTCCGGCGGCGGTCGCTGGCCCTCGTCGAGAGGCGCATGGTGGGCGGCGTCGGCGACAAGCTGGAAACCAGCCAGTCCGCCTCCTCCGTGGCCTTGGCGGAGGCGACGATCCCCCAGTTCGAGCAGGCCGTCCACGAGCAGGAGAACCGGCTGAACCTGCTGCTCGGGAGAGCTCCGGGGCCCATCCAGCGCGGCAATCCTCTCCAGGCGCTCCCCCCCAGGAGCCTGGCGCCTGGCCTTCCCTCGACGTTGCTGGAACGCCGGCCCGACGTGAGGCGGAGCGAGGAATTGCTGAGGGCCGCCAACGCCCAGGTCGGCGTGGCGACGGCGAACCTGTTCCCGGCCCTGCGCCTGACGGGAAGCCTCGGCGCCCAGAGCCTGGAGCTTTCCGACCTGACCGGCGGAGGCCAGAGGGCGTGGAGCCTGGGCGGCGGACTTCTCGCCCCCGTCTTCCACGGCGGGGAGCTCAGGCAGCAGCGCCGGGCGGCCGTCGCCCGCTGGGAACAGGCGAGGGCGGCCTACGAGAGGACGGTCCTGGCCGCGCTGGGGGACGCCTCCAACGCCCTCAAGGGCGTGGAGACATCCAAGGGTGTCGTCAAGGCCCAGGTGTCCGCCGTGGGCTCGCTCAAGGAGGCCGAGCGCATCGCGACCATGCGCTTCGAGGGCGGCGTGTCCCCCTATCTCGAGGTGCTGGACGCCCAGCGGCAGCTCTTCTCCGCGGAACTGTCCCTGGCCGAGGCCCTCTGCGAGCAGCAGAAGACCGTGATCCGGCTCTACCTCGCACTGGGCGGCGGCTGGTCCTCCTCCGGGCGCCCGGAGGACGCCCCGCCGGGGAAGCCATGACCGTTCCAGGGAGACCAGCAGCCCGATGCCGCGGAGGCGAGGATGTCTCGACCGTACGCGCTTCCCCCTGATCCAGCGATTCCACGGAGCAACCCATGAAACACTACGTCGTGACGTGCACCTTGAGGATCCCGATCGAATCCGTCGGCGAGGACCTGCTCGACCAGCACCTCGCCATGATGCAGAAGGGCTACGAAGAAGGCTACATCCTGCTCTACGGCCCCCTTGAGCCCGAGAACGGGACCCTGGCGATCGCGCGGGTGGAATCCCCCGCGGCCCTGGGGCGGGCCTTGGCCTCGGATCCGCTCCTCGCGGCAGGGATCGCCTCCTACGACTTCAGGGAGTTCATCCCGATCCGCTTTCCGTCCAGCCTGAGCGGCTGGGTCGATCCCCTGGGATTCCACCCGCGGGGCAGCCAGGAACCGGATGCCTGAAGAGGGCGGACGAACCGCCACGCACACTCCGATAACCGCCGGACCACGGTCCGGATGTCCATGAGGGCTTGAATGATGATCGAGAGGATGGGGGTCCCTGGATTCGGTCACGTCCGGGGACGGCGCTGCGCCGCGGCGCCCGACAGCCGCGAGCTGCTCCTGGCGGCCGCG
>DAOPZL010000020.1:40317-43429 GCA_035353395.1 Holophaga sp.
TTCCGTCCGGACTACCGGGTCGAGGGCCAGCGGCCGTTCGCCCTGGCGCTCCGGGGCGGGAGCGCCAAGGGCCTCGCCCATCTCGGCGTCTTCCAGGGGCTGGACGAGGAGAACCTGACGGCGGACGCCATCGTCGGGACCTCGGCGGGAAGCCTCATGGGGAGCCTGTACGCCTCGGGGTTCTCCGCGGACGGCATCGCGCGGATCTTCAAGAGCCGCGATTTCGGGCTCGCCTTCGACGATCGCCGGCGGGAGGCGGGGTGGTCCCTCTCCGAGGACGAGGTGGCGCACGCGACGCCGTACCGCCTGAGGTTCAAGGACGGCAAGCCGGACCTGGTCCCCGGGAAGACGACCAGCCGGAAGGTGAGGGCGAACCTCATGCCCATGCTGGGGCGGGCCTCCTGGCTCGCGGCGGGGGACTTCGACCGGCTCCGGGTTCCTTTCCGGGCGGTGGCCAGCGATCTGACCGCCGGCACCGGGAAGGTGTTCTCGAGGGGGTCCCTGGTCGACGTGGTCATGGCGAGCATGTGCCTCCCGGGGGTCTTCGAGCCCGTGGAGATCGACGGCCACCAGTACATGGACGGCGGCCCGTTCGAGAACCTGCCCGTCCAGACGGCCCGGCGCGAGTTTCCGGGCATGATCCAGGTCGGCGTCGCCATCGGACGGCCCTGGGACCAGAGGCCCAAGGACAACATCGTCTCGCTGCTGGACGCCGCCCTCGACCTCGCGATGGCCCAGACGGAGGCTCGCAGCGAGGCCAGCGCGGATCTCATCATCCGTCCCGGGATCGGGCCTGCCAACGACTTCGATTTCCACCGCCAGGTGGACGCCTTGGTGAGGGAAGGCCGCGGGGCCTTCGACGCGCAGCGCGTGGCCCTCGAGGACCTGCTCTACGGGCCCGGGGGGCGCGCGCAGGCGGCCTCGTCCTGCCGGCTGGAAGCGCCGGACGTCCCCGGCGCCCAGGCCTGGTTCGCGGCCCTGGTCCCTCCGGGCCCCGTGGCCTTCCGCGATCTGTACCGGGCGCTCCGCCGGGCCCACCGGGACTTGCCGGTCTCCGGGGCCGAGGTCCGGCTGCCGACGGATCCCGGCGGCGAAGCGGCCCTCGTGCTGAACCCGGCCCGGATCGTCACGAAGCTGGAGGTCGACCTCCCGGCCGAATGGCCTTCGGACGCCTCCCGGTCGATCCAGGAGGACCTGGCAAGGCGCTACGGGCTGGCCGTCGGCCGCCGCTTCCACGAAGGCGCCTGGAACCAGTTCATCGAGGAGCTGCTCGTCGAGGGGATCCTGAACCAGGTGCCCATCCTGGACGTGCGGGGAAGCGGCTTCTCGGCGGAAGGCACCCTCCGGCTGAGGCTGAGGGAGATGCACATCGACCGGATCCACGCCGTGGACCCCAGCCTGCAGGGGGATTTCGACCGCCTGCTCGCGAACCTCAAGGACGGCCCCATCCGGACGGACGCCCTGGCGGAGGATCTCTCCAGGGCGACCTCCAGGCTGGGCCTGTCCACGCTGAGGCCCGAGATCCGGCAGCAGGACGGCGTCCTCGCGCTGGAGCTCGAGTCGGTCAAGGCCCCCAGCGTCGAGCTGGCGCCCCATCTCGCCTACGAGAGCACCTGGGGGGCCCACGTCGCCCTGGACGCGGCCTGCTCCAACGTCTTCGGCACCGGCTCGCGCCTCCTGTTCCACGGGGCGGTCAACGACCTCCGGGCCCGCCTGCAGGGGCAGTGGCTGGACCTCCTGAGGCCCCTTCCCGGCGTCGAGCTGGGGGTCGGCGGATCCTACGGGAAACAGTGGTTCGACGCGGACCGCTACGTGCCGGTCGAGAAGCTCACGGAGGGCCGCTTCTGGGGGCGGGCCCAGACCCGGTTCGGGCGGCAGGACCGCGGCCTGCTCCAGCTCGACCTGGGGCAGGAACGGGGCTTCGCCAGGGTGGCCGGCGAGGATCTCCCGTGGAACCGCGCCGAATACGGACGTCTCGCCCTGGAATGGGATTCGCTCGACGCCCACACCCTGCCGACGGAAGGGACGATGATCCGTTCGGCCTTCACCCGGGCCTTCCGCGCCGAACGAGGGCCGCTCTACACCGCGGAGTACTTCCGGGCGCGCCGGCTCTGGCCGGGAGGCGACAGCATCCGCACCCCGGGACTCGATCTCGACCTGGAGGTGGCCGCCCAGCAGGACGCGCCCCGGGAAAGGTGGTACATCGTCGGGGGACCGGACTCCCTCATCGGGACGCCCAGCGCCTCCTTCCTCACGCCGAACTTCGGGATCGTCCGGATCGGATTCCCCTTCACCCTGGCCACCCTCTTCGGGGTGGCCGTCCAGGGCGTTCCGCGGTTCGACGTCGGGAGGTTCGCGGCCGACTCCGGGCACCTGGACGACGGCATGCACGCCACGGGCTGCGGCCTCGTCCTCCGGGGCGTCGTCCGGAGCTTCTACGTCGAACTGGCGGGAGGACGCGTCCGGGTCCGGGACACGGAGACGAACGAGGTGGACCATGTGCATCACTTCAGCTTCCTGATCGGGACGCGGCCCTTCGATCTGTGGAAGGAACGCTGATGCCCCGGGGGAGATGGGCGTGCCGGATCCGGCGGTTCGAACCTACACTGGTCGGGGAGGCCCCCATGCGAACCGCATCCATCGGCATCGTCACGATCTCGGACCGGGCTTCCTCGGGCACCTACCAGGACCTGAGCGGGCCCGCGATCCGGGACACCTTGAAGTCCTTCCTGAAGAGCCCGTGGGAGGAGCGCTATCGCCTGATCCCGGACGAGGTCCCGGTGATCCAGGAGACGCTCCGCAGCCTCTGCGACGAGGAAGGCTGTTCCCTGGTCCTGACGACCGGGGGCACCGGCCCCGCGCCGCGGGACGTGACCCCCGAGGCCACGGAGGCCGTGTGCGAGAAGCTGCTGCCCGGATTCGGGGAGCAGATGCGGGCCGTGTCCCTGCGCTACGTGCCCACGGCCATCCTTTCCCGGCAGACCGCGGGCATCCGCGGCCACGCCCTCATCGTGAACCTCCCCGGCAAGCCCCGGTCCATCCGGGAGTGCCTGGAGGCGGTGTTTCCCGCCATCCCCTACTGCATCGACCTCATCGGCGGGGCCTACCTGGA
>DAOPZL010000021.1:0-31876 GCA_035353395.1 Holophaga sp.
CTCGCCGACGTCCACGCTCCAGCCGATCTCGTGGACGTTCCCCCGCTGGACGGCCGCGAGGATGGCCGAACCGAGGCGGCCTCTTCCGAAGAGTCCTAGGCGCATGGGGCCTCCTCGATGAGCGCGCGGTGGAGGCGACGGAGGGCTTCCACGACCTCGGCCTGGGGCACGACGAGGCTCAGGTTGATCTCGTTCGCCCCCATGCTGATGAGCTCGAGGTTGATGTCCCCCAGGGCCGTGAACACGCGGCCCGCCACGCCGGGGGTCTGCTTGATCCGCTCCCCCACCACGGCGATGATGGCCCGGTCCTGGACCACCCCCACCCTGGCGAAGCCGGACAGGTCTGCCAGGAGGGCGTCGAGCGGCGCGTCGGCCTCGACGGTGAGCGAGACGCTCACCTCGGCGGTGGCGATGAGATCGACGCTGACCTCGCGCCGGCGGAAGACCTCGAAGAGCCTGGCGAGGAACCCGCTCTGGTTGAGCATGCGGCTGGAGTTCACCGTGAGCACCGTCACGGGGCCGCGCGTCGCCAGGGCCGTCACGGCCCGGCCGGAGCGGGTATCCGGCGAGATGGTGGTGAACTGGCCGGAAGGGTGGCGGGTGTCCCGGACGGTGACGGGGATGCCGGATTCCACGGCCGGCTGGATGGTGGCCGGGTGGAGGACCTTGGCGCCGAAGGCGGCCAGTTCCGCGGCCTCGGAGAAGGTGAGCTGGTCGATGCTCACGGCTTCCGGGACCACCCGCGGGTCGCAGGTCAGGACGCCCTGCACGTCGGTCCAGATCTGGACCTCCTCGACGCCGAGGGCGGCGCCGAAGAGGGCCGCGGAATAGTCGCTCCCGCCGCGCCCCAGGGTGGTGGCGAGCCCGTCCTCCGTGGCGCCGATGTAGCCCTGGGTCACCACGGGCCCGCCCGGGGCGAGCAGGGGCCCGAAGTGCCGGGCCGCCAGGTCCGCCAGCCGCTCGAAGCGGGGGACGGCCTCGCCGAAGGTGTCGTCGGTCACCATGACCTTGCGCGCGTCCGCCAGGGGCGCGCCCAGGAAGGTGGAAAAGACCAGGGTGGAAAGACGCTCGCCGAAGGAGGCGATGGTGTCCAGGCTCCGGGGGCTGAGTTCCCAGAGCAGGGCGACCCCGCGCAGGGTGAGCTCCAGCTCGCCGAAGCGCTCCGCGAGGGCCGTCTCCAGCTCCGCCGGGGGGGCGCCCGGGAACAGGTCCCTCGCGGTCTTCAGGTGCGCGGCCTCGATCGCGCGGATGCCCTCCAGGGCGGCCCCCAGGTGCCCGCCTTCCGCGGCCCGGGCGGCCGCGAAGAGCCCGTTGGTGGTCTTGCCCATGGCGGACAGGACGACGAGGGGACGACGATGCGAGGCGGCCCGGACGAGTTCCGCGACCTGGCGCATGCAGCCCGCGTCCGCGACGGAGCTTCCTCCGAACTTCATCACGATTCCATTCATGAGACGACTCCTTGAATCCACATCGAATGCGTGGGAACCCCGGCGGAAACCGGGCATGGACGGGTCCCCGGACGCGCGGCCGGGGGCGGTTCATCGCTGAACCGGTCACATCAGGCGGGAGGTGGGCGCCGGCGAACCAGGAGACGGTCGCCGGCTAGGGTTTCGCCTTCTCCGGCTCCTGGTCCGTCCCCGTCCGGAAGGATCCGCCGGGCAGGCGGCGCGCCCGCTGTCCGGAGGACAGGCTCCGGGGGCGTGGGGCCGGCTGCCGTCGGGGCGACCAGGGCTGGGGTGGGGCGGGTTCCATGCGGCTTCCTCGGGGGATACGACGGTGCCGCGTAGGAGTGGGATCAGAGGGCAACCCGGACCACTCTTCCTAGGCACTCCGCACCGGGTTCCCGGGGCGGCAGCCGCCGGGACTTGGCCCGGACGTCCAAGGCATGCGGTCGATGCGGCGCAGACCCTTCGGCGATCCTCCCCTTTCGTGCCGGGTCCTCGGGTGCATCGCCCTCGCCGGCAGTACTGATGGGGACCGCTCCTCCATCGGATGGAATACGGTCCCATGGAAACTTGAAGTTTGCAAGCCCCGTGCTCGAGCTCCTGGGAATAAATCTTCGCCCGTCGCGGAGTGCCCGGATCCGGCGCCAGAACTCAACAGGAGCCGGGCTTGTTCCGAAAAAACAGGCATGAAGGGTGCGTGGGACGGAATGACGGCAACCTGGATCGCTCGGAGTGGGGTGTGGCTCGATCGGAAGTGAAAAGTCAGGCGATGAAGGAGCTGCTTGCGCTGCTCAACGCTTTCGACGAGAACGATCCGCGGGATCTGCGGTTCTTCCAGCAGCTGCTGGGGCAGATCCTGGAGGAGGCCCTGCCGGAGCTGAGCGACCGCCTGGTCCGGCCCTCCACGTCGCGTGCCCTCAAGCGCCTGATCATGGCGAGCCCGGCCCACTATCCCCACCCGGAATGGACGCCCGTCCTGCTGCGGGCCCTGCTGCACGAGTCGGACGCCGATCTCTTCGAGGACGGCTGCCGAGGCCTGGTCCAGATCGGGGGCATGGCGGAGACCGACGCGCTGAGGCAGGTCGCGCGGCAGCGGCAGGAGCCTGTGCTGCAGGCGATCGTCGCGCGCAAGCTGGCCTGGCTGGAGCCCCGGCAGCCCTTCGGCTACCACTTCCAGGATCTCCTGCTGGGCGGCCAGAACCCGCGTCTCTCCCAGCAGGCGGCCCAGCATCTCTCGGCGGCCTCCTCCCTGGACCACCTCGAGGATCTCCAGGTGGCCTGCGACCACCCGGACAACATGGTCTGCCTGCTGGCCCTGAAGGTGATCTCCGCCATCCAGCATCCCAGGTCGGGCTGGTTCCTGATGGAACGCTTCTCCGACGCCTGCGGCACCCTCCTGCTGGACAACCAGCTCCGGGCGATCCAGGAGCAGATCCGGCGGGCTCCCGCGCAGTCCGTCAAGAACGTGGTGCTGGACCTGCTCCGCTCCTGTCCCGGCGCCGCGCCCTTCATGGACACGCTCGCGGAGATCGAGAAGCTCCTGGAGGATCCCGCCGCGGACGCCCTCCCCCTGGTCCAGCGCCTGCGACCCGAGATCCAGGGGATCCGGGAGGTCCGCCTGGTGGACTGCCTCGCGGACCTGGCCCTGGGGCATTCCGTGCGCCTGACCAACCTCATGCCGGAACCCCTGGACGAGATCCGGCAGCGCACCCAGCGGCTCCAGTCGATCCTCGACGCCTGCGCCGAGGGGCTGGCGATGTTCGCCCGGCGGGGCACCCTGGAGAAGGGCGTGGTGCTTCCCCTGTTCCAGAGGGCCTACGAGGGCGGCGCCGGCGGGGACGGGTTCGGGCGGTCCTTCGCGGAACTCCTCGACGAGGGCGACAAGGCCCAGATGGACCTCATCCTCCACGCCTCCAACCACCACTGGCGGGAAGAGGGCATCAAGGTCTTCGGCGAGCGCGCGAGCTCCGAGCTGATCCCTTTCTTCATGGAAGCCATGTCGGATCCCATCGTGGACAACGCCCAGCTGGCCACCCGCTATTTCGGGAAGATGCCCGGGGCCTTCGAGACCGCGCTGGCCCTGTTCCGGTCCGACAAGGTGGACCAGGTGGAGCGGGCCATCGAGATCTTCTCGCTCAACGGCATGGTGGAGGCCGGGCCGTTCCTGGTGGAGTACCTCGAACACGCCGAGCGCGAGGATCTGGTCATCGCCGTGATCAAGTGCCTCGGCGCGCTGAAGTACCAGCCCGCGGAGGAGGTGCTGGACCGTCTGCTGCGCTACGGGCTTTCGCCCCGGCTCGCGGGGGCCCTGGCGGAGGGGCTGGTCGCGCTGACATCCGTCGGGGCCGCCCGGCGCCTGCTGGGGAAGGCGAAGGACCTGCGGAATCCCGAGATCCTGCTCCTGGCGCTGGCGGGCATCTTCCAGGTCCGTCCGGGCTTCCAGCAGAGCCTCGCTCCGGAGGAGGCCGCGCAGGTGGAACAGGTCCTGGAAGCCTGTTTCGGAGAAGGGGGGAGCTGCCGGCTCCGGGCCATCGAGGCCTGCTCCGGGCTCTGGGCCCTGGATGCGGGGATCTACGAGCGGCTGGAGGACCGCATCGCGGCCATGTTCGCGGAGCAGGCCAAGCGGCCCACCTGGGACCGGGACCAGCAGCAGCTGGCTTCCGCCGTGATGCGCGACATGCAGCGGAAGCGGAAGGACCTCGAGAAGCTGGCGGCCCAGGGCAGCCGCGTCCGGGAGCTGGCCGCGGCCTGCGTCCCCGGGGACGTCAAGCAGCTGCGGAAGCTGGCCCGGGCCCTGGAGGAACCGGGCCTGGTCCTGGGCTTCGAGGCGCGGGGCGAGCTCGAGGCCATGATCGGCGCCGGGCTGGTGCGCCCGGGGACCGACCAAGGGAGCCTGGAGATCCTCTGCGGGCTCGCGGGACTGGTCCGGGGATCCTCCCTGAGGGAACCGCTGGAGGACCTCCTGCTCCGGTGCGCCCCCCATTCCCGGCTTCACGCCGCCTGCGCCGGCGCCCTGAACCTGCTCGGCGAAGGCACCGCCCAGCTTCCGGCAGCCCCGGGCCGCCAGGACGTCCTCGTCCTGGATCCCAGCGCGTTCTTCCGCAAACGGATCCTCGGCGCCTTGCAGGGCCATCGCGTCCGGGAAGCCCGGGACCGCGCCGAGGCGGAGGCCATGCTCCAGGAGGCTCCCGCGGACCTGCTGATCTCGGAGAGCGCCGACGCTTCCGGCGATCTGCAGGAATGGTTCGTCGGCCTCTGGCAGGCGCGCCGGATCCGGCAGATCATCCTGTCGACGAACTCCAGGGAAGCCCTCGAACCGGAGGAAAGGCCATGGCTCCTGGCGACGCTCTTCAAGCCCTTCCCCATGGAGGACCTGCTGGCCCTGGTCCCGGAGATCGGCGCCCCTCCGGCTTCCTAGCCGGGGCCGCCGCCCCTCGTTCGGCTACTGCGGGTACTGGAATCCCCGCGCCTCCAGCAGGTTGCCCACGGCCTTCTCGAGCTGGGTCACGGCCTTGGCGTAGGTGATCTGGGCCTGCACTTCCGCGGACTTGGCAGAATCCAGGTCGCTCTGCTTGGACAGCACGAGGAAGTTCGTGCTCATGCCGTTGTCGAACTTCTTCTGCTCGGCGTCCAGGTCCTTCTCGCGGAAGACGCGGGTCTTCTTGGCCGCTTCCACGCCCTTTTCCGCCGCGTCGACGTTCCGGAAGGCCTGGCGCACCTCGAGCCTGATCCCCAGCTCCTCGTCCCGGAGGGAGAGCTCGCTGCTCCGCTCGTTGGCGCGGGCCGCCGCCAGGTTCCCCTTCGCGGTGTGGTTGCCCAGGGGAACCGAGAGGGTTACGCCCACGGCATAGCCTGGGTATTCCAGGCCGGCCAGATCGGAATTGACCCCCCCGAGGCTGTCGTACTGGTACGAACTTCCGGAATAGCTGGCGTAGGCGTCCAGCTGCGGCTTCAGCTTGTTCTCCGCCGCCCGCTTCAGGACGCCCTTGGAGGCGAGCTCGAGCTTCGCCGCCTTGAGCTCCACGCGACGGTCCAGGGCCATCTGTTCGGCGGCCGCCTCGTCGATGGTGAGGTGGCTGAGGGTCGGGGCATCCGTCGTCTCCACGTCGTCCGGCTTCCCGGCGCCCGGATAGAGGGCCCGGATCAGGGCGTCCTTGGCGTTGCGCAGCTGGGCGTCCGCCGCGATGATCGCCTGCTCCTGCTGGGCCACTGCGGCTTCCGCGCTCGTGACCTCGATGGGGGCGAGGGTGCCGACGTCGACCCGGATCTTGTTCTCCCGGAGCTGCTTCTGGGCCAGTTCCAGGGCCTGGTGGATGGTTTCCAGGTTCCGCTGGGCGTAGACCACGTCCCAGTAGAGCGACTCGGTGCTGGCCACGAGGTCGATGATGGCCTTCTGGTACTGGAAGTCGGCGGCCTCGGATGCGTTCCGCGCCACGATGACGTTGGCCTCGGTGGCCTCGCGCCCGAACCCCCGGAGGAGGCTCTGGGTGTAGGTGGCCTTGAGCCCGCCGCCCGAGCCGCTTCCGTAGGGCAGCGCCGTGGAGCCCAGGGAGGAGGACTTGCGGTAGTATTCCGGCGCGTAGCTCAGCTCCAGGCTCCCGCCCCAGGGGAACGGCTTCAGGGCCCCGATCGTCATGCTGCGGCTCCACGCGGTCCCCTCCACCTTGACGGAGGACTCTTCGGCGCCGAATTCCTGGCGCGCCGTCTGGAGATTCCCCGAGAGCACCCAGTCGAAGGCGCCGACATGGACGTCCACCCCCGCCTTGGTCACGGCGCGCGCCTCCCTGGCGATCTCCACCTGGAGGTTGTTCTCCAGGGAGATCCGGATGGCCTCCTGCAGGGACAGGGGCCTGGCGGCCGAGGGGGCCTGGGCGACCAGGGCCTGGCAGATCAGCAGGGCGGGCATCAACGGAGAACGGAACATTGCCACTCCTCAGGAACAGGACGACCAGGCAGGACGATTCTACCGGGAACCTCCGGAAGAGCCGTTGCCCACCATGCAGGATGCACGCGCAGGAGGCCTGGGGCAAGGCCTATTTCATCGCGTGTTGAATTAAGGTGGGGGGCGGAGATCCCTCCCGCCGGGTGGGCGGCCGGTCTCGGGCAGGCGGCTGCGCATTCCATGCCATCTGTGACCCTCCGCGCGCGGGGAAGGTTGCATCCCGGCCGTCTGGGACCTGCCGGGAACAGGGAATCGCTTGGCTCGCCGTGCGGATTGGCTATGCTTGGCGTCAGCCACACTTCAGCGCAAGGAGAGACACATGGAACTCATGGATGCCCTCAGCGGTGCCATCGACTACGAGCACAGGATCCGCGACTACTATGCGGACTGCGCCGGCAGGATCGCCGACGCGAAAGGCCAGCGGATATTCGCCGTCCTGGCCAGGGAGGAGCAAGGGCATGTGCAGTACCTGGAATCGAGGTTGGCGGAATGGAAGAACAGTGGGTCCGTGACCGTGGCCGAACTCGCCACCCTGCTGCCCCCCGCCGCCTGGGTGCGGGAGGAGGCCGGGAAGCTGGCCAAGCGCGTGGACGGGGCCGGGGAGGTCTCCCAGGTCGAAGTCGACTTCCTCAAGGAGGCCCTGGAACTGGAGCGGAAGACGAGCGCCTTCTACGCGGAGCTGGTGGCCGGGCTGGAGCCCAAGTACCGCGGCCTCTTCGAGCGGTTCCTGGAGATCGAGAACGGCCATCTCGCCATCGTGCAGGCGGAGATCGACGCGCTGGCCGGCCACGGCCACTGGTTCGACTTCATGGAATTCTCCCTGGAACAGTGAGGTGGAGCCGTGCGGTCCGATCCCCCTCCGCTCCTGAGGCAGCTTGAGCTGTCCTGGCCCCTGGTCGGGTTCTACGACGCGCCCGATCCCGCCGCGTTCGCGCCGCTCGTCGAGCCGAGGCCCATGGCGCGCGCCTGCGTCTTCGCGTTCCGGCGGGCCTGGCAGGAAGGGAAGACCCTCCACCTCACGCGCGAGATCTACGGCTGCGGCGGAGCGGGGCACTGGATGTTCGGCCTGGAGACCCTCCCCCGGGAAGCCTTCGTCAAGTTCCTGGCCGACGAGGAGGGCCTCAAGGCCAGCCACGCCTTGATGGAACAGTGGCTGGACCGCGGGAAACCCTATCGCCCGGCGCATCCGCACATCCTCATCGGGCCCCTGAAGGACCATTCGCGCGAGTTCCTCCGGACGGTCACCTTCTTCGTGAACCCCGACCAGCTCGGGATCCTGGTCCTGGCCGCGAACTACCATGCCTCCCCGGCGGACCCGCCCCCGGTCATCGCCCCGTTCGGGGCCGGGTGCATGGAGATGGCGCCCCTGTTCGAGGATCTGTCGGTTCCCCAGGCCGCCATCGGAGCGACCGATATCGCCATGCGGGACCAGCTGCCGCCGGATCTGCTCGCCTTCACGGTCACCGTCCCCATGTTCGAGCGGATCTGCTCCATCGGCGAGGACAGCTTCCTGTCCAGGCCGTTCCTGAGGCGGCTGAGGAGCGCGAGGGGGCTTTCCGGGGCCTGAGGGGATCGGAGATGCGTCAGGCCCGCGCGTTCCTCCGGGACGGCGCGCGCCACTTGAACGGCTGGGTCTCGGTGAGGAACCGGAATCCGTGCTTCTCCACGATGGGACGGCTCATGGGACTGGCGTCGATGGTGAGGAACTCGACGCCCCTCCGCCTGGCCTCCTGGACGCGCACGGCCAGCAGGGCCGTGTAGAAGCCGCGGCAGCGGTACTCCATGAGCGTGGAGCCGCCCCAGAGCCCGGCGAACCGGCTCCGGTCGTGGAAGGTGATGCGGGCGTGGGCGACGGGAAAGCCGTCCGCGAAGGCGAGGTAGAGGCTCACATGCTCCGGATCCTGTTCCAGGTCCTCCTTCAGGGCTGCGAGGTAGACCGGATCCGCTTCTCCCCAGACCTGTTCCTGGATGGGGCCGATGAGCTCCACCCGGGCGGGATCGACGATCCGCCGGATGTCGTGGGAGACGGGCCTCAGCAGGATTTCAGGGGCCCGGTCGACCTCCAGGACCAGCAGCGACTCCGGATCCTCGGGGATGAAGCCGTGGGCCTCCAGCCGCGACTTGAGATCCGGCGGCGCATCATGGCCGTAGGTCTTCCATTCGAAATCCTGCCCGATTGCCCCGAAGCGGGAGATCTGCTCCGAGATGACCCGGTCCGCGTTCCCGCGGTCCAGCTTCGAGTAGACCACCATCCCCTCGCCCTCTCCCTGGCAGACGAGGCGCACCACCTCGGGGGAGGCCTCCCGGCGCATGGCGCGCTCCGCCAGGTCGATGCGCTGCTCCCGGTCGTAGCAGGCCAGCAGTTCGTTCTCGTCCATGGAGTTCCCGTTCATCATGAGATCCTGCCTGTTCCAGGGAGCGCGCGGCGTTCAGGCCGTGGGCCCGGCCGCGCGGCCGTAATGAAGCACCTCGACCTTCTCCAGGGTGACCATCGCGCTGCAGCCGGATCGTTCGAGGAGTGCGTCCACCAGGGGCTGGAAGGCCAGGATCTTCTCCTCCGTGTCCACGATCTCCACGACGATCGGGAGGTCCTCCGAGAGGCGGAGGATCTTGGCCGTGTGGATGAACCGGCTGTTGGCCCCGAAGCCCTCGATGCCCCTCAGGACCGTGGCCCCGGCCATCCCGTGGTCCCTGGCGATCTTGACGATCGCCTCGAAGAGCGGAGCGCGATCCAGCTTGTCGGATTCCCCGATGAAGATCCGCAGCAGCTTGCCTTCCCCGTGCAGCTTCATGCCGTCGTCTCCCTTGGCTAGAAGAGCCTGCCTGACACCATCCCCGCCCAGGTGGCGGCCAGGCCCGACACCAGGCTGAGCCCGACGTTCGAGAAGGCGGAGAAGACTTCGCCGTCCCGGACCAGGGCGAGCGTCTCGTAGCTGAAGGACGAGAAGGTCGTGTAGCCGCCGAGGATCCCGACCGTGAGGAAGAGCCGCAGGCCGGGTGCGGCGAGGAAACGCTCCTCCAGGGAGATCATCAGGAAGCCGATCACGAAGCAGCCGACCACGTTCACGGCGAGCGTCCCGTAGGGGAAGCCCGTGCCCGTCCGGTGGTAGACGAAGCCCTGCGTCCAGTACCGAAGCGCGGCGCCGAGGCCTCCCCCGGCGAAGACCAGCGCGTATTTCCATCCAGCGTCCATGCCGCTCTCCTGTCGCTTCTCCAGGCGTCATCAGCCACGGGGGCGGTTGCAAGGTGGACACCATCACCTTCCGCCAATGTAGACCAGAAGCCGGAAACCTGGAAGGCACGGGGGCGGCCTTGCCCGTCGATGCCGCGGAGCCGCCCCCGCGGCATCGACGGGACGTCCGTTCCGGGAGGGTCAGATCCTGTCCAGGGCCTGGGCCAGGTCGGCGACGAGGTCGTCGGGGTCCTCGAGTCCCACCGAAAGCCGGATCATGTTCTCCAGGATCCCGGAGTCGCGCTTCTCCTCGGCGGTCATGTCGGAGTGGGTCATGGTGCCGGGATGCTCGATGAGGGTCTCGATGCCGCCGAGGCTCACCGCCAGCTTCATGTGCCGCACGGCGTCGAGGACCTTGAACGCCTCGGCTTCGCCGCCCTTCACGAAGAAGGTGACCAGGCTGCCCGTGCCCGTGCACTGCTTCTTCCAGAGGGCCGTCTGGCGCTCGCCCATCTCGGGCAGGCCCGGGTAGGCCACGCGTTCGACCTTGGGATGCCTGCGCAGGAAGTCCACGATCCTGACGGCGTTCTCCTGCTGCTTCTCCATGCGGAGCTGCAGGGTGCCCAGGGAGCGGTGGATGAGCCAGGCGGTGTCGGGGTCGGAGTTGGAGCCCAGGATCGTGCGCATGACCTTGACCTGGCCAATGAGTTCCTTGCTTCCCATGGCGACGCCCGCCACGACATCCGAGTGCCCGCCGAAGAACTTCGTGGCGGAGTAGAGGATCAGGTCCGCCCCCTGCTTGAGGGGCGACGAGAAGATGGGGCCCATGAATGTGTTGTCCATCATCACGAGGATCCGCCGCGCTCCGTCGGAATACTGGTCCGCGATCTCGCGGGCGGCGACGATGTCGGACATCTGCATGGTGGGGTTGGCGGGAGATTCCAGGTAGATCACCTTGACCGTCGGGTCGTCCTTCACCAGGGCCTCCATCTCCGCGCGGGTGGCGCCCGCGGGGAAGGGCTTGGTCCTGATCTGGAACGCGGGGAGGAGGTGGCGGAACAGGAATTCGGTCCCGCCGTAGACGGGATCCGAGAAGACCAGGGTGTCGCCGGGCTTCAGGAAGGCCAGGCAGGTGCTGGAGATGGCACCCATGCCGGAGGAGAAGACCGCGGCGGCCTCGGCGCCGTCCCAGCCGGTGATCTTGTCCTCCAGGATCTCGCTGTTGGGGTTGTTGACGCGGGTGTAGATGAGGGCGGGGCTCTCGCCCTGCTTCATGGTGTCGAGGCCGTAGGCGATCTCGAAGGCGCGCTTGCCCTCGGCGGCGGTCTTGAAGATGAAGGTGGAGGTCCGGAACACCGGAGGGGTGGCGGCGCCTTCGGAGCGCTGCGGATCGTAGCCCTTGGAGAAGAGGTCGGTCTGGGGTTTCACTTGGTCCATGGGAAGCTCCTTAGGAGGGTCGAACAATGAATGGCAGACTCGGGCATCTGCCTAACCACATCCGTGATTTGCGTGGAATTGATTCTTTTCTCCATGGATACTGGAATCCACCAAATTAAATTTGGAGAAGATCCATGAAAGCGCCCCTGGACCGAATCGATCTCGAAATTATGGAGAATCTGCGGAAGAATGCACGGCTTTCCAACAAGGAGCTGGCCAGCCGGGTGCAGCTTTCTCCCTCCAGCTGCCTAGAGCGGGTGCGGCGCCTGAACGCTTCCGGGGTGTTCAGGGGTTTCCATGCGGAACTGGATCCCGCGGCGCTGGGGCTTTCCCTGCAGGCCATGATCGTCGTCCGGCTGAGGCGGCACTCCCGGCGGGACGTCGTCGCCTTCCGGTCCCATCTGCTCGCCCTGCCCGAGGTCCTGGACGTGTTCCACGTGGGCGGATCCTCGGACTTCCTGGTCCACGTGGCGGTCCAGGACTCCAATCATCTCAGGGACCTGGCCCTGGATGCCTTCACGACCCGGCCGGAAGTCGGGCAGATGGAGACTCACGTCATCTTCGAGCACACCCGGTCCCTGACCCTGCCCATGAGGCAGCTCGAGTGACCGGGTGCGAGGACCTTCGCCGAGGACCTATTCCTCCTGCCGCTTGTCCCACTTCTGCCAGGAGGCGGCGCCGCCGAGGAGGTCGAAGACGTCCGTGGCGATCTGGAGTTCCTCGTTGGTGGGGATGACGAGGATGGCGGTCTGGGAATAGCGGGCGGAGACGAAGCCTTCCTTGCTGCCGACGTGCTTGTTCAGCTCGTAGTCCATCACGATGCCCATGTGCTCCAGATTGTGGCAGACGCGTTCCCGCATCTTGACGCCGTGCTGGCCGATGCCGCCCGTGAACACCAGGGCGTCCACCTTCACCAGGTTGGCGGAGTAGGCGCCGATGTACTTCCTGACCTTGTGGGCGTAGACGTCCAGGGTCTCCTGGGCGGCCTGCTCGCCCTTCTCCGCGGCGGCTTCGAGGTCCCGCATGTCGTTGGAGATGCCCGACAGGCCCAGGAGGCCGCTCTTCTTGTTCATGATCGTGTTGAGCTGCTTGCCGGTGTAGCCGCGTTCTTCCAGGTAGCTCAGGATCGCCGGGTCGATGTCGCCGCACCGGGTGCCCATCATGACGCCTTCCAGGGGGGTGAAGCCCATGGAGGTGTCCACGGAGCGCCCGGCCTCGATGGCCGTGAGGGAGGCCCCATTCCCGAGGTGGCAGGTGATCAGGTTCGTGTCCTCGAGAGGCCGCTTCATCATCTCGGCGGCGCGGGCCGCCACGAAGCGGTGGCTGGTGCCGTGGAAGCCGTAGCGCCGGATGCGCATCTTGTCGTAGAACTCGCGGGGCAGTCCGTAGAGGTAGGCGGCCGGCGGCATGGTCTGGTGGAAGGCCGTGTCGAAGACGCCCACCTGGGGAACGCCGGGCAGCAGGCGCTCCGCTTCGCGGATGCCGGTGAGGTTCGGGGGATTGTGCAGGGGCGCCAGTTCGGAGGACTCCTCGATCGCCCCGACGACCTCGGGATCGATGATGACGGAAGCCGAGAACCGCTCCCCGCCGTGGACGATGCGGTGGCCGACGCCTTCGATCTCGCCCAGGCTCCCGAGGATGCCGGTCTTCGGGTCCACGAGCGCCTTGCCCACCAGGGCCATGGCCGCGCCGTGGTCTGGAATGGCCTGCGTCAGCCTGGATTCGCCTTTCGGCGAGACCTGGACGAGCTTCCCTTCGACCTCCCCGATCCGCTCCACCAGGCCGCGCCCCAGGCTCTTGCGCGCGGGCATCGAATAGACTTCGTACTTCAGTGAAGAACTGCCGCAGTTCAACACGAGGATCCGCTTCTCGCTCTGGTTTTCCGTCATGGAGACCACCTTTCAAGACGTCCCTGTGGGTATCGGTCGCCGCGGCCAGTCAACGGGAGGCCAGTCGGCAACAGCCAGTGTATGCCCGCCCCGGCGCGGCCGGCCGAAGACCTTTTCCGCGCGCCAAGGGGTTGTGCTGATCAGCATCCCGCGAACGTCCCGGGGCTTTCCGCGGAAGGGCGTCTTGATCTGATAATAGGTGTCGAGCCATGTTCCGGAAACCCGCCCCGGCGCGATCATGCGAAAAGCCGCTCCCCTCGGGGAAGCTCATGGAGGATCCCTGGAAGGTGCGTGTCGAAGGAGGAAATTGGCTATGATGGGATCATGGAGGGGGCATGGGGATATCGCTTCCCAGGGACGAGGCGAAATCGGCGGTGAAGCGGCACGAGTCCGCCAGCCATCCGGAGATACAGTGCCAGTGCCTGGAATGTCTCTACGCCCGGGAGATCCTCGCGCAGTTCCGGATCCTCGAGGAAGCCGCGCCGTGACGTCGGACGGGCAGCCCTACGCGCCGGTGACCCGGTTCCTGCCGGCGGCCTTGCTCTTGTAGAGGGCCTCGTCGGCGCGGGCCACGAGCCAATCCGCGTCGATCCCGCCCCCCAGTTCGGAGGCCGTGGCGATGCCCACGCTGATGGTGACGACGGGCGCCACATCCGAGCCCTTGTGGGGCACGGCCTGGTCCTCGATCGAACGGCGCAGCTTTTCCCCCACGTTCAACGCGTGCTCCCGGTCGACGCCCGGAAGGATGACCGTGAACTCCTCGCCGCCGTACCTGGCCGGAAGTTCCCCGGCCCGCTTGAAGATGTCCCGCATGACGGCGCCCACCATGCGCAGGCAGTCATCCCCGCCCTGGTGGCCGTAGGCGTCGTTGAAGCGCTTGAAGAAGTCCACGTCGCACATGAGGAGCGAAAGGGGCGTTCCGCTGCGCCGGGCGCGCCGGATCTCCTCGTCCATGGCGTCGTTGAACCGCCGCCGGTTGGCCAGCCCCGTGAGGGGATCCTCGACGGCCAGGCGGTGGAGGGCCTCCATGGCCCGCTCGAGCTCGGCGGTACGCTCCGCCACGCGCTGCTCCAGTTCCGCGTTGGCCTGCCGGAGCTGTTCGGCCTGGCGGAGGTTCTCCTGGTAGAGGCGCGCGTTCACGAGGGTCAGGGCGGAGCGGTCCGCCAGGTTCTGGAGCATCGCCGAGTCTTCGGCGGAATAGGGCTTGGTGGTTCCGCACCTCGCCAGGCTGATGGTGCCGATGACGCGCCCCTGGCTGCGCATGGGGACGATCAGGATCCCGTGCACGCCGAAATGATCCAGGTACGGGTGCAGCTCGCTGCGGACGAGGGGCTTGATCCCCTCTCCCGAAGGATCGGCCACCTGCAGGGCCACGCCCGTCCGGGCCACTTCGCCGGGTCCCGGGGAGCCCAGGGCGAGGGGGGTGAGGGTGCCGGGGGCTGGGAGCAGGGCGCCGCCGTCGATGTAGGGCTGGTTCATGGCCATGGGTCGCAGCAGCCCGGTCGTCTCGTCCAGGATGTTGAGGACGCAGAGGTCGCCGACCTGGACGGCCAAGTGGTGCGAGATGAGTTCGAGGGCTGTCTCGTAGTTCAGGCCGACGCCGGTGAGGGCGAGGAACACCGCATTCTGGGCCTCTGAACGCTTGAGCCGGGAGGCCTGTTCCGCTTCCGTCCGCTTGCGATCGGTGATGTCCCGGGCGGTCGAGAGCAGCCGCTCCTTTCCGCCGATGACCGCCCGCCGGAGGTTGATCTCGATCCAGAAGAGGCGCCCCGACTTGTGCTTGCCGATCCATTCGAAGGTCTGGGGGCCTTCCTGGACGGCCTTCCTCATCCATTCCCAGGCTTCGTCCAGGGTGCAGGGGGAGAGCCCGAGGCTGAGGCTGCCCATGTCCATCCACAGGGCGTCCGCATAGGTGAGCCCGAACATCTCGCACATGCGCTGGTTGACGTCGAGGATCGCGCCGGTTCCCACTTCGTGCACGATGATGGCATCGTTCACCGCGTCGAAAATGGCCCTCAGGTCTCCCTGGTCCTCCTGGGAGACCGGAAGCGCGACCTCGCGGCACGGCTCATCCAGGGCCTCCGGCCCCGGTGCGACCCTTCCGTCTTTCAGCGGGGAGACCAACCTCATCGCGGAGTTCCTTGTCCGCGACGGGTTCGTGCCCTGTAGCCTCCTCCTGCGGGTGTGAATCCTCGGACAGGTGACATGAACACAAAATAGCACACGTGGCGGGGTCTGCGGGTGGATCCGGGTCCGAGAAATCCCGTCCCTGCGTGAACCTGTCCCGGAGGTTTCTTTCGCTTGCAATTCCATGCATGAAATCATGAAAATAAAGACCCAGGTATTGAAGGATCGATGATCTTTACGGGATCCGGGGCGGGCCCGAGGCCCCTCCCCGCCGGAAGATCCATGGCGGAGGGCTTCATGTCGACCTTTGACGTCTTCAGCGCGCCCCAGAGGACCATCGCCGTGATCCTGGCCGGCGGGCGCGGGACGCGGCTGATGGACCTCACCAGCGCCTACTCCAAGCCCGGCCTCGATTTCGGCGGCAAGTTCCGGATCATCGACTTCACCCTGTCCAACTGCGTCAATTCGGGCTTCCGCAAGATCGAGGTGCTCACCCAGTACAACTCCCACCGGCTGCTGGAACACCTGCAGTTCGGCTGGACGTTCCTCTCCGGGCGGCTGGGGGAGTTCGTCCACGTGCTCCCCGCCCAGCAGAGCCTGGAGCGGGACCTCTGGTACTGCGGGACGGCGGACGCGGTCTACCAGAACATCCCCAACTTCCGGGAGCACAAGCCGGAAAACATCCTCATCCTGGCCGGAGACCACATCTACAAGATGGACTACCGCATCTTCCTGCAGGACCACCTGGACTGCGACGCCGACTTGACCATCGCCTGCCTGGAGGTGCCCAAGGAATGGGCGACGTCCTTCGGGGTCGCCCAGGTGGACGAAGCGGGCAGGATCCTGGGATTCGTCGAGAAGTCCCCTGATCCCCCATGCATTCCGGGAAAGCCGGACCTCTGCCTGGCGAGCATGGGGATCTACCTCTTCAAGGCGGGCTTCCTCTACCAGGAACTGATCCGGGATGCCGAGGACACCCTGTCCTCCCACGATTTCGGCAAGGACCTCATCCCCTACCTAGTGTCCCGGAGCCGGGTCTTCTCCCATCCCTTCCACAGGAGTTGCATCAAGAACCTGGACCGGCCTCCCTACTGGCGGGACGTGGGCACGGTGGACGCCTACTGGGAGGCCAACATGGACCTGACCTACGTCGAGCCGGCCCTCAATCTCTACGACTACGACTGGCCCATCTTCACCCACCAGGCCCAGCTCCCCTCGGCCAAGTTCGTCCACAGCGGTCCCCACCGCAACGGCGTGGCGCTCTCCAGCGTCGTGTCGGGGGGCTGCATCATCTCCGGCGCCACCGTCTACCAGTCCCTGTTGTTCTCCAACGTGCGCGTCCACTCCCACGCCCATCTCCAGGAGGCCATCGTGCTGCCCGAGGTGGACGTCGGCGAGCACGCCAGGATCCAGCGGGCGGTCCTGGCCAGGGGCTGCCGCATCCCCAGGGGCATGGTCGTGGGCGAGGACGCCGAGGAGGACGCCCGCCGCTTCTACCGGACCTCCGGCGGCGTCACGCTCGTCTCCCCGCGCATGCTCGAAAAGCTCGAGGCTTGACTGGAAGCGGGCTACGCTACCAAGGCACGGAACATCCAGGGGCGATCATGAAGGTGCTTCACGTTTCAGCGGAACTCTATCCCTTGGTGAAGGTGGGAGGGCTGGGGGACGTGATGGGGGCGCTGCCTCAGGCCCTGAAGTCCCTCGGCGTGGACGTGCGCGTCCTGATGCCCAGCTATCCGGGGGTGATGAACGGCATCCGGTTCGACGGCGAGACGGCGCGCGTCCCGTCGGTGCCCGGGTTCGGCGAGGCCCGCCTGCTGCACGGGCGGACCCACGAGGACATCCCCATCTACGTGCTGGACATTCCAGCCTTCTACGACCGCCCCGGGGGGCCCTACGAGGAATCCGGCGACAGCCACTTCAAGTTCGCCGCCCTCGCCTGGGCCGCCGCGCACCTCGGCATGCACGGGGACGGTCGCCACTGGAAGCCTCGGATCGTCCACTGCCACGACTGGCAGTCGGGCCTCGCGCCCGCCTACCTCGCCTTCGCCGGATCCCCCCGGCCGGCGACAGTGGTGAACATCCACAACCTCGCCTACCAGGGCATCTACCCCGGCAGCCTCCTGGCGGACCTGAACCTCCCTCCCGCGGCCTTCCACATGGAGGGGGTCGAGTTCCTGGGGAAGATCAACTTCCTGAAGGCGGGGCTGGCCTATGCGGACCGCATCGTCACCGTCAGCCCCACCTACGCCCGGGAGATCCAGCGGCCCGAATGGGGCTGGTACCTGGAAGGCCTTCTGGCCAAGCGGTCCGGCGATCTGGTGGGCATCCTGAACGGAGCCGACTACGGGATCTGGAGCCCGGCCCACAGCCCCTATCTGAGCTTCCACTACGACCTGCCGGGACTCTCCGGGAAGAAGATCTGCAAGAACCTCCTGCAGCGGGAACTCGACCTGGAGGAGAACCCGGACGCGCCGCTCTTCACGGTGATCAGCCGCCTGGCGCCCCAGAAGGGACTGGACATGGTGCTCGAGAACGTCGAGCACCTCGCGTCCCTGGGAGCCCAGCTCGCCGTCCTGGGAACGGGGGAGCCGGCCCTGGAGGACGGCTTCCGGAAGGCCGCCGCCGCCCGACCGGACCAGGTCGCGGTCCGGGTGGGCTTCGACGAGGGCCTCGCCCATCGTTTCCTGGCGGGCGCCGACGCCCTGCTCATGCCCTCCCGGCAGGAACCCTGCGGCCTCACCCAGATCTACGCGCTCCGCTTCGGGACCCTGCCGGTCGTCCGGAAGACCGGGGGCCTGGCGGATACCGTGGTGGACGCCAGCCCGGAGGCCCTGGCGGGAGGCACCGCCACGGGTTTCGTCTTCGAGCCGGAGAACGCCTGGGTGCTGGGCGAGACGATCGGCCGGGCCTGCGCCCTCTACCGCCAGGATCCCCACGGCTGGGCGGACGTCCAGCGGCGCGCCATGAGGCAGGACTTCAGCTGGAAGGCCTCGGCGGGACACTACCTCGAACTCTACAAGGGACTGGTGCATTAGCTGTTGCTATCCTGCCGGGATGCCCGACGATGCCCGGACTCTCTCCGCGAACCTTCGGCCCGCAAAGGGCCTGACCGCCCGGCGGCTCAAGCTGCTCGGCGCCTTCCTGGTCCTGCTGGGGCTGGTGCTTCCCCTCTATTCCTGCCGGGGCCGTTTCGAGGACGCCGCGGGCCGGGAAGTCCGGTACGTGGACTCGCGCGGCGTCGTGGTCCAGGACCAGGGACCGTTCTATCCGGCGCCTCCGGGCGCGGTCCGGCTCGAGACCGGGATGAAGCCTCCCGCGGGGATCCGCTACCGGAAGAACTACCACTACTTCTTCAGCGATTTCGACCGGACCGACAAGACCGACTGGTTCCGGCTGGGCGGGATGCTCTGGCCCATGCCCGCGGCCCTCTGGGCGGACCGCCTGAGGCGGCGCTGGAGCCGCTGGCCGTTCCGGGCGCTGGAGCCCCTGCTGCTGGGGGTGACCGCGGCCTCGCTGTGCCTTGGCGCGCTGTTCGGGGCCAAGGAGGCGGGGTTCTGGGCGGCGTGGCTGGGCATCCTCGGCTATGCCACAGGCGCGTCCTGGGCGGACGTGGCCGCGCTGTGCGCGTGGAAACCCGGGCTGAAGCTCACCTGGAAGATCCTCGGCGCGGTCCTGGTCTCCTGTGCCTTCCTGGCCGCTCCGGTGCTTGCCGTACTGTAATTTTATCCCAAATGTTAAGAATAAATAGAATTATTTTGCAACTGTTTTGACTATAGTATAAAAATGAAGGATGGCGGATCCGGGCCGAGCCGTTTAATCCCGTCAATACAAGATGGGAACCGCGAATTTACGCGAATGAACGCGAAAGAGGACAAGGATGGGTTCGCGCAGGCTCGTCTTTTTATTCGCGTGAGCGCGCAGCGCGCCTTCGCGTCATTCGCGGTTCCCAGCGCAGTTTTCTGGTTGGTGTCGTCCGGACTTATCAGTCTCAGGGTTCCGGCATCTGGCACGACGAGGCGGCGGCGGCGGGCAGGTAGCAGTTGCGGGCGTAGTCCATCACCATCCGGTCGGCGTTGAAGCGCCAGGCCAGGGTGCGCATGGAGCGCTTGACGCGCGCCATCCAGCGCCGCGGCACGCCGTCCGGGTCCCGGTCGTAGTACATGGGCACGACCTGCTCCTCGAGCACCTGGAAGAGGCTCTCGGCGTCCCGCCGGTCCTGGACGGCCTGGTCCGCGTGGATCTCGCCGTCGCCGATGGCGAAGCCGTTCTCCCCGTCGTAGGCCTCGGCCCACCAGCCGTCCAGGATGGAGATGTGGAGGCCGCCGTTCATGACCACCTTCATGCCGCTGGTGCCGCAGGCCTCCAGGGGGCGCCTCGGGAGGTTGAGCCAGGCGTCGATGCCCTGGTACAGGTTGCGGCCGACGTGGATGTTGTAGTTCTCGACGAAGACGATGCGGTCCCGGAAGCGCGGGTCCTCGCAAAGCTGGCCGACCCTCTGGATGATGCACTTGCCCGGCCCGTCCGCCGGGTGCGAGCGGCCCGCGAAGATGAGGTTGACGGGGCGGTCGGGATGGTTCACGAGGCGGTCCAGCCGGTCCAGGTCCGTGAACAGCAGGTCCGGGCGCTTGTAGGGGACGAAGCGGCGGGCGAACCCGATGGTGAGGACGTCGGATTCCAGGTTCGGAAGGACGTCGCGGGGCAGGCCCAGCCGCGCGTGCATGCCGGTCACGAGGGTCTTGACGAGGCGCATCATCCTCGCCTTCAGCACCTGCTTGATCTCCCAGATCTCCGCCGGATCGATGCCCTCCAGCTTCATCCAGAGATCGGGCCGGACGATGGCCTCCATCCAGTTGGCGCCGAGGTGGTACTGGAAGAGCTCGTTCAGCTCCGCGGAGAGCCAGGTGGCCGTGTGGACGCCGTTGGTGACGTGGCCGATGGGGACCTCCTCCTCCCTACGGTCCGGCCAGAGGCACTGCCACATGTTCCGGGAGACGATGCCGTGGAGGGCGGAGACCGCGTTGGCCCGCCGGGAGCACTTGAGGGCGAGCACGGTGGGCATGAAGGGGGAGGCGTGGTCGGCGGGGTTGATCCTCCCCAGCCCCAGGATGTCCTGGATGGGCAGCTTCAGTCCTTCCGCCAGGGGCCTCAGGTGCTCCTCGGCCAGCTCCGCCGGGAAGCGGTCGTGCCCGGCCTCGACGGGCGTGTGCGTGGTGAAGACGGTCCCGCCCGAGGCCTCCTGGATGGCCTTCCAGGGTTCCAGGCCGTCCGCCTGGACGCGGCGCCGGGCCCGCTCCAGGATCGCGAAGGCCGAGTGGCCCTCGTTCAGGTGGTAGACGCTCGGCGTGATGCCGAGGGCCCGCACCGCCCGGGAGCCTCCGACCCCCAGGAGCATCTCCTGCTGGATGCGCATCCGCTGGTCGCCCCCGTAGAGCTGGGCCGCCAGGGCCTGGTCCTCCTCGCTGTTGGCGTCGCACTTGGTGTCGAGGAGGATCAAGCGGATCCGACCGACCTTGGCCTCCCAGATATCGGCGTGGACCGTCCGCCCCGGCATCTCCACCGCGACCCGGACGGGCCGTCCGGCAGGATCCAGGGCCGGCCTGATGGGCAGGTCCTCGATCTCGTAAGGCTCCTTCACATCGTGCTGCCAGAAGCTGGCGTCCAGCACCTGCGTGGTGTAGCCCTGGCGGTAGAGCAGGCCCACCGCGACGAGGGGGATGCCGAGGTTGGAGGCCCCCTTCAGGTGGTCCCCCGCGAGGATGCCCAGGCCACCCGAGTAGATGGGCAGGGATTCGTGGATGCCGAACTCGGCGCAGAAGTACACCACCGGCCTGGACTGGAGGGCTCCGGCATGCACCAGGCCCCAGGTGGTGACGGGGGTCAGGTAGTCGTTGAGCTGCCGGAGGGCGCGGTCGGTGCGGGTCTGGATGTCCACCTCCGCGGCTCGCTGCTCCAGGAAGACAGGGTCGACCTCGCGCAGCACCCGCACGGGGTTCCGGTGGGCCCGGTGGTACAGCTCCAGGTCGATGTCGCGGAAGATGGCGCGCACTTCGGGGCGCCAGGTCCACCAAAGGTTCTCGGTGAGCTTGTGGAGTTTCTGCTGGAGGGTGGGGGACATGGGAACCTGCCTGGAATGTCTGGGTTCGAGGGGCGGGGGTTGGATGAACCTGGCCGGTCCTTCATTCCGGCCGCAGGAAGAGGGCTCCGAGGGGCGGGAGGGTGAGGGCGAGGGAGTACGGGAACCCGTGCATGGGGACGGCCTCGGCGGCGACGCCGCCCACGTTCCCGAAATCCTGGCCCCCGTAGTGCCGGGAATCCGAATTGACGACCTCCGCATAGCGGCCTTCCCGGGGGACGCCGATCCGGTAGCCCTGCTGGGGCTGGGCGGTGAAGTTCAGGACGGCCACGACGAAGTCGTCGTGGGCCGCGTTCCAGCGGAGCAGGGACAGGGTGCTGTTGCGCCGGTCCTCGCAGTCGATCCACTGGAAGCCCCAGGGCTCGCAGTCCCCTTCGTGGAGGGCCGGCGTTCCGCGGTAGAGGTGGTTCAGGTCCTTCACGAGGCGGAGGACGCCCTGGTGGGGTTCGTGCTGGAGGAGCTGCCAGTCCAGGGCGCGGTTGTGGTCCCATTCGTGGTCCTGCCCGAACTCTCCTCCCATGAACAGCAGCTTCTTGCCCGGGTGGGCCATCTGGTAGCAGAAGAGGAGGCGCAGGTTGGCGAACTGCTCCCAGCGGGTGCCCGGCATGCGCCACAGCAGCGACTTCTTGCCGTGCACCACCTCGTCGTGGGAGAGGGGCAGCATGAAGTTCTCCGCGTGGTGGTACAGCATGCTGAAGGTGATCTCGGCGTGGTGGTAGCGCCGGTGGAGCATGTTGCGGCCCAGGTAGCCCAGGGTGTCGTGCATCCAGCCCATGTCCCACTTGAAGCCGAAGCCCAGGCCTCCCGAGGAGGTGGGCCGCGAGACCCTCGGCCAGGAGGTGCTCTCCTCCGCCACGGTCATGGCGTCGGGGAACTCGCCGTAGACCGCCTCGTTCATCCGGCGCAGGAAGGCCACGGCCTCCAGGTTCTCGCGGCCGCCGTAGCGGTTCGGGACCCATTCGCCCGCCTTCCGCGAGTAGTCCAGGTAGAGCATGCTGGCCACCGCGTCCACCCGCAGGCCGTCGAGGTGGAACTGGTCCAGCCAGAAGAGGGCGTTGGCGATCAGGTAGTTCTGGACCTCGGTGCGGCCGTAGTTGTAGATGAGGGTGCCCCAGTCCGTGTGGCGCCCCTTCCGGGGGTCCGCGTGCTCGTAGCAGTGGGTCCCGTCGAAGAGCCCCAGGCCGTGGGCGTCCTCCGGGAAGTGGGCCGGCACCCAGTCCAGCAGGACGCCCAGGTCCGCCTGGTGGCAGGCGTCCACGAAGGCCCGGAAGTCGTCGGGCGAACCGTAGCGGCCCGTGGGGGCGAAGAGCCCCAGGGGCTGGTAGCCCCAGGACCCGTAGAAGGGATGTTCGCTCACGGGCAGGAGCTGGACGTGCGTGAAGCCGGCCTCCTGCACGTAGGGGATCAGCTGCTCCGCCAGCTCCCGGTAGCCCAGGAAGCTCCCGTCCGCACGGCGGCGCCAGGAGCCCGCGTGCAGCTCGTAGATGCTGACCGGGGCCGTGTGGCGGTGCCGGTCCCGGCGCCCCGCCATCCATGTCCCGTCGCCCCATTCGTAGGCGCCGAGGCCCTGGACGATGGAGGCCGTGCCGGGGGGCGTCTCGCACCGGAAGGCGAAAGGGTCGGCCTTGAGGGACATCAGGCGCCCTTGCGGGTTCTTGATCTCGAACTTGTAGAGCTCGCCGGGCTGGAGGTGGGGGATGAAGAGCTCCCAGATGCCGTTCATGGCGTACTGCTGCATGGGGTGGCAGCGGCCGTCCCAGTGGTTGAAGGGGCCCACGACGCTGACCCGGCGGGCGTTCGGCGCCCAGACGGCGAAGGCCACGCCCGCCACGCCGTCGACGACGCGCGGATGCGCCCCGAGCCGCTCGTAGGCCCTCATGTGGGTGCCTTCTCCCAGCAGGTAGCGGTCCAGCTCCCCGAGCACGGCGCCGAAGCGGTAGGGATCCTCCGCCTCCCAGGTCCTGCCTCCCCCGTGCATGCGGTAGCGGAACTTGAAGGGGACGGCCGGGGGAGGCAGGACACCCTCGAACAGCCCCTCGGGATGGATCCGGCGCAGCTCCGCCGCCGCGTCCCCGGACCCGTGGTGCAGGACCTCGATCCGCTCCGCCCATGGGATGAACGCCCGGACCACGACCCCGCCCCCGGGCAGGGCGTGCATGCCGAACCAGTCCACCGGGCTCGCGAGGTCGCCGCGGAGGAAGAGGTCGAGGTCGAGGGTTGCTGGCTCTGCGGTCATCGGGGATCCATGGGTTGAGTGTCCCCCATCTTACTCGCGAGCAGCTCCCACACCCGGAACGCCTCGGCGGCGCTCCAGGCCTGGGCGTCGCAGCCCCTCTGGAGATGGGGCGCATCCCCGTCGAGGATCTCGGGCAGGTGGCCGACGCAGCCTTCCTTCAGCAGGCGGTCCGAGGAGCCGAGGTAGGCCCTGGCCGCCGCCGTGGCCTCGGGCGAGAAGTCCCAGGCCCGGGCCAGGGCCTCGCAGAAGGTCGGCAGCAGCCAGCACCAGGCGGTGCCGTTGTGGTAGGCGGGCTTGCGCCGGGTGTCCTCGTCCCCCTCGTAGCGCCCCCAGTAGGGATGGAGGGGATCGTTGAGCAGGCGGCCGTCCGCGGCCAGGATGGGCGCGGGTGCCGGGACGGGCAGGGGGGCCAGGCTGCGCAGGGCGCCGGGCACCAGGAGGAAGCGGGAGACGGTCTCCACGATACGGCGGGCGCGGATCCCCGGGACGAGCCCCAGGGTCACCGCGAAGAGCTGGTTGGGCCGGACCTGGCCGTCGGGCGTGGCCAGGTCCGCCGCCTTGCCCCTGGGCGCGCCCAGGAGGTCGTGCAGGCAGCCCGCCTCCTCGTTCCAGAAGGCCTCCAGGGAGGCCGTCGCCAGAGCCGCGAGCCCCCCCCAGTCCCCCGGGACCTCCAGCCGTTCCAGCTGGCGGAGCAGGTGGATCCACAGGGCCTGGATCTCCACGGGGTAGCCTTCCCGGGGAGTGCCCGCCGGGTAGTTGGTGTCCATCCAGGTGAAGTGCGGGGGGCTCCAGACCAGGCCGGAGGCATGGTCCACGAGGATGCCGTTGGGAGTGCCCGCGAGGTAGTTCCGGGCGATCGAGGCCAGGACCTCCCGCAGGGCGCGTTGGCCGTCCACGGGGCGGTCGAAGATCCCGGCGCCGAGGGCCGTCGCCGTCTCGTCGCAGGCGAGGCTGAACCAGAGCGGCGCGTCGGAGGTGTCCCGGTTCGCGGTGGAGTCCGCCGCGAGCATGTTGGGAAGCGTTCCCCGGTCCTCCAGCCGGGCGAAGGTGAGGAGCAGCCGCAGGACTTCCTCCCGGTGGCCCGCCGCGAGCAGACCCCGCGCCGCGACCAGCGCGTCCCGGCCCCAGTCCAGGAACCAGGGATAGCCCGCGATGACCGTCCGGCCTTCGTCCCGGCGCACCAGGAAGGCCGAGCAGGCGCGGCGGAGCTGTCCGCCGAAGGTGTCCGCGTCCGACGAGAGAGGCGCCGGTTCGAGCCGTCCGGCGGGGGGCTCGCCGGGCTCGGCGGAGGCGGTCAGCGTGACGGTCCCGCCCCTGGGCAGGGGCACGTCGAACCACCCGGGGCTCCAGGCATCCCCGGTCGAGGCCATGCCGCGGCTGGCTTCGACCGGGTGCGGCAGGCCGAGGCACCATTCGGGGCCGGGGTGGTAGCTCCCCGCGCCGGCCCAGCAGCGCAGCGTCCGGTCCTCGGCGGGGGCGAAGAGGAAGCCGGGCCGGTCCGCCAGGAGCCGGGTGTGGCCGGCCCACCACGCCCCGGTTTCCGGATCGGCGCGGGTCTCGGCATGGAAGCCCCGGTCCTCCAGGTCCACCCGGAGCGTCAGGCTGACGGCGCAGGCGGCGGGGAGGTCCTCCCCGAGGCGGGGCGGAGTCTCCGGCCGGGTGAACTCGAGCACGACCGTATTGCTCTCAGGCACCATGCCGGCGGTGAGCGCAACCTCGACGGTCCGCCCGTCGCCCGCGTTGGCGACGAAGACCCACCGGGCGGGCGGGCCCGGCTCGAAGGCCACCAGGTTGTCGCCGTCCAGGGCCGTGAGGAAGCCGTCCGCGATGATCCAGGCCCGCACGCGCTTGGCGAGGACGTGCCGGTCGCAGGGGGCGGAAGGGTGCAGGTTGGCGCCCAGGAGGCAGTCGTACTTGGAGGCGACGGCGCCGAGGTCCGCGTGGAGGCGCACCATCGCCCCCCGGCCGTTCGTGAGGAGGGCCAGCCCGGCGAGGGTGTCCGGCACGAACCGGGGCCTGGGGGCCAGGAGGCGCAGCCGTCCCGCGGCCTGGCGCCCGGCCTCGGCGAAGCGGTCCAGCACGAGTTCGGCGTCCTGGGAGTCGGCGTCCAGCGTCCGCAGCTCGGCCGGGAACACGGCCGCGAAGAACCCGGAGCCCCCGGGGACGGATCGCAGGTGCAGGGGGCGGCGCCCCTCCCGCCGGAGGGTGATCTCGAAGGGGCTGTCGTCCTGGACCAGCAGCCAGTGTCCCGGCGGGACGGGCACGACGCGTCCCACGTCCGCCGTGCGCCAGGTCACCACCGGGCGGTAGCGGTCCCCGGCCAGGGCCGAGGCCAGGGCGGCGGCCAGGTCCCGCTCGGCCTCCGCCTCGTCCAGGGACGGCAGGCAGGCGAGGAAGGCGGCGGGGTCCCGGGCGACCAGCCCGCCGAGGATCCGCCAGTCGATGGGTCCGAGCTTCTCGCAGGGGAGCACCTGCTCGAGGTGGCGGTAGGCCAGGGCGGCCTGGGCCCGGAGGGCGCGGTAGGCGTCCCCGGCCAGGCCGGCGGGCGTGTGGCTCGCCGCGAGGCAGAAGCAGGCGCCGGGTTCAAGGCGCGTGCCCGGCGGCTCCTGCTCCAGGAGGTCCACCGGGGAGGGACCGAGGCCCTCCCAGGCCTCCGGAGGAAGCGCCAGATCGTGCGGAGAGGCAGGATCCAGGTTCACCAGGACCAGGCACCGGTCCAGGCCGTCCTGGGAGGTCCGGCGCAGGGCGAGCACCGGCGCGTCCTCCGGGCTGAGGCGCTCCAGGCGCGCCCCGTCGAAGAAGCAGGGATGGTCCTTCAGCAGCCGGTTGATCCGCGCCAGCTCGGGGACCAGGTTGGGCTCGGCCCCCCAGGCCATGCCTCTGGCCTCGTGGACATCGATCTTCTCCGCGGCCAGCCACTCCACCCCCCCCGTGAAGCCGAAGCCCCCGCACTGGCTCGCGAGGGCGCAGAGCCGGTTGCGCAGGAGGGACCAGGCCGCGCCCTGCTTGGCCAGGCGGTCGTTGTCGTGGGTTTCGCTGTAGTGGATCAGGGGGCCCACCCGTCCGGACTGGCGGATGACGTGGTCCAGGTAGCCCGATACCTCCCGGGGCGTGTGGTTCTGGAAGAGCTCCGAGTAGGCCCACTGCATGCCCCCCTCGGTGAGCAGCGCCTCCGTGGCCTCCCAGGCGCCCCCCAGGCCCTCCAGGAGGAAGGTGCAGCCGGGGAACTCCTGGTGGACCCGGGCGACGAGGTACTGCCAGGCGGGGACGGGCACCATGTAGCCCGCATCGCAGCGGAAGCCGTCGACTCCTCGGCGGCACCAGGTCAGCAGGGCGTCGGCCGTCAGTTCCCAGAGCTCCGGGTGGCGGTTGTCCAGCTCCACCAGGTCCCCCCAGGTGACGCCCCAGGCGCCGGGGCTGCGGAAGGCGCCGCCAGGTTCGCGCTTGAACCAGCCCGGACGCTGGTCCTGGAGCCTGGAGCCCCAGCCGGTGTGGTTCACCACGATATCGAGGAAGACCAGGCCCCCCCGGAGGTGCACCGCGTAGGCCAGCTCCCGGAACTGGTCCACGGCGGTCGTGCGCCGGTCGAAGTCCACCAGGGCCGGATCGATGCCCGTGAGGTCCAGGATGGCGTAGGGACTGCCGAACCGGCCCATGCGGGCATAGGTCGTGGGCGTGGGGCCGACGGGAAGCAGGTGGAGGATCCGGCAGCCCAGGGTCCCGAGGATGTGGGGCACGCAGGCCGTGAGGTCCCGGAGCTTGCCGGAGGGAGGGATCACGGCGTAGCCCTGGAGGTCCAGGGCCTTGAGCTGCTCCTCCAGGGCCGGCATCCGCGTGGTCCTGGTCGTCCTGGCCTCGCCGAACATGCGGGGGAAGGCGCAGTAGAGGGTGTTGCCGGTCCGGAGATGGTCCGGCTGGACGGCGATCCCCACATCCTCCCCTGCGGGCCAGTGCTGGCGGCCCTCCGGGTCGACGCAGTAGGCCTTGGCCCTGAAGTAGCCGGGCTCCGTCAGGGCCAGGTCCAGCTCCCAGCCTCCCTCCGCCGGCTTCAGGGGGATGTCCCGCCAGGAGGCCCCCGCGAAGGTCCGGGCTTCGCTCGGGCGGGCGCCGGAGAGCGCGATGATCTCCTCCCGGGCCTCGGCGGCGCGGGTGAGGTTCGTGCGGAGCAGGGCGCGCCATCCGCCTTCGCCGGGGGCCGGGTGGGTAAGCTCGACCCGGAGGCGGTCCCCGGCGTAGCGGACGAGGCGCTGGCCTGGGGAAGGGGTCATGGCTGGAAAGGACATGAGGTCTCGGTCTGGAGCGTCATATCATCATTTCGTCCATGGAGGCGCGCAAGGTGAAAGTCGTGTCTGGGGAAGAGAAGGGAAGGGCGCCCGTGTTCGATCTCGCCGAGGTGCGCGCAAGGACGAGGGAGTATTTCGACGCGGCCGGGGCGCGCTACCTGGAACTGTTCAGGGACGAGCTCGAGGCCAAGCCCTTCGACCGCGCCCTGCTGGGCCGGTTCGCGGCGGGCCTGGGACCCGGCGCCCGGGTGTGCGATGCCGGCTGCGGCCCCTGCGGGCACGTGACCCGGCTGCTGGCCGACCATGGGCTGGTTCCGGTGGGCATCGACCTGTCCGAGCGGTGCATCGAGCTTGCCAGGGCGGCCCAACCCGGCCTCGCCTTCGAGGTGATGGACATGCTGGCCATGCGGTTCGGGCCGGGCAGCCTGGACGGCCTGGTCGCCTGCTATGCGCTGCCCTATGTCCCGAAGGCGCACATCCCGGCCCTGCTGGCCGAGTTCCGGAGGGTGCTGAGGCCCGGCGGGCACCTGCTGGTCGTCGCGAAGGAGGGCGAGGGCGAGGGCTACCTCGACGACCCCATGGGGTCCGGACTTCGGACGTTCTTCGCCAGCTTCACCGAATCCGAACTGAAAGGACTGGTCGAGGCGAACGGGTTCACCTGCACCTTCTCCGTGACCCGCGCGCCCTATCCGGAGGAGTACCAGGTCGGCCGGATCTTCCTCCTGGCGGAGCGGGGCGCCTGAGCGCAGGCGCCTACCGGCGGGCCTTCCTCCAGGCCCAGGGTTCGACGGGATCGGGGTAGGCCCAAAGGCCCTTCCGCGCCTTCCGCGCCACCGACTGGGCCGCGGCATAGCGCGCCGCGTCTCCCGGGAACTGGGTTCCGGCATAGTGTTCGTAGAACCAGACGAGCCCCTCCTCGAGCATCTCCAGGTTGACGTCCTGCCCCTGGAACAGGACCTTGCCCAGGGTCCGGCCGTACCGGTCCACGCCCCGGGTCATGACCTGGACCTGGCGCCCGAAGACTCGATCCGAGAGCACCTGCTTGGCCACCTTCCCGAAAGCCTGGTTCTTCTCGGGCGCGTCGATGCCCAGGAGGCGGATCCGGAAGGAGCGTTCGCCGGCATCCAGCAGGGTGAGCGTGTCCCCGTCCTGGATGCCTACCACCTTGCCTTCCAGCACGGAGGCGGGCGCGGGGATTCCCACCAGCGGGGGCGCGGGCTGGACGAGAGGCTTCGCCGCGGCGGGCAAGGGAACCGCCAGGAACATCCACAGGGCGGGACCGACAATTCCGGCGAAAGAACAACGCATGTGCATGTGCTATATTTTCCTGCGTTTCCGAATCGTTGTCACGAAATGAGGTCGAAATGTGAATAAATATGATTAATTTGTTGAAATTCCATGCGCGGGGGCTCCGGGACCACCTGTGCCGAGAAATATCCCGGAATTCATGAGTCATGTTTGATTAATCGACGAATCAGGCCGTTTGCCTGGTTGACCGGGTGGAATGCCGGCGCGGCGATGATGTCCGGTCAGAAACTGGTTGCAATAAAATGAACATATGCTCATCATTTCCTCAGGTTCGCCACGCGCACTCCCGGAGGGCATGCCATGAAGATCGGCATCATCATCTGCAACCGCTACCACAACTGCGGAGGCGGCAAGTGCCTGCGCGCCTTCCACGCGCGCGAAGGCGCCTTCGCCCGCTACAAGGACCAGGATGTCGAGCTGGTCGGCTACGCGAACTGCGGCGGCTGCCCCGGCGGCAACGTGGAGTACGTCCCCGCCGAGATGAAGAAGAACGGCGCGGAGGTCATCCACCTGGCCACCTGCATGCTCGTCGGATATCCCCCCTGCAGCCACATCGAGGCCTTCACCCGGTTCATCCCGGTGAAGTACGGCCTCGACGTCGCCATCGGCTCGCACCCGATCCCCCAGAACTACTACCTGACGCACCAGGAGCTGGGGACCTGGCAGCCGGAGAAGTGGCAGGAGCGCATCCAGGACGTGCTCACCTACGAGAAGACCCGCCTGGCCTACGACTAGGGAGGAGCGGAACGGGCCGGCCGCCCGGCGAAGGGGGCCGGACGGCCTGCCCAGGATCGCGAAGGCGGTGCTTCCCCTCCGCCGGGCGGATTCGGCACGGCGTTCCGTGGGCCTGCGCCTGGCAGCGGCGCTCTTCTCATCCCCTTCGTCCCATTTTTCCTTGTTGAAAGTATTTTTAATAATTTATCAACAAGGATGCAAGGGATGAAAGGGATTAAATCCAAGGGAGCCTGAGTTGCATGTCTACCGGCGACGACCGGGGGGCGCGGGGCGCCCTTTCAGTTCCCGGCCTGGAGGTCGTCCAGGGCGCGTTCCCAGGTGAAGGCCGGCTCGCTGCGCCCGAAGTGGCCCCGCCTCGCCGTCTCCAGGTAGATGGGCCTCAGGAGGTCCAGGGACTGGATGATCCCCCGGGGGGTCAGGTCGAACCGTCCGGAGGCCAGCCGCTCGAGGTCTGCATCCGGAAGGATTCCCGTGCCGAAGGTCGTCAGCATCAGGGAGGTGGGCTCGGCCCTGCCGATCGCATAGGAGACCTGGACCTGGCAGCGCTTCGCCAGGCCCGAGGCCACGACGCTCTTGGCGACCCGCCGGGCGGCGTAGGCGGCGGAGCGGTCGACCTTGCTCGGGTCCTTGCCGCTGAAGGCCCCGCCTCCGTGCGGGCAGGCCCCTCCGTAGGTGTCCACGATGATCTTCCGTCCCGTCACGCCCGTGTCCCCCTCGGGCCCGCCGGTCACGAAACGGCCGGTGGGGTTGATGAGGATCCGCGCCGAGGCCGTCGCTTCGGGACCGATGACGGGCGAGATGATCTCCTCCCGGACCGCCTCCCGCAGCCTGGCATCCGGCACGTCCGGATCGTGCTGGGTCGAGAGGACCACGGTGTGGATCCCCACCGGGCTCCCGTCGGCGTAGCGGAGCGTGACCTGGCTCTTGGCGTCCGGCCGCAGGAAAGGGATCCTGCCGGATTTCCGGACTTCCGCCTGCCTCATGACCAGGCGATGGGCCAGGGTCAGCGCCAAGGGCATGAGCTCGGGGGTCTCGTCGCAGGCGAAGCCGAACATCATGCCCTGGTCGCCGGCCCCCTGTTCGCCGTCGGCGCGGTCCACCCCCTGGTTGATGTCCAGGCTCTGGCCGTTGAGCACCATGCGCAGGTCGTGCCGGGCCGGATCGAAGCCGGACTCGGCGGTGTAGCCGATGCTCGTCAGCACGTCCCTGGCGAGGCCGGGAATCACGTCACGGAGGGCCGGGATCAGGTCCGGGACGCTGGCCCGGAACTCGCCCGCCACGGCGAGGAAATCCTTCGCGATCAGGGTCTCGCAGGCGACCTTGGCGTGGGGGTCCCGGGCGATCAGCCAGTCGAGCACCGCGTCGGAGACCTGGTCGGCGATCTTGTCGGGATGGCCTTCGGAGACGGATTCGGAGGTGAAGAGGTATTCGCGCGTCATGGGGTCCTCGGGGAGGATGGGCCGCGGGGCGGCCCGTTCTGAAGGGCTCAAGGTCGAGAGGGTCCGGGTTGAGGGAAGTTCGCCGCTCCCGTTCAGGTTGTTCCCTGCGCATGGGATCCAAGGATCCAGGGCACCGTGGCGTCCTGCCCGGTTGCCGGCCCCGCGAGGGGCACTCATCATGCAAGGCCCACTCTACCCGAGGGGCGCTGCGTGTCAAGACGGGCGGAGGGGGCGCCATCCCGGCGTCCGGGGAGGAACACATCCGCGGTCCCCTGGACGTCGTATTTCGCTTTTATTTTGGCTTGTGGAGGCCGTTGGCTTTTCTACACTTGTGGGTGGAACTCAGTGGCAAAAAATGGAACGAAGTGGATCTTTGTGGTCGACCTCGCTCTTTTCGGCGCCCTGGGGGACGTTCTTGAAAGGTCAACCCGGTGCTGCGACTCCGCGGCAATTCCCCGGCCACGGTGGACGAAAAGGGACGGCTGAAGCTGCCCTCCGCCTTCAAGGCCGACCTGGAAGCCTTCGCGAAGGGCGAGGGTGGGGGGACCTCCCGCCACTATCTGACCTCCCTGGACGGGAAGAGCGCCCGTCTCTATCCCCTGCCGGTCTGGGAGGCCATCGAGGCCCGCCTCGCCCAGGTGCCGGGCACCAATCCCGCCAAGCGCCGGTTCCTGGAAGTGACCGCCTACTACGGCAGTGAAGTGGAACCCGATGCCCAGGGCCGTTT
>DAOPZL010000021.1:31976-36085 GCA_035353395.1 Holophaga sp.
CCGTACGCCCGGGACGCGGCCAAGGCCAGGCTGGGCCACGACCCCCGCCTCTCCATCCTCGCCGGGACCTATGAAGACGTCTGGAACGATCCCTCCTTCGAAGCCTGGTCCCATCTGCAGGCCCCGGAGGGCTTCGACGCCGTCCTGATGGACCTCGGCGTCTCGTCCCTCCACTTGAAAAATCCGCGGCGCGGGTTCAGTTTCATGGAAGAAGGTCCGCTGGACATGCGGATGAACCCGGAATCCGGGCCCACCGCGCTCCAGTGGATCGCGGAACAGGATGAACGCAGCTTGGCCGACGCCATCTACAGCTATGGAGAAGAACGGGCCTCCCGTCCCATTGCGAAGGCGATCCTGGCCGCTTTCCAGGAAGGGCGGCTCCACACGACCCTGGACCTGGCCGCGGCCGTCTACACGGTGCTGTCCCCGGAGATCGCCAGGCGCAGGAAGCAGATCAACCCCGCCACCCGCACTTTCCAGGCCATCCGGATCGCCGTCAACGGCGAGCTGGCGGGGCTGGGAGCTTCCATCGAACAGGCCGTCCGCCGCCTGAAGCCGGGCGGACGCATCGCCGTCATCTCGTTCCACAGCCTGGAGGACCGCATCGTCAAGCAGACCCTGCGGCGCCTCGCGGGCGTCTACGACGGGCCCGGCAGGGTCGCGCCCGAACCTCTCCCGAGGCACATCCGGCTCGTCCACCCCCGGGGTCTCCAGGCTTCCGAAGCCGAAACCACCGCCAATCCACCTTCCCGCTCCGCCCGTCTCAGGATCGGGGAACGTTCCAGCGAATCGAGAATGCCATGAACGTCATGCCGAACTCCCGCCGCTACTCTCCCCTCCAGAACCGCCAGGTCGAAGGGGAAGGCATCTTCCGGATGCTCCTCCTGGCCCTGGCCGTGGCCATGCCCCTGGCCACGATGGCCTACCTGAAGATCCAGCAGACGCGCCTCGGCTACGAGATGAGCGACATCCGGGCCCGCATCGGCCACGAGGAGGAGACCCAGCGCCAGCTGCTCCTGGAGAGGTCCAGGTTCCAGCGGGACGAGGAGATCCAGACCTTCGCGGAGGAGTCGGGGCTCCAGCCTCGCAAGCAGGGACACCTCATCCGCAGGACGTTCACGCGCGAGGACCAGCGCCTGGCCAGGCTGAACCCCGTTCCTGCCAACGGCCTCTGAGGCCTCGAGGGGCGTTCAGGGATTTTCCGCGGGGTGCAGTAGCATGGAGAGGACGCTCCGGGCCGGCTCGCGGCATCCTGGGGCTTGAGGGGTTCGGCACGTGGCGTTTTCCAGGATGATCGGCAGTTCGGCGATGCCCAGGCGGCTGCTCGGGCGGCCCGAGGCCCAGGACCTGGCCGAATCCCGGATGCCCTGGGTGTTCGGGGGCCTGCTGCTCTGGGTCGTGTTCATCGTGCTGCGGCTGCTCTGGCTGCAGGTCTACCGCCACGACGACTACCGCCGCCGGGCCCAGCAGCAGCACACCACCACGATCCCCATCCTGCCCATCCGGGGGGAGCTGCTCGACCGCCGGGGGGGATCCCTGGCCATCTCGCTGAAGGTGGAGAGCCTCTTCGCCACGCCGCCCACCTTCTACCCCGACTTCAAGTCCGAGAAGGGGGAGGAACGCTCCTGGGGGAAGCCGGATCTCGACGCGGCCCAGGAGGTGGCCGGCAGGATCGCGCCGATCCTGGGCCTCCCCCAGGCCTACATCCAGGGGAAGCTCCTCCAGAAGAAGCCCTTCGTCTACATCGAGCGCCAGATCCCGACCAGCAAGGCCACGGCCATCCGCGCTCTCAAGCTGGACGGGATCGACTTCCTCCCCGAGAGCAAGCGCTTCTATCCCAGGGGCAGCCTGGCCTGCCAGATCCTCGGTTTCACCAACATCGACGGCGTGGGGCAGCTGGGCATCGAGCGCACCTTCAACGACCAGCTGGCCGGCCAGCTGGGCGAGCTGGTGGCGCCCCGGGACGCCAAGGGACGCCTCCTGATCCCGGAGGAGACCTACACCCGCATCCCCGTCAACGGCTCCACCCTCCAGCTCACCATCGACTCCACCATCCAGCACCTCGTGGAAGGGGCCCTCCAGGAGGGCATGGAGCTCTACCGTCCCTTGACGGCCTACGCCGTGGTGGTGGACCCCAACACCGGGGAGATCCTGGCCATGGCCGGCACCCCCACCTTCGATCCGAACAGCGTGCTTCCCCGCAAGTTCATGAACCGCGACCCGGCCACCTTCACCCCCGCGGAGAAGGCGGAATACGCGCAGGAGATGGAGCGCCAGCGGGCGGCGCGCAAGGTCCATCCCGTCGAGGACAGCTACGAGCCCGGATCCACCATGAAGATCATCACCGCGGCCATCGCCCTGGAGGAACGGAAGGTCCGGCTCGGCGAGAAGATCGACTGCGGCGGCGGACGCTGGGCCTTCAACAAGAACCTGACCATCACGGACACCCACCACAACGGCGTCCTCACCCTGGAGCAGATCCTCTGGGTGAGTTCCAACGTGGGGGCCGCCAAGGTCGGAACGCGGCTGGACGCCGGCGTCCACTACCAGTACCTGCGCAAGTTCGGGTTCGGCGAGCCCACGGGCCTGAACTTCCCCGGGGAGACCGGAGGGCGGCTCATCGCGCCCGATCGGTGGAGCGGCACGACCCATCCCACCATCTGCTACGGCTACGGCCTGTCCGTCTCGCCCCTCCAGATGCTCATGGCCGGCTCCGTGCTGGCCAACGGGGGCCGGCTGATGCAGCCCTACCTCGTCCAGAAGATCTTCAACGACAAGGGGGTGCTGCTCCAGGAGTACAGGTCCAAGGTCCGGCAGCAGCGGGTCATCAGCGAGGAGACGGCCGCCCTGATGCGGGAGATCCTCCAGGGGGTCATCAGCGTCCACGGGACCGCCCGGCGGGCGCAGCTGGACGGCGGGGTGACCGCCTTCGGCAAGACCGGCACGGCCCGGAAGATCATCAACGGCAAGTACGATCCGAGGCGGCACTACTCCTCGTTCATGGGCTTCTTCCCGGCGGACAAGCCCCAGTACGGCATGCTCTTCATGCTGGACGATCCCATCGGGGGCCTGACGGGCAGCGACGTGGCCGCCCCCCTCTTCAAGAAGATCGGGGACGGGATCATGCGCTACCGGGCGACCGGCGACAACTCGGACCAGCAGGCGGACCTGAAGCTCTCCCTGCGGGACTGGCCCTCGAGCGAGAACGACCAGGCGGTCGTCCACGTGGAAGTGGGGAAGGTGCCGGACGTCCAGGGCCTGACACTCAAGTCGGCCGTGCACCGCGTCGTCCTGGCGGGCGGCGTGCCCAGCATCGAGGGGCTGGGAGAAGGTGCCTCCTCGGCCTACAAGGTCGTCGGCCAGAGCCCTGGTCCGGGGGAGGCCCTGGAGGCGGGCCGGACGGTGAAGCTCCGCTTGAAGGAACCATAGTGAGAGGGTGGGCATGCGTTTCGGAGAACTGATCGGCAAGCTCGGCGCCGCCGGGGCCCGAGGACCCATGGACGCACGGGTCGGCGGCCTGGCCTGCGACAGCCGCGAGATCCTTCCCGGCTGGGTCTTCGTCGCGCTGAAGGGGGAGAAGGCCGACGGCGCGGACCATGTTCCCGGGGCGCTCCGGGCCGGAGCTGCAGGCATCCTCTGCGACCGGGACATCCCGGTGCCGGACGGGGTCTCCTTCGCCCGACTGGACCGGCCCCGCGAGCAGATGGCGGAGGCGGCGCGCCTGGTCCAGGGATGTCCGGACGAGTCCCTGCCCGTGATCGCCGTGACCGGCACCAACGGCAAGACCACGACGACGACCCTCGTCCGCCAGCTGTTCAAGGGGTCCGGACGGGGCTGCGGGCTGATCGGGACCGTGCTGAACGCCGCCGGGGACGAGGAGGTGGACGCCGTCCGCACCTCGCCCGAGAGCCCCGTCTTCTACCGCTGGCTGAGGAAGAGCCTCGACGCGGGGGATGCGGCCCTGGCCGTCGAGGCCAGCAGCCACGCCCTGTGCCTGGCGCGGATCCACGGGGCGCGCTTCAGGGTCGGCGTGTTCACCAACCTGACCCAGGACCACCTGGACTACCACGGCGACATGGAATCCTATTTCCAGGCCAAGTGCCGCCTGT
>DAOPZL010000021.1:36185-39585 GCA_035353395.1 Holophaga sp.
TGGGGCGCTTCAACGTCTACAACCTCCTGGCCTCCCTGGCGGCCATCGCGGAGGCTGGGTTCCCCCTGGACGGCGTCCTGCCGGCCCTGCCGGGGCTCACGGGCGCTCCCGGGCGCCTCGACCGGGTGGACTGCGGCCAGCCCTTCGGCGTGCTGGTGGACTACGCCCACTCCCCGGACGCCCTGGAGAAGCTGCTGGCGGAGGGAAGGCGCCTGCTGGGGCCGGGAGGACGGCTCCATGTGCTGTTCGGCTGCGGTGGCGACCGGGACCGCGCCAAGCGTCCCCTCATGGCCGCCGCCGTCGCGGGGGGCGCGGACGTCGTCTGGCACACTTCCGACAACGCGCGGTCCGAGGATCCCGACCGGATCCTGGACGATGCCGCGCCGGGCATCCCCGAGGCCGTCCGGAACGATCCGTCCCGCTACCACCGCATCGCGGACCGGGCGCTGGCCGTCCAGGCGGCCGTGGCGGACTGCCGGCCCGGGGACCTGCTCCTCCTCGCCGGGAAGGGGCACGAACCCTACCTCGACCTCGACGGCGTGAAACACCCCTACAATGACCGGAATGCCGTGGAGGCCGCGCTGCGAGGCGGACGGATTCCACGCCCCTGGGCGGAGCTCCGATGACCCTCTGGAACCTCGAGACCGTTGCCCGGCACCTGGGAGCCCGCCTCACGGGCGGCGGGGCCTTCGTGCCCGGGACGCTGTCCATGGACACCCGCACCCTCAAGCCGGGAGCCTGCTTCGTGGCGATCAAGGCCCAGCGGGACGGCCACCAGTTCGCGCCCCTGGCCGTGGAGAAGGGCGCCGCGGCGCTGCTGGTGGACCACGAGATGGACCTGCCGGTCCCCCAGCTCATCGTGCCGGACACCCTGCAGGCCCTGCAGCGCTGGGGCCAGGCCCGGCTCGCCGAGGTGAGGCCGCGCCGGGTCTTCGGGATCACGGGCTCCGTGGGGAAGACGAGCACGAAGGACCTGCTGGCGTCGGCCACCGGCGCGTGGAAGACCCCGGGGAACCGGAACAACACCTACGGGATGCCGGAGGCCCTGGCGACCCTTCCGGAAGGGCTGGACGCGGCCGTCCTGGAGATGGGCATGAACAGCCCCGGCGAGATCAAGCGCCTCACCGAGATCGCCCCGCTGGACTTCGGGATCATCACCAACGTCGGCACCTCCCACATCGAGTTCTTCAGCCAGGGGCAGGAAGGCATCGCGCTGGCCAAGGGCGAACTGGTGACCGGCCTGCGGCCGGGCGCGGCCTGGACGCATCTGGTCTTCGACACCTGGAGCGCGTGGATCGCGCGCCAGCCCTGGGCGGGCCACACCCGGCCCGTGGCGGTGGGGGACGGCTGCGACTACGGCTGGGAGGCCCCCGAGTCCCTGGGGGCCCGGGGGGTGCGCTTCCGCTTCCGCACCCCGGAAGGGGTCTTCCCGGTCCATCTCAAGCTGAAGGGGCTCCACCACGTGCGCAACGCGGCCCTGGCCGGCGCCGTGGCGATGATCTCCGGGAGCGAGGCGGTCGCGGTCGCGGCGGGCCTTGAGGCGGTGGAGCCGGACGCCGGACGCGGCCGGCTGCATGCCCTGAAGGACGGGGGCCTTCTGCTCGACGAATCCTACAACGCCAGCCCCGACTCCGTCCTGGCCTGCGCCGCGTCCCTCCTGGAGCTGGAGGGCGGCGAGGCGGTCGCCGTCCTGGGCTGCATGAGGGAACAGGGCGGGGAGGCCGAGCGGCTCCACAGGGAGACGGGCGAAGGCCTGCGGCGCGCCGGGATCCAGCGCGTCTGGGTCTACGGCGACCATGCCGCGACGCTGGCGAAGGCCTTCGGGAACGGCGCCCTCGCCTTCCCGGATTTCGAGACCCTCCGGGACGATCCCGCCGGACTCGCCACGCTGCCCGCCGGGGCGCGCATCCTCGTCAAGGGGAGCCTGTACTGGGCTGCGGACCGGATCGTGCGGTGGCTCCTGGAACGGCGGAGCGCCGAGGCCCCGAAACCCTGAACTGGATCCCTGGAACGAAACGAACTGATCGGGTGCTGCATGATTCCCTGGCTGCTTATTCCTTTGCGTGACGTGATCGCGGGCCTCTCCGTGTTCCGCTACATCACCTTCCGGGCGGCCATGGCCGCGGCCACGGCCATGCTGCTCTCCCTGGCCCTCGGCCCGTGGGTGATCCGGACCCTCTCCCGGCTCAAGATGGGCCAGTACATCCGCGAGGAAGGCGTGAAGAGCCACCAGGCCAAGGCCGGCACGCCGACCATGGGCGGGATCCTGATCCTCCTGTCGATCCTGGTGTCGACGGTGCTCTGGTGCGACCTCAAGAGCATCGGGATCTGGGTGGCGCTCCTGTCGCTGCTGGGGTTCGGGGCGGTGGGCGCCATCGACGACGCCAAGAAGCTGCTCCGGAAGCAGAACCTGGGGATCACGACCTGGCAGAAGATGGCCCTGCTGACGCTCGTCACGCTGCTGGTGGCCTACCTGGTGCTCCACTTCAACCTCCGGGGCACCGACACGAGCCAGCTCTCGGTGCCCTTCTTCAAGAAGTTCAGGCCCGACGTCGGCATCTTCCTGGTCCCCTGGATCTGGCTGGTGATGGTGGGGACGAGCAACGGCGTCAACCTGTCGGACGGGCTCGACGGCCTGGCCATCGGTGGGACCCTCGTGGTGGCCGTGACCTTCGCCATCCTGGCCTACACCGTGGGCCACGTGAAGATCGCGGCCTACCTGAACGTGCCCTACGTCCCCGGAGGCGCGGAACTGTCGGTGTTCATGGGCGCCATGACGGGCGCCTCCCTGGGCTTCCTGTGGTTCAACGCCCATCCCGCCGAAGTCTTCATGGGCGACACGGGCTCCCTCGGCCTGGGGGGCGCCCTGGCCACCGTGGCGATCATGATCAAGCAGGAGCTGCTCCTGGTGATCGCGGGCGGCCTCTTCGTGCTGGAGGCGGTCAGCGTGATCCTCCAGGTGGGGAGCTACAAGCTGCGGGGCGGCAAGCGCATCTTCCGCATGGCCCCCTTCCACCACCACCTGGAGCTGGGCGGGCTGAAGGAGACGAAGGTGGTGATCCGGCTCTGGATCACGGCCATCGTATGCTCGATCCTCGCGCTGAGCTCCCTGAAGCTGCGGTAGGACCCGGCCCGGGCATCGCGGGAAGAAATGGAACCGCGAATGCGAAAGAGGACAAGGATGGGTTCACGCAGGCTCGTCTTTTCATTCGCGGGAGCGCGCAAGCGCGCATTGGCGTCATTCGCGGTTTCAAGTGAAGTTGCCCGGCTCAGCTCCTGGCCGAACCATCGGAAAGCAGCTTCAGGGGGACCGGTTCCCCGAAGATGAAGCCCTGGCCCCAGGGCACGTCCGCGTCGATGACGGCCTGCAGTTCCTCGAAGGTCTCGATGCCCTCGGCGA
>DAOPZL010000021.1:39685-43169 GCA_035353395.1 Holophaga sp.
ACGTCCGCGTCGATGACGGCCTGCAGTTCCTCGAAGGTCTCGATGCCCTCGGCGATGTAGCCCGTGCCCATGCGCTCCGCGAAGACGGCCAGGGCGTTCAGGAGGGCGGCCTGGTAGGGGCGGCGGTGGGCCTGGTGCACCAGGGAGCGGTCCACCTTGATGAAGTCCGGGGCGAGCTGGGCCATGTGCGACAGGGAGGCGGCGCCGGAGCCGAGGTCGTCCACCGCGATCCGGAGCTCCATGTTGCGCAGGCTCCGGGCGAAGCTCTGCAGCTTCTCCAGGTCGTGGGTAGTGAAGGCCTCCGTGATCTCCAGGACGATGCGGTGCGGGGGGATGGGGAGGTCCCAGAGCCACGGCTGGATCCGGTTCCAGAATTCGGGAGATTCCAGGGTCTGGGGGTGCAGGTTGACGAAGAGCAGGTGGTCCGTGACGGGGTTCTCGGCCAGGGCCTCGAACACCGATCCCACGCACAGGAGGTCGAGGTCGGCCCTGGACTCCGGAGGCAGGCTCGCGTCCTCCAGGAGGCTGCCCACGCTCTGCATCTGCCCGTACTGGTCCTCGAAGCGGGTGAGGATCTCCTTGGCCACCAGCTCGCCCGTCCTCAGGTCCATGATCGACTGGACGCAGGTCACCGCCCGTCGCCGGCCGCTCAGCACGCTCTGGAGAATGTCTTCTTTCATCGGGTCCGGGGGGGGCGAGGATCCATCCAGCCCCACTTCGGCGCGTGATCGCGTCGGGGTTGGGTAGACTGGGGGATCATGGGGGGGTCATGTCGCGCGTCATCGTGATCGGAGCTGGCCGTTCAGGATTGGCTGTCGCCTCGAATCTATCGCGATCCGGGATCGAAGTCATCGTCTCCGACAAGCGGACGGAGCCGGATCCTTCGATCCTCCAGCAGATGTCCGACCTGGACATCCCCGGGATATGGGGCGCCCATCCTCTGTCCCTCCTGGACGACTGCCGGGAGATCGTGCTCAGCCCAGGCGTCCCGCCGAACATCCCCTTCCTCCAGGAAGCCCTTCGCCGGGGCATTTCCGTCGTCGGCGAGCTCGAGCTGGCCCACCGGATCCTTCGCCGGAGGGCGGACGGCTCGAGGATCCTGGCCGTCACCGGGACCAACGGCAAGAGCACGACGACGGACCTCCTGGCCCATCTCCTGAAGTCGGCGGGCCTTCCGGCGGTGGCCTGCGGGAACCTCGGGACGCCGCTCATGGCCGCCATGGAGGGGATGGGGAGGGAGACTCGCTATGCCCTCGAGTGCTCCAGCTACCAGCTCGAGACCATCCGGGACTTCCACGCCGAGGGGGCCGCGATCCTGAACCTGACGCCCGACCACCTCGCCCGGCACGGCACCATGGAGTCCTACCTCGACGCCAAGCTGCGCATCTTCGAACGGCAGACCGCCGGGGACGTGAGGCTCACCCCGGCCGCCGATCCCACCTTCGACGCCTTCGCGCCCGGGCACGGCCGGTCCTGCCGCTTCGGGTGGGGCGCCCCCAAGGGACCCGGAGCCTGGTGCGATCCCGAAGGCAGGCTCTGGCTGGTCGACGGATTCGGCACGACCGAGGCCCTGCTCCACCGGAGCGAGCTGCGGATCCCCGGGGACCACAACGTGGAGAACGCCCTGGCCGCGTCGGTGCTGGCGCGCCACGGAGGAGCTGGCCCGGAAGCGATCCGCGAAGGGCTGCGCACCTATCCGGGCCTGGCCCACCGCATGGTGCTCTGCGGGGAGAAGGAGGGCGTCAAGGTCTACAACGACTCCAAGGGAACCAACGTCGACGCCACCCTGACGGCCATCAAGGCGCTGCCGGGTCCCCTTGTCCTGCTGCTCGGCGGGCAGGACAAGGGCAGCCCCTACGAGCCCCTGCGCCGGTTCCTGGAGGGGAAGCTGCGCCGCCTGGTCTTCCTCGGGGAAGCCATCCCGAAGCTGGAGGCGGAACTGGGCGATCTGCCCCACACGACCCTCCAGCCCTTCGACGAGGCCGTGCGCGCGGCGCTCCGCATCGCCCAGCGGGGCGACCAGGTGCTCCTCTCGCCCGCCTGCGCCAGCTTCGACCAGTTCAACAACTTCGAGGAGCGGGGGGATCGGTTCGAAGCTCTCGTGAAGGCCTGGCTACGGGAGGTGTGAGATGCCTCTCGCGCTCCTGGCGCAGGCCGCGGTTCCGGTGGGCGCGAGTCTCTGGAGGACGGCACAGCCCTGGTGGGAGTTCAGCCTGCGGGCCGTCCTGGTGTACGGATTCCTCCTTCTGGTGCTCCGCCTGACGGGGAAGCGCCAGGTCGGACAGCTGTCTCCCTTCGACCTGGTGCTCCTCCTCGTGCTCTCCAACGCGGTGCAGAACAGCATGAACGGGGGAGACAACTCCGTAACCGCGGGAATGATCCTCGTCATGACCCTGTTCTGCCTGAACACGCTGATGGACTATCTCAGCTTCCGCAGCAAGAGGCTGGCGCTCTTCATCCAGGGCAAGCCCCAGATCCTGGTGCACAACGGCGTGGTGGACGAGGAGATCATCTCCAGGGAGCGGATCTCCCGGCACGAACTCATGTCCGCGGTCCGCCAGGCCGGGATCTCGGAGCTTTCCGAGGTGCGCGTGGCGATCCTGGAGAACAACGGCCGGATCAACGTGATCGGGAAATAGGCTTCAGAGGCATCCCCTGGCGCGGAGGAGCGCCTCCACCGCCGGGATCTCCGAAGGCGTGTCGACGCCCAGGCTGATGTGGGGGGTCTCCGCCACGCCGATGGCGATGCCCGCGGCCAGAGCGCGCAGCTGCTCCAGCATCTCGATCCGCTCGAGGGGATGGGGAGGGAGCTGCGTGAAGGCCCGCAGCGCCTCGGCGCGGAAGGCGTAGAGGCCCAGGTGGCGCTTGTAGTGCCTCAGCTGATCCGGTTCCAGCCAGGGCCGGAAGTCGCACTCGAAGACCTTCGAGTTGCGCAGGTAGGGGATGGGGCTGCGGCTGAAGTAGAGGGCCCGCTTCCGGTCGTCGGTGACCACCTTCACCGCGTTGGGGTTGAAGAGCTCGTCGGCGCTGGCGAAGGCGCAGGCGGCAGTGCCCATGGGCAGGGTCGGATCCTCGGCCATGAGCTCCACCACCGCGGCGATCGTCTCGGGGTGCATGGCCGGCTCGTCCCCTTGCAGGTTGAGCACCACGTCGAAGGGCTCGCCCAGGCTGTCGAGGGCGGCCGCCACCCGGTCCGTGCCGGAGTTCAGCCCCGGGTCCGTCATGACCACCCGGCCCCCGAAACCGCTGACCGCGCGACGGATCCGCTCGTCGTCGGTGGCCACCACCACATCGTCCACCCCCCGGGCCGATCGGGCGGCCTCCCAGACCCGCTGGATCATGGGCTTTCCCGCGATCAGGGCCAGGGGCTTGCCCGGGAACCGGCTGGCGGCGAAGCGGGAGGGAAGCACGGCGATGGTTTTCACGGGCGGCCTTTCTGGTGGAGGGATCCCGGGGCGGCGCCGTCGATCCGCCCTCATTCTAG
>DAOPZL010000022.1:0-41822 GCA_035353395.1 Holophaga sp.
CCCGGCAGCGCGGATGAATTGATTTTCCCAACGGAGGTTCATACAAGCCGCGTCCTCGATCAGCATTCATTTTCCCGAGTCTCCCAAGACTTCGGCTTGGGCTCAGCCTCAAGCCGTGGCAGACTCGTGGGAGGCCAGGATCTGGCGAGGAGCCTTGTAGTCCCATGACCGATGCTTGCATTGTATTGACGACCTGCGGCAGCGAAGAGACGGCGCTCACCATCGCGGCGGCACTCGTGGATCAGGGGTTCGCCGCCTGCGTGAACATCCTTCCTTCCGTGAAGAGCTATTACTACTACATGGGCGGCACGCACCTCGACGAGGAGGTGATGCTGCTGATCAAGACCACCGGGGAACAGTTCGACCAGGTCTGCCAGGTGATCACGGAGCTCCACACCTACGAGATCCCCGAGATCCTCATGATGCACGTGAACGCTGGATCGCAGCCCTTCCTCGCCTGGCTCCAGGAGGCCGTCGCGCGGGTGGACTGAGCCTGGACTCCGCCTTGTGACGAGAAGAACATCTTCCCCTCGCGCGCGTGATGCAGTTCACTGGGCGAGTTCGCCCGCAGTGACGAATTTCACTGTCCCCTCGGTCTTGCGGATCAGTTTCTCCAGGGCCTCGACGGTCTCGGGGCAGATGTGGCCGATGATCAGGACGTGCCCATCCTTGCGGGCGATGCCGAGGGCGCGCTCCCACTGCGCGGCCATCGCGTCGTAGCTTCTTTCGTCGTCCAGGAAGACCTTCCGCTGGATGGCCGGGATCTTCAGGTCCTCGGCCACATCGAAGGCGACCGAATCCTTCTCCGTGCGGCTGTCCACGAAGAAGCACCGGCGCGCCTTGATCTCCTCGAGGACCCAGGTCATCCGGGTCCGGTCCGGCGTGATGCGGCTGCCCATGTGGTTGTTGACTCCCTTCCGGTGGGGAACGGCATCCAGGGCCTTCCTGACGGCGGCCCTCGCTTCCTGCTCGGACATGTCGAACATGACGGCGCCGGGCCCGGGATTCTTGCTGGGGCCCGGGTAGCCCAGGGGTTCCATGGGAAGGTGCAGCATCACCTCCTTGCCCTTCGAGAAGGCGATGTCCGCGCTTTCCTTCGAGAATTCCTGGAAGGGGAGCACCGCGACCGAGAAGGGGATGCCCTGGGCGCAGAGACGCGTGACCAGTTCCGGGGCCGCATAGCCGAGATCGTCGATCACGAGCGCGAACTTCGGCAGGCCGGCCTTGGGTTCCGGTCCCTCGTGCCCATGCCCTTCCTCGCGGGGCGCGGGCTTGGCGGGGACCTCGCGGACGGGTTTCCTCGGCTCTTCCGACCGGGGAGCCTCCCGGGCCGGCTTCGGCGGAGCTTCCCGCGTCGCCGTGGATTTCCCGGCGGCAGGATGTTCCCGGCGCCCGCACCCGGTCCCGCTGGACAGGAGGCCGATTCCGAGGCCCAGGAGCAGCATGAGGATGCCCCACGCGGCCAGCACGGGGGTGGAAGTGCGGCCTCCCCGTCTCGACTTGGCCATGCGTCAGTCCACCTTCTTCGACTTGGCGGCCAGGATCTCGAGCACCTTGGGCAGGGGATCCTCGTCCGGACGGGAAACCTTCAAGGGGGCCTCGGGCGTCACGCCCTGCCGGTCCAGTTTCTCGCCTCCCGCGCCGACCCACCTTCGGGTCACCAGTTCGACCGCGCCCCCCTGCTTGAGCAGGATCCTGTTCCGTTCGATTCCCAGCGCGGCCGTTCTCTCGCCGACCGTGAGGACGGACTGTTTCTTGAGGTAGGCCGCCAGCCCTTCACCGGCGCCGACGGTGCCGTAGCCCTGCAGGATGACCACCTTGGGCAGCGGCGGAGTCGCAGCCGTGGACACGGACAGGACGCGGTCCGGCTTGCCGGTCTCCTGGACCGTGAGGAACGGGCCGTCGGACACGAACAGCGAGGCCACCCGCGCGGCCTCGGCCAGCTCGCCGCCGGCGCAGCGGCGCAGGTCGATCACCAGGGGCAGCCCCCGGTCGACCCCGGCCAGGAGGCCGGTCAGCTCCGAGGCCCGGCCCGCGGACAGGTCCGGCAGGGAGACCAGGGTGCCCTTGGCCTCCCGGCGCAGGAGGATGGCCGGACGCTGCGCCAGCTCGCGCTTCAAGTTGATCTTCTTCAATTGGCCGCTGATGTTGTCGTAGTTGACGAGATCGAGCCCGGAGCCCGCCGGTCCCTTCAGCTTCCGCTCCAGCTCCCAGGAACTCATGGAGCCGATCGAATCCCCGTCGAGCTTGCGAATCACGTCGCCGACCACGATGCCCGCCTTGTCCGCGGGACTGCCTGGGGTCACCGCGACCACCTGGGCCCAGATGGTCTTCTTGATCAGGGTGAGCCCCACCTGGGCGGGCCCCGGATCCGGCAGCCTCAGCTCCTCCGGGGTCAGGTAGGCGTTCATGGGATGCGCCCGTTCCAACGCCTCTTCGATTCCCCCCCGGACGACCTTCTCCATGTCGGGGACATCCACGTAGTTGTCGCGGACGAGGGTCAACACGTCCTGGATATCCGACATGCCGGCGAGGGGATCCGCCTGGGATGCCCTGCCGACCTCGATCCGGGCGGCCGGCTGGGCCTGCTGGAACACCACCGGATAGGTGAAGGCGGTGACGATGGGCAGGGTCAGGATGGAGAGCCAGGTGCGCTGATGCATTGGACCAGTGTAGGGCAGGTGCGGCTTCTAGTGGAGCACGGCCTCGAGATCCGCCAGGCAGAGCACGACGGCCTGGTTGGGCACGGCGGGGGCGAAGCCGGCCCGGGCCGAAGCATCCCCCATGAGCTTCGAAGCCGCCTCGACCAGGGCAGAGGGGAGCTGGCCGGCCTGCGCCAGATGGACGGCCCTCCCTTCGGCCACCATGGCCAGGGCGTTCATCGTCTGGTGGTCCCCGGCGCTGCCCGGCATGGGCACCAGGAGGGCCGGCCGGCCGCAGGCCTTCAGCTCCGCGCAGGTGCTTGCGCCGGAGCGGCTGATGACCAGGCTCGCGGCCTCCATCTCGAGGTGCACCTCCTCCAGGAAGGCCTGGATCCGATGCCGGGCGTGCCGTTCCCGGTGTTCCAGGGCCGGGAAGTCCCTGGCGCCGGTCTGGTGCAGGATCTCCCAGTCGGGGAAACGCGCCAGGAGTTCAGGGGCGGCCTGCATCATCGCCTCGTTCAGGGCCAGGGCTCCGCCGCTTCCCCCCAGTACCAGGAGGCGATAGGGGGGCGTCAGCCGGTCCGCGGGCAGGAACTCCCGGAGGAAGTCCGCCCGGATCGGGGTCCCCACCATCAGGCAGTCCGCGCCCGGGAGCCGTTCCTTCACGGCCTCCATGCCGCACCAGACCCGCCGCGCTCCCCGGGACGACCGCTTCACGAGCACCCCCGGCTGGGCGTTGGACTCGTGCAGGAAGTACGGGATGCCCAGGGCCTTCGCGGCCAGCACGGCGGGCCCCGAGCCGTATCCGCCCGTCGCCACCACGGCCTTCGGACGCTCGCGGGTCCAGAGGGCGAGGAGGGTGCGCCGGGCCTGCCACAGCTTCCAGAGCGCGCGCGAGATCGCCAGGGGGGACCTGCCCAGGAAGCCTTCCACGTCGAGCAGGAGGTGCGGCCAGCAGCTCTCCGGGAGCCGCTTGGCCTCGATGCCGCGCACGGCGCCCACGAAGGCGATCGGCAGCCCGGACCAGCGCTTCCGCGCGCCCTCGGCCAGCGCCACGGCCGGGAAGAAATGCCCGCCGGTCCCGCCGCCGGTGAACACGAGCGCATCCTTGAACACGGGCTGGCTAGGCATCATTTCGGCGCACCAGGAATTCGACGACCTGGTCGATCGTCGCGGGGGAATGGATCCAGGCCAGGGGCAGCATGAGGCAGCCCTTCGGCTTGAACAGGATGAAGAGGTGGGCCTTGCGCAGCGCCAGCCGGCGGATCTCGCTCCGCCCGAAGCACTGCTCGCGGCCGTCCACCTGGTACCGGACCGCTTCCGGATCCAGCAGGATGGCGCGGCTCCCGGCGGGCCCCTGCCCCCGCCCGGCGTGGCGGACCAGCCGCCGCGGCAGGATCACGTAGCGCACCAGTGCCGAGAGCGCGAGGAGCAGGGCGAACCCGCCGATGGCCACGATCCAGGAACGGAGCAGCACGGCGCCGACGGCGAGGAGCATCGCCAGGGACACGGTGGCACGGCCGATCCGCTTGTCCAGGAGCAGGGAGACCGTGAACTGGGCCAGCGCGTCCAGGTCCGATTCCGTGTACTCCCCCTGGAAACGGAGACTGGTGCGAGGATCATTCGTCTGCATCGCCATGTGGGAACTGTACCAGACGGGCCGGGAAACCGCTGGCCGATCGCGCCCGCCCGGGACAAGGCCCCCTCGGGCGACAGGTCGCCGCGCTCAGGGTAGAATGATCGATTGTGCGTTTTTCCCAAGACCGCATTTTATTCAACACGGAGTTCCCATGAAGATCCTTGTGGCCCTCAAGCAGGTGCCCGACACCGAGACGAAGATCAAGATCGCCGCCGACGGCAAGAGCCTGGACCCCGCGGACGTGAAGTGGATCACCAGCCCCTATGACGAATACGCCCTCGAGGAGGGGCTCCGCCTCAAGGAAGCCGTGGGCGCCGAAGTCGTGGCCGTCTCGGTCGGCGAGGACAAGGCCAAGGACGTCCTGCGCAACGCGCTCGCCCTGGGTGCCGGCCAGGCCGTCCTGATCCGGACGCCGGAGGCCGGCGAGCCCCTGGCGGTCGCGAAGGCCCTGGCGGCCTTCGCCGAAGGCAAGGGCTTCGACCTCCTGCTCTTCGGCAACAAGGGCTTCGGAGCGGACAACGGGGCCGTGGGCTCGATGGTGGCCGAGCTGCTCGGCCTGGCCCAGGCGAACCTGGTCACGAAACTGGACCTGGGCGAAGGCACCTTCCGCGCGGAACGCGAGGGAGACGGCGGCACGGAGATCGTGGAGGGCTCCCTGCCCGCCGTGATCACCGCCCAGCGCGGCCTGAACGACCCCCGCTACGCCAGCCTCAAGGGCATCATGGCGGCCAAGAAGAAGACCATCGAGGAGGTCGAGGTTCCCGCTGCCGCGGCTGCGGCGCGCGTCTCCGCCATGGTCCTCCCCTCCGCACGGCCCGAGGGCAGGAAGCTGGAAGGCGACGCCGCCACCCAGGCCGCGGCGCTCGTGTCCCTGCTGAAGAACGAGGCCAAGGTCCTCTGAGAAGCGCGAACCGGAACGAACCAACACGAATGGGGATGAAGATGATTCTTGTTTTCTGTGAACTGAAGGATGGAAAGATCCGCAAGCCGTCGCTCGAGGCCCTCAGCGAGGCGCGGCGCCTGGCCGATGCGGCCGGGAAGCAGGTGGGTGCGGTCTTCGCGGGCGGAGGCGCCGCCGGTGCCGAAGAAGCGGCCGGATTCGGGGCCGACGTGATCCTGAAGGCCGAGGCCCCTGCCCTCGCGGCCTATTCCAGCGACGGCTACGCGGCGCTCCTGGCCGATGTCGTGAAGGCCAAGGGCGCGACGATCCTGCTCGCGGCGGCCACGGCCACGGGCAAGGACGTGGCGCCCAGGGTCGCGGCCCGGCTCGGGGCGGGCTACGCCGCCGACGTGACGGGACTGGCGGTGAAGGACGGCAGGCTCCAGGCGCGGCGCCCCGTCTATGCGGGCAAGGCCTTCGCCACCGTGGAGTTCGAGAGCCCCGTCCAGGTCGCCACCACCCGCCCGAACGTCTTCCCCGTCGCGCCGTGCCCCAAGGCCGGCACGGTCGAGGCGCTCTCCGCCGCGCCGGTCGGCTTCAAGGCCGTGGTGAAGGAGATCCTGGCCAAGGCTGGCGGCAAGCTGGACCTCACCGAGGCCGAGATCATCGTCTCCGGCGGCAGGGGCATGAAGGAGGGAGCCAACTTCAAGATCCTCGAGGAACTGGCCGAGACCCTGGGCGGCGTCGTGGGCGCGAGCCGCGCCGCCGTGGATGCGGGCTGGGGCATTCCCCACAGCATGCAGGTGGGCCAGACCGGCAAGGTCGTGAGCCCGACCCTCTACATCGCCTGCGGCATCAGCGGAGCCATCCAGCACGTGGCCGGCATGTCCACCTCCAAGTTCGTCGTGGCCATCAACAAGGATCCGGAGGCTCCCATCTTCAAGCTGGCCGACTACGGCATCGTGGGCGATCTCTTCGAGGTGGTCCCCGAGCTGACCAAGGCCCTGAAAGGTTGATTCCGTGGACATCCCGCTCGTCCTGACTTCCCCCCGCCCCGGCCGGCTGGTCTATGCCCTGCCGGTCTGGTTCCGCATCGCCGTGGGCCTCATGCTCGCGGTGATCGTCGCGGCCTTGGTCACGGACGGCTCCCGACCGGGCTTCGTGGCCTGGTTCATCATCGCCGTCCTGCTCCTGTGCTTCCTCTACGAGGACAAGTGGACCTTCGACGCCAGCGAAGGCCGCGCCACGCACCAGGCCGGCCTGCTGATCGCCATGAGGTCCACGAAGGTCGATTTCGCATCGATCGAGTGCCTGCGGATCGTCCCCGTCGCCAAGGGGACCGTCCCCGGCAGCGAGGAGGAGAGGCGCGAGAACGAGGCGGCCCTGGAGGGCCAGCGGCCCGAGGACGGAAGCCTGCGCCGTCCGCGCCACAGGAAGACCTACCTCAGCCTCGAGATCGAGGGCCGGGACGGCACCCACTACCTGGTCGACCATGTGCCCGCGCGCCAGGCCGCGAAGCTCCGCATGACCGCCGGCCGGCTGGCCGAAGTGTGCGGCAAGCCCGTCACCGACCGCTGAACGTCGTTCCCTCCATGAAAGAGGCCGCCCGTGGGGGCGGCCTCTTCTCGTTCAGCACGGAGGGCGCGACTAGATGCCCTGGTCGTGGTAGAGGAAGCAGGCGACCTGGTGGCCGGATTCGACCTCCACGAGCTTCGGCTTCCGCTGGCAGCACTTGTCCATGCGCTTCCAGCAGCGGTCGTAGAAGTAGCAGCCGGTGCGGGCCTTGTCGGGCGAAGGCACGTCGCCCGTGAGGATGATGCGCTTCCGGGTCTTCTCGACCTGGGGGTCGGGAATGGGCGCCGCGGACAGCAGGGCCTGGGTGTACGGATGCATCGGCTTCTTGTAGAGATCGGTGGACCCGGACAGCTCGGCGATGATGCCGAGATACATGACCGCCACGCGGGTGGAGATGTACTCGATCACAGCCAGGTCGTGGGCGATGAAGAGGTAGGTCAGGCCGAACTCTTCCTGGAGATCCTTGAACAGGTTCAGGATCTGGGCCTGGATGGACACGTCCAGGGCGGACACGGCCTCGTCGCAGAGGATCAACTCGGGCCGCAGGGCCAGGGCCCGCGCGATGCCGATGCGCTGTCGCTGGCCGCCGGAGAACTCGTGGGGGAACCGGTTCCTGAAGAACCGGGACAGGCCCACGCGCTCCATGAGCTGCTCGACGCGCTCGTCCATCTCGTGCTTGGACATGTGGAGGATCCCGTGCGTGTTGTAGATCCTCATGGGCTCGGCAATGATGTCGCCGGACGTCATGCGGGGATTCAACGAGGCGTACGGGTCCTGGAAGACCATCTGCATGCCCTTGCGGGCGGCGATCAGGTCCTTGTCCTTGAGCTGGGTCAGGTCCTTGCCGTTGAGGAGGACTTCGCCCGAGGTCGGCCGGTGGAGCTGGGCCACGGCGCGGGCGGTGGTGGACTTGCCGCATCCGGACTCGCCCACCAGGCCGAGGGTCTCGCCCTTCTTCAGCTGGAAGTCGACGCCGTCCACGGCGTAGATGTAGCCCTTCTTGCCGCCCAGGAAGCCGCCCCCGAAGGGGAAGTGCATCTTGAGATTCTTGACATCGAGCAGGATATCGTTCTCGGCCATGGCTACCTTTCCTCCGAGTACAACCAACAGCCGACGGTCCGGCCATTGTCGAACGTCTTCCAGGCCGGATATTTACGCTTGCAGATGTCCATGGCCTTGTCGCAGCGCGGGTAGAAGGGACAGCAGTCGGGCAGGTCGATGACGTTTGGGGGCTGGCCCCGGATCGACGATAGCCGTCCGCAGTCCTTCCGGTCGAGGCGGGGAACGGACTTGATGAGCCCCTGGGTGTAGGGGTGCATGGGGGACTCGAAGATCAGGTCCGTCGGCCCGCGCTCCACGAACCGGCCCGCGTACATCACGCAGATCGTGTCGCAGGTGCCCGCCACCACGCCCAGGGAGTGGGTGATGAGGATGACGGCGGTGCCGAGGCGGTTGGTGAGGTCCTTCATGATGTCCAGGATCTGGGCCTGGATGGTGACGTCGAGGGCGCTGGTGGGCTCGTCGGCGATGAGGATCTCGGGATTGCAGGAGAGTCCCATGGCGATCATCACGCGCTGCCGCATGCCGCCGGAGAACTGGTGCGGGTACTGGTCGATGCGCTTCTCCGGGCTCGGGATGCCCGCGAGCTTGAGCATCTCGATGGCCTTCTCCTTGGCGGCCTTCTTGTCGAGGCCCTGGTGGAGCACGATGGTCTCGATCATCTGCGTCGAGATGCGCAGGAAGGGATTCAGGGAGGTCATCGGATCCTGGAAGATCATCGAGATCTTGTTCCCGCGGATCTGCCGGATCTCGCTGGTCGGCATCTTCAGGAGGTCCTTGCCGTGGTAGAAGATCTCCCCGCCGACGATGCGGCCGGGCGGCGAGGGGATCATGTTGATCACGGAGAGGTTGGTGACGCTCTTGCCGGATCCGGATTCACCCACGATGCCCAGGGTCTCGCCCTTGCGGAGCTCGAAGCTCACGCCGTCGACGGCCTTCACGACGCCTTCGTCGGTATTGAAGTAGGTTCGCAGGTCTTTCACCTGCAGGATCGGTGCTTCGGTCATTTCCATTTCACATGTCCTTGTGTCGGTCGGCTGGAAGGTTGGGGGTCATGGTTCAGAGCTTGTTCTTGCTCTGGGGATCCAGCGCGTCCCGGAGACCGTCGCCGAGGAAGTTCATCGCGAAGAGGAAAAGCGTCATGGCGATCGCGGGCCCCAGCAGCTGCCAGGGATAGAGCTCCATGACATTGGCGCCCTCCGAGACCAGGGAGCCCCAGGAAGCCATCGGGGCGGACACCCCGAGACCGAGGAAGGACAGGAAGGATTCGCTCATGATGAACTGGGGGAGCATCAGCGTCGAGAACACGACGATGATGCCCACCGTGTTGGGCGTCAGGTGCCGGAAGATGATCCGCGAAGTGCCCGCGCCCATGGAGCGTGCGGCCTCGACGAACTCCGCGTTCTTGAGGCTGATGATCTGGCCGCGCACCACGCGGCAGAGCGTCAGCCAGGAGACCAGCGCGATCGCGATGAACAGGTTGATGATGTTCTTGCCGAAGAGCGCCATCATGATGATGACGACGAGCATGTACGGAAGGCTGTACATGATGTCCACGAACCGCATGATGAGGTCGTCCAGCTTCCCGCCGACGTAGCCGGAGATGCTGCCCACGATCACGCCCACGAGCACGGCCGTGATGGTGCCCACGAGCCCGATCATGATGGAGATGCGCCCGCCGTAGAGGATGCGCGAGAGCATGTCGCGCCCGAGCGCGTCCGTGCCGAGCAGGTAGATCCGCTTGTGCTCGGGATTGGTCTGGATGTCCTTCTCCATGGAGGCGATCTGGGCCTTCTCCTCGTCGTTGAACTCGGTGCGGCCTTCGGATTCCACGACCTGCTTCATGTAGGCCGTGCGGGCCTTGAGCATCACCTGGCCGGCGGCATGGATGGAGGGGGGCAGGTTCTGGTGGGAGATGACCTGCTGTTCGTAGGGGTAGATCGGGAGGATGGGGGAGGCCAGGGTGGCCACCACATAGAACCCGATGAGGATGAGACCGGCGAAGGCCATCCGGTTCTTCCTCAGGCGGCGCCAGGCGTCGACCCAGAGGGAGACCGGCTTCATGGTCTGGTTGAACTCGTTGGTCAGCGCATCCTTCTTCTTTTCGGTCGTCTTGGCCATGGTCATGTCCTCACTTGTACGAGATGCGCGGATCCAGGAATCCGTAGAAGATGTCGACGAGGAAGTTCATGACCACCATCAGGATGCACACGACGATGACGTCGCCGATGATCAGGGTGTAGTCACGATTGACGGCCGCCTGGACATAGAAGCGTCCGAGGCCCGGAACCGTGAACAGCGTCTCGACCACGACGGCGCCCGTCAGGATGTAGGCGAGGGCGGGTCCGAGGTAGGAGACCACCGGCAGCATGGCGCCCTTCAGCACGTGCTTGACGACCACCACCGGCTCCGAGAGGCCCTTGGCCCGGGCCGTCCGGATGTAGTCGGCGCGGAGCACCTCGAGCACCGAGGCCCGGGTGAGGCGGGCAATGCTGGCGAGATAGGGAAGCGAGAGCGTGAGGACGGGCATGATGAGCACGACCCATCCGTTCCGGCCGTCGATCCAGCCCGAGGTCGGCAGCAGCTCCCACTTGAGGGCCAGATAGAGCTTCAGGATCGGCCCGATGACGAACAGGGGGATGGAGATGCCCAGGACCGCGAAGGACATGCACAGGTAATCGATCCAGCTGTTGCGTTTCAGCGCCGACATGATGCCCGCGGCGACGCCCATGAGCACCGCCAGCGACAGGGACAGGAAGCCCAGGAGCGCGGAGGCCGGGAAGGCCTGCTTGATCAGCTGGTTGACGGTGTAGTCCTTGTAGCGGAAGGAAGGCCCGAGATCGCCTCTCGCCACGTCGGACATGTAGCGGAAGTACTGCTTGTACATCGGCTCGTCGAGGTGGTACTTCTTCATCATGTTCGCGACGATCTCGGGAGGCGCGTTCTTCTCGCTTGCGAACGGCCCGCCCGGCGCAGCGTGGACAATGAAGAACGCGAAGGTGATGATGAGGAAGATCGTCGGGATGATCCCGAGGAAACGCCGTATCAGGAAACGGGTCATAGAAGCCTCTTGTCTGGTGTGAACTCGGCTCCAAGCGAGTCGTTGCCCGCCGAAGGCGTGGATGCGGCGCAGGGCCTGAGCATGGAATCAATCTCCATCGTCAAAGAGGGCCGGAGCGGCTCGAAGATGCTCCGGCCCAACATGTTCTGGAAGACGCAGGAATCTACTTCTTGTAGAGGTTCTTGACGGGATGCACGTCCTGCGTGTTCGGATACCAGCCGCCCCACTTGTTGGTGTTGATGAGGGACTGGTTGACGTAGAAGAAGAAGGGCACCAGCGCCTGGTCCTGGGTGATCACGATGTCCTCGGCCTGCATGAGGACCTTGTCGCGGGCGGCGCCGCCGGGCATGCGGTTGGCCTTGTCCATCAGCGCGTCGGCCTTCTTGTTGGAGTAGAGGCCGTCGTTCAGGCCGCTGCCGGTCTTGAGCAGGACCTCGGTGTAGTTCTGGGGATCCGGGTAGTCAGCCTGCCAGCCGGCACGGCTCATGGAGAAGTCGTGGGTCTTCTGGCGGGTATCCAGGAAGGTGTTCCACTCGAGGTTCTGCAGCTCGAAGTCGACGCCCAGGGTGTTCTTCCACTGCTGCTGGGCCCACTCGGCGATCTTCTTGTGGCGGGCGCTCGTGTTGTAGATGAGCGTGAACTTGGGGAAGCCCTTGCCGCCCGGGAAGCCGGCGGCGGCCATCAGCTTCTTGGCTTCCTCGGGGTTGTAGGGGTTGCCCTTGGTGGTCTTGTAGGTGCCGAAGGGAGGAACCAGTCCGGCGGTGGGGATGTCGCCGGCCTTCAGGACCTGGTCGCAGAGTTCCTTGCGGTTGAGGGCCATGGAGAAGGCCTTCCGGACGCGGACGTCGGTGAAGGGCTTGCGGGTGCAGTTGAAGATGTAGTAGTAGACCGTGGAACCGGTCACGTGCTGGTAGTCCTTGCGGAGCTTGATCTCGTCGATGCGGGCGGGATCCACGTCGCAGACCCAGTCGATCTCGCCGGCCTTGTACTTGTCGTACGCGGTGGACTGGTCCTCGATGGGCAGGTACGTGACGCTCTTGAGCTTCACGTTCTTGGCGTCCCAGTAGTTGTTGTTCTTGATGCAGACGATGCGGTCCTGGGGCTTCCACTCCTTGAGGGTGAAGGGGCCGTTGCCGACGAAGTTGCCGGGCTTGATCCAGTCCTTGCCGAACTTGGCGATGGCGTGCATCGGCATGACGGCGAAGGCGTAGTGGGTCAGGGCCTCGACTACGTAGGGCATGGGGCCGACGAAGGTGACTTCGAAGGTCTGGGGATCGACGGCCTTGATCTGCACGTCCTCCTTCTTGCCCTTGCCGGTGTTGTAGGCCTTGGCGCCTTCGATCATGTCGGCGGGCAGGCTGGAATACTGGGCGCCGGTGGCCGGATCCAGGGTGCGCAGCCAGGAATCCTTGAAGTCCTGGGCGGTGATCGGCCTGCCGTCGGACCACTTGGCCTTCCGGAGCTTGAAGGTGTAGGTCTTCCCGTCCTTGCTGATCTTCCAGCTTTCGGCGAGACCAGGTTCGGCCTTGGCGGTCTTCGGATTGAAGATCATCAGGCCTTCGAACAGCGCCATGTAGATGCGGTGTTCCGGAACGCCCTGGATGAGCGCGGGATCCAGCGACTGGGGCTCGCTGCCGTTTTCAAGGATGAAATCCTGGGCGAACATGGCCGTCGACGCGACCAATGTCAGCAGGACGCTGGTGAGTTTTTTCATTTGACCTCCGGGGTTGGGAAAAAGAGCTGTAGGACCCCATCGTTCTACCTCGGAATCAGGAGGAAGACAATGAATTTGTCCCAAAAATCTTAGGTAAGTTTCCCAGGAAAGCCCTCCGGGGACGTATCCTTCGTTTTTTGTTGATTTATATTTTTTCCAGCCGGGCCGCCATCCGGTAGAGTTCGAACCGGTCCTTGGCGCCCAGCTTGTTCGTGATGTTCGAGAGATGGTTCTCGATGGTCTTCTGGCTGACCTCCAGCTCCTGGGCGATCTCCTCGGCCCGCTTCCCGGCCGCCAGCAGCCGGAGGACCTCGATCTCCCGCTCCGAAAGACCCGAGAGCCCGCTGCGCGCGGCGGGCGACTTGGCGGAAGGCAGGCAGGCCTCCTGCACGAACAGCTTGAGGGAAAGAGGATCCAGGTAGTACATCCCGGAGGAGGCCGCATCCATGGCGGCCACCACGCACTCCATGCCCGCGTCCTTGGACACGTAGGCCAGCGCGCCCGCCCGGAAAGCGCCGACGATGTAGTCGAATTCGCGATGCATGCTGGCGATCACGACCTGGCAGGCCGGGAAGTTCCTGCGCAGGGAGGCGGTCAGTTCCAGCCCGCTCGCGCCGGGCAGCGATATATCAATGATGAACAGCTCGGGCTGCTTGCCCGACTTGGCCAGACAGTCGAGGGCCTCCTCCGCGGAGGCCGTTCCTCCCGTGACGGAGTACCGGCCCGAGCGTTCCAGGATCACCTTGAATCCTTCCCGGATGGCGGAATGGTCGTCGACGATCAGGACGCTCTTCATGAAATCTCCTCGCGGCGCGCAGGCACCGTGACCCGGAGCGATGATCCGCCCCAGGGCCCATAGCCGAAGTGGAACTTGCCTCCGATCATGCGGGCGCGCTCCTCCATGCCCGTCCGCCCGAGGCCCGGACGGGTTCCCTTGGGCCCCCGGCCGTCGTCGTCCACGGAGAGCTCGAGGTAGTCCCCGAACCCGAACAGCACGACGCGCACGTGGGAAGCGTCCGCGTGACGCCGGACGTTGGCCAGGGCTTCCTGCAGGATGCGGTAGACGTTGATCTCGGTCTCGGGCGTCAGCTTCAGGCCGGCCAGCCCCTCGACGGTGAGTTTCACGTCGATGCCCGTCTCGTTGCTCACTTCGGCGCACAGGCGGGCGGTCGCTTCCGCGATCCCGAGGCGGTCCAGTTCGGCCGGACGGAGTCCGTAGCAGAGGTTCCGGACCTCCTCGATGGCGCGCTCGAGGAGCGTGGCCGCCTGCTTCGCTTCCGTCCCCTCGCAGAGTCCGCAGTAGAGCTTCGCAGCCGCGAGATCCTGGGCGACCGCGTCGTGGAGCTCGTGGGAAATGCGGAGGCGCTCGCCCTCCTGGGCGGCGATGAGGGCCCTGGAAAGGGCCCGGTTCCGCGCTTCCCCCGCGCTGGAGGCCCGCAGCCTCACCTCGAGGAGGATGATCCCGACGATGGCCACGAGGATGCCTCCGGCCGTCACGATGAAGGATCTCCGGAAGGCGGTCAGCTGGAGCTTGGCGTACTCGTCCACGCGCAGGGCCATCTGGAAGAGGGTCTCGTCGAACTCGGACGCCGACTGGAGCGCACTCTGTTCGGCGCGCAGTTCCCCGGTCTCCAGGCGGGTGAAGGCGGCGCTTGCCTGGGTGGAGAGCTTCGCGAACTCGGGATCCGTCAGCAGCAGCGTCTTGATGGAAGCATTCACGCGGAAGTCGCGGTAGGCCTTGTAGAAGTCCTCGCGGGGGTTGCGGCTGTTCCGGAGCCCGAATCCCACCGCGGCCTGCCCCCAGGACTCGCGCAGCTGGGTGAGCGCCAGCCGGTCGTTGGCGAAGGAGATCTGGGGGCTGAGCAGGGATTGGTAGAAGAGGATGATCGCCAGGAACACCGTCACGCCGAGCGTGATCTCGATCCAGGTACGCGCCTCGAGGTGGAACCGGAAGACCCGCATGAGCGCACGCTGCGAAGCCGTCTTTTTTCTGATCACATGGCCAGTATATAGTCCATGCGCCGGGTTCACGAACCCTCTCGCGCGACGGGGAGGAAGCCTTCGGCCAGCAGGAAGGCGCGCGCGTCCTCCACGTCCCCGAACCTGGCGATGACCTCCACGCCTTCCCGCGCATCCCCGTCCGCCAGGTCCAGCGCGGAGCGGCCTTCCCGCACGAGGCAGCCGCCGCCGATCTCGTCCAGCGCCAGCTGCACCAGCTCCCACCTCACGCCGTGCTCGTCCTGCCAGACCTGGACCCGGAAGCTCATCAGGCCTTCTCGAAGAAGAGCACGACCATCCCGAAACCCACACGGTCGCCCGGCTTCAGCTCCCGCGCGTCGCCGGGCGGAAGGCGCTCGCCCTTGATGTAGGTGCCGTTGGCCACGCCGTGCTCCTCCACGAGGAAGTAGCGGCTGTGCTCGCAGAGGATGCGCGCGTGGCGCCGGGAAACGCTCAGTTGGGGATCCTCCTCCGTGAGATCGATGTCGGGATGGATCCCCGTGTTCGGATCGAACCGTCCGACCAGGGCGCCGTGGGAGAGGATCGTGTACTTCTTCCCGGAGATGACCGAGACGAGGCTGGCCATGGGCCCGGCCATCTTCGACTTGCCGCCCCGGTTCGCCTCGGTATCCACCTTCCCGCTCAGCTCGCGGTTCCTCTGCGCCAGGCGCTGCATCATCTTGATGGAGACTTCCGGATTCTGCCGGATCATGCGGAGGAACGTGCCCCGGGAGATGGCGACGACTTCCGTGTCCTCCAGGGCCACGGCGGTGCTGGAGCGCGGAATCGGCTCCAGGAGGCTTCCCTCGCCGAAGAAGTCCCCCTTGACCAGTTCCTCCGACCAGTCCCCCACCGGTTCATGGCCGACGTAGAGCCGGACCTTCCCGTTGAGGATGATATACATCTGCTGGGCCATCTCGCCCTTGCGGAAAACGACATCGCCCTCGCTGAAACGAAGCTTGCTCTGGTCGATGAAGCTCGATTCGGTCATGTCGGGGTCCGGAGCTGGAACTACAAGATACTCTGCCCGGGCGATCCAGGGGAATGGCCTGGCCCCACTTTCCAGCCCGCTCGAGACCATTGCGCGGGGAGGGCATGCGAGGACTCCAGGCAAGGAAGACGTTCCAACTCCGGTCCGCCTGTGCTACGAACGAAGGGTGAGAATCCTCCGCTGGCTGGCCGCTCCCCTATCGCCCCTCTACGGGGTGGTCGTGCGTTCGCGGAACCGGGTCTTCGAGAACCACCCCGAACGGTCGGCCCGGGTGCCGGCTCCCGTCGTGTCCATCGGGAACCTGAGCCTGGGCGGAACCGGCAAGACCCCCGTCACCCTGCATCTGGCCAAGGCCCTGCAGGCCATGGGCTGGCCCGGCGCCGTCCTGTCCCGGGGATACGGAGGCAGGCGGGCCGTGGATCCCATGGACGTGGAGCCCGATTCGGACCCCCGGCAGACGGGGGACGAGCCTCTCCTGATGGCGAGGGCCCTGGGGCCGGGCAGGGTCGTCGTGGGCCGGCGCCGGGCGTTCGCGGCGCTGCGGGCCCTGGCTCATGATCCCGCGCCCAGGGTGCTGCTGCTGGACGACGGGTTCCAGCACCGCGCCCTCCACCGGGACCTGGACCTGCTGCTCCTGGACGGGGTGCGCCGCTGGGGGAACGGGAGGATGCTGCCCATGGGCGACCTCCGGGAACCCATGGAGAGTGCGAGACGGGCCTCGGCGCTCGTCGTGACCCGGGGGAGCCGCGCGCCCCGGCCCGAGATCCTGGCGTGGTGGGAGCGTCACGGTTCCGGCGGCCCCGTCTTCTGGCTGGATTTCGCCATCACCGCCCTCCGGTCCTTCCCGGACGGGGAACGGATCTCCCTGCCCGCCCCGGGGCTCGGGCCGTTCTTCGCGTTCTGCGCCCTGGGGCACCCGGAGGCGTTCCTGGCCGATCTCCTCGTGGCCGGACTCTACTGGAGCGGCTCGGCCCAGTTCCCGGACCATCGGGCCCTTTCCCCCGAGGACCTCGCGCGCCTGGAGGGCCAGGCCCGTGCCGCCGGGGCTGCCGCCCTCGTCTGCACGGAAAAGGACGCCGTCAAGTGGAAGCCCGAGGCCGCCGGGGCCCTGACCCTTCCCCTCTGGATCGCCGAGCAGCGGGTCCTGGGCGCCGAGCCCCTGGTCGAGTACGTGGCGAGCCGGCTGGAGGACCTGACGGCCGGGACCCGCTGAAGGCGTACTGCCCCCGCCGGGGGCCCCGGACGAATCCGTGCCGCCCCCCCTGGCATTGCCTTCCCATTCCCGCTAGCATGGGTGAGCCGCGCGGGCGTAATTCAGTGGCAGAATGTCAGCTTCCCAAGCTGAACGTCGAGGGTTCGATCCCCTTCGCCCGCTCCAGTCGAGAAAGCCCCGGTACCATTGGGTCCCGGGGCTTCGTGCTTTCCGGATTTCCGCTCAGGCGGGGCGATCCGGGAAGCGCCTTCCCGGGAAGATTCTCAATCTCCCGTTGGGTTCAGCACCGTATCCCCAATGCCAAGGCACAGGTCCGGGCGGAGGACCGGGCCTTCCAGGCTCTGGGCCGTAGCCTGGACCTCTGCCATGCGGCGGACCTCCTCCATCGAAAAGCCTCGTTTCCCCTTTCCTGGGCAGTTCGGTCATGACCAGATCCACCAAGTGCGTCCACGAAGCTCGCGCAGGAGATGTCACGGATCGTGCCAAACTGCAACTACCGCAGATGCTGGAAAAGAGACGAAGACTCCAGCTTCTTGGCAGCAATCTGCATCCATGTCGTCCCAGGGCCTGGCATATCGCCCAGACAATCGGACGGCAGGCCGATTGGATCGCGGCGAACAGCCTGGCGAGGCGCCCTGCCGCTGCGCTCCCTACAACATTATCGTTGCCGCTTCAGGTCTTCCGTTACCGTGTGTTCCTGCTTGTCCTTGGGGGATGGGGCCTGAGCCGCGATGGAAGGCTTGACGGGAGGAACTGGTGCAGGAGCGGGCGCCGGTGGAGGAACCGCCGCGGGCGCGGCTTTCGCATCCTGCTTCGGCGGCGGGGGCGGCGCGGCGGCGGGAGCCTTGCTCCTGGGTGCGGCAGGTTTCGGTCTTCCCGCCGCGGGCGCGGGACGAGGCGCCTCCGCAGGAGCGGCAGGGACCCGCGCCTCCGGGGGGGCCGGGGACTCGGGCGCGGGCACGGCGGCCGGTCCGGGAGGGGAAGAGGGCGGCGGCACGGCCCTGGGTCTCAGGGCGAGGTAGCAGATCCCCCCGACGATCCCGAGGGCGGCCAGGATGATCGCCAAGCCCCCCCAACGCCTGCTCGAAGGCTTTGGGGCCACGACCTCCCGCGCCCCAGGAAGACCGGGGGCTTCCGCAGGATGGATCGTTTCCGCATCCGGATCCAGGAGCGCGCCGGCCGCGGGGGATTCCGGGATGCACGGGGAGTCCTCGCCTTCGTCCGGTAGGGCGGGCGGTTCCGGGACGTCGATTTCCGGCTTCAAGGTCTGGACCGGATCCTCGTCTCCCGCCTCCGCCGGCGGCAGCTCCGGATCGGCCAAGACGATCTCCTGGGTGCCCGCCTTGGCGGCCATCTCCTCCTGGCTGGCGCAGGCCTCGTTCCCGGAAGGCGGCGCGACGACGACCTGCTGCGTGGTGTAGCGGCTCCGGGGAACGGCCTGGGGGTTCGCCGGCAACGGGCTCGTCGCGCCCGGGTCCAGGAAGGGCGCGCCCGCGGTCTCGGTCTCGGGCTGGGGCTGGCTCCTCAGCCGAAGGGTCGTCTCCTCGAGCCTTCCGTTCCATCCCGGACGCTGGGCCGCCCTCAGAGCCAGCGCGAACTCCTCGGCCGACTGGAAGCGGTCGTCCGGGTCCTTCGCCAGGGCTTTCTCCGTCATGTTCCGGAGAGCCGGGCTGAGGCCCTGCAGCATGGAGAGCTCCAGGGGATCCGGGGGATCGTGGACGATCTTGTAGAGGACCGTGGAGGCGGAGGCATCATCGAAGGGCTTCTTCCCGGAAATGCATTCGTAGAGCATCACCCCGACGGCGAAGAGGTCGCTCCGCGCGTCCGGCTCCCCGTTCTTGATGTATTCCGGCGCGATGTAGTTCACGGTCCCCATGACGGTTCCCGCCACGGTCATGACGGAATCCTTCAGCCGTGCGACGCCGAAATCCATGATCTTGGCCAGCAGCTTGCGCCCTTCCTGCACGACCATGATGTTCGACGGCTTGATGTCGCGGTGGAGGATGTGATGCCGGTGGGCCGTGTCGAGGCCGTCGCACACCTGGGCGAGCACTTCCAGGAAATCCACCAGCGACAGGCTCCGACGCTGCACGAGCTGTTCCAGGTCCCGTCCCTTGAGGAGTTCCATGGCGATGAAGAGCACGCCCTGGTCCTCGCCAAGCTCGTGGATGGTGACGATGTGGGGCGAGGAAAGCACCGCCGCCGCTTTCGCCTCCCGGTAGAAGCGCTGCCGGGCAAGATCCTCGGGCAGGGCCGAGGAGATGATCGTCTTGATCGCCACTTCCCGGCCGAGGACCGGGTCGAGCCCGAGGTAGACTTCGCCCATGGCGCCGCGGCCAAGCAGGTCTTTGATCTCGAAACGGCCGAGTTTGCTGATCACGGACTCACCGTAGGGACAGGTGCATATTCAATATCAATCAGCATAAGCCTTCCCCCGGCCAGGTCCAAGACGAGGCCGGAGGATTTCCAGGTGGGGGGGCGCTCAGCGCTTGGCGGAGGCCTCCACGGGCGCCAGGGAGAGCATCGGGGCGTTGATCTCCAGGTTCATGCCCTCCTCCACATGGATCTTGGCGATCCGCGCGTTCGAGGGGGAGGTGTACTCGTTCTGCATCTTCATGGCCTCGAGCAGCAGGAGGGGCTGCCCCTCTTCCACCACCTCGCCCTCCTTGACGAAGAGCTTGAGCACCTTGCCGGGCATGAGCGCCTTGACCAGGCCGGAGCCCCCCTGGGGCTGCCGGGCCATGGCCGCCGCGAGCAGGGTCTTGTGCGGGTCCTGGAGCGTGAAGTCGTAGGCGCCGTCGTAGACGCTCGCCCGGAACCCGTGGAGGTCGGGATCCGGATTCTTGATCCGGTCGATGTTCACGCCCACGGAGTGGCCGTCCAGGATGACGGAGAAGCTGGTGGGTTCGACCTTGAGGATGTCCAGGGGATGTTCTTCGCCATCCCAGACCATGAAGACCCGGCCGCTGCGCCGATAGATCTCCAGTTCGTGCGTTTCTTCACCGATTGTCAGAGTCCGTTTCATCGTTCGATCCAGGAAGTTAGATGCGGTTGAAGCGCGAAACCATCTGCCAGGCCCCGGGTTCCCGGGGTTCGCCGCCGGTCCGGACCATGGGCTGCTGGGCCCGGCGCTCCTCCTTCTCCAGCTCGTCGTAGAGCGCGGTCGCCACCGCGAACTTCAAGTTGGGACCGATGCCCCGCTGCTTCCACCAGGCATGGTTCAGCATGCCGGTGTGGAGATCGCCCTGGAGGAAGGGCTTGTGTTCCATGAGCGCCTTGTGGAACGCCACGTTGTTGCGCACGCCTCCGATGCGGTACTCGCTCAGGGCCGAGTGCATGCGCTGGATGGCCATCGCCCGGTTGGGCCCCCAGGTGCTCAGCTTCGAGAGCAGAGGCGCGTAGAAAGGGGACATCTCCCATCCGTAGTAGACGCCGCTGTCGTCCCGGACGTTGTGTCCCGCCGGGGTCCTCAGGTAGTTGATCCGGCCGGAGCTCGGCGCGAAATCGCGGTTCGGGTCCTCGGCGTTGATCCGGCACTGGACCGCGTGGCCCCACAGGGGGATCTCCTCCTGCTTCAAGGGCAGCGGCTTGCCCTGCGCCACCAGGATCTGCCAGCGGATCAGGTCCTGGCCGGTGATCCACTCCGTCACGGCGCTGCCCCCCTGGATCCGGCAGGTCATCTCCAGGAAATAGAAGTTGCGGTCCCGGTCCATGAGGAACTCCACGGTGCCCGCCCCCACGTAGCCCGCCTCGCGCGCGATGGCAACCGCGACCTCGCCCATGGCCTTGCGGATCTCGGGGGTCACGAAGGGTGAAGGCGCCTCGTCGGCCACCTGCTGGAACCGGCGCTGGACCGAGCCCTCCCGCTCCCAGAAGTGCACGTAGTTGCCGTGCTGGTCGCCCACGATCTGGACCTCCACGTGGCGCGGATGGGTCAGGGCCTTCTCGATGTAGACCCGGTCGTCCCAGAACGTGAAGATTGCGTCGCCCTTCACGCGGGGCAGCGCCCGCCGCAGGTCCGCCGGCGACTTCGCCAGGCGGATCCCCTTTCCGTCGCGGCCCATCACCGGCTTGACCATCACGGGAAAGCCCAGGGCCTCGGCGGCCTTCACCAGGTCCTCGTCCTCCATGACTTCGTGGATGGCCGGCAGGACGGGGGCTCCGACCTTGAGGGCGATGGCCCGGGCCTTGGTCTTGTCGGCCAGGTTCTCCAGCACCTCCGGGCTCGGCCCGATCCAGGTGATCCCCGCCTCGATGATCTTCCTCGCGGCGTCGGCATCCTCGGCGATGAACCCGTACCCGGGATGGATGGCGTCGGCCCCGGTCTTCCTGCAGACGTCGATGAGCTTGTCCACCCGCAGGTAGCTTTCCCGGGAAGGCGTCGGCCCGATGTGGTGCGAGAGCACGGCCAGCCGGACGTGCATCGCGCCGCGATCCGAATCGGAGTAGACCGCCACGGTGGGGATGTCCAGCTCCCGGCAGGTCCGGATGATCCTGCAGGCGATCTCGCCTCGGTTAGCCACAAGCAGCTTGGTCACAGGCATATCAGTTTCCTCGTGTATGCATATCCTGACGCAGGGATCCGGAACCGGCACCCGGGCGCTTCGTTCCCGCCCGCACCTGCCCGCCCAAGGGACGATGTCCCACTCCGTCCGGGCACAAGCAGATTTGTCATTGGCATATCGGTTCCCACCAACTGAGGCATCATAGGATGGTGCGATTCATCAGCCTACCAAAGCCCACGCTCACGTCCATCATTTGCCTCGCCCTCGCCATCGGCGGGGGAGTCGGATGCGGCCGCAAGGGGGATCCGATCCCGCGTCCCCGGGCGGAGCCCAGGGCCTGCAGCGTCCAGCGTCTCGACCTGAGGATCCTGGCGGTGAAGCTGCCGACGGAGGACATCCACGGGAACCCGCTCGTGGGCGTGGAGCAGGTGCGCGTCTATTTCCTGCCCGTCGGCCAGTCCCAGCCGAGTGCCCAGGACGTGCTGGCGAAGGGGGAGGTGATCCTCGAACGGCGGAGGCCCGACCTTCCCGCCCCCGGAGAGTCGCTGACCCTGGACCTGAAGGAGATCAGCCGGCCGTCAGGCTGGATCGTGGTGACCGCCGTCCGGGTGGGCAACGTGCTGGGGACCCCCAGCGAAGTCATTCCCTGGCTGGAGCCGGCGATCTGAAGCCCCGCTACCGGTGGCTCGACAGGTAGCCGTCCAGCCAGGCGGCCACGCCCTGGGCGAGGCTGTCCTTGTCCAGCGGCCCGATGGGCGCCGAGGCGCCTTCCGCGGAGACGGGCACCAGGGTGTTGGCCTGGGCCCCGAAGCCCTTGCCCGCCGAGATGTCGTTGACCAGGATCACGTCGAGCTTCTTCCTGCGAAGCTTCGCGAGGCCGTTCGACAGATGGTCCTCGCTCTCCGCGGCGAAGCCCACGGTCCATTGCCCGGGGCGCTTCCGTGCGGAGAGGGTGGCCAGGACATCCGGGGTTCTCACGAGGACGAGAGTTTCCGGCCCTTCCTGCTTCTTCACTTTCTCCGGGGCACAGTGCTCGGGCCGCTGGTCCGCCACGGCCGCCGCGGCGACGAGGCCGTCCATGGAAGGCCAGAGCCGGCCGCAGGCCTCCAGCATGTCCTGGGCGCTGCGGACCCGGTGGGTGTCCACGCCCCAGGGGGCCGCGAGGTCTCCCCCCAGGACGAGATGGACCCGGGCGCCCGCGTTGCGGAACGCCCTGGCCAGCTCGACCCCCATCGCGCCCGAGGAGCGGTTCGTGAGGGTCCGGACGGGATCGAGGTCCTCCCGCGTGGGCCCCGCGGTGACCAGGACCTCCTTGTCCGCGAAGGCGGCCAGGCGCGGGCCCGCGTAGGCCTGGATGGCCTCGTGGATGTCCTCCAGGTCGGCCAGGCGGCCGATGCCGCACTCGCCCTCCGCCAGGAACCCCTCCCCCGGGCCCACGACCAGGTGACCGAAACCCAGCAGGATCTTCAGGTTGCCCTGCACGGCGGGGTGCCGCCACATCGCGTGGTTCATGGCCGGCGCCCACAGCACCTGCCCCCGCGCAGCCAGGAGGATCGTCGAGAGGAGATCGTCCGCCAGCCCGTTGGCCGTCTTCCCCATGATGTCCGCCGTCGCCGGGACCACCGCGACGAGCTCCGCCCACTTCGCCAGGTCCACGTGCTCCACCTTCGGGTTGGGGCGCCACTCGTGGTACTCGGGGTTGGCCCCGAAGCAAGGCTCTCCCGTGAGGGTGGCCAGGGTGAGGGGCGTGATGAAGCGGCTCCCGGCATCCGTGAGGCAGGCCCTCACCTGGTGGCCGCTCCGGACCAGCCTGCGGGCCAGTTCACAGGCCTTGTAGGCCGCGATGCCCCCCGTGACTCCCAGAAGAACCCTCATGTCCCCTCCCTCCGCCCCCTATCCTAACGCTGGAAATTCGTTGATTTCCTTGATACACTTCCCCTCTTCGAGGGAATCTACATGGTTCAGCGCACAGTCGTACACATTCCGGAGGAAGTCGCCAACAAGTATCGCTTCGTGGTGGTGTCCGGCAAACGTTGCGAGCAGCTCCAGCGCGGCGCCTTCCCGAAGGTCGAGGTCCAGGTTCCCATGAACAAGCAGGGACAGGCCCAGGACGCGCCGAAGCTGGCGTCCTTCTGGGGCCAGGTCGCCATCCGCGAAGTCGAGGAAAGCCGCATCGCCTTCGAGGAGCCGGAAGTGATCGCCCTGGACTACACCCTGGAAGTCCCGATCTCCGTCGAATAGCCCCCTGCGGGCCGAGCGAGACCCCCGGGCAGCCCCCGGGGGTCTCGTTTTCGTGCGCCCGACCCTAATTTCAACACTTGTTGAATATTTTCCTTGCTTCCCGGATCGGCCGAATCCATTATTCAACATGTGTTGAATCGGAGTCCGCCGTGCCGCATCCCCGCAAAGTCGTTCGTCCCCGTGGTCCCAAGGCCGTCAAGGTGGATCCGGAGCACATCCTCTCCGCCGCCGAGCGCGTGTTCGCGCGGGAAGGCCTCCGGGGCGGGAGCATCCGGGCCATCGCCCGGGAGGCGGGCTGCGATCCCGCGCTCATCTACTACCACTTCGAGAACAAGGAGTCCGTGTTCACGGCCATGCTGGACCGCAAGTTCCCCCCCCTGATCAGGGACATGGAGCGGCTGGCGGATCCCTCGGACCCGAGGCACACCTCGGTCCGGTTCTGGGCAGCCCTCCGGACGATCCACAAGCACCTGGGACAGGACGCGGGCTTCCGGGCGACGGTGCGCGGCGAGCTGGCGCGCGGCGCGGAGGGGGTCACGGACACCATCGCGACGCGCGTGCTGCCCCTCTTCAAGGCGATGTCCAGCATCTTCCAGCAGGGGGTCCAGCGGGGGCACATCCGCCCGGAGTTCCCGCTGCCCCTGGGCGTCTTCTTCTTCGCCAGGCTCTACGTCGAGATCCTGGACCTGGTCCCGATCATGTCCTACCGGATCGCCCAGATCCCCTCGGAGGACGTCCTGCCCCTGGCCGAGCGGTCCTGGTTCGAACTCTACTGGCGCGGGATCGCCACCCACCCCGACGATCCCCTGCCCTTCGCGGAAATGCCCGAGGAGACCCTTCCATGAAACGCAAGGCGCTGATTCCCGTCGCAGTCCTGGCCGTGATCGCCGGGACCGCCGCCCTGGTCACCTGCCGGAAGAAAGGCCCCCAGGACACCCTGCGGGTCTCCGGGAACATCGAGATCACCCAGGTCGAAGCCAGCTTCCGGGTTGCCGGGAAGGTCCTGGAGCGTCCGGTGGAGGAGGGCCAGATCGTGCGCGAAGGGCAGGTCATCGCCCGGCTCGACGCCCAGGACCTGGAGCAGACGCTGGCCATGAGGGCCGCCGACGACGCCGTGGCCCGGGCGGCCCTGGCCGAGCTCCTGGCCGGCTCGCGCAAGGAGGAGGTCGAGAGCGCGCGGGCGGCCCTGGGCCAGGCAACCGCCGACCTGGAGCGCCTTGAGCCCGACGAGGCCCGGATCCGGGATCTGCGGAGCAAGGGCATCGTCTCCGCGCGGGACTACGAGGGCGTCCGCGCCGCCCTGGAGGCGGCGAAGGCGAAGGTCCGGCAGGCAGAACAGCAGTACACGCTGGTGAAGAAGGGCCCCCGGACCGAGGACATCGCCCAGGGGCGCGCCAGGCAGGAACAGGCCCTCCAGAACCTCGCCCTGGCCCGGACGCAGCTCGGCTACGCCACCCTCCTCGCCCCCTTCGGCGGCGTGGTCCTCTCCGTGAACGTCGAGCCCAAGGAATACGTCTCTCCAGGAACGGCCGTGGCCACGATCGGGGACCTTTCGGAAGTCTGGCTCAGGGCCTACGTCGACGAGACGGACCTGGGCCGCGTGAAGGTCGGGCAGAAGGCCGTCCTCGCCACCGACACCTTCCCCGGGAAGACCTACGAGGGCCGCGTGACCTTCGTGTCCTCCGAGGCGGAGTTCACGCCCAAGAGCGTCCAGACCCGCAAGGAGCGCGTGAAGCTCGTCTACCGGATCAAGATCACGGTCCCCAACCCGGGGATGGAGCTCAAGCCGGGCATGCCCGCCGACGCCGAGATCCTGGCGGGAGAGGCGGGCAAGTGATGGATCCCATCCGCGCGGAGGCGCTCTCGAAGCGCTTCGGGAAGCTCACGGCCGTGGACCGGCTGACCCTTTCCGTGGCGGAGGGCGAGATCTTCGGGCTGGTGGGGCCCGACGGGGCGGGCAAGACCACCACCATGCGCCTGCTCACCGGAATCCTGGCACCGAGCGAGGGCGAGGCCTGGGTGGACGGCTGCCACGTGGTCCGGGAAGCGGAGGCCGTCAAGGAGCGGATCGGCTACATGAGCCAGCGCTTCGGTCTCTACCCGGACCTCACGGTCCAGGAGAACATCGACTTCTACGCGGATCTCTACGAGGTCCCGCCGGGGGTGCGCGCCGGGAAGATGGAGCGGCTCCTCGCCTTCAGCAACCTCACGCCGTTCAGGCGGCGCCGAGCGGGCAACCTCTCCGGCGGCATGAAGCAGAAGCTGGGCCTCGCCTGCGCCCTCGTCCACACGCCCCGCGTGCTGTTCCTGGACGAGCCCACCAACGGCGTGGATCCAGTCTCCCGCAGGGATTTCTGGCGCATCCTCTACCAGCTCCTCCGGGAGAGGGTCACGATCTTCGTCTCCACGGCCTACCTGGACGAGGCCGAACGGTGCAGCCGGATCGGCCTCATGCACCAGGGACGCCTCCTGGCCCTGGACACGGTGGACGGCGTGAAGGGACTCATGCGGGGCGCCCTCCTGGAGGTCCGCTGCGAGCGGACGAGGGAGGCCGCCAGGACCCTCCGGCCCTGGCGCGCCGCCCTCCACGGAGACGCCCTGCACGTGAGCGTGGACGATGCGGACGCGGGGCGGGAGGCAGTGGAAACGGCGCTGAGGAAGGCCGGCTTCGCGGACGTCGAGACCCGCCTGATCGAACCTTCCCTGGAGGACGTGTTCACCTCGGCCATTCCCCAGGACCGTCCGGAGGCGGCGCCATGAGCCAAGCCGATCCTCCCATCGCCGTCTCCCTCCGGGACTTGGAGCGCCGCTTCGGGGCCTTCACGGCCGTCGACCGGATCAGCCTGGACGTGCGCAAAGGCGAGATCTTCGGTTTCCTGGGCCCCAACGGCGCCGGGAAGTCCACCACCATCCGGATGCTCTGCGGGCTGCTGGAGCCCACCTCCGGGAGCGGGACCGTCGCGGGCTTCGACATCCGCAAGGAGCGCGAGCAGATCAAGCGGAACATCGGCTACATGAGCCAGCGGTTCTCGCTCTACGACGACCTCACCGTCGAGGAGAACATCGAGTTCTACAGCGGCATCTACCGCATTCCCAAGGACAGGAAGGCCGGCCGGAAGGCCTGGGTGATCGAGATGGCCGGCCTCCAGGATCATGTCCGCAGCCGCGCCGGCCTGCTCCCGGGCGGATGGAAGCAGCGCCTCTCCCTGGGATGCGCGCTCCTGCACGAGCCTCCCGTCCTCTTCCTGGACGAGCCCACCTCCGGGGTGGATCCGATCAGCCGCCGGAGCTTCTGGGACCTCATCTACACCCTCGCGGCCACCGGCGTCACCGTCTTCGTCACCACCCACTACATGGAAGAGGCCGAGTACTGCGACCGGCTCGCCCTCATCTACCGGGGCGAGCTGGCCGCGGTGGGCACCCCCGGCGAGCTGAAGCACCAGCTCATGCAGGACCAAGTCCTCCGGCTGGCCTGCGACCATCCCCAGGAGGCCCTGGGGGTGGCGGCGGATGTGAAGGGCGTCCGCGACGCGGCCCTGTTCGGCCAGGAGATCCACCTGATGGCGGAGGACGCCGGCCGGCTGGCCCCGGAACTGCGGCGGACCCTCGAGCGCGCGGGCTTCACGGTCGCGGCCCTGGAGCGCATCACGCCCTCCCTCGAGGATGTCTTCGTCTCCCTCATCGAGGCCAGGGACAGGGCCGAGGGCGCGCAGAAGGAGTTCCTGGGATGAGACTTCGACGCATGCTAGCCGTGGCCAGGAAGGAGTTCATCCACGTCTGGCGGGATCCCCGGGCGCTGGGCGTGAGCATCGCCCTGCCGCTCGTCCTGCTCCTGCTCTTCGGCTACGCCCTCACCCTGGACGTGGACCGGGTGCCCCTCGCCGTCTGGGACCAGAGCCGGACGGTGGAAAGCCGCGAGCTGGCCAGCCGGTTCGAGAACTCGCGCTACTTCTCCGTGGTCGCCCACGCCCGGGGCTACGGCGAGATCGAGAAGGCGATGGACCACAACCGGATCCTGATGGGCCTCGTCATCCCCCTGGATTTCGGGCGCCGCGTGGGGTCCGGACGGGACGTGCAGGTCCAGGTGCTCGCGGACGGGAGCGACGCGAACACCGCGACCCTCGCCATGGGCTATGCGGAGGCCATCGTCCGCGGCTACTCCCGGGACATCCAGGCGGCCCGGATCCAGCGGCGCGGCGGGCGGATGCCGGAACAGCCCCTCGAGCTGCGGCCGCGCGCGTGGTTCAACCCCGACATGGAATCCAGGATCTACATCGTGCCCGGCCTCATCGCCGTCATCGTCATGCTGATCGCCTCGCTGCTCACCTCCCTCACCATCGCCCGGGAGTGGGAGACGGGCACCATGGAACAGCTCATCTCGACGCCCGTCCGGGGTCCGGAGCTGATCCTGGGCAAGCTGGCGCCCTACTTCGCGATCGGCATCCTGGACACCGTCCTGTCGATGCTGGCCGGCTACGTCCTCTTCGAGGTGCCCCTGCGCGGCAGCCTGCTCCTGCTGGCCTCCATGTCGCTGCTCTACATCGTCGGCGGGCTCTCCATGGGCATCCTCGTCAGCACCCTGGCGAAGGGGCAGCTGCTGGCGAGCCAGATGGCCTTCACGGCCACCTTCCTCCCCGCCTTCCTGCTTTCCGGCTTCATGTTCGACATCGAGAACATCCCCAAGGCCCTGCAAGTGGTCACCTACCTGGTGCCCGCGCGCTATTTCATCACGATCCTGAGGGGGATCTGCCTCAAGGGGACCGGCCTTCCGGAACTCTGGCCCGAGTGCCTGCTCCTGACCGCCTTCGGGGCCGCCATGCTCGCCCTCTCCGTCCTGGCCTTCAAGAAACGGCTGGTGTGACCATGTTCGAGCCCCTGAAGCGCATGCTCGTCAAGGAGTTCATCCAGATCTTCCGGGATCCGCGCATGCGGGCCGTGATCCTGGTGATCCCCATCCTCCAGATGATCATCTTCGGCTACGCCGTCAACATGGACGTGCGGAACATCCCCACCGCCCTCTACGACCTGGACCGCACCCCCGCCAGCCGGGAACTGGCAGCCCGCTTCGAGGGCTCCGGCTACTTCGACATCGTGGCGCGCGTCGACCGCGAACCGGAGATGCAGGAGGTCGTCGATTCCGGCCGGGCCAAGGTGGTGCTCCGTCTCGACCGCGGCTTCAGCGAGGCGGTCACCGGAGGCCGCACGGCCGCCGTGCAGATCATCCTGGATGGCTCGGACTCCAACACGGCGAGCATCGTCATGGGTTATTCGGAACGCATCGCGGGAGCCTACAACCAGCAGGTCCTGCTGGAAAGGATTTCCCGTTCCTCCGGGGGGCGCTTCGAAACGGAGCCGGTGACCCTCGCCGCCCGGGCCTGGTTCAACCCGACCCTGGAAAGCCGCTGGTTCTTCCTGCCCGGCGTCATCGCCCAGCTCGTCATGATCGTCTCGATCATCCTCTCCAGCATGGCCGTCGTGCGGGAACGGGAGATCGGGACCATGGAGCAGATCATGGTCACGCCCATCGGGCGCCTGGAGTTCATCCTGGGCAAGACCATTCCCTTCGCCCTCATCGGCTTCGTGGACGTGGCCCTCGTGTGCGCCGTGGCCATGTTCTGGTTCGAGGTGCCCCTGGAGGGACACCTCGCCACGCTCTTCCTCGCGACCGGCCTTTTCCTCCTGAGCACCCTGGGGGTGGGGCTGTTCATCTCCACAGTGAGCCAGACCCAGCAGCAGGCGATGATGACCACCTTCTTCTTCGTGATGCCGGCCATCCTGCTCTCCGGCTTCATCTACCCCATCGCCAACATGCCCCCCGTCATCCAGGGGCTCACCTACCTGAATCCCTTGCGATACTTCCTGGTGATCATCCGCGGCGTCTTCCTGAAGGGGACCGGCTTCGAGGTCCTCTGGCCCCAGATGGCGGCCCTGGCCGTCCTGGGATCGGGACTGCTCTTCCTGGCGGCCGGACGGTTCAGGAAGACCCTGGCCTGACGGCCCCCGAGGACCCTGAACCCGGGGGATCCCCGTTTTCCGGGATGGCGGGAAGCCCTTGTCCCCGCCTAGTATATGGGGCAGCCGCGAGGGGGAGCGTGGGACGGGAAACGTGGATTTCGCGCCGCATCATCATGATCCTGCTGGCGTGGAGCCTGGGATTCCTGCCCTGCCCGGCCCAGGAAGTCCCGGAGGCCCCCCGCCATGTGCTGCAGATCAACTCCTACGACCAGCGGATGTCCTGGGTCCAGGACATCACCCGAGCCGTGGAGGACGTGCTGCAGCCGGAGGCGAACAACCTCATCCTGCACGTCTTCAACATGGACTCGAAGCGCTACCACTCGGGCGCGTACTTCGAGAGCCTGAGAGGACTCTTCCGGGCCAAGTACGGCGGCGCCCGATTCTCCCTGATCCTCGTCTCGGACGACAACGCCTTCGACTTCGTGAAACGCAGCCGGGACGAGCTGTTCCCCGGCGTGCCGGTGGTCTTCTGCGGCCTGAACGACTTCGGGGACGAGCGCCTCAGGGGACTGAAAGGCTTCACCGGGGTCGCGGAGGTCTTCTCCGCCCGGGAGACGGTGGAGCTCATGCTCCGCCTGCACCCCGAGACCCGGGAGATCTTCATCATCAACGACTACCTCGAGAGCGGCCGGAAGAGCGCCCACGACATCGAGGGAGAGCTGGCCGCGTTCCGGGGAAGGGTCCGGTTCACCCACAACGCGGACCTGCCCATGGAAGGGCTCAGGGAGCGGATCGCCGGACTCGGGAAGGGCACGGCGGCCCTGCTCGGCGTCTACTACGCCGACCGCGACGGCCGCGCCTTCACCTTCGAGCGCGTCGGTTCCCTGCTGGCGGAAGCGAGCCACGTGCCGGTCTATGCGCTGGTCCAGTTCAACATCGGCAGGGGCGTCGTCGGGGGGAAGGTGATCAGCGGCTACTACCAGGGGCACACCATGGCCCTCCTCGGCCGGCGGATCCTCGCGGGGGAAAGCCCCGACTCCATCCCGGTGGTCAGGCAGGGCGCCAATCACTTCATCTTCGACCACGTCCAGCTCCGGCGCTTCGGCCTGAGCGAAGCCTCCCTCCCGCCGGAGAGCCTCGTCATCAACCGCCCCGCTTCCATCTACGAGACGCACAAGAAGGAGATCTGGGCCCTCATCGGCTTCATCTGCGCCCTCCTGGCGATCGTCGCGGGCCTCGTCTCCAACCTCGCCCTCCGCAGGCGCGCCGAAGGGGAGCTGCGGCGGAGCGAGGCGCGCCTGCGCCAGATCGCGGAGGCCTCCTGGGAGGGCATCCTCGTCCACGACCACGGCATCGCCCTGAGCACGAACCGGATGTTCCTGGAGATGTTCGGCTTCGGCCAGGAGGATCCGAAGGGGCTGGACATGGTCCCCAAGATCATCGCCCCCCGGTGCGTCGCGCTGGCCCGGCAGCGGATCACGGAGGTGGTCCGCGAGCCCTACGAGCTCGCCGGAAGACGCCAGGACGGGACGGAATTCCCCATGGAGGCCAGGGTCCGCCTCATCGATTTCGCGGGGCGCGAAGTCCGGGTGGCCGCCTTCAGGGACCTCACCGGGCAGAAGCGGATGGAAGAACAGCTCGCCCAGTCCCAGAAGATGGAGGCGGTCGGCACCCTCTCTGGAGGCATCGCCCACGACTTCAACAACATCCTGTCCGCCATCCTGGGCTACACCGAGCTGCTGCAGATGGAGGCGCCCAGGGGATCCAGGATGGAGAAGGACCTGGGACAGATCCTGAAGGCCGCCGACCGGGCCAAGGCGCTCGTCCAGCAGATCCTCACCTTCAGCCGCCAGGCCAAGCGGGTGCAGCAGTCCCTCCAGATGGGAAGCCTCGTCAAGGAGGCGATGAAGATGCTCCGGGCCTCCCTGCCCGCCACGATCGACATCCAGTACCGAGTGCTTTCGGACGCTCACATCCTGGCGGACCCGACCCAGGTCCACCAGGTGGTGATGAACCTGTGCACCAACGCAGCCTTGGCCATGCGCGCCGAAGGCGGCTGCCTGGAAGTCACCCTGGACGAGCTGCGCCCCGGGGAGGCGGAAGCCCCCGCGATGCCGGCCGGCCGCCAAGGCTCCTGCCTGCGCCTGACGGTCCGCGACACGGGATGCGGCATGTCCCCCGAGGTGCAGCAGCGGATCTTCGAGCCGTTCTTCACCACCCGCCCCCAGGGCGAAGGCACGGGGCTGGGCCTCTCCGTGGTGCACGGCATCGTCAAGAGCCTGGGCGGAACGATTTCCGTCCACAGCGAGCCGGGAAGAGGCAGCACGTTCCATGTGCTCCTTCCCGCCCTGCCGCCGGGCGAGCCCCAGGCCGCCGAAGCGGGGCCCCCGGAACTGCCCCTGGGCACGGCGCGCATCCTCTTCGTGGACGACGAGGAGTTCCAGGTGGACCTGGCGGCAAGGATGCTGGGCAGGCTGGGCTACCAGGTCACGGTGAAGACGCACAGCGAGGAGGCGCTGGCGCTCTTCCAGGCGGACCCTCGCGCCTTCGACCTCCTCATCAGCGACATGACCATGCCGAAGATGCCGGGCGACGTCCTGGTGGCGCGCATCCGCGCCCTCCGGCCCGGTTTCCCCGCGATCCTCTGCACGGGCTACAGCGACCGCCTCAGCGAGGAGTGCCTGCGAGCCCTCGGTCCCGTGGGCTTCGCCATGAAACCTTTGAACCTGCAGGAGATCGCCGGACTGATCCACACCGCCCTGGCGAAGGGGGCCGCCTGATCCGGCGCGAGCATCCACACGACAGGCTGTAGCCCGTCATTCAAGGAGGACCTTCATGAGACTTCGAGGCAAGAAGATCGCGTTCCTCATCGACGAAGGTTTCGAGGACCTGGAATTCTGGGTCACCGTGATGCGCCTGCGCGAGGAGGGGGCCCAGGTCACGATCGTGGATCCCGGAGGCAAGAAGAACTACCGAGGCAAGAACGGGCTCGCGGCCTCCGCCGACGTGGGCATCGAGCGCGTCGGGCCCGGCGAGTTCGACGCCGTGGTGATCCCGGGCGGATGGGCTCCCGATAAGATGCGCCGCAGCGGCGCCGTGAAGCGTTTCGTGGGCGACATGCACCTCGCCGGCAAGATCGTCGGGATGATCTGCCACGCGGGCCTCGTGGGCATCTCCGCGGGCATCGTCCAGGGACGCAGGGCCACCGGCAGCCTCGGCATCATGGACGATCTGGTCAACGCCGGGGCTACCTGGGTGGACGAGCCCGCCTTCCGCGACGGCAACCTGGTCTGGGGGCGCGTGGTCGCGGACATCCCGGACTTCTGCCGGGAACTTGTCACCGCCATCGAGTCCCAACAAGGATGACGGGCCAGATCCGTTGGCATCCCTTTTTATTCCGTTTTTTCCCTTTCATCCCTTTTATCCTTGTTCACATTTTCTTTGAAAAATAGATGAATTTCGTATATTGCCTATTTAGTCACAATGAACAATAATGATATATTTTCAATTATTATTAAGGTTATCAATCAATTGCTTTATTATTTATGTATATACAGTAATCCAACAATTAATGACAAAATAACAAGGATAAAAGGGATGAAAGGGATGAAAGACAAGCTCTTCGTGAGCCCTTCGCCCGCCTCGCACCGGGCGAGTGACGGGGGGGCGTTGTATCCTCGTCTGCGAGGATCCGCGTTCCATGGAAACCAAGCCTGATCTGCGCAAACGCTTCCGGAAGCTCAGGAACGAGCTTTCGCCGGAGGACCGCGGGGCCTGGTCCATCCGCATCTGCGACCATCTCACCGCCTTCTGCGTGAGCCGGAGGATCCGCCGCATCGCCGTGTTCTGGCCCCTGGGCTCCGAGATCGACCTGAGGCCCTTCGTCCACGGCCACCCCGAGTGGACCTTCTTCTTCCCGCGGGTCTCGTCCACCCAGCCTCCCCGGCTGGTCTGGGGGCCGGAGCCCCTGGAGCCGGGCGTCTTCGGCCTGATGGAGCCCGCCCATGCGCAGCACTTCATGCCGCCCGTCCAGCTCGTGGTGGTCCCCGGCCTGATCTTCGACGACGAGGGCTACCGGGTCGGCTACGGCGGCGGGTTCTACGATGCCCTGCTGGACCGGCTTTCCCCGGAGGTCATCACCCTGGGCGCCGCCTTCCAGGTCCAGCGCTTCCCCGCGCTTCCCTATGCGCCCCAGGACCTGCCCGTCCAGGGGCTGGTGACCGAGCTGGGGCTCACCTGGTTCCACAGGCCTGGGGAAGAGGCGCAGCCCCTCAACTGAGCTTCACGATGCTGGACCCGTCCGCATAGCCCTCGAGGGAGGCTTCGCGCATCTTCTGCAGCACCTGCACGAGGCCGCGGATCCGGTCCACCATCTCCTCCACCTTGGCCAGCTTGGGCTCCTCGGGGTACTTCCGCTGCAGCAGCTCGATCTGCATCGAGATGACGGCCAAAGGATTGTTGATCTCGTGCTTGAGGCTGCCCGCCATCTTCTTGAAGGCCTCGAAGCGCTCGGCCTCCATGGCCTTCCGCTGCAGCTCGTCGTGTCCCTTCAGCACCTGGAGGCGATGGTGGAGGGTCTCCCAGCGGAACTCCTCCGGAAGCATGTCGTTGGCCCCGGCCGCCAGCAGGCCGGCCGAGATCTCGTCCGGCGCGCGCACCACCAGGATGGGGGTCGTGTAGAACGAAGGATGGCGACGGTAGGCCTGGATGCAAGCCACCGGGTCCTTGGTGCCCTTGGCGTCCACCACCAGGAACCGGAAGGGGGGCAGCGGCGGAAGGGGGGGATCCTCCTCCAGGGGGAAGATGGCTATCTGGCCTGCCTCCGCGACGCTCTGGAACATGCCGAGGAGCTCGAACTCCTCGGTGACGAGCCCCAGGAAAGGCAGGGAAGGCTCTTCGGGGAGCGTGTCGATCCCCCGGGGGAACGTGATGCCCAGGCTCTGTTCCGACCAGCGCCAGACGATGCCGGCCTTCTGCAGGCTGTGCAGGGTCCACGGGTCCGGAGAAGGGGCGTGGACGCCCATGGGGAAGGACAGCTTCAGCACCCAGTTCCCGGACTCCTCCTGCCACTGGCCTTCGACCGTGGCGCCCTCGGCGATCTCCATGAACAGGGGTTCCACGAGCCCCATCACGGCCTGTTCGGCGAGACTGCCGGCCATCCACACCATCCCGGAAGGGACGAGTTCCAGTTTCAGGCAGGCCCTGCGGATCTTGAGGAGGGAATTCCAGGCGGGCTCCAGGAGCCTCTGCAGGGATTCCAGGCTCGAGGAACAAGGAGTCTCGCGCGGCACCTCCAGCAGGGATTCCTGGATGCCCTCGTCCACCAGGAACTGCAGGCGGTCCACCTCGTGGCGGAGCAGGTCGGCGGCATCGCCGGGGGCCCGCTCGGCATAGCTCTGAAGCCACCGGAGGCAGGAGGCCATCACGCTGAAGAGCTCCCCGGACCGGTTCGTGAGGCGCTCGTTGAGGGTCTTGAGCCGGAGCAGCTCCCCCTGGAGTTCGGCCTGGCCGATGGCGCGCTGGGCCAGCAGCGTATGGCGGTGGGCGAGGGCCCCCTGCCTCACGAAGGCCTGGAAGAGCGCCAGGTCGAAGCGCGTGAAGGGCCGGCGCTCGTCGGCGCGGTCCAGGTAGAGCATCCCGTGCACGATCCCGTCGAGGTCCATGGGCGCGCAGAGGAAGGCCCCGCGGCGGAGCGCCAGCAGGCTCGCCCCTTCGAAGCGGGGATCCGACATGGGGGCGTTGGAAAGCACGGCCGTCCGGTGCCGGGCGACGTAGTCCAGCACCGACCTGGACATCCCCACCTTCTCCTCGACGTCGCCGAGGGACTGGACGGACTGCCAGCTGCCGTCCGGGTGGAGCATGACCACCACGCCCCTGTCCGCCTCGAGCAGCTTCAACGCCTCGTTGAGGAGGCCGTGGACCACCGCCCCCGCGGTGCCGACACGCAGGAGCACTTCCGTCGAGCGGTGGAGGAGTTCCAGCCCGCGGACCAGGAGGGGGAGCTGGTCCGGCCGGGAGCCGATCTCGCTGAACAGATCCCCGACCTGTTCGAGATGGTTGACGCCGTCCAGTCCCGGAAAGGCGTTCGTGAAGTCCAGCTTCCAGTCGCCCAGCCGGATCTCGTCGAGATCCTCGAGCGGGCCGCCCGGGCCGGGCACGGGCGTGCCGTTGAGCAGGATCCCGTTCCGGGATTCCAGGTCCCGGATCCACCAGCGGCCCTCCACCCTGTCGACGGCTGCGTGCCGGCGCGACACGCTCGGGTCCCCGGGCCGCGACACGGCGCACGCGGCGGGATCGCGGCCCAGCAGGCAGCCGCTCTCCAGGAAATGGCGACGCATTTGTCCGGATTCCAGCCACGACAAGTACGACATCCGATCGCCCTCAGGGGAATAGATGGTTCGATGGACCAGGTTTCAAGCGGGAAAAGGATACCGCGTGGGCTTGTTCCGGCTGGGGCGAAATACCAGGATCGTCCTCCCGATGGTCCAGACGTGCTCCAGGCCCTCGACCTGGCCCGCGAGGCTGGCGGCGACCGCCTCCAGCTCCTCGGACGTGTTCTGGTTGAGCTTGATCTTGATCAGTTCGAGGCTCTCGAGCATCACGTCCAGTTCCGCGGCCAGCGGACCGGTGACCCCGCCCTTCCCGATGTGCACCACCGGCTTGAGATGATGTGCCTGGGCCTTGAGGAACTGCCGCTGTCTTGGGGTGAGCATGACCGGACTCCGAGTGGAGACCAGTGTAATGCAGACTCATGCTCCCTCATCCAGCCGGGCTATCATCGGTCAGACACTTGCGGGAGGAGCCATGTCCCAGGGAAGGATCCGGCGAATCGCCATCTGCACGGGAGGCGGCGACGCCCCCGGCCTGAACGCGGTCATCAGGGCCGTGGTCATTTCCGCCATCTACCAGGGCTGGGAGTGCATCGGGATCCGGGACGGTTTCAACGGCATCCTCTTCCCCGAGCGCTATGGCGGCAACGGCGCCTTCCTGCTGACGCGGGACTCCGTGCGGGGCATCACCCACCTCGGCGGCACCATCCTGGGGACCACGAACAAGGGGAATCCCCTGCACTTCCCGGTCCAGATGCCGGACGGAAGCCAGCGGGAGGTGGACCGCTGCGACGAGATCGTCAACTATTTCGCCATGCACGAGATCGACGCGCTCGTCTCCGTGGGTGGGGACGGCTCCCTGGCCATCGCCAACGTGCTGGCGCAGAAGGGGATCCGGGTGGTCAGCGTCCCCAAGACCATCGACAACGACCTGGACAAGACGGTCGCCACCTTCGGCTTCGATACGGCCGTGGCCTTCGCGACGGAGTGCATCGACCGGCTCCACGCGACGGCCCAGTCGCACCAGCGGGTCCTGGTCGTCGAGGTGATGGGCCGCTACGCGGGCTGGATCGCCCTGCACGCCGGCGTCTCGGCCACGGCGCACGTGATCCTCATCCCCGAGATTCCCTACGACCTCGGCAAGATCGTGGAGAAGATCATGGAACGGGAAAAACGCTCCAGGAGCTACAGCATCGTGGTGGTCGCCGAAGGGGCCAAGCCCAGGGACGGCGCCACCATCGTGGCCACCAAGGCGGAAGGCGGCCACGCGGAACGCCTGGGCGGCATCGGCGACGTGGTCGCCAGGCAGCTCCAGGAACTGACGGGCAAGGACGCCCGGAGCGTCGTGCTCGGCCACCTCCTGCGGGGCGGGACCCCGACGGCCACCGACCGCCTGCTGTCCCTGCGCTTCGGCGCGGCCGCGGTGCGGGCCCTGGCCGAGGGCGCCTCCAACATCATGGTGGCCCTCGATCCCCCGAACGTGCGCTACGTCCCGATCGAAGAGGTGGCCGGCCGCATGAAGCTGGTACCCCCCGACTGCGACACGATCCTCACCGCCCGCAATCTCGGCATCAGCTTCGGGGACTAGCCGCGACCCTTGCCAGTTTCCGTACGGCCGGAGGAAGGGTCCGCCGGATCCTGGGCGCCAGGATCAGCCGGAGCCACCAGGCCAGGATGCCCGCGACCTCGACACGGTGCGTCACGCGGCTCCCGAGCCTGCAAGGTTCCACCCGGTGCAGCCAGCGCGTGCGCGTCATCAGGTTCCATGCGACATACGTGAACCCCTGCCCCTCCTGGATCTCCTCGATCCGGAAGCACCGCGGAAGGGAGCCCTTCCGCTTCAGGCGCCCCCGGCTCCCGGCTTGCAGGAGACCCGCCAGCCGGACCCATTCCAGGTCCTCGTCCCACTCGGGCCAGCCCTCCACGTCCTCCCAGCGCGACCAGATGGCTTCGGGCGCGCTCGTCGTCTCCAGCGTATGCTCCGCATACCACATGGTCCCAGTCTATCCGAACGATCGGGCATAGACTGGAGGACGGCACGGATGCCAGGATCGAGAGGCTGCATGTTCAAGGTCACCTTCGAAGGGAAGCTCAACCGTGAAATCGACCTGGAGCACGAACTCAGCCTGCTGGCGGCCGCCGGCGAAGGAGGCGCCGCCCTCGTCCATCGCTGCGGGGGACACGCGCGCTGCGGATCGTGCCTCGTCACCGTGGAGGAGGGCGCCGATCAGCTTTCCCCCGAGGGCGAGGCGGAAACCCGCGTGCTGAAGTGCCTCAGGGCGAAGCCCGGCCAGCGCCTGGCCTGCCAGGCAAGAGCCAAGGGCGACGTCCGCTGCAAGGTCGACTGACTCAAAAACCACATCCGGAACCGCGAAAGGCGCGAACCCCTATCGCCGCTCCCTTTCGCGCCTTTTCCCGAATTTCGCGGTGCCGGTCTTCTTGCCTGGCGGCGCGACACGACCTGCGCTGATCGCTTCCCTCAGTTGACCAGGAAGCCGACGGCCTGCCAGACCCTCAGCTTGGTCTTCCCGTCGCCCGAACGGGCCGGATCGAAGACGAGGCGCTTGGCGGCCTCGAGGCAGCTGTCGTTGGCCTTCTGGACGTAGACGTCCGTGCCGGGCAGCCCCTGGAGGAGGTTCGTGTCGAGCACCTCGCCGTTCTCGCTGACGAGCACGTTGACCACGACCACGCCGCGGCGCACCTTGCTGACCTTGGGCGTGACGCGGCCGAGGTTCAGGGCCCGGGCGGGCACGATGTCGGGCAGGCCGGGACCGGTCATGGTCTCGGCCTGCTTCTTGGCCCTGGTCTCGGCCGATTCCAGCTGCGTCCTCAGGGTCTCCTTGTCCGAGGCGCAGGCGGCGAGGTCGGCCTTCGTCTTCCGCAGGTCCTCCAGGATGGCTTCGGAACCGCTCTGGTTCTCCTTCATGGAGGCCTTGGCCGCGTCGAGTTCCCTGCGCAGCCCCGTGGCCTCCTGCCGGGCCTGGTCCCTCCCCTGGAGAGAGGCGGCGAGTTCCTGCTGGAGGTTCTCCGTGGCATCGAGCTGCCGCTGCAGGTCGTCCCGCTCCTCCGTGAGTCTCTGGACCTGGGCCTTGAGCTGGGTGACCGTGGGAGGCTTGGCCTTCGGGGCCGCCGCCATCGAGGCGATGCAGAGCGACGCGACCAGCGGCCAGGTAGCAATCTTGCGCATTGAAGTCCTCCTGGAATCAGGAGGAGATCAGCGCCGAAGGTCGGGCAGATTGCCTCCTGAGTGGGGTTTCTGTGTCCTGAGAATCCCACGCTTGAGCAGTTTCGCAAAGATGGCCATGCACTCGTCGTGCGGGAAGGGCGAGATCGAGATGATGTCCTTCAGGCTCCAGACGGCGTTCACGCGCGTCGCGAGGAAGGCCTCGTTGGGCCCCAGCTGGGCCTGCATCAGCTCCTCGATGCTCACCGCCAGCTCGGGGATGAGGCTCTCATCCAGGGCGACTTCCTCCAGCAAGTGCTCCACCACCTCCAGCATCCGGCTGGCCTCCTGGAGCCTGGGCTGGTCCTGCAGGATGAGGCGCAGCTCCTCCTGGGCCTCCTGGAGCTTCTGCTTCTCGACCAGATGCCGGGCCCGCTGGAGCTGGAGGCTCGAACGGTCGCCCAGCCTGCCCCCCTGGCGGAGGATGCGGACCATCCCCTTCTCGTGGAGGTCGAAGACCAGCTTGAGGACCTTGAACTCCGGGGCCCTCATCTCGAGGATCACCTGGTCGATGGTCTTGTGGCCGTCCAGGCGGCCGAGCAGGTCCGCGTCCTCGGGCGAAAGCGGCAGCATCTCGGCGATGGCTTCGGACACGGCGTCGAGGATCGCGTCCCCGCCCTTGATGACGTTGCGGATGCGCCTCCACTCGTCGACCCGGCGCGCCCCTTCCAGGACGATCCCGGTGACGTCCAGACTCAGCAGCATCGTCTTCTGGGGCGGCGCCTGGTTGTCCGTGAACTCGAAGGTTCCCACGTCCCACAGGAAGGTGTCGTAGATGGACTCCTCCACCTTGAGCTGGACGATGCGCCGGATCTCGGTTTCCGTGATGAGCTGGCGGTTCACGAGGATCCGCCCCAGGAGCTGGTTCTCGTCCTCCTGGGTGGCCAGCGCTTCCCGCAGCTGCTCCTCGGTGATGCGGTTGAAGGCCAGGAGATACTGGCCGAGGTACTCCCGCGGATCCGAGGACCACACGCTGCTGATCTTGCCGGCATGGAAGAAGACGCGCTTGGTGTGCAGGAAGCCCTTCAACTCCAGGACGCCGGTCTTCTTTCCCACGGCGAGCCACTGGAAGATGTCCTCCAGCCCCATCGTGGTCAGATCACCCCGCAGCCCCATCTAGCATCGTCCCCCTGTTCCGGCCCAGACCATCATCTCATCCATCCTGCGAGGTTCCTCAGAACTTATCGGGCCGGCAGTCGTAATTATAAAGATTCGATCACTTCCCGAAGGGCCTGGTTGAGCAGCGAGGGATGGTGCCTGGCGAGTTGGGCATCCGGATCCAGGAGGGGTTGAGAAAAAACAGGCACTCCGCAGAGCGAAGCGCGGGTCGCCAGGAGGGGGAAGCCGCCCTCCTCGTGGTAGCGGCGGAGGATCGGCTCGGACAGCGGGGCGCTGTTGGCGAGCACGGCGTGGATGGGGAAGCCGCCGAAGGCCTGAAGGGTGGCCACGTGGGCTTCCAGGTCCAGCCCCGCGCTCTCCCCGGGTTCCGTCATCAGGTTGGCGACGTAGATCACCGGGGTCTCCGTCCGCAGGATCGCCCGGCTCAGTTCGGGGATGAGGAGGTTCGCCGCGGTGGAGGTGTAGAGGCTGCCGGGGGCGAGCAGGATCAGGTCGGCCTGCATGATCGCCAGGAGGGCCTCGGGCAGGGGTTCCACGTCGAAGGGTTCGAGCCAGAGCCGGGCCAGGGGTGGCTTGCAGACGTTCACGGAGGTCTCGCCGATGTAGCGGCGGCCCTGGAAGTCCTCGGCGCACAGCGTCACCGGCATGACGGTCGACGGGTACAGGCGCCCGACGGTCACCAGCACGCCGGCGAGCTGGCGGATGGCGCGGACCCAGTCCCCCGTGATGTCGGCCATGGCGAGCAGCATGAGGTTGCCGAGCGAATGCCCGGCCAGGTTGCCTTCACCCTTGAACCGGTAGTCCAGCAGGTCCGACAGCACGGACTGCTCCTGGGTCAAGGCGGACAGGCAGTTGCGGAGATCCCCCGGCGGGATGCCGCCCAGTTCCGCCCGCAGCCGGCCCGAGGAGCCTCCGTTGTCGGAGACCGTCACGATTCCCGTGAGCTTCCACGGATCCCGGCTCCGGCCCGCCTCGCACTTGATGGCTCTCAGCAGCGCCGCCAGGCCTGTCCCGCCTCCGATGGCCGCGACGCGCAGGGGCTGATCGGCGTGCAGGCCTCGCACCGAACCCTAGTCCATGCCGAGCGCGGCGAAAAAGGACGTCGAGCGGATCCGGTCGAAATCCGGCTCGAGATGGACCTGGTGCAGGATGTCCGGATTCAGCGAAGCCGCCCGCCGAATGGCGGCCGCGGCGGCCTCGGCCTCGTCCTTCTGGGCATGGGCGATCGCCTTGAGGTAGAACAGCCTCGCGTCCTTGTCCTGGGTCGCCAGAGCCTTGTCGAGCAGCGCCAGGGCCCCGTCGGTCTCGCCGCGGTTGAGGCAGAGCTGGGCGGCCATCTCCGGCTGGAGGACGGGGACCGCCTTCGTCTCCCCGCGCGAACGCAGGGCCGTCAGGTAGGTCCTGGCGGCTCGCGCCATCGCCACCTGGCCGGACTTCCCGGCCTCGATCTCCATCGCCTCCAGGGCGGTGACCGCTTCGTCGCGCCGGTTCCGGTACAGCAAGTCGAGCGCCGCCGCGAACCTCTCCTCCAAATTGGCCCCCGGAGCAGGAACCGCGGATCCGTCGGTCTTCGTTTCGATCGTCATACAGGCCCTCAGGTTGTCACCGGACTCCCACTATACCGCAGAAGTCCAAGGAACGTGTTCAAGTAAGCCAACATCAGGACGTTGAGTCGCGG
>DAOPZL010000023.1:0-14050 GCA_035353395.1 Holophaga sp.
ACCTCCTGGCGGCTTTCCAGGGCGGCATGGGCATGGCCCCTTCCGCATCCTGGGCGCCCCATCACCCCTACCGCTGTTCGGCCCTCTTCGAACCCGTGCACGGCTCAGCCCCGGACATCGCGGGCAGGGACATGGCCAATCCCCTGGGCATGTTCCTGTCCACGGCCCTCTTCTTCCGACGCGCGGGATGGGAGGCGGAGGCTGGCGCGGTGGAGCGCGCCGTGAGCACCCTCCTCTCGGAGGGCAACGCCACTGCCGATCTGGGAGGTTCCATGCCGTGCCGGGAACTGCAGGGACGCCTGCTCGCGCAGCTCTGAACCGGCCTCAGCAGCTCCGCATGACGCCCACGAGGACGCCCTGGATCTGCACCTGTTCCGGCTGGAAACACTTCGGCGTGAGTTCGGGGTTGTGGGGGATGAGCCAGACGCCCTTGGGGTCCTTCCGGAACTCCTTGAGGGTGGCCTCCTCGCCGTCGATCAGCGCCACGACGCGATCCCCGTTCCGGTATTCCCCCCGGCGCTGGAGGACCACGAGGTCGCCGTCCATGATGCAGTCCTGGATCATGGAATCCCCCCGGACCCTCAGCACGAACAGCCCATCCCGGTCCCGGTGGATGCTGTTGGGCACCTCCAGGGGGATCGCCCGGCTCTCGGGGATGAGCGGTGCGCCGGCGGCAACGTCCCCGCAGAAGGGATAGGCCTTCACCGGAACCCGTTCCAGGTCCTGCGGGGCGGATTCCTCATCGGAGCCAGTCCTCCCGGGCCCGGCCACGATGATGTTGTTGCCGCAGCCGTGGCTGCGGTCGAGGAATCCCTTCTCGATGAGGTGCTGCACGTGCTTGTGGATCGTGCTCACCGCGCTGGAGCCCACGCCTTCCGCGATCTCCTTCAGCGTGGGGCTGCGGCCCTCCTCCTCGAGGAACTTGTGGATATAGTGCAGGACGGCCTGCTGGCGCTTGGTGAGGTTGGTCTGCTTCATGGCATCAACGTAGGCGAACCAAGGTACGGAGTCAACCGGTTTTTCGCTTTTTTTCGGCTTGTCCATGGAGACTCCCTCCGGATTTTTTCGCTTCCCCGTGGGGGCCCGATGATCATCCCATGTCTCAACTGCTGTTTTGTGGGCATATCTTTGCCAACGAATGGTTTGAAAGGACATTCATGTCCCGGTCCCGGGGTGCCGAGCTGCAAGCGGAAGAAACACTAATGGCGATGAATATTTATTCGATCGGAATCGCCCTCGTCATGGATTCGGGCAGCGAGCAAGACCCCCGCGTGCCGCTGCGGGCGCCCTTCCGGACGAGGATCCCCGTCCGGGACGCTGCGTCAAGCCCGGGCCAGATGGCTCCGCAGACCTGCATGCGCGAACGGCGGCAGCCTTGGATTGACGGAAATCCAGGGTCAGCTAGACTGATACTTCGCCCGGGGCTGTAGCTCAGCTGGGAGAGCGCTGCAATCGCACTGCAGAGGTCGACGGTTCGATCCCGTTCAGCTCCACCAAGACCCCCTAGAGGAATCTGGGGGGTTCTTGTTTCATGACGGCATGGACCGGGCGAGCCGGGGAACGACTGCCGCCCAGCCGGTCATCGTTCCCGCCTCCGCGGCGCCCCCCCATCCTTCCACGACAGGTCCCCTCATGTCCTGGCGCACCCTGCTCAAGATCGCCTTCGCGGCCGCCTCCACCCTGGGCGTCTACACCACCCTGCTCCTGGCGCACGACTACGTGCTGGCGCTCCTCGGGAGACAGCAGGAGGAGTGGCAGATCGCCTTCGAGGTCGCGCCGTTCCCCATCCTCCTCGGGCTCCTGTCCCTGGCGATCGCCCTCCTCGCCAGGCCGCGCTTCCCCGCGGTGCTCCTCGCCCTCTGCCTGGGGATCATCGTCCTCCCGGCATTGATGTACTGCCTGGTCTCGATGCGCATCTACTAGGGCAGGACCACCTCGCGAGATCGCGCACGCCCTGTACATATCCCCGACCACCGTGACCTTCCACCGCGGCAACATCCGCCAGAAGCTGGGCCTTCACCGGAGCGGCGCGCAGCTCGCCTCCCGGGTGGACGTCAAGGCCCTGGCCCCGCAGGCGGGGGAGGCGTGAGTCCCGTCGCCGGAAGGTCCCCCGGGGCGGTAGACTCGAGTGCCCCGGGACGACCCGGCGGGCAAGGAGGTTCACATGCTCTATCGGAGGCTGGGCCGCAGCGGCCTCAAGGTCAGCGTTCTTTCCCTCGGTTCCTGGGTCACCTACGCCAACCAGGTCGACGTCAAGTCGGCGGTGGAGATGCTGGCCGCCGCCATGGCCGCGGGGGTGAACTTCTTCGACAACGCCGAGGTCTACGCCAACGGGGAAAGCGAATCCGTGATGGGCGAGGCCTTCCGGCGCCTGGGATGGCCGCGCCTGAACTACGTGGTCTCGACCAAGTTCTTCTGGGGCCTCGACCGGAGCGGCGAGGGCATCAACCGCCGGAACACCCTGAACCGGAAGTACCTGGCCCAGGCCATCGACGGTTCCCTCAAGCGTTTCGGACTGGATTACGTCGACCTGGTCTACTGCCACCGCCCCGATCCGCACACGCCCGTGGAGGAGACGGTCTGGGCCATGAGCGACATGATCACCCAGGGCAAGGCCCTCTACTGGGGCACGAGCGAGTGGAGCGCCGACGAGATCCGGGCGGCCTGGAACATCGCGGAGCGCCACCACCTCCACAAGCCGGTGATGGAGCAGCCGCAGTACCACCTCTTCCACCGAAGGCGCGTGGAGCAGGAATATGCGCGGCTCTACGAGGACATCGGACTGGGGCTCACGACCTGGAGTCCCCTGGCGTCGGGCCTGCTCACGGGCAAGTACAGGAACGGGATCCCGGCGGACAGCCGCGGCGCGATGAAGGGCATGGAGTGGCTGCACGCGGACCTGCTCGACCCGGCGAGGAACCAGGCCGTGGAGAAGCTCGAGGCCATTGCCGCCGAGCTCGGCGGCAGCGTGTCGCAGCTGGCCATCGCCTGGGCCGCGCGGAACCCGAACGTGAGCACGGTGATCACCGGCGCTTCGAAGTTCTCCCAGATGCAGAACAACCTCGAGGCGCTGCCGCTGATGGAGAGGCTCTCGCCCGAGATCCTGGCCCGAATCGACGAACTGACCCTCCCGCTGGCGGACTGAGGGACCTCACGCCTCGAGGGTCTCCCGCACCTTCCTGAGGAGGGCGTCCGCGGAGAATGGCTTCTGGAGGAACGGCGTCCTGTCGTCCAGGGCGCCGTCGAAGAAGGCGGCGTCGTCCGTGTAGCCGGAAGTGAAGAGGACCCTCGTGTCCGGGCGGGAGTTCCGGAGGCTCTCGGCCAGCTGCCGCCCGTTCATGCCCGGCATGACCATGTCCGTCATGACCAAGTGGATCGCGCCTTGGCGCTCGTGACTGACCTGCAGGGCCTCGTGGCCGTTCCTCGCGGGGATCACGGAATAGCCGGCATCCTTGAGGATCTCGAGGGTCACGTCGCGCACGAAGTCCTCGTCCTCGACCAGCAGGATGATCTCCGAGCCCCGCCCCGACGAGTCCTGGGCCTTGTCCCCGTCCGGGAACGGAAGGCCATCGGTCGCCGCGGGCAGCGAGATCCTGAAGGTCGCGCCCCAGCCGACTTCGCTTTCCACCGTGATGTCCCCGCCGCTCTGCTTGACGATTCCGTAGACGGTGGAGAGACCCAGTCCGGTTCCCCTGCCCGCGTCCTTCGTGGTGAAGAAGGGCTCGAAGATCCGGCTGAGCGTCTCCTTGTCCATGCCGTGGCCCGTGTCGGTGACGGAGAGCTGGACGCGCGCCCCGGAGGAAGGCTTTTCGCCGGCGCAGGTGGTCTCCAGGAGGATCCGCCCTCCGTCGGGCTCGGCGTCCCGGGCGTTGATGACGAGGTTCATGATGACCTGCTCGAGCTGACCGGGATCGATCCTCACCCTGGGGATCGTGGGATCCAGGACCACCGCCAGTTCGATGTGCTCGCCGATCAGGCGCCGGAGCATGGCTTCCATGTTGTTGACGCACGCGTTCAGGTCCACGAGCTTCGGCTGCAGGACCTGCCTGCGGCTGAAGGCCAGAAGCTGGCGGGTGAGCATCGCCGCGCGGTCCGAGGCCTTCTGGATCTCCATCAGGTTCCTGCGCAGCGGGACCGGTTCGTGCAGGCGGGTCATGGCCAGGTCGCAATAGCCGCGGATGGCGGTGAGGAGGTTGTTGAAGTCGTGGGACACGCCTCCCGCCAACCGGCCCACCGCCTCCATCTTCTGGGACTGGCGGAGCTGGTCCTGGGCGCTGAGCAGCGATTCCTCGGCCCGCCGGCGCTCCGTGATGTTCCGGACGAGGGCGATGATCTGGTCCCCGAGGAAGGGCACGAGCCTGGCCTCATAGTGGGCCTCGCCTCCCCGGACCTGCATGGAGTAGTCCAGGCTCGTGGAGGTCCGGGTGTCCCGCACCCGCGCCAGAGCCAGATCGAAGGCCCTTCCCGCCTCGGGGACGGGGAGGTCCTGGATCCGTTTCCCGATCAGCTGCTCCGCCGGAAGCAGGAATTCGTCCTTGCCGCCTCCCTTGCAGTTGAGGATCACTCCCCGGTCGTCCAGCCGGAAGAAGAGGTCCGGGAAGGTCCCGATGAGCGTCCCCAATTCAGCGTTGGCCTGCATGAGTTCCCGGGAACTCAGCTCCAGGGCGCGCTCCATCAGCATCCGGTCCGCGTCGAAATCGCGGTAGGTCCTGTCGATCATGGACAGGAAGGGCAGCAGCCCGTCCGGGACGACATCGCCGAACTGCCGCCTGAGCTGTCGGTTCAGAAGGCTGTGCATGGGGCCCGGCACATCACACCTCGGCAAAGGCCGTGATGGTCATGGTCTGGTTGTGCATCTCGCACTTCGCGTTCGGGGAGAAGGGGGAGATCTCGCCGTAGGAATAGAACCCCGTCAGCACCGCGCCGGCGCCGAGGACGTCCCGGACTTCCTCCACCTCCTCCTCGATCCGCTGCTTGAGCACCAGCTTCCTGCCGACGCAGCTGATGAGGACGGCCAGCTCCGGCTTCAGCCCGGCCATCGCGCCGCCGCAGACCCTGGCTGCCCCGGCGGCCCCGTCGATGAGCCGCTCGAAGTTCGCCTTCATCAGGCGCGCATAGGCCCCCTGGGGAACGTCCCCGGCGAAGACCATGCTGCCGCTCTCCCGGTCCACGCCGAGGATCGTCCTGACCACGGGATCGTCCTGGCTGTTCATCCGGATGCTGAGGGGGAAGCGCAGGCCCGTGGCCGGAAGGCCCGGCGCGTATTCCCCCAGGTATTCCATGTAGAGGTCCAGCGCCGGCCTGCCGTCCAGTTCGTAGAGCACGTTGCCGACGGAGCGCGTGATCACCCGCTCCGGTCCGAAGGGATCCCATCCCCCCAGGGAGCCGTAGCCGACCCTGAGGTTGCCGCCGTAGAAGCCGATGGCGGCGACGGCGCCGGCTTCCGGCTCCCCGTCGCAGAGGACCATGGTTTCTTCGAAGGCCCATCCGTCCGCGGACAATCCCCCGGTCACCGTCACTTCCGGAGGCAGCGCCTCCAGCAGGCCCGCCACCAGCTCGGTGCCGTTGACGCGGAGCCCGTCGGAAAGGACCATGACGTGCACGAGCCCGTCCTTGTTCAGGGACCCGCTCAGGAAACGCCCCACGCCCCTGCTCTCCCGGGCGTGACCGATCCTGGTCCAGGCGCCTTCGACCCTCGTGGAATCGAAGCTGACCGCAGTGAGCACCAGGCTGTCGTCGTGCACCTGGATCCCCCCGATCTCCCCGGCCGTCGAGCAGCCGATCCAGTGGGCGTTCGGATAGGCCCTCCGCGCCTCCGCCAGGATCCCGGGATCCCCCAGGACCGACCTGCCGCCGAACAGGAATACCAGCTGGGCCGAGGCCCCCAGTTCGCCGGGGAGCGCCCCGCTCCAGCCCAGAGACTCCTTCCAGAGCCGTTGCTCGACTTTCATGCACGCCCTCCGCTCGCTCGATCAGCAAGGCGGTTCCACGGCTCGAGATCGAGGGAGCCATGGGGCCCGGGGGGAGCCGACTCCGCTATGCTGGACCCATGATAGGCCGACTTCGCGGTGAACTCGTCAGGAAGCTGCCCAACCTCGCCGTGGTGGAATGCGGGGGGGTGGGCTACGAGTGCGCGATCTCCCTGGGCACCTACGGCGCCCTGCCGGAACAGGGCGAGCAGGTCGTGCTCCACGTGGAGACCCTGCTGCGGGAGAACGACCTGAGCCTGCTCGGGTTCGCCACCCCGCAGGAGCGGACGGCCTACCGCCTCCTGGTGAAGGTGGACGGCGTGGGACCCAAGCTGGCCCTGGCCGCCCTGGGAGCCCTCCCCCTGGAGGACCTGACCCAGGCCATCCGGGGTCGGGACGTGAAAGCCCTCACGCGCATTCCCGGCATCGGGAAGAAGACCGCCGAGAAGCTCTGCTTCGAACTCTCGGAAAAGCTTGGAGGCCTGACGGGGCTGGAAGGGATCGGCCCCCTGTCGGCGCCCCAGGATACCTGGGAGCAGGACCTGCGCTCCGCCCTCACCAACCTCGGATTCCGGGAGGACGCCGTGATCCCGGTCGTCGCCGAGCTGAAGCTCCAGAAACCCCCCCTTCCGGAAGCCATCCGGCAGGCCTTGAAAGCGTTCCAGCGATGACCACGCGCATCCTCTCCACGTCGCCCCTCGTGGGCAGCCACCTGCAGGACCTGGGCCGGCGGTTCCCGGACCTCCGCATCGCCCCCTACCGGTCCCCGGAGTGGATCGCGGAACTCTCCGAGGCCGAGGCCCTGGTCGTCCTCCTGTCCGAACCGGTCCGCGAGTCCGACCTGGAGCTGGCCCCCCGGCTGAAGGTCATCGGCACCTACTCCGTGGGCGTGAACCACCTCCCCCGGGAGGCCTGCGAGAGGCGCGGCATCCGGATCGTCGCGACCCCTGGCGTGCTGACGGACGCCACCGCGGACCTGGCCCTCACCCTGCTGCTGGCCGTGACCCGGCGGGTTTCCGAAGGCGAGGCCCTGGTGAGGTCCGGGGCCTGGAAGGGCTGGGCGCCGGACCAGCTCCTGGGCACGAGCCTGGGCGGCAAGACCTGCGGCATCCTGGGATCCGGCCCCATCGGCAGGGCCTTCGCGCGCCGGGTCTGGGCCCTGGGCATGAAGCCGGTCTTCTGGGACCGGGACGGCATGGGCGCCCCCGTCGACTTCGGCCCGGACTCGGCCCGGAGGCTCCCCCTGCCCGAGCTGCTGCCCCTCTGCTCGGTGCTCTCCCTGCACTGTCCCCTCACGGACCAGACCAGGGGGCTCCTGGACCGCGAGGCCCTCGCCCTGCTGCCCGCGGGCGCGGTGATCGTCAACACCGCCCGGGGCGGCATCCTGGACGAATCCGCGGCCCTGGAGCGCCTCCATTCGGGCCTCCTGGGCGGCGTGGGCCTGGATGTCTACGCCGGGGAGCCGGCGGTGGACCCGGCTTGGCTGACGTCGCCCAGGACGGTGCTGCTGCCCCACCTCGGCAGCGCCACCCGGGAGACGCGGGAAGCCATGGCCCAATTGCTGTGCGAGGGCATCACGACGGCCCTGTTAAGCTGACACTGCTTCCGCGAGGTGTTCCATGCAATCCTCCTGGCTCCGGCTGCTAGATCCTGAACTCGATGCCCTGAAAACCGACATCGCCCCCTCCGCCCACGCCCGCCTCCAGCTCGCGAAGGCCTGCAACGGCCGCTGCCTGCACGGCGAGGCCGCGGAGATCCTGGAGCGGCTGCTGGCCGAGAACCGGTCCGACGGCGAGGCCTGGTTCGAGCGGATCGTCGCCGAAGGGGACCACGCCGCGGCGGAGGAGCTCGAGAACCTGTACCGGGAGCTGGAAGCGCTCCGGGACGAGGATCCCGAGGATGCCGCTCCGCGCCGCAACATCGGCTACATCCGCATCCTCCAGCAGCGCCCGGACGACGCGGAACAGGCCCTCCGGGAAGCCCTCGATCGCAACGGCCAGGATCCGAAGACCCTCGAGCTGATGGGGCTCCTCTGCCTGCAGCGGGACCTCCCGGGCGAGGCCAAGAACTGGTTCCTCAAGGCCCTCAGCCTCCAGCCGCGGGATCCCCGGACATTGCGCCTGCTGGGCATCACCTGCGAGCTGCTCGAGGACGCCAAGGGCGCGGAGGCACAGTTCGTCGCCGCCCTCGACGTCGATCCCAGCTATTTCTGGGGCTGGCACAGCCTGGGCGAGCTCCTGCTCAAGCGCAACCACATCGAGGCCGGGCTGCGATGCATCCACCGCGCGCGCGCCCTGCAGGCGCGGGAGCCCGCCAGCTACTTCATCATGGCGGAGATATTCTCCGAACAGGGCCATCTCGAGATGGCCCAGGCGGAGCTCCACAAGCTCCTGCTCATGAGCCCCCCCGCGGAGGTGCTGGCCGAGGCCTACGCCATGCTCGGCGAGATCCGCCGGGACCTCGGGGACCGGGACGGCGCCGTATCGTACTTCTCCCTGGCCGCCGAGACCGACCCCGAATCCCCCAACCCCTGGACGGCCCTCGGGGACCTGGCCCGGGAGGACAAGCGCTGGGACGATGCCCTCCGCTGCTACCGGGAAGCTCTCGCCAGGGACACGGAAGCCGCGGACGTCCAGGTCCAGATGGGCTACGTCCTGCTGAAGATGGGCAAGCCGGCCGACAGCGAGCAGAGCTTCCTGGCGGCCCTCGAATCCGATCCCGGGGAATACAGCGCCTACCTGGGGCTTTCCGAATGCTACCGCCAGCTCCAGCGGCGCGAGGACCAGATGCGGATGGTGAAGGAGGCCATGGCGCTCGCCCCGGAGGACCCGGACGTCTGGAACGCCCAGGGCGTGGCCCTCGAGGTGAGCCAGAAGCTGGTGGAGGCCACGGCCGCCTACGAGAAGGCCCTCTCCTTCTCCCCGATGCACCGCAAGGCCGCCAACAACCTCGGCTTCATCCTCGAGCGCCGCATGACGTCCGGCGAGCCGCAGCTCCGCGACCGGGCCGTCGAGGCCTGGAAGCGGCGCCTCCTCCTGTGCCGCGACGAAGGCCAGAGCCTCAAGATGGCCACGGAGCACCTCGTGAAGCTGGACATCTCCGAGGAGGTCATCCACCGCTGGCTGGCCCAGGAGAGCGCGCCCGGCTCCAGGCCGGGAGAAGAGTAGCTGCGGGACCGCGCGACGCCTGCTAGAATGGCAGGTTCGGAGTACCCATGAACGGATTCCTAGTGACCTTGCATGTGATCATGAGCCTGCTGCTCATCGGCTGCATCCTGCTCCAGCCTGGCGCGAAGGGCGGCGGCCTGAGCGCCACCTTCGGCGGCGGCGGGGCCAACTCCGCTTTCGGCGCCCAGGGAGCCGCTCCCGTGCTCTCCAAGGTGACCTACTGGCTCGCGGGCATCTTCATGGTCACTTCCATGGTGATCGAGATCTCGATCGTGAAGCAGAACCGTTCCGTGCTCGACAAGGGAACGGACTCCGCGCCGATCTCCGCCCCGGCGCCCGCTCCCGCGACACCGGCCGCCCCGGCGGTTCCGAAAAAGTGAGGATTGACGGGAGCCAAAACCTATGGCATCCTTTGATTTCCGACTTGCCCGCGTGGTGAAATTGGTAGACACGCCATCTTGAGGGGGTGGTGGCCACAAGCCGTAGCAGTTCGAGTCTGCTCGCGGGCACCAGATGAAAGCGCTCTCCGGAGCGCTTTCTTTTTATCTACGCCCATGGCCATCCCGTCGCCGGTGCTGCTCGCACCCCTCCCCGCCTGGTTCTCCGCCCACGGGCGCAGGCTGCCGTGGCGCGCGGAAGAACTGGACGTTCCGCACCCGGACCCGTACGCCGTGCTGGTCTCGGAAGTGATGCTGCAGCAGACCCAGGTCGCCACCGTGGTGCCCTACTTCCTGCGCTGGATGGCGCGCTTCCCCGATCCCTCGACCCTGGCGCAGGCGGACGACGACGAGGTTCACAAGCACTGGGAAGGGCTCGGCTACTACCGTCGCGCCCGCTTCCTGAAACGGGCCGCCGCCGTCATCGCGGAGCGAGGTTGGCCGGAGGACCTGCGCGCGCTCCCGGGCCTCGGGCCCTACACGGCCGCCGCCGTCGCGTCCATCGCGTTCCTGCGCCCCGAACCCGCCCTGGACGGCAATGCTTTCCGAGTGCTCGCCCGTCTCCTCGCCATCCAGGACGATCCCAGGCGGCACGCGGCGCGGCTCCGCGAATGGCTCCGCCCGGCGCTATCGGAGCTGGGCCCCTCCCGCACCACCCAGGCCCTGATGGAACTCGGAGCCACGCTCTGCGGCCCCAGGCCGGCCTGTTCCCGATGCCCCCTGGCGGAGGCCTGCGAGGCGCGGCGCCTGGGACTCGCGGACCGGATCCCTCCGCCATCGGCTCGGCCCAGGGCCAGGGCGGCCGCCATCTGGCTGCTGGCCCTCGAGGCCGAGGGGATGTGGCTGCTGCTCAGGCCCGCAGCGGACGGCCTGCTGGCGGGCCTGTGGCGCTGGCCGACGCTCGCCGTGGCCGGGGACCGGCCCCCTGATCCGCCTGCCGGGCCGGAGGCTCCCTGCCCCATCGCGGAGACCAGGACCTGGAAGGAGTGGTCCCAGGTCTACACGCACCTGAGGGAACGGGTCCGGCCCGCCGCCGTCAGGATGCCGGTGCGCCTGCCGGCTCCCCCGGGGGCCGCCTGGATCCCCGCCGCGCGGCTTCCGTCCCTCCCGCTCGGGAAGCGGGACCAGCGGCTGCGGGCGCTCCTGGACGCGGCGCCGGATTCGGCGGGGGACGCCGGGACCTTGGCCGGACTGGCGCGGCGGATCATGGACGGAGAGCCGTGATCCGCCGCATCGCCCGCTAGAACCCGAGATCCGCCAGCTCCTGCTGGGCGGTCCTGGCCTCCGGCGTTCCCGGGAATCCCGAGGTGATCTCGTTGAAGGCCTTCACGGCCGCCGGCTTGAGCCCCTGCTTGACGAAACACTGGGCGCGCTTCAGCTTGGCCGGCAGGAACTGGTTCGAGGAGGCATGGTCCTTCATGATCTGGTCGAAGACCGGCGACGCCTTGTCGTAGGACTTCTGGTTGTAGTAGGAGAGCCCCAGGAAGAAGAGCGCGTCGGGACGGCGCGGACTGTCGGCGTGGCTCTTCAGGAAGAGCGTGAGGCTCTCCGCGGCGAGGGCGTAGTTCCCCCGGTTGTAGTCCAGCACGGCGGCGTTGAAGGCCTTCTCGTCGTCGCTCGCGGCCGCAGGCTGAGGAGCCTCGGGCGTGCCGGGCTTGGCGGCGCGGGTCGAGGCGGCGCTGCCGATCCGGTTGTTCAGGATCCGCGTGGATTCCTGGAGCTGGCGCAGGACTTCCTGCAGGTCGGCCTGGAACCTGCGGTCCAGGACCCTGGCCTCGCCGGCGGCCTTGCGCTCGGCTTCCGCCAGCCGGTTGGCGTCCTCCACCTGCTGTCTCAGCTTGAAGACCTCCAGCTTCAGATCCCCCACTTCCTGCTCCACCTTCTGGAGCTGTTCCTCCGAGGTGCATCCGACGCTGAAGGCCATGCAAGCCAGCGCGATGGACGCGATCATGGGTCGAAGTTGCATGGCTTCCCTCCTGTCGTGATCGAAAATTGAAAGAGCGGAGGAACAGGCTCCTCCGCTCCCGGGTTCATGACCGTCCAGCCTACTGGAGCTTGAACTCGCAGCGGCGGTTGATCAGCCAGGACTCTTCGTCCATGCCCTGGACCTTCGGACGTTCCTTGCCGTAGCTGATGAACGGAAGGCGGGCCTCCCCGGTGCCGAGGGTGACGAGGTAGGCCTGGGCGGTGTGGGCCCTGCGCTCGCCCAGGGCCAGGTTGTATTCCACGGTCCCGCGCTCGTCGCAGTGGCCTTCGATCTGGACCTTGGCCTGCGGATAGGCCTTCATGAAGTCGGCGATGGCCTGGAGCTTGGGCTTGTCCACTTCGCGGACGTCGGACTTGTCGTAAGCGAAGTTGATGTCCTGCAGGACGTCGGCGGCGGCCTTGCGATAGGCGGCCAGCTTGGCTTCCTCGGCCTTTCGCGCCGCTTCCTCGGCCTGGCGCTTGGCGGCTTCCTCGGCCGCGCGCTTGGCGGCCATGTCGTCGACGGCCGCAGCCGGGGCGGGGGCCTGGACCTTCGGAGCCTCGGGCTCGGGCGCAGGGGCCGGGGCCGGCTTCTTGCAGGCGACTCCCACTCCCAGCGTCAGCAGAACAGCAAACGGGATGATGGTACGCACGGTACGCATGTTAGTTCCTCCAACAAAGAAAGTATAGCGATGCTTGGCATTGATGGTTCGTCATTATCGGGTCCCGGTCCATTTCGGGCTCTGGCAGCCTGCGAATTCGGTGAGCTTCCGGACGGTGTTGCCCGAAAGGTCCGTGGTGTAGATCCTCATCCCGCCGAGGCTTCCGCTCGAGAACACGATCTGCCTCTCGTCGGAGGACCAGGAAGGCGACTCCGAGCTGGCCACGCCCGTGGTGATCTGGTAGGACTTCCCCTCGCCGAGCTTGTAGACGAAAAGATCGAACTTCCCCTCGAAGCGGGAGACGTAGGCGATCATCGAGCCGTTCGGGCTCCAGGCGGGGCTCGCGTTGTAGTTGCCCTCCCGGGTGAGCCTGCGGACGTTGGAGCCGTCGTCCTCCATCAGGTAGACCTGCGGCGATCCCTCCCGGTCCGAGGTGAAGGCGATCTGGGTCCCGGCCGGGTTCCAGCTGGGCTCCGTGTTGATGCAGTTGCTGTCGGTGAGGCGCCTGACCCTGCCCGACCCCAGGTCGAACACGACGATGTCGCTGTTCCCCCGCCGGTCCCCCTGGACCAGGGCGAGCCGCCGGCCGTCCGGCGACCAGGCCGGCGCGAAGCAGTGGCCCGCGGGGCTGTCGCCTCGAGGGTAGATCTTGACGTCCGGGCCCCCGGCCTTCACCTGGCCCCAGATCTCGGGCGCCCCGCCCTTGTAGGTCACGTAGGCGATCCGGCCGTCCGCCGCGATGGTCGGCGAAAGGGACAGGCTCCTGTGGTGGGTGATCTGGTGCAGGTTCGCGCCGTCCCGGTCCACCTGGAAGATTTCCTTCACCCCCGGCGCCAGTTGCCGCACGAACACGATCCTGGAAGTGGCGACGCCCTTCTCGCCCGTGAGCCGGGCGGTCAGGTCGTCGGCGATCGTATGGGCCACCCGGCGCATGACGGCCGCCTTCCCAGTGTATCTCTTGTTGAAGATCGGCTTACCGGACTTCACGTCAACCACGCGCAGGAGGACTTCCATCTCGGAGGCGGCCTGGGCGGAGACCCGGCAGACCAGCAGCCAGTCCGTGCCCGTCTGGACCCAGGCGGGATAGGCCGGGGGTTCGGTGGAGGCAGGCAGCGATTTCGTGATCACGGAGAAGGGACCGGCGTCGTCCAGGTCGGACACCACCACGTCCCGCAGCTCGCGGTTCACGAGCCCCGCGTCCAGCCCCGCGACCTGGGGGGCGGGAAACGCGACGCCGACCCGGGAGCCGGCCGAGGCGGAGAGGACGACTTCCTGGTTCGGAACCTGCGCCAGGAGCGTCGTGAAGACCCCGAGCAGCATTCCAAGCATCCATCTCATCATGGGAACTCCGATCAGACCCACTGGGTTCATGCTACTCCATCGCTCCGGACCGGGAGCGGAACCGCCGGGTCCCACGGTGCCCCGGGGAAAAGAGAACATTCATGATTTCAACAATTCGAAAGGGCATTCGATGCATGTCACATATCCGCGAGGGCGAACTCCGCCAGCCGGTTCCCGTAGATCCGGCGCAGTTCCTCGACCCACTGGAGCCTGAGCTGGCCGTAGGCGGGCCGAAGCTCCTTTTCGGCCCAGTCCTGGAGCTGCGCGACGGACGCGCAGGAAGCCAGCCCGGCGCGCAGCCGGTCCCGCGACGACTCGTCGGAACGCTGCAGGGGCGCCACCGGCGCGTAGCTCAGCCGGTGGATCGAACTGGTGCCCAGGGCCTGCAGGGCCTTCGCGTGCTCCCGGGTGCCGTAGCCCTTGTGGCGCGCGAAGCCGTAGCCGGGATGCTCGTCGTCCATCCTCCGCATCAGCGCGTCCCGGTGGGTCTTGGCGAGGATGCTCGCCGC
>DAOPZL010000023.1:14150-21463 GCA_035353395.1 Holophaga sp.
CGTCCATCCTCCGCATCAGCGCGTCCCGGTGGGTCTTGGCGAGGATGCTCGCCGCGGCGACCGCGCAGCTGGTGGCGTCCCCGTCCACCAGCAGGCGCTCCGGCAGCCCCGTGCGGGGGGCGCGGTCCCCGTCGACGAACAGGATCCGGGGCTTCACGTCCACGCCGGCGACGGCCCTCCGCATGGCCTCCAGGGTCGCCTGCAGGATGTTGTCCCGGTCGATGGCGAGGTTGTCCACCTCCGCCACCGCCCAGGCCGGCAGGACCATCCGGAGTTCGGCCGCGATGGATTCCCGCTTTTCGGGGCTCAGCTTCTTGCTGTCCCGGGCAGCCCTCAGGACATGGCTCCAGCGCTCGACGGCCCGGGGATCCACCACCGCGCAGGCGGCCACGACGGGCCCCGCCCAGGCGCCCCTGCCGGCCTCGTCCACGCCTCCCCATGCGATCCCCGGAGGGACGTTCCCCAGGTCCCAGTCGAGGGGATTCAGGCCCTTCAGCACCATAGGGAGAACCAGGCGATGAGCCACGTGTCCAGGGCCCCCCGGAAGTGGCTGCCGCCGCCGGAGGCGTGGTAGATGGCCCGGATGGGCACGTGGGCCCACCGGATCCGGGAGTGCGCCGCCTTCATGGCGGTCTCCATCTCGAAGGTGAATCCCCGGCCCCGGATGTCCATGCGGTCCAGGATCTTCTTCTTCACCATGCGGAACCCGCTCTGGCTGTCCTCCCACTTCACGCCCGCGATCCGCCCCAGGGTCCAGGTGCCCAGGGCGTTGGTCCGCCAGCGGCCGGCGGGGATCCGGGCGGCCTCCAGCTTCCGGCTGCCCACGAGGAAGTCGAGGCCCGGCTCCAGCGCCAGCCGGTCGAGGAACCTCTGGAGGTCCTCGGGCGCGTGCTGGCCGTCGCCGTCCAGGAACAGGTAGTAGTCGAACTCGTCCTTCCGGATATGCTCGATGCCCGCCCGCATGACCTGGCCCTTGCCGCCTCCCTGGCCCGGCGCCAGGCTCAGGACTTCCGCGCCGGCCTTCCGGGCCTGTTCCCCGGTGCCGTCTTCCGAAGCGTCGTCCACCACGAGGATCCGCTGCAGGCCGAACGTCTTCAGGCCCTCCACCACCGACCCGATGTTGCCGGCCTCGTTGTGGGCGGGGATGACCGCCTCGATGCGGAGGGCTGGATTCAACGGAGGGCTTTCGCGGCGGGGAAGGATCGCCCCGTCCAGTCCTTGAACGCCTCCCGCTGGGCGGGCGTCGGCTTCACCACGGGCGCGATGCGGGTGATCCTGTGGGGATTCTCCGCGAGCACCAGGACGCAGCGCCTCACCTTCCCCCGATCCGTGGCGAGGACCTCGACGGTCTCTCCGACCCGCCGGTCCCCGATGCGCCGGATGACCTCAGAGGCGGTCGAGGTGCGCCACCCGTTCACGGAGAGGATCTCCTGGGTATAGGCCAGCCCTGCCTCGGCGGCCGGCGAACCGGGCACGACGTTGGCGACGACGGGGGCCTCCCCCGCGAAGGACAGTCCCGTGAAGACCCTGGCGCGGTCGAGCGCCTCCACATCGTCCTGGGCCTCCGGAGGCAGGGCCTCCCACGGCGCGAGGGCGGCCATGCGGAGGCCGTAGGCCCGCTCGATGACCCCTCCGTCGAGTTCCTTCACGCCGCGGATGTAGTCCCGCCAGAACGCCTCGGGCTCCTCCCCGCAGAGGACACGATAGGCGTCCTGGAGGTCCGCGTCGGTGATGGAACCGTCGCCGAAACGGGTCCAGAGCAGCCGGAAGAAGTCGTCGACGCCCTGCTTGCCTTCGGAGGCCAGGCGGATCCTCGCGTCGAGCAGCCACGCGATCAGGGATCCCTTCTCGTAGTAGCTGACGGTGCTGTTGGTGGAGAACTCCGTGGGCTTGTAGTAGCGGATCCACGCGTCGAAGCTGGACTCCTCCAGGCTCTGCTCCAGGCGGCCGCGGCGGGTGGTGTTGTCGGTCCAGGTCTGCGCGAGCTTCTTCGACACCCAGGACCAGGGCACCGTGCCGGACTTCATCACCAGCCCGTACTGCATGAAGTTCGTGAACCCCTCGTGGAACCACAGGAGCTTCGTGGTGTTCTCCCTCGCATAGTCGAAGGGCCCGAGTTCCGAGGCGCGCAGGCGCTTCACGTTCCAGGCGTGGAAGAACTCGTGGGCGATGAGGGTGAAGAGGTCGAAGTAGCCTTCGGGCTTGTCCAGGGAGAAGGAGTCCGCCAGCAGGGAAGTGGAATCCCGGTGCTCCAGGCCTCCCCTCGCCCCCGCGCTGAAGTTCAGCAGGAAGACGTACCGCCGGAACGGGAAGCCAGAGAACATGCGGTCGCAGACCGCCACGATGCGCTTGGTGCCCTCGACGATCCGGCTCTCGTCCCCGCAGTGCTCGCCGGTCACGGCGAACTCGAAGCAGGTTTCCCCGCAGGTCCATTCGTGCAGCCTGAAGGTGCCCAGCTCGAAGGGGGAATCCACCAGCTCGTCGTAGTCCCTCGCCTGGAAAGCATCGTGCCTGCAGGGAAGCCCCGTGGCGGTCCGCCAGTCCTCGGGCCAGCCCTGGAACCGGATCTCGTAGGGGAGCTCCTGCCGGCCTTCCAGGTAGAGGAACGAGGCCGCGCCCACCAGGTGCGCATGGGTCTTGTCCACGTGGTTGGTCCGCACCGTCAGGTCGTTGCAGTAGAGCCGGTAGGTCAGCGTGCAGCCGGACTTCGAGGCGGGGATGCGCCAGCGCTGCTTGTCCAGCTTCTCCACGGGCAGGGGCCTGCCGTCGGCGTCCCGCAGGACCACCCGGTCCAGGAAGCGCGGATAGTCGCGCACCAGGTAGGATCCCGGCGTCCATACGGGCAGGGCCGCCACCGCGCCTTCCCCGACCGCTCCCGCCGGCAGGCGGAGTTCCACCTCGACTTCGTGGAGGGGGAGATCCAGAGGCCGCACGGTCACCTGGACGGCGGTGGGAGCAGGATGTTTGGACGCCGACTTCGCGGTCATGGAAAAGCCTCCGGGGGTGCCATGGGGACTGAAGGATTCCAGCATAGCCTCTACCCATGGCCTTGTCCCGGCGCGCGGCCCCTGGGGGCTCATCCGCGGGGGTCGACCTCCTGTCCCAGGCGGCCCAGGCGGAGGAAGACCTCGCGCCAGGCCTCCGGGAGGGCCGCCGCGTCGCGCGCGATCGTCGCCTCGTCCCCCCGCGCGAAGGGCCCCGTGCGGCCCGCCCCGCCCTTCGCGGCGAGGTTCCTCGCCGTGGCCTCCACCAGGGGCATCAAGCCTCTTCCGGGAAGCTGCACCCCCGCGTCCGCGAGCAGGCGCGCGGCACCCAGCCACAGGCTCGCGGCGTGTCCCGACGTCAGCACGGCGCAGGCGTGGTAGAGGGCCTTCCGCTCCGGGTCGAGGAGGAAGGGGCGGAACCCGAGGGATTCGAAGGCGCGGAGGAGGAAGCCGGGCACCTCTCCCGTGACGGCGAGGGGTGTCTCCCGCCAGTCCCGGACTTCTCCATCGAAGCTGGTGAGCGGGTGGATGGAAGGCACGCCCGGCAGGTGGAGGCTGCCGCTGAGATGCGCGCAGCGGCCCGGGAAGCGCTCCGAAAGGGCCTCGACGGCATGGTCCGGAACCGCGAGGAGAACCCACCCCTCCGGCCTCGCGTCGTGCGGAAGCAGTGTCGCGGAGCCTTCCCAGGCCGCCGCCAGGGCCCTTCCCACCCGCCCCCGTCCCAGGATGGAAAACTCGGAAGTCATTCTTCGAGTGTGCCCGATTCGGCGCACAATGGCTGCAAATGGAATGGCCCCTCCCCCCCGAGCTTCCCTGGCCCCAGTTCCTCCGGATGCTGCGGCATCCCACTCCGCCCGCGGGCTGGCTGGAGGCCGCCGCCGAGCTCGAAGAGGTCCGGAAGCGCCCCCTGCTGCTCCGCTGGATCGCCCAGCACCGCCGGACCCCCGAGGCCCTCCGCGTGAACCTGCTGGCGCGCCTTCCCTGGAAGCCGCTGGCCGCCATCGCCATGGATCCCGCCGCCCATCCCCTTGCCCGCGCCCTGGCGACCGAACGGCTCCAGACCGCCTGGAGCGGCATGAGCACCGGAGAGCGCCGGAGCCTGGCCTGCCAGTCCCCGAAGCCCCTGTGGCCCCTGGTGTGGAAGGTCCACAACACGGGCGTGATCCTCTCCTTCCTGCAGCACCCGCGCCTGGGCTGGGAGCATCTCGTCGGCATGATCCAGCCGCCCCTGTCGCCCTTCCACCTGGATGCCCTCGTCCACTCCAAGTGGCGCGAGGTCCAGCCGGTGGCCAGCCAGGTGCTCCTGACCATGGACCGGACCCTGGACCTGCCCGAGAGCGGGCTGGTCCTCGGCCAGGCCGCGCCGTGGATCAAGGCGCTGCCGGAGGAGGAGCGCCTGGCCGTCTCCACCCGCCTCACCCAACCGGCTCTGAGGCGGATGACCCGGGCCTGGGCCGTCCCCCCGGAGGAGGTGTGAATCCCCCGGCCATCCGGCCTATGGCGTGAAGGTTCCGAGGGCCCGCCCGGCCCGCCGGTGGGCGGCCAGTCGGACCAGGACCGGCCGGCAGTGGCGGAAGAAGCGGAGGTAGGCCGGGCAGAGGTAGTTGAGGCCCGGTTCCCCGCCGGCCGTGCGGGCGATGCGGTCCTTCGGGCAGCCCCCGCGGCACCAGGTGAGGACATCGCACTTCCGGCACTGCCTCGGCAGCGCATCCCGCTTGCGGGCGCCGAAGGATTCCAGGAGAGGCAGGGAGACGAGCCGAGCCAGGTCCTGCTCCAGGATGTTGCCCAGGCGGTGCTCCGGATCGACGAAGTGGTCGCAGGCGTAGAGGCTGCCGTCGTGTTCCAGGGCCGCGACCTCGCCGCAGGTCTCCCGGAAGATGCAGAGCGCGTGGGGAAGCAGGCTGGGCTGACGCAGGGCCTCGTCGAAGAGCTGCACGACGATCCGGCCCAGGTCGCGGACGACCCACTCGTCGAAGACTCGGCACAGGAACGCTCCCAGCGCCTCAGGCGAGGGGGTCGACGCGCTGACGCCGCCTCCTTCCGGCATGACGAGGGGCAGGAACTGGAGGTAGGTGACGCCCAGGTCCCTGAAGAAGCGGTAGACCTCCAGAGGCTCGCCCACGTTCCTCGCGTGAAGGACGCACAGCACGTCGCAATGGACGCCGGCGCGGTGGAGCAGAGAGAAGGCCTGGACCGCCCGCGCGTGCGTCCCCTCCCCGGCTGCGGTCGTGCGGAAAGCGTCGTGGCACTCCGCGGGTCCGTCCAGGCTCAGCCCCACGGAGAAGCCTTCCCGCGCCAGGAATCGGACCCAGGCCTCGTCCAGGAACAGCCCGTTCGTCTGCAGGCCGTTGGTGACCCTCCGGTCCTCCGGCCGGTGGCGCCGCTGCAGCTCCACGACGCGCTGGAAGAACGGGAGGCCCAGCAAGGTCGGCTCCCCCCCGTGCCACTCGAAGTGGGTGACCGGCCCCGGGGAGGCCGCCAGCCGCTGCCGGACGTAGGTCTCCAGAAGGGCGTCGGACATGCGGGGAGCGGGCTCGGAGGGGAACATCCCCGCCTTGGGCAGGTAGTAGCAGTAGGCGCACCGCAGGTTGCAGCGCGGCCCCGCGGGCTTGGCCATGACCAGGCAGTCGGCCCTCACGCGGCGGTCGTCCGGAGAAGGAAGTCCAGCAGCCTGGCGAAGGAATCCCGGGCGGCTCCGACGTCGTAGACGGGCCTCGTGTCGTTGAAGAAGCCGTGGGCGGCGCCTTCGTAGACGCGGGGCTCGAAGGACTTCCCCGCCCTCCGCATGGCCTCGGCGAAAACCGGCAGGCCGGCGTTGATGCGCTCGTCGAGGGCTCCGTAGAAGCCGATGACCGGGCACGGGATGCGAGGGACCAGCTTCGGGGGCGGGGCGCTGCCGTAGAAGACGGCGGCGCCGGAGAGTTCCGGCTCCTCGCAGGCCAGCAGGGCCGAGAGGGCGCCGCCCATGCAGAACCCGACGCAGGCGAGCTTCCGGCCGCGCGTCTCCGGGCGTTCCCGCCGCAGGTGGCGGGCGGCGTCCCGCAGGACCGGGATGAAGCGCGGAAGGTTCCGCGGCGCCGAGAAGACCGCCGCCCGGGTCTCCTCGACCCGGGCCCGGACCGCCTCCGGAAACGCCGGCCCGTCGGCCCCGTTCATGGCGGCGAGCAGCTCCGCGATGCGCTCCCGCTCCAGGGCCGGGGGCCGGACCCCGCCCTCGGCGTAGAGATCCGGGGCCAGGGCCGTGTAGCCTGCGGCGGCCAGGCGCCGCGCGACATCCTCCATGTGCGCCTCGACACCGAAGATCTCCTGGATCACCAGCACGGCCGGCAGGGGAAGCTCCGCTCGCGCGGGCCGGGCGAGGAACCCGGCGTGTTCGCCGAAGCGGATCCATTCGGCAAGGACGGGCATGGGCAGCCTCCTCTCAGATCCTGCGCACGACCTCGTCGACGCAGCGTTCGATGCCGGTCCAGACGTCGTCCAGCCTCGCGTCCCCGAACATGTAGGCCGGCGTGGTGACGAGCTTCAGGGCCTCGTCGACGACGACCTCCCGGGCCGAGGGCACGCTCGCGAACTCGTGTCCCAGCTTCTCCATGGCCGCGCGGACATCCTTGCCGTCGCCCAGGGTGAGGCGCGCCTTCCGCCCCTGCCGGGCCAGGCACAGGGCCACCAGGGCCGGGGCGATGCAGATGGCCCCCACGGGCTTCCCGGAGTCGAAGAAGGCCCCGACGAAGGCGGCCACGTCGGGCCGCACCGCGGCATCGGGTCCCTCGAGGGCAAAATCGCACAGGTTCCTGGCCAGGCCCGAGCCGCCGGGCAGCAGGAGGGCGTCGTAGTCCGCGGGATCCGCCCTGGCCAGGTCCAGGCACTGCCCGACCCTGGCGATGCGCCCGGCCTCCTCCAGGATGTTCCGCGAGGCTCCCGCCGTCACCTGGCCGGTGGCGTGGTCGACGACCTGGGCCTGGGGGGCGTCGGGCGCGACGCACTGGAAGGCCACGCCGTGCTGGTCGAGGGCGAGCAGCGTGAACACGGCTTCGCGGACTTCCGCGCCGTCCGCATGGCCGCAGCCTGCGAGGATGACTGCCGCCCTGGGAACGCGTGCCATGGGAACCTCCGGGGATGGGCATCCATTATGGCCCAAGCCGGTAAGATCGAGGCATGCACGTCTCTTCCCGCCTCCCCTCCCGGTTCGAGCCCAACGCCCTCACCCAGGCCCTCGGGGAAGCGGGAACCGGGGAGATCCTGGACCTCACGATCTCCAACCCGATCGCCGCCGGGTTCCGGTTTCCCGCCGAGGCCCTCCGGCAGGCCCTCGGCGGCGCGGGCGTCGGC
>DAOPZL010000023.1:21563-41270 GCA_035353395.1 Holophaga sp.
GCCTATTTCCACGAACGCTGGCACCTGGACCTGGAGGCCCTGGAACAGGCCGTCCAGCCCCGGACCCGAGCCATCGTCATGGTGAATCCCAACAATCCCACGGGCCACTTCCTGGCCCGGGCCCAGTGGGGTGATCTCACGGACCTCTGCGCCCGCAAGGGCCTGGCCCTCATCGTGGACGAGGTCTTCGCGGACTACGTCCTCGAGGGTAGCAGCGAGCGCCTGCCCACGGCCCTGGAGGACCCCGGTCCTCCCTGCCCCGTCTTCGTCCTGTCCGGCCTCAGCAAGATCGCCGCCCTGCCCCAGGTGAAGCTCGGCTGGATCCTCGCCCGGGGCGAGGGCGCCCGGGAGCTGCTCGGCCCGCTCGGCTTCATCGCGGACCAGTATCTCTCGGCCTCCGCCTCGGCCCAGACCGCGGTGCCGGAATGCCTGCGCCTGGCGCCCGGGATGCAGGCGCGCATCCTGGCCCGCTGCCGCGCGAACCTGGCGGCGCTGGACGCCTGCCTGGAGGCGCATCCCCGCCTCTCCCGCCTGCCGGTGGAGGGCGGCTGGACGGTGCTCCTGCGGCGCCCGGCCGTGGACTCCGACGAGGCGTGCGCCCTGCGCATCCTCCGGCAGGGAGGCGTCCTGGTGCACCCCGGCCATTTCTTCGACCTGCCGGGGGACGGTCATCTCGTGCTGAGCCTGCTGGCGGAGGAACAGGTCTTCCGCGAAGGCGCACGGCGGGCCCTTCCCCTCGCGTGAGCCGCGCGGCATCCCGCCGGGGCGCGGGCTGTGAGAGAATGGCCCGGACTCCCGGCCGTGACAGGCAGCCGCATGAACGGGAGAAACCTCACACGCGCTGCCATTCCGGGGATTCCATGAGTTGCACGGCGGTCGGAACGGAACAGCCAGAGGACGTCCTGAAGCTGAAGGACCTCCAGCCCTTTTCCCAGGGCGCCCAGCGCCTGGTCTTCCAGCATCCCCACCGCCAGGACCTGCTGGTCAAGGTGATGCGGCGCGAGTACGTCGACTCCCGCTTCGGTCCCCAGGGTTCATTCCACAACCGGCATCGCCGGTGCCGGCACTACACGCTCATCATGCGGGAACTGAAGGAGTACCTCGTGGCCTGCGCCCGGTCGGCGGAGTGCCTGCCCTACATGCAGGAGATCGTGGGCCTCTCGCACACGGACCTCGGACTGGGGCTCGTCGTCCGGAAGGTGTGCGGGCGCGACGGGCTCCCGGCGCCTTCCCTGTCCAGGCTGGTCAGGCAGGGGACCTTCGACGACGCCAGGGCGGCGCTGCTGGACCGCTTCCTCGAGACGATGCTGGACAGCGACATCGTCATCGACGACCTGAATCCAGGGAACATGGTGCTCGGGATCGACGGCACGGGCGCCGAGCGCTTCGTCCTCATCGACGGCGCCGGCAGTTCGACATTCATCCCGCTGAAGGGCATGGTCGGCGCGTTCAACCAGTGGAGCAAGCGCCGCTACTTCGCGCGCCTGCGCGCCTGGATCGACGAGGAGCGCAGGAAGACGACCGCAGGCTGAGGTCCGGCTGGCCGTGGCCATCCTGGCGAGACGTGAAAGGTTGCGAAGATGCTCCGTACGTTCCTGAAACGCTTCCGCTGGCCGGCCATCCTGCTCGGTCTCTGGCTCATCTCCCTGGCGGGGATCCACTCGATCCCCCTCGAGGACCACGAGGTGTTCGTCCTGCAGACCACCCAGGAGATGCGGTCGCGGGGGGACTGGGTCCTGCCGAGCTTCAACTACGAGCCGCGCCTGAAGAAGCCCCCCTTCAACTACTGGGCGACCGCCACGCTGTCCCACCTCGATCCGTTCAGCGACGGCGTCCGGGTCTGGCACGGCCGGATGGTCTCGCTGCTGGCGGGGCTGGCGATGGTGCTGGCGACCTACTGCGCGGGCAGGACGCTCTACGGACCCGCGACCGGGAAGCTCGCCTCCCTGCTGCTCCTGGGCATGCAGGGCTACGTCAGCCTGCTGCACAGCGCGAGGCCGGACTTCCTCTACTCGGCCTTCTGCGGGCTGCAGCTGTTCGCCTGGATCTACGCGTGGAAGGCCGAGGACGGGTCCGCCCGGCAGCGCCTCCACGGATGGCTCGGCTGGATCATGGCCGGCCTGGCGACACTGACGAAGGGGCCCCAGGGGCCGGCCGTCTTCCTCGCCGGCATGCTCATCTTCCTGCTGTCCGGTCCCGACCGGAGGCGGGTCCTCAAGGTGCTGAGGCCGTTCTTCGGGATCGGGCTGCTCCTCCTGCTGGTCCTCCCTTGGTGGATCATGCTGCGGCACCAGCTCGCGACGATGCACGTGGACATCGCCCAGACGCAGCTCTCCGGCTCCCTGCTCAAGAACCTGGCCGGCTGGCGGGAGATCCTCTCCGGCTACTACCTCTGGACGCTGCTGAGCCTGATGGCGCCGGCGAGCCTGCTCCTCCCCTTCCTCGCGCCCCGGCTCTGGCGGTGCAGGCGGGAAGCCGGCGCCCCCACGCGGATCATGCTCTACGCCTGCGCGGTCCTGCTGGTCGTGTTCACCCTGGGCGGCCACTACCGCAAGCACTACCTCCTGCCGCTGCTGCCGATCTTCGCCCTCTTCCTCGCCCACGCGGTCCACACGGGCGCCTATGCGGGGCTCCAGGGACGCTGGAAACGGATCCTGACGGGCCTTTTCTGGACCCTCGCGGCCTTCTGCCTGGCCATGGTCTTCCGGGCGAAGGACTTCGGCACCCTCGCGGGGGTCGCGCTGGTCGCGGTGCCCCTCTTCCTCCTGCTGCGGCAGGAACTGGAACTCCCGGAATGGACGCCGGGCCGGGGATCGACCCAGCTGGTCACCGCCTCCGCCGCCGTCGCGATCCTCACGATCGGGTTCAATGCCTACCTGCCCAAGGCCGTCACGCGCTGGCGGACCGCGGAGCAGGCCTTCGCCCTGCATGTCGGGGAGACGCTCCAGCCGGCGGACCTGATCGTCCAGTGGAAGTCGGACACGAGCGTCCTGCCGTTCTACGCGAGGCGGCCGGTCCCGGTCTTCGGCGACCTGGACGCGCTGAGGACCTTCTTCGGGCAGAACCATCCGGCTCACCGTGTCTACGCCGTGCTGCCGAGGACTGAGCTGCCCGTGCTCTCGGCCGCCCTCGAGAACCGGACCCTGGAGACGATCCAGCGGGCACGACACCCCGAGGACGACCTGGTGTTCGTGGAACTGACCGGACTGCCGGCCGGAGCGGGGGCGGCCCCGAACCCGTGATCCCGGAGCGGGGTCTGTTTCTTCCTGCCTCCGCCGCGCCCTTGCTGGCGAACTGCAGGATTCTATTGCATTTAGCAGGATTTCCGGAACCTTTCCTCCCCTGGCCGCACTTATAGGGACTACAAACATCTTTCACAGTAGCCGGGGGATCTCATGTCGGACCTTTGCTCGGGTGTTTTGCTCCTGGTCAGCATCATGACGCTGATCTTCTTCGGGCCCGAGCTGTGGAAGATCCTGAGGAAGAAAGTCCTTCCCTGCCGGCGGAAACACTTCCGCAGGTCCCGGAGCACCCTCCGGAGGGGGCTCCGGGTCCGATCGAGGAAGGTCAACCTCTTCAACAACCTGGCCCACTCCTGAATCCTTCCCGAGACCAGAGGCGCATTCGCCGGTCCCGCGGGATCCTGTACCATCATTCCCTGCGAGGTCCATCATGATCCCCGAGGGAATACCCGCCGACGAGCCCGGCCCTGCGCAGGAATTCCTTGCCGGCGTGAGGGCCGAGCTTCCCCTGCTGCTCGGCGTCGTGCCGTTCGGACTCATCTACGGCGTGCTCGGGCTCGCGGCGGGGATCCCGCCCTGGGCCGTGATCGTGATGTGCTTCGTGCTGTTCGCGGGCTCGTCCCAGATCGTGTTCGCCCAGCTCTGGGCCACCCAGGCTCCCGTCACGGTGATCGGCGCCACCGTGGGCGTCGTCAACCTGCGCCACGCCCTCTACAGCGCCAGCGTGGCCCCCTACCTGAAGGCGCTCCCCCTCCGGTGGAAGCTGCTGCTCTCCTACCTGCTGACCGACGAGGCCTATGCCGCCGCCATCGGGCGCTTCATGGGCGGGCCCGAGACTCGCCACCGGCACTGGTTCCTCCTCGGCACCGGGACCATCCTCTGGGCGGCCTGGCAGCTTTCGGCCGTCGCCGGCGTCCTGCTGGGCACGGCGGTTCCGCCCTCGTGGTCCCTGGACTTCTCCCTCGCCCTCACCTTCACCGCCATCGTGGTTCCCTCCCTGCGGAAACGCAGCGACGTGGCTGCCTCCCTCGCGGCGGCGACGACCGCCATCCTCGCCCAGGGCATGCCGCACAAGCTCTGGATCATCGCGGCGGCCTTCGTCGGCATCGCCGTGGGCGGCTGGACGCGGTCCCTGGACCGGAAGGAGCAGGCATGAGATCCCCCTGGCTCCTGCTCGCCACCATGACCGGGTGCGGCCTGCTGACCTTCCTCATCCGCCTGTCGTTCATTTCCGGAGGCCGGCACCTGGCGCTGGGCCCACGGTTCCAGGCCCTCCTCCGCTACGTGCCCCTGGCCGTGCTGTCGGCCTTGATCGCCCCGGAGATCCTGGTCCGCCACGGCGTCCTCGATCCCGGCCCCTCGAACCCGCGCCTCTGGGCCGGGGCCGCCGCGGTCCTGGTGGCCTACTTCTCGCGCAACGTGCTCGCCACCATCGCCTCGGGCATGCTGGTCCTGTGGCTCGTCCAGCGCATCCTCTGACAAGGACCCTTCCATGCCCCTGATCACCGACCCCCTGCAAGTCAAGTCCTTCCGCCTGCGGAACCGCCTCGTGATGGCGCCCATGGTGACCAGCTTCGCCGAGGGACACCGGTGCACGGACGCACACGCGGCCTGGTACCGGGCACGGGCGGGCGTGGGCCTGGTCATCGTGGAATCCTGCGGGGTCGACCCTGAGGCCGCCATCATGCCCGGCATGATCGGGATCTGGAACGACGATTTCATCCCCGGCCTCGCCCGGGTGGCGGACGCGATCCACGCAGGAGGCGCGCCGGCCGTGCTCCAGCTCGTGCACGGCGGGGCCCGCTCCGTGCGCGCGGACCTCGGCCGGGAGCGGACGGGGCCCTCGGCGGTCTCCCTGCTGCCGGGCCCCGCGCCCAGGCCCATGACGGAAGCAGAGATCCTGGGGGCCGTCGAGCGGTTCGCGTCGGCCGCGCGCCGGGCGCAAGCCGCGGGCTTCGACGGCGTCGAGGTCCACGCCGCGCACTACTACCTGCTCTCCGAGTTCCTGTCGCCCTTCACGAACCGCAGGACGGACGCCTGGGGAGGCAGCCTGGAGGGCCGCGCCCGGCTGGCGCTGGAGACGATCCGCGCCGTCCGGAAGGTCCTGGGTCCGGAGGCGCTCCTGCTCTGCCGGATGCACGCCGTGGAATTCGTGGAGGGCGGCATGAGCAGCGAGGATGCCCGGCATTTCGCCAAGGCCTTCGCGGAGGCGGGCGTGGACATCCTCAACGCCTCCGGCGTGGGGCAGTCCTCCCTGGAAAGCTGGGAGGGCCATCCCTATCTCAGCACCACGTCGGCGCTGCCCAAGTCGGCGCCCGCGGGCACGTTCGCCCCTTACGCCGCCCGCCTGCGCGAAGGGCTGGGCATCCCGGTCATCGCCGTGGGCAAGCTCGCGGAAATAGGGGTGGCCCAGCGCGTCCTGGATGCCGGGCAGGCGGACCTGGTCGCGGTCGGCCGGCAGCTCATCGCCGATCCGGAGACGGGGACCAAGCTCCTGGAGGGCCGGGACAACGAGATCCTGCGGTGCCGGGAATGCCTGGCGTGCTTCGCCTCGATCCGCAAGGGCCCCATCCGGTGCGCCGTGAACAGGAGCCTCTGAGGCTCACCCCTTCGCGTTCTCCCGCGCGAGCAGGAGCACCGCCCCCACGATGAGGATCCCTCCCAGCACGCGCATGGGCGTGATCGACTCCCCGAGGACGACGGAAGCCAGGAACAGCGTGAAGACGGGCTCCACGGTCGAGTAGACGGAGGCCTTCACGGCGCCCACGCGCTCGAGCCCCTCGAAGAAGAAGAGGATCGCCAGGACGGTGCAGACGACGGCGATGGCGACGACGGCCAGCCATCCGGTCCCCGTCGCGGGGGGGTGGAATCCCCTGAACGCGACCACCCCCGCGTAGGTCGCGGCGGCGGAACTGGTGATCACCGTGGTGGAGGCCGTGGGCGTCACGGTCTTCGGGAAGCGGCTGCCCACCAGGATGTAGACGGAATAGATGAGAGCGCACAGGACTCCGAAGAAGATCCCCAGCGGCTTGCCGTCGCCCGCCTTCCCGATGGTGAGCACGCTCCCCGCGAGGGCGACGATGACGGCGACGACCTGGAACCGGGTGAGGGGGTGGCGGAACACGAGGCATGCGAGGATCGCCACGAGGGCCGGGTAGAGGTAGAGCAGCAGCGAGACCAGCCCGGCGCTGGCGAGGGTCAGCGCCGTGAAGAAGGAGAAGGCCTGCCCGGCGTAGCCGAGCGCCCCCATGCCCACGAGGATCGCCAGCCCCTTGCCCCTGGGCAGCTTCATGCCCTTGGCGAGGAGCAGCGCCCACATCAGGACCGCGGCGATCGTGAACCGGCACAGCAGCAGCGTCGAGACGTCGATCCCCGATGCGTAGGCCATGCGCGCGAAGATGGCCATGCTCCCGAAACAGGCCGCGGAAGCCAGGACGTAGAACGTGCCGGCCACCTGGCGCCCTCTGGAAACCTCGTTCACGACGGCATTCTCCCCATGGGTCTTCATGAATGGACCTTCTACTTGTTCGGATCGGGCGTCTGTTTCCAGTCGACCTGGGGCGGATTCGCGGGGGGGTCGACGAGGGAGGAGACGCCCCAGGTCCGCATCTCGGCGGGCTGGTAGTGCGCCTTCTCCCGGGCCTCGCGGATCCTCTGGATGACGTCGCCCGTGCTGGGGGCATTGGGCTGGGTCCCCGGCTTGAAGGCCAGGTGGATGAGGTCCGAGGGCTGCGTGGCGCTGGTGGCCAGCAGGCCGGTGTAGCGGTCGACGGCGGCCCACTCCATGCCCTCGGGCACCGGGAACTCCTCCCGGGGCGTCGTGCTCAGGGCGACCTTCATGAAGTCCACCCAGATGGGCAGGGCCACCTTGGCGCCGTCGGCGCTCCGGAAGAGCGGCTTCTTCTCGTCGAGGCCCACCCACACGCCCGTGCAGATCCGCGTCGAGAAGCCCAGGAACCAGGCGTCCGCGTGGTCGTCCGTGGTGCCCGTCTTCCCGGCCACGGGCCAGTTCAGCTCATTGGAGCGCGCGCCCGTTCCCCGCTGCGCCACGCCCTGGAGGCACTGGATGAGCTGGTAGTTGGACATGGGGTCCACCACCGCCTCGCCCGGCGTGCCTTCGTGGGATTCCAGCACGCGCCCGTTCCGGTCCACGACCTTCTTGATGAGGAAGGGCGTGGGCGACTGCACGCCGCCGTTGGCGAAGGTGGCGTAGCCCCGGACCAGGTCCTTCAGCGTGAGGTCCGCGCTGCCCAGCGCCATGCTCGGCACCGCCGGGATCCAGGAGGTGATGCCGGCCCGGTGCGCGAAGTCCACGGCATTCTCGATGCCGACGGCCTCCAGGGTGCGGACCGCGGGGATGTTCCGGGAGTCCCGGATCGCCTCCCAGATCGGGATCGGCCCGAAGAAGTCGCGCTCGTAGTTCTGGGGCTCGTAGAGGCTCGTCGAGAAGAGGTAGCGCGTCGCCACGTCGTTGACCACGGTGGCCGGGGTCCTGCCCTGCGCGAAGGCCGCCCCGTAGACGAAGGCCTTCATGGTGGATCCCACCTGCCTGGCGGCCTGGAAGCTCCGGTTGAACTTGCTCTTCCCGAAATCGTAGCCGCCCACCATGGCCCGGATCTCCCCGCTGGCGGGATCCACGGCCAGCAAGGCCCCTTCGACGACGGGCTCCTGGTCCAGTTCCACCTTCACGGCGCGCCCGTCCGGGCTGGCCTCCTTCACCAGGAACAGGGGAGCCGCCCCCCGGGCCAGGACCTTCTTGACGTCCTTGCCCGCCCAGGCGAAGGCGCTCCCCGGCACGTCCAGGGTGGTCTCGCGGATGCGGACCCTGGCGCTGTCGCCGTTCCAGGCCAGGATCACGCCCTGGACGGAGTCCCCGGCCTCGATGAAGCGCTTCCATCCCGGCAGGTCGGCCGTCTCCGGGTCCGGCACGAACTGGATCCCTTCCCTGCGGAAGCCCCGCCGCCGGTCCGTGGCCTTCACCCCGGCGCGGACGGCCTTGTTCGCGGCCTCCTGCCACACGGCGTCGAGGGTGGTGTAGACCTCGAGCCCCTCGGTCAGGACGGCGTCCTTCCCGTACTTGTCGTAGAGGTACTTGCGGATCTCCTCGACGGGATAGGGTGCGATCTCCTGCTCGCGCGGCTTCCCGCGGGCGAGCCGGATCGGCTGCTGCTTGAGGATCTCCGCCTCCGGGGCTCCGAGGTAGCGTTCCGCGACCATGCGGTCCAGGACGTGGTTGCGCCGGGCCAGCGTCGCGGCGCGCGCCTTGGGGTCGCTCTTGTACGGGTTGTAGTAGTTCGGGCTCTGGACCAGGCCCGCCAGCAGGGCGCACTCCTCCACGTTCAGCTGGGGGGCGCTCTTCCCGAAGTAGTACTTCGCCGCCGCCTCGATGCCGTGGCACCCGCCGCCGAAGTACACCTCGTTCGCGTACTGCTCCAGGATCTGCTTCTTGGTGTAGGCCTTCTCCAGCTTCCGCGCGAGGATGATCTCCTTGAGCTTGCGGTCGAGGCGCTTCTGGCGCCTGTCGGTCACGGTCCGGATGAGCTGCATGGTGAGCGTGGAGGCCCCTTCCCTGCGCTGCCCGAAGCTGGTGACGAAGTTCCAGCCCGCCCTCACCAGGCCCCTGGCGGACACGCCGCCGTGGGACATGAAGTCGGCGTCCTCGGTGGCCACCAGGGCGTTCATGAAGGCCCTCGGGATGTCGCCGAAGGGGATCACCTCGCGGTTCTCCTCGGCGAAGATGCCGATCGTGTCTCCGTTGCGGTCCATGACCTTGGAGATGGTCTTGATGGAGCGCAGCGAGAAGTAGGCCAGCCACCGGTCCGCGTCGCGGCTGTAGATGGACCACATGATGGTCAGGCACGCCGTGCCCGCCGCGGCCAGGGCCAGCACGATCCAGCCGATCTTCCGCAGAAGCCCTGGGTGGGTCGCAGCCGGTTTTCCCGCCTTCGCAGATTTCCTCTTCATGCTCCCAGGTTACCCTAGGTGACATGTCCGATCCTGTCCTGGCGATCGTCGCCAAAACCAAATCCGAGAAACTCCCCGCGACGCTCCAGACGGTCATCCCCGCCTTCCTCGAGCGCGGCTGGACCATCGCGGGAAGCCGGGCCCTGGCCGTCTTCTGGCGGCAGCTGGGTTTTCCGGAGAAGCGGTTCAAGGCGGATCCCCTCTACTTCGTCGGCGTCCAGGCCCCGGACCTCTGCCTGGTCCTGGGGGGCGACGGCACGCTGCTCTCCGCGGCCCGCACGGTCGGCATCCTGGGCACGCCCATCCTCGGCATGAACCTCGGTTCCCTCGGCTTCCTGACGCCCCACCAGACCGCCGAGGCGAAGGAGACCGTCGAGGCCTATTTCGCGGGAGGCCTGCTCCCGGAACAGCGCATCCTGCTCTACGTCGAGCTCCACCGGGACGACCGGATCCTGGTCCGCCAGGCCGTGATGAACGACGTGGTGATCCACAAGGGCGCCATGGCGAGGATCATGGACTTCCGGCTCCGGATCGAGGGGATGGAGGCGGCCGTCATGCGCGCCGACGGGCTCATCGTGTCAACCCCGACGGGCTCCACGGCCTACGCGCTCTCCGCGGGCGGTCCCATCCTCCACCCGACGCTGGACGCCTGGGTCATCGCGCCGATCTGCCCCCATTCCCTGACGCTCCGCCCCATCGTGGTGCCCGCCGCGCTCTCCGTGTCGCTGATCCTGGGCGACGCCCAGAACGCGCACCTGACCCTGGACGGCCAGTTGGAGTTCCCCCTGGCTCCCGAGGACCGCATCAAGCTCCGCAAGTCCAAGCACACGATCACCCTGCTCCAGAACCCGGCGCTGCCCTTCTTCAGCGTCCTCCAGCAGAAGCTGCACTGGAACGAGCGCTAGGGACTTTTTACATGGTTATGCAAATAAATGCAATAATATGATCATTATTCTCATGATCACAGCAGAACCGTACGGCTAGAGGCCTCCCCGAAGGTTCGCGATCGTCCAGAGCCGGCCCTCCCTTTCCTGGAGGAGAGCCACGAGCCGGCCTTCGAAGAGCGCACGGACGGGGGCGCCGGGGTCCGGGAAGCCTTCCGGAAGCGTCCAGGCCGGGGTCGACACGCCGCCGGGCGCGATGGGCCGGCCGTGCAGCAGGTGGTCGGCCTCCTCGGGAGCGAGGATGCGACCGGGGCACCACGGGACCAGGTCGTCGCCCTCGACGAGGACCTCGCGGTCCGGGCCGGGATCCTCCCACGGCCCGATGCGCGTCCGGACCAGGCCGGACAGGTGGGCGCCGCAGCCCAGCAGGCGGCCCAGGTCCCGGGCGAGGCTGCGGACGTAGAAGCCGCCCCGGCAGGTGAGCTCCAGCACGGAGGCGCGCGGCAGGTCGTGGGCCAGCCACCGGGCCTCGTGGAGGTAGACCCGGGACGGGGGCAGCTCGAAGACCTCGCCCCGGTGGGCCTTCTTGTAGGCGGACTCCCCGCCGATCTTCTTGGCGCAGGTGGCGGGGGGAACCTGGTCCCGCCAGCCCAGGAAGGCGGACAAGGCCTCCTCCAGGGCCGCGAGCGGCGGCACGGTCCCACCCCCGGACACGTCCGCGCCGAGATGGTCGCAGGTGTCGGTCTCCCGGCCCCAGGCCACTTCCGCGCGATAGGTCTTGGGCAGCGGGTGCATCAGCTCCATGAGCCGGGTGGCCTGGCCCGCCAGCACCAGCAGGAGGCCCTCCGCGAAGGGATCCAGGGTGCCGCCGTGGCCGAGGGGATACTTCTTCAGGCCTTCCTCCGCGGCCGCCCGCTTGAAGCGCCGCACGACGTCGAAGCTGCTCTCCCCGACCCGCTTGTGGACCAGATGGACGCCGGCCTTCATTCGGCCGGTTCGCCGTCGTTCCCGCCCTCGGCGGCTTCCTCCTCCCGGGGATGCTCGGCCTCCTCCTGGTGGATCTGGTCGAAGAGGGCCTCCATCTTGTTGCCTTCGGCGAGGGTGGTGTCCGGGAAGAACTGCAGCTCGGGCACGCGGCGCATCTTGAGCCGCTGGGCGAGGTGGGTGCGCAGGAACCCCGCGGCGCGCCCGAGGGCCTTGCGGGTCCTGGCGCCCTGCTCCTCGTCGCCCAGGACCGTGTAGTAGACCCGGGCGAGGCTCCGGTCCCCCGTCAGGCGGACCGCCGTGAGGGTGACGAAACCCAGGTCGGGATCCCGGAGTTCCCGCTGGATGAGGGTTGAGAGCAGGAAATGGACCTGGTCTTCGAGCTGTTGGGGACGGAGCATTCGCATTCCTCGAATCGTCCATCATACCGCGGGCTACCATGGATCGATGGGAGAGTGGTTCGAGGACTGGTTCGACGCGGACTACGCGGCGCTCTACGCCCACCGCGACCGGCGGGAGGCGTCGCGGGCGGTGGACACCCTGCTCGCGGCGGCCCCCGGCTTCGCGTGCGGGCCCGTGCTGGACCTGGGCTGCGGGAGCGGCCGGCACCTCGCGGAGCTCCGCAAGGTGAATCCGCTGGCCTTCGGGCTGGATCTCTCCCGGCACCTCCTGGGGATGGCCCCCGCGGAACTGCGCGGCTGGCTGCTCCGCGGGGACATGCGCCGCCTTCCGCTCCGGCCGGGAACCCTGGCGGGCGCCTGCCTCTGGTTCACGCCGTTCGGCTACTTCAGCGATCCGGAGAACGAGGCCCTCCTCCGGAATCTCCAGCGCCTCCTCCGGCCCGAAGGGAGCCTCCTGCTCGACCTCATGAACCCCTCCCGCCTCAGGTCCAGCCTGGTCGAGGAGGACACCCTCGAGCGGGGCGGCCTGAGGGTCCACAGCCGCCGGTCCCTGGAGGCCGGACGCGTCGTGAAGCGCATGGCCCTCGAGCGGACGGATTCCGGCGAGGCGCGGGAGGCGGTCGAGTCCGTGCGCCTCTACGAGCCGGCCGAGATCCGCGGCCTGACCCGCGCCTGCGGACTCGCTCCGGTGCGCGAACTGGGCGACTACGACGGTTCCGCCTTCCAGGAAGCGGCCTCGCCGAGGTGGATCGGCATCTTCGTAAAAAAACTCCCTGGCTGACCAACGGCCCCGGATGAGTGAAAATGGGATCAAGCCCACGAGGAGGTGCAGCATGTCTTTCCGGACGATCGAAGACCTGGATGTGAAGGGCCATCGTGTATTCCTGCGGGCCGACCTGAACGTGCCCGTCAAGGACGGGGTCGTGAAGGATGCCACGCGCATCCGGGAAACCCTTCCCACCCTCAAATACCTGCTGGACCACGGCGCCTCCGTGGTGCTGGCCTCCCATCTCGGACGCCCCCAGGGGACCGGGTTCGAGGAGGCGTTCAGCCTCGCCCCCGTGGCGACCTGGATGAAGGGCCAGGGCTTCGACGTGACCCTCGCCGGCGGCGTCGCGGGCGACCGCCTGGCGAAGCTCGCCGGGATCCTCGAGCCCGGCCAGATCCTGCTCCTGGAGAACCTGCGCTTCGACAAGGGCGAGACCAAGAACCGCGAGGAGTTCTGCAAGGCCCTGGCCGGCATGGCGGACACCTACGTGAACGACGCCTTCGGCTCGGCGCACCGCGCCCACGCCTCGGTGAGCGGGATGGTGCCCTACTTCAAGCCGGACCGGATCGCCGCCGGCTTCCTCATGGCCAAGGAGCTCAAGGCCATGCAGCGCGTGATGGGGAATCCCGAGAAGCCGCTGGTGGCCGTCATGGGAGGCGCGAAGGTCTCGGACAAGATCGAGCTCATCAGCCACTTCCTGGGCAAGGCCGACACCATCCTCGTCGGCGGCGCCATGAGCTACACCTTCCTCAAGGCCAAGGGCGTCCCGATCGGGACGAGCCTCCACGAGGACGACAAGCTGGAACTGGCCCTCCAGCTCCTCCAGGAGGCCAAGACCAAGGGCACCCGCCTGCTCCTGCCCTCGGACCACGTGGTGGCCGCGGAGATGTCGGCCGGCGCCGAGTGCGCCGTCACCGACGGCGAGGCCATCCCCGAGGGGAAGATGGGCCTGGACATCGGCCCGGAAACGGTGGCCGCCTACGCGCAGGAACTCCGCGGCGCGCGCACCATCCTCTGGAACGGCCCCATGGGCGTCTTCGAGGTGGAGGCCTTCGCGGCGGGGACCCTGGGCCTGGCCGAGGAGATGGCGAGCGCCGCCGACCGGGGCGCCTTCGTGCTCCTGGGCGGAGGCGACAGCGTGGCCGCCGCCAACAAGGCCGGGGTCGTGGCCCGCATGAGCCACGCCTCCACGGGCGGCGGCGCCAGCCTCGAATACCTCAGCGGGCTCGAGCTCCCGGGCGTGACCGCCCTCCTCGTCAAGGCCTGACATCCCCGGCACGGAACCGACCCCTGCCTCTCCACCAAGAAAGGAAGTGACATGCGCATCGTCATCGCCAACTGGAAGATGAACCTGCTCTCCAAGGACATCGAGGCCTTCTGCGCCGCCTGCGTCGCCGGCTACCAGGCAAGACCGGGCGTCGAGGCGGGCATCGCCGCGCCCTTCGTCTACCTCAAGGACGTCAAGGCGAAGCTCCTGGACTGCGGCGTGAAGGTCTTCGCCCAGAACGCCCACTTCGAAGCCAAGGGCGCCTTCACGGGCGAGATCAGCATGGCGCAGCTCAAGGACCTGGGCTGCGACGGCGTGCTGCTGGGGCACAGCGAGCGCCGCCACATCTTCGGCGAGACCAACGCCGCCCTCGCCAAGAAGCTGAAGGCCGCCCGGGCCCAGGGCCTCCTGCCCGTGCTCTGCATCGGCGAGACGCTGGAGGAGCGGGACGGCGGGAAGATGTTCGACGTCCTGCGCGAGCAGCTGGCCATCCTCCAGGAGGCGGGCGCCGGCCCCCTGGTCGTCGCCTACGAGCCCGTGTGGGCCATCGGGACCGGCCGGGTGGCCACCGTGGAGCAGATCCGCGAGGTCCACGCCTTCGTGCACGAGGAACTGAAGCGCCTGCTCGGCGAGGCCGGCGCCGAGGTGCCCATCCAGTACGGCGGCAGCGTCACCCCGGACAATTTCCCCGAGATCATCCAGGTTCCCCACGTCGCCGGCGGCCTGGTCGGCGGGGCCGCCCTGGTCCCGGAGAAGTTCCTCACCCTGCTGAAGCAGGCCCAGACGGCGCGCTGATCCCGGCCACCGGCCGGCCCGCCCTTCCTCCTCGCCCGCGGGCGGGGCGGAAGGGCGGGCCTTCAGGCTTTCATCGCCTGATGCGGTCCACCAGGTCGTCGAGGGCGTCGATCAGGTCCAGCAGGCCGGGTCCCCTCCGCGGGCGCTCCTCGTCCTCCTCCCATCCGCCGGAGGCAAGGGGCTGGGAAGCCGCGGCGAGCCGCTTCTTGTCCTCCAGTTCCTGGATCTGCCGCTCCCGGGACTTGTCGAGGCCGCCCTTCTGGATGAACTCCAGCACGCGGCGCAGCTCGTCCTTGTCGAACCACAGCCCATGGTCCTTGCAGGTGTCCAGGACCACGCCGGAGATGCGCCCGTAGTTGGTGCGGTTCATCAGCTTCCCGCACGCCGGGCAGGGCCTGTAGCGGACGGAACCGGCCGCGACGGCGCCCTTCGCCTGGTCCCCGGGAAGGGCGCCCAGCACGGTGCCCCGCTCCTCCCGGTCGGCCGCGATCCGCTCGAACAGGCCCCGGTCCAGCCAGACACCTCCGCAGCGGCGGCACTGGTCGAGCTCGATGCCGCCCACGGCCGCCTTCACCAGGGCATCCCGGCATTCCGGGCACTGCAGGCCCGTGGGACCATGCTCCCGGACCTCCACCGCCGATCCGCACCGGGGGCAGTGCCTGGCCGTGACGGGCACCAGGCCCAGGCACTTGGGGCACGCGAGGGTGGCGACCTGCGACTGGCAGTAGGGGCACTGGACCGCGTCCGGGGGGATGGGAGCCCCGCAGGAACCGCAGCGCGCGACCTGGGCATCCATGGCTCAGCCTCCTTCTAGCGAGGATCGGGTCGGCCGGAGCAGGGACCATCCCAGCAGGATCGCGCCGCAGACGATGAAGCTGTCCGCGAGGTTGAAGGCCCAGTAGTGCCAGCCGTCGAAGACGAAGTCCAGGAAATCGACCACGGCGCCGCGGATGACCCGGTCGTAGCCGTTGCCGAGGGCGCCGCCGAGGATCAGGCCGAGCGCGGCGCGCTGGAGCGCGGAGGGTCCCTCCTTGAGGAACTCGTAGCCGAAGAAGCCCAGGGCGGCGAGGCCGACCCCGGCGAAGAACGGGATCCGGAAGGCGGCGGGCGAATCGGCCAGGAAGCCGAAGATCGCCCCCGGGTTGAGCCCCAGGGTCAGGTTGAAGAACCCGGGGATGACGGGGACCACGTCCCCGGGGCTGAAGCGCGCCAGGATCCAGGCCTTGCTCAGGAGGTCCAGGGCAAGGGCGAGGACGGGCAGCAGGAGCCACAGGCTCCGCTGCCCGAGACCTCGGGTCCTCATGCTCCGGCTCCGGCCTTCACCACCTCGGCGCAGCGCGGGCAGAGGTCGGCATCCTCGCCCTCGCCGGCGCCTCCGCGGTGGTTCCAGCAGCGGGGGCACTTCACGCCGGCATGGCGGTCGACCGCCAGCTCGAAGCCGTCCTCGGCCAGGAGCGGATCGGCCTGGACGGCGACGGAGGACACCACCAGCAGGTCCTCGAGGGTTTCCCCGAGGGACTCCAGGAGCGGCTTCAGCTCCGGATTCAGGGTGATGGACACCCGGGTGTCCAGGCCCGTCCCGATCTCCTTCGCGGCCCGCATGGGTTCCAGCTTCTGGTTGAGCGCCTCCTTGATGTTCCAGAGCACGCTCCAGTTCCTGGGTTCGGCGGCGCTCTCCCCTTCCGGGTAGCGCTGCTCGAAGACGTGACCCTCGATGCCGGGAATGTTCTCCCAGACCTCGTCCGCGGTGAAGCTGAGCACGGGAGCCATGAGGGTCGCCATCCCCTTGGCCAGCCGGTGGCAGAGCGTCCGGCAGGACCGGCGGCGGGGGCTGTCCGCGCCGTCGCAGTAGAGGCGGTCCTTGATGATCTCGAAGTACCGGCCCGAGAGCTCGAGCTGGCAGAAGGAGAGGATCGCCTGGGTCACCCGGAGGTAGTCGTAGGCCCTGTAGGCCTCGGTGACCGTGCCGGCCAGGCCCAGGAAGGCGTTCCAGACCCAGCGGTCCAGGGGCGACCACTGGGCTTCCGGCACCGCGTCCTTGGCGGGATCGAAGTCCGCGAGCGCGCCCAGCAGGAAGCGCATGGTGTTGCGGATCTTGCGGTAGGCGTCCGCGTTGCGCTCCAGGATGTCCTTGGAGATGCGCACGTCCTCGCTGATGTCCACGCTGGCCGTCCACATCCGCAGGATGTCGGCGCCCAGGGTCTTCATGATCTCCTCGGGGGTGATCACGTTGCCGAGGCTCTTGGACATCTTCTGCCCCTTGCCGTCCAGCACGAAGCCGTGGGTCACGACGGTGTTGTAGGGCTTCTTCCCCGTGGCGGCGAGGCTGAAGAGCAGCGAGCTGTGGAACCAGCCGCGGTGCTGGTCGGAACCTTCCAGGTAGATGTACTTCCCGTAGTCTTCCGGGCTGAGCTCGGGGCTGGTCGCGGAGGTCACCACGCCGCTGACGCCGGAGTCGATCCAGACGTCCAGGATGTCCGTCTCCTTCTGGAAGTCCGTGCTGCCGCACTTGGCGCACCGGGCGCCGGCGGGCTTCAGCTGCTCGAGGGGCAGGTCGCCCCAGGCCTCGATGCCCGCCTTCTCGATGGCCGCGGCGGCCTTCTCGAAGATGTCCTTGTGCACCAGCGGCTCGCCGCATTCCGTGCAGCGGAGCACGGCGATCGGAGTGCCCCAGACCCGCTGGCGCGAGATGCACCAGTCCGGACGGCCGGCGATCATCGCGTAGATCCGGTTGCGCCCCTGGGGGGGAACCCACTGGGTCTCCTCGACTCCGGCGAGGCCCAGCTCGCGCAGGGTCTTGCCCGTGTGGAAGAGTTCGTCATCCATGGTGATGAACCACTGCTCCGTGGCGCGGAAGAAGATGGGGGTCTTCGTGCGCCAGCAGTGGGGATAGCTGTGGGTGAGCTTCTCCTCGTGCAGCAGGGCGCCGATCTCCTTCAGGCGGGCCACCACCAGGGGATTGGTGTCGAAGATGTTCTTCCCCTCGAACTCGGAGTCGTTCACCGCCGCCGTGAAGCGCCCGTCGGGGCCCACGAGCTGGAGCAGGCCCAGGTGGTGGGCCAGGTTGAAGTCGTCCACGCCGTGGTCCGGAGCCGTGTGCACCAGGCCCGTGCCCGTGTCGGCGGCGACGTAGTCCGCGAGCAGCACCGGGCTCTCGCGGTCGGCCCAGACATGGCGGTAGGTGAGGGCCTGGAATTCGCCGCCTTTCCGCGTCTCGCGGATGCGGAGCTCCAGGCCGGTCTTCTTCTGGAAGTCCTCCAGGAGCGAGGCGGCGACCACGTAGTAGCGGTCCCCGGCCTTGGCGACGGCGTATTCCAGGTCGGGATGCATCGCGATGGCGAGGTTGCTGGGCAGCGTCCAGGGCGTCGTGGTCCAGATGGGCAGGTAGAGCGGCGTGGGGAGCTCGAGCTTCCGCGCCACCTCGTCCCTCACCGGGAAGGCGACGGTGATCGCCGAGTCGGTCCGGTCCGCGTATTCCACCTCGGCTTCGGCCAGGGCCGTGCGGGCCCCGTAGCTCCAGTGGACGACCTTGAGCTTGCGGGTCACGGCGCCGCTCTCGAAGAGCGTGCCGAGCAGCCGCACGACGCCCGCCTCGTAGGTGGGCTTCATGGTGATGTAGGGCGTGTCCCAGGCCCCCAGCACGCCCAGGCGCTGGAAACCCGTCCGCTGGGCGTCGATCCACTTCTGGGCATAGGCCCGGCACTTCGCCAGGAACTCGGCGCGAGGCATCTCCCGCCGCTTGGGACCGAGGTCCTTCTCGACGGCGTGCTCGATGGGCAGGCCGTGGCAGTCCCAGCCGGGGACGTAGGGCGACTCGTAGCCGTCCATCCACAGGGACTTCACGACGATGTCCTTCAGGATCTTGTTGAGGGCGTGGCCCATGTGGATGGCGCCGTTGGCGTAGGGCGGGCCATCGTGGAGGATCCTCCGGCCCTTGCCCTTCCCGGCCGCGTTGTCGGCGCGGCGCCGGGCCTCTACCTGCTCGTAGACGTGATCGGCCTTCCAGCGCTCCACCCGCTTGGGCTCCCGCTGCGGCAGGTCCGCCTTCATGGGGAAGGCCGTCCGTGGAAGGAAGACCGTGTATTTCTTTTTCAAGTCGCTCATGGCGCCCTCGTGCGTCAACGGGCGCACCCGAGCGCCCATATTAAGTTAAGAGGTTATTTGATCGTGAAATGTCGCGGATTTCCAGGAAGATCTTGCAGGGACTGTGGATTGAGAAGATCTTCTTCCCATGGAATGGTTCGTCAGGGACTTCGATCACCCCTTCTACTTCGAGATCTACCGGGACAAGGAGCAGGACGCGTTCGAGGAGGGCCCGGCCCTGGCGGCGCTCCTGGACCTTCCCCCGGGCAGCCTCGTCCTGGACCTTCCCTGCGGCTGGGGCCGCCTCCGGCCCGCCCTGGAACGCCGCGGCTACCGGGTGGTCGGCGGCGATCTCAGCTTCCTGAACCTCCAGCGCCACCGCCTTGAATTCCCGGGCTCCGTCGTCCGCCTGGACCTGCGGTCGCTGCCCTTCGAGGATGCCAGCGCCGACGGCGTCTTCTGCGCCTTCACGAGCTGGGGCTATTTCTCCACCGACGAGGAGAACCTGAGGCAGCTGCGGGAATTCCGACGGGTCCTGAAGCCCGGGGGGGTGCTCCTGCTCGACCTGGCCGGGCGCCGCTTCGTCGAGCGGGGGATCGAGCGGGTCGGGAATGGCTGGTACCTGATCGCGAAGGTCTACCGGGAGCGGGTGCGCTGGTCCGCGGACGGCCGGCGCATCCTGGTCGAGCGGCTCCTGGACGGCGAGCGGTTCCGGCATGACATCTGGGTGCCCGACGACGGCGAGGTCAAGGCCTGCCTGGACTCGGCCGGCTTCGTCCTGGACCAGGCCTTCGGCGGACTGGATGGGCGCCCCTGGGAGGAAGGCGCCGATCGCTGGATCTACCGGGCTCTCCGCTGAAGACAGCTCGGCCCCCTCGCGGGGGCCGGGGTGGATCGGTAAGCCGGATTCTGTCTTCTCCCGAGGGAGGAGGACGCCATTCCTCTGGGACCGCCATCACTGAGGGCCTCAAGCGACCTACCCGCTGGCTCGATCGGGCCGATCCTGCTCCCCCGGAGGGGCACGCCAGCCTATTTGGTCTTGCTCCGTGAGGGGTTTGCCTTGCCCGCCCTGTTGCCAGCGCGGCGGTGGGCTCTTACCCCGCCGTTTCACCCTTGCCTGATCTCCCCGGATGTTTCCATCCGGAAAGCCATCGGCGGTCTTTTCTCTGTTGCACTTTCCGTCGGGTCACCCCGCCCAGGCGTTGCCTGGCTCACTGCCCTGCGGAGTCCGGACTTTCCTCTGCCTTTCCAGGCAGCGGCGCCCTGATCCACGCATCGATTCTACCGCCTCCGGGCCTCCGAGCGGGCATGAAGATTC
>DAOPZL010000024.1:0-2275 GCA_035353395.1 Holophaga sp.
CATGCATGAATCCATCATGTTGAATCCGAACAAGATCGTCAGGGCGCTGGAGAAGCCCGCGGCGGACTTCACGAAGCAGGACATCATCCGGTTCATCGAGGCGAACGGCATCCGGATGCTCAACTTCCGCTACGTCGGAGGGGACGGCCGCCTCAAGAAGCTCAACTTCGTCATCAACAGCAGGTCCCACCTGGACCGCGTGCTCTCCATGGGGGAGCGCGTGGACGGCTCGAGCCTCTTCTCCTTCGTGGACGCCGATTCCAGCGATCTCTACGTGGTGCCCCGCTACCGGACGGCCTTCGTGAATCCCTTCACCGAGGTGCCCACCATCGACCTCATCTGCTCCTACTACGACTTCCAGGGGAATCCCCTCGAGAGTTCGCCGGACCACGTCATCCGGAAGGCCCAGAAGCGGCTGAAGGAGCGCACCGGGCTCACCATGCACGCCCTGGGCGAGCTGGAGTACTACCTCTTCTCGGAGGTCGACCGGATCTATCCCATCGTCGAGCAGAAGGGCTACCACGAGTCGCACCCCTTCTCGAAGTGGGGCCTCGTGCGCCGCGAGGCCATGAGCGTGATCAGCGAAATGGGCGGGATGATCAAGTACGGCCACGCGGAAGTCGGCAACATCATCAGCGGCGACCTGGAGATGGTGCAGCACGAGATCGAGTTCCTGCCCGTGCCCATCGAGGACGCCGCCGACCAGCTGGTCATGGCCAAGTGGGCCGTGCGCGAGGTGGCCTACAAGCACGGCCTGGAGGTCAGCTTCGCGCCGAAGATCATCGTGGGCCAGGCGGGAAGCGGCATGCACGTGCACACGCGCTTCACCAGGGACGGCGTGAACGTCATGGCCGACCAGAACGGCCTCACCGAGACCGCCCGGAAGGTGATCGCCGGCTACCTCATGAGCTCGGAGTCCCTGACGGCCTTCGGCAACACCGTGCCCACCTCCTTCCTCCGCCTGGTCCCCCACCAGGAAGCCCCCACGAGCATCTGCTGGGGCGACCGGAACCGCTCGGTGCTGGTGCGCGTGCCCCTCGGCTGGATCGGCGTGGGCGACCGCATGATCCGGGACGCCAACCCGAACGAGCCCGCCGGGGACATGGCCTCCTGCGAGAACTTCCAGACGGTGGAGCTCCGCAGCCCCGACGGCTCGGCCAACGCGCACCTGCTCCTGGCCGGGATGGCCGTGGCCGCGCGGTACGGGCTGGAGCACCCCGACGCCCTCCGCACGGCGGACGAGCTGTACGTCAGGGCCGACGCGAGCCGCATCGACACCCTGAGGCAGCTGCCCGCCTCCTGCTGGGAATCCGCGGAGTGCCTGAAGCGGGACCGGGCCCGGTACGAGGAAGGCGGCGTCTTCCCCGCCGGCCTGATCGATTCCATCGCGAAGGATCTCCAGGCCTACGACGACCTGAACATGAGCGAGAAGATGTTCGGCAACGCCGATTCCCTGCGGAACCTGGTCAACAAGTACCAGCACTGCGGCTAGGAGCCGCCTCTCTCCCCGAGCTTCCCCCGGGCCGCCGGGCCCGGGGACAAGGTAGAATGTCCCCATGGCCACGTCCCCGACCTCCTACGTTCCCGATCTCGATTCCATCGACCCGTCGCTGGATCTCCAGGCGGAGATCCGCCGGCTGCGCCGGGAAAGGAACGCGGTGATCCTGGCGCACTACTACCAGGAACCCGAGATCCAGGACCTCGCGGACTTCGTCGGCGACAGCCTCCAGCTCAGCCAGCAGGCCGCCGGCACCGGCGCCGAGGTGATCGTCTTCTGCGGCGTCCACTTCATGGCGGAGACGGCGAAGATCCTCTGTCCCGGCAAGACCGTCGTCATCCCCGACCTGGACGCGGGCTGCAGCCTGTCCGACCGCTGTCCCGGCGAGCAGTTCGGGGAGTGGCTCAAGCAGTACCCCGACCACGAGGTCGTGAGCTACATCAACTGCTCCGCCGCGGTGAAGGCCCTCTCCACGATCATCTGCACCAGCTCGAACGCCGTGCGGGTGGTGGAGAGCATCCCGAAGGAGAAGCCCATCGTCTTCGCCCCGGACCGGCACCTGGGCAGCTGGGTGATGAAGCAGACCGGGCGCCCCATGGTCCTGTGGCCGGGCTTCTGCATCGTCCACGAGCAGTTCACCGCCAAGCGCGTCGCGGCCCTCAAGGCGCGGCATCCCGCCGCGAAGCTCATCGTCCACCCGGAGTGCGACGCCTCGGTCAGCCAGCTGGCCGATTTCGTGGGATCGACGGCCGCCCTCCTGAAGTTCGTCGCCAGGGA
>DAOPZL010000024.1:2375-38644 GCA_035353395.1 Holophaga sp.
CCCGTCCAGCGCATGCTGGACCTGGGCTGAGGGTCCGCCTACTGGACCGTGAGATGGGGAATGTCCGGTCCGAGCTTCAGGGATAGGGCCTCGAAGGGCGCGGAGACCGTGAAATCGCTTCCGGGCACGAGGCCAGGAAGGAGCCGCTGTCGCGGCGCAGGCAGGACCACCACCTCCCCGGCCCTCAGGCCCGGGATCTCCAGCCCGGACCAGGTGTCCAGCGGCACGCGCCGGTGATGGGACCCGCAGCGCAGCTCCAGGGCGCCCTCCTCGGGGAAGCCCAGGACCATCCAGGCCCCCAGCACGGCGCCGGCCCCGTCCTCCAGCGCCAGGCACCACCCCGCGTTCCCCCCTCCCCGGTGCAGCCCCACCGCCGCCAGGGTGGGCTGGGGCACGGCCCCCAGGGTGCCGCCCGGGCCCTGGACGGCGAGACGGTCCAGGTGGGTCCCGTCCCCCCGGCGGAGGAGCACGGGCCTCGGCAGGCAGGGCAGCAGCCGGACCGACGTGGCCAAGGGCGCCAGGGCATCCGGGAGGTCCCCGCGGCGGGTCCACTTCTCGGCGTAGGCCAGGGCCTGCTTCAGGCGCTGGACGGCCCGCGGCCCCCCCTCCAGCACCTGCCTCAGGCTCGGTGGGACGAGCGCCTCCGCCAGCGCTTCGGACCGGCCTTCGCCCAGCCGGGCGAGCCGCACCTGCTCCACGCGGTGCAGGTCCACGAGCCGCGAGGGATCCGAGGGCAGCGGGGCCACCAGGGCCCTGTGTTCCGCGGCGCCCTCGCACCAGACCGCCGTTCCCAGCTTGAAGCACTCCGTCATCACCGTATCCTCGGCCGCACGTGGGGTTCCGGAAAGGTCGAGCCGGACCCGGCCCCCGGGCGCCGACATCGCCGGAGCTCGCATCGGCCGGACAGGAAAAGGCCGCGGAGTCTCCTCCGAGAGGCTAGCATCCTTGAATATGGCCGCGTACCCCCCTGCCCCCTGGCATCCTGATCGCCGCTGGGCGGATCCCCTGATCGCCCTCCTCGGGGTCATGATCCTCTACCTCGTCGTCTGGCGCGTACGGAGCTTCCATAGGATGCCGGTGGAGCCTCCCGCCCGGATCGGCCCCCAGGCCCGCCTCGTCGAGCTCCGCCAGGCGGCCCAGGATCTCGCGAGGAACCATGTCGGGGGATTCCTGGCCAGGGAGTCGACGACGCGGCTGGGCGAGGGCATGTCCTCGCCCTGGGACCGCGCCCTCTGCGCCATCCTCGCGGCGGAGGCCGGGAACCGGGAACTGGGGCGCTCCCTGGCGATGGAAGGCGACTTCCCGGACGGCGACGGTTTCAGGCGCTGCTACTCCGCCGCCTACCTCTCGCGGGGGATCCCCCCGGCGGCGGAGGAGCGGGCCGCGGTCGGCCGCTCGCTCCGCGGGGGCTACGCCGCCCGCCTCCTGGAAGCCCGGCTGGCGGAGGAACCGGGCGCCGCGCCCAGGATCCGGGCCCAGGCGCGCGCCTGGGCCCTTCCCCGGCTGGTGGGCCTCTCGGCCGCCGGCCTGGCCTTCCTGCTGCTGGTCCCCTCCGGCCTCGCCATGGCGATCGTGCTCGCCGCGTCCGCCGGGAAGCCGAATCCGGTCCCGATCCCGAGGCCCCGGCTTCCGGGACGGGCCCTCGTCCTGGTGTTCCTGGGCTGGTTCCTGGCCTTCCTTTCCTCCGGCATCGTGGTCGGCGGCGTCATGGCCAGGGTGCCTTCCCTGCGGCCCTTCGCCCTTCCCCTGACCTACGGATTCCATGCGATCGTCGGCCTCGCGCTCGTCTGCCGGGCGGAAGGACTGTCCCCGACAGGCTTCTGGAAACGATCGTCGCCGGGTTCCCGCTGGAAGAGCCTGGCCTGGGGCTTCGGATTCCTCGCCCTGGGCGTCGTCATGGTCCTGGCGGTCTCCCTCCTGCTGGACGCCTTCCTCGAACCGCAGGCGCCTCCCCAGCAGGAGCTGCTGGACCTCGTGGCGGGCGCCAGGGGGGCCTGGTCCCTGGCGCTGCTCTTCCTCACGGTTTCCGTCGCGGCCCCGGTCTTCGAGGAAGGCCTGTTCCGGGGGATGCTCCTGCCCTGGCTGGGCTACAGCCTGGAGACGTTCATGGGCGTCCGCTCGGGATGGGCGGCCGCACTGCTGCTGAGCAGCCTCGGGTTCGGGATCATCCACCTGGAGCCCGCCGCCGTGCCGGTGCTCTCCACCCTCGGCGCGGCGCTGGGCCTCGCGTTCCTCCGCACCCGGAATCTCGGCACCTCGATCCTGGTCCACGGCCTGTGGAACGGAGGCGTCTTCCTGTTCTACCGGGTGGTGATGGGCTGAGATCAGGACCCGGGCTGGGTCAACCGGGCGTACAGCCACCAGAAGAGCTGGCCCCCGATGAGGACGAAGACGATCCACCAGATCAGCGTCTTGGGCTGGATGGGCTCGGAGGCGGGGCGCTGGCGCTCGCCCTGCGTGGTCCGGGCGGAGGGCCCGGTGAAGGTCGACCCGAGTTCGCCCTCGTTCTCGAGCTCGATCTTGAGGTTCGAGGAGGTCGAATAGCCCGGCATCGGACGCCCCGGCGTGGCGCGGCCGGTCGATGTGGCCCGGACGGCGGCCCCCCGGCCCGTCCCCTGGGCCGGGATGGTCGCGGCGGCGCGCGGCCGCATGCGTCGCAGGGGCACGATGTCCCCGGCGTGGTCGTCATGGCGGAACATCTCGTTGATGCGGTCGAGCACCGGGCCTTCCAGGCCATGGGCATCCAGGAGCGCCGTGAGGAACTCCATCAGCGTCTCGTAGCGGTCGTCCGGATCGTGGGCCAGGGCCGTCCGGAACACGTTGGCCACGTCGCCGGACATCCCCTGCGGGATGACGGGCGGCTCGTGCAGGACATGGGTGATCACCGCGGCGACGTTGTTCCCGGGATGGGGCAGCTGGCCCGTGAGGAGCTCGAAGGTCGTGACGGCGAAGGCGTAGCGGTCCGAGCTGGGCGTGGGTTCCGCCCCCTTCAGGAGTTCCGGGGCGCTGTAGGCGGGCGAGCCGAGGAACTCCCCGGTCGAGGTGAGGCGCGGTGCCATGGTCTTGGCGATGCCGAAGTCCATCAGCTTCACCCGTCCGTCCTCACCGACCAGGATGTTGTCCGGCTTCACGTCGCGGTGGATGATGGCGTGCCTGTGGGCGGACCGCAGCGCGCGCATGGCCTGGATGAGGATCCCGAAGCTGGTCTCGATCTCCAGGCCGCCTTCCCGGATGTGCCTGCCCAGGCTCTGCCCCTCCACGTATTCCATGGCCAGGAAAGGCCCAAGACTGGGCTCCTCGCCCACGTCGTAGATGGTGACGATGTTGGGATGGTTCAGCTGGGCCGAGACCTCGGCCTCCCGCTTGAACCTTTCCAGGGCCAGGTCCCGCTCCTCTCCCACGGCCCGCACCACCTTGATGGCCAGCCGCCGCTTGAGCAGCGGGTCCTCGGCCAGGTACACCGTGCCCATGGCCCCCTGGCCGACAGGTCGTTGGATCTGGTAGCGCCCGATCGAGGCTGGGTGAGCTTGCATGGTAAGGGGCCCAATCCTTAATCATAGCCTCGGGGAAGAGGATTTCGTCCATACGTATGCGGGATCCTGGGCCAGGCTTCCCACTCCAGGTAGAATCGAATTCCACCGCCGGCCCCAGGCCGGGGTCTGGACGATTGCCCTCCCACGCACATTCCGAGGAATCCATGGCAGCCCTGATCGAAGCCATCGCCGTCAAGCGAAAGATGTTTTTCGAGTTCGAAGACACCCCCTACCACTGCCTGGACGTCGAGGTCTCGACGCCCACGGCCCGGGGCGGACAGACCCTGGTGCGCCTCAAGATGAGGAACCTGATCACCCGGGCCGTCTTCGACAAGACCTTCAAGGCCGGCGACAAGTTCAAGGAGCCCGATCTCGCCCAGGTGCCGGCCTCCTACCTCTACAGCGACGGGGAAGGCTCCCATTTCATGGACCAGGAGACCTTCGAGACCCATACCCTGAATGGGGACATGGTGGGAGATGCCCTGGATTTCCTGGTGGAAGGCCAGATCATCCAGATCCAGAAGTACAACGGCAATCCCATCGGCCTCCAGCTGCCCTCCCACGTGGAGCTGGCGGTCACCTACACCGAGCCCGGCTCGCGCGGCGACACGGCCAGCGGGAACGTCACCAAGCCCGCCAAGCTGGAGACGGGCATGGAGATCAAGGTGCCCCTGTTCATCAAGGAAGGCGAGAAGGTGAAGGTCAGCACCGAGACTCGGGAATTCGCGGGCCGGGCCTGAGGTTCACCACGGAGACCACGGAGGCTTTCACTGAGACAAGCACGGAGGACAAGGCACGCTCCCCCCACGGGACCTCAGGGGATCTTCTCCCCGGTGTCGTCTCCGTGTCCTTTCGTCGTGCCTTCCGGGTCTCCGTGGTGAACGGATGAAGAACTACCGCCTGGGCCAGAGCCGGGAGGCCGACGAGATGGACAGCCCGGGGGCCTATGCCCGGGAAGGCCGCGCCCAGAGCAAGCGCCGGCAGCGGACCGCCGAGCGCCTGCTGACGGACATCGAGAGTCACGACGCCGACGCCATGCTGCGCCTGCCGGATCCCTCGCCCTGGATGCACCTGGAGGAGGCCACGCTCATCCAGCGCCACAGCCAGTGGGTGGACCTGGAGCTGGGGGACAGGAGCCAGCTCCGGGCCACGCTTTCCGGCAAGCTCAAGGGGGTGAAGCTGGTGGTCGGGGACCGCGTGCGGTACTCCCCGGTCCCCCTGGAGCCCTCGGATCCGGGCCTGCCGAGCGTCCAGGTGCTGGCCGTCATGCCCCGCCGGACCCTTCTGAAGCGCGGCGGCATCGACGACCGCGAGCCCTGGCAGCTCATCTGCGCCAATGCCGACGAGATCTGGGCCTGTGCCTCGGTGGTCGACCCTCCCCTGCGGCCGGGCCTCCTGGAGCGGGTCCAGGTCCTGGCCCTGGCGGCGCACCTGGACTTCCGCGCGGTGATCACCAAGCGGGACCGGACGAGCCTCGCGGACACCCTGCCGGAGCTGGACCCCTTGCGGGAGCTGGGCGTGCCGATCCTGGAGACCAGCGCCCTGAAGGGGGAGGGCCTCGCCGGGCTCCGGGAGCGCCTCGCGGGCCGGGTGGTGGTCCTGGTGGGCCACAGCGGCGTCGGGAAGAGCACCCTGATCAATGCCCTCCTGCCCACGGCCAGCCTCAAGACCGGCGGCATGAGCCGCTACGGCACCGGCCGCCAGACCACGACCTCGGCCATCTGGCTGCCCTGCCCGGGCGGCGGCACCCTGATCGACACGCCGGGCATCCGCACCCTGAGCGTGCGCGGGCTGGACCGCGAGCTGCTCGGAACCATCTTCCCGGAGTTCCCCAAGGACTGGATCGAGGACCCCATGGGCTTCGACCCGGAGGACGAGGCCCTGGGCCTGGACTACCCGGAGCGACTCCAGAGCCTCCAGCGCCTGTGGCAGGAGATGGAGGAGCGCAACCCCAACCAGAACGTGTTCCGATGAAGGCGGCCCGCCACGGAGGCCATGGAGGAAAGGGGCAGCGGACCATCCTGGCCGTCCTTTCCTCCCCGTGCGCGCCGCGCCTCCAGGACGGGACCTCCTGATGCAGGACCGCATGCAGAGCGATTCCCGAGTGCTGGACACCGTCTATTCCGCGGTGTTCGGGACACTGTTCCCGCTGTTCCTGTTCGCCTCCAGGAACTTCGAGCGGCGGAGCCGGGCCTTAGAGATCGCGGACGCGGTGGTCTCGGCCTTCATGGCCCTCAGGCCGAAGTACCTGGACGCCGTGCGGGCGAACGTGGCGCAGGTCCTCGGGAAGCCGGCCCGGCACCCGGAGGTGGAGCGCACCGCCCGCCGGATCGTCCGCAACCACGCCTACGCCTGGGTCGACTTCTTCTACTACGGGCAGCGCGCCCCCGAGGCCGCCTTCCGGAATTTCCTCGCCCTCGAGGGGGGGGAGCACATGGAGCGCCTGGCCAGGGAGAAACGAGGCGCCATCCTGCTCACGGCCCACGCCGGAAACTTCGAACTGGGAGGCCTCCTGCTCAAGGCGCTGGGCCTGCAGATCCATGCCGTCTACAAGCCCGACCGCTTCGAGGCGGTCGAGCGCCTCCGGACCCGGATCCGCAGCCAGGGCGGAGTGGTCGGGATCCCCGTCGACGGGGTCGGGTTCTCCACGCTTCCCCTGCTGAAGCTGCTGCGGGAGGGGAAGCTCGTGGGGATGCAGGGCGACCGGGATTTCAGCCTGAACGGCCTCCCCATCTCCTTCTTCGGCAGGGAGGTCCACTTCCCGCGCGGCCCGTGGGAGCTGGCGGCGATGACCGGCGCGCCCGTCATCGGCAGCTTCTTCTTCATGGACCCGGAGCTGCGGTTCCATGCGAAGTTCTTCGAGCCCATCCATGTGGAGCAGGAACGCGGAAGGCGCAGGGCCAGCATCGAGCTCGGCATGCGCCGATACGTCCTCCAGCTGGAGGAACTCGTCCGCCTCCATCCCGACCAGTGGTACTGCTTCTACCCCTTCTGGGACGACCCCCTACGCAGGTCCCGGGACTGACTCCCCGACGTTCCGCAGGGCGTGCCTGCGGACCACCTCGACCAGTTCGCTCCGGGAATAGGCGCCCTTCTGGATCACCTGGTGGACCTGCGGCAGCTTGAGGCGCGCCTCGACCTCCGGAGTCATCGTCATGGCCGTCATCACCACGACCGGGATGCGGCGCAGGTTCCCGTCCTTCTTGATCTCCTCCAGCAGCTGGAAGCCGTCCATCCCCGGCATCATCAGGTCGAGGAGGATCAGGCCGGGAAACGCATCCCTCAGGAACGCCAGGGCCTGGATCCCGTCCTCCGAGGTCCGCGTGGCCATGCCCTCCGCGGCGAGGATCCGCTGAAGGCCTTCGCGGGTCGCCTCGTCATCCTCGACGATCAGGACCGGCGCCTGGCCCTCGTCGGGGACCAGCCTGTGGACCACCGCGAGGAGCCGCTCGCGGCTCACGGGTTTCTGCAGGTAGTCGGAGGCCTCCAGGGCGAAGCCCTTGGCCCTGTCGTCCAGGATCGTGATGACCACCACGGGGATGTGCTTCAGCTCGGGGTCCGCCTTCAGCCGGGTCAGGACCTCCCAGCCGTCGCAGCCGGGCATGGCGATATCGAGGGTGATGAGCCGGGGGAGCAGGGACTTCGCCAGTTTCAATCCATCCAGTCCGTTGTTGGCCAGGGCGATCTGGAACCCGTCCTTGGCGAGCATGCGGGACAGGGCGTCCCGCAGGGAGGGATCGTCGTCGATCATCAGGATCCTGCCGCGCCCGGCCCCGCCTGGGACGGGGACCAGGGGCCCCGCGGCGGGCGAGGGGACCGGCAGCCCCGGAATGCTGAGCCTGAAGGTGGCTCCCTTCCCGAGCTGGCTTTCCACCCGGATCTCCCCGCCGAGGAGGTCCGCGAACTTCCGGCAGAGCGCCAGGCCCAGGCCCGTCCCTCCGTATTTCCGGGAGGTGGATTCCTCGGCCTGGGCGAACTCCTGGAAGACCCGCTCCTGCTGCTCGAGGCTCATGCCGATGCCCGTGTCCGAGACGAGGAAGCAGGCCCGGTGCACGTCTCCGGGATCCCGGGACACCCGCATCGAGATCGTCCCGTCCTGGGTGAACTTCGAGGCGTTGCTCAGCAGGTTGAAGAGCATCTGGCGGAGCTTCTTCTGGTCCGTGTCGAGGGTGAGGAGCGAAGGATCCCGGTCCAGCAGGAAGCAGTTCCCGTTCCTGGCGGCGAGGGATTCCGCCGTCGCGGAAACCTCCGCGAGGAGGGAAGGCAGGTCGCAGGTCTCGATGCAGAGGGACATCCGCCCCGCCTCGATCTTGGAGAGGTCCAGGATGTCGTCGATGAGCCCGAGGAGGTGCTTCCCTGCTCCCTGGATCTTGTCCAGGTCGCTGATCAGCTCGCCGATCCCCCGCTCCGTCACCTCGTCCATCAGCAGTTCGCTGTAGAGGAGGATCGCGTTCAGGGGCGTCCTCAGCTCATGGCTCATGCTGGCGAGGAAGGAGCTCTTGGCTCGGCTGGCGGTTTCCGCCTCGGCCTGGGCGGACCTGGCCTTCCCGAACAGGTAGGCGTTCCGCAAGGCGACGCTGGCCTGGCGGGCGATGCCCTCCAGGAACGCCAGGTCGGTCCCGTCGAAGGGGGGCTCCTCCGGGCTCCTCCAGACGGCGATCACGCCGATGACGCGGTCCGCGGAGGACAAGGGGGCGGCCAGGAGCTTCTCGCCCTTCTCCGCCGAAGAGGTGTCCTGGATGTGGATGGTCCTGGGATCCTCGGACGCGTCGTTGATGATCTCCGCCTTGCCCCGCTCGATGACCGATCCCAGGATGCCCACGCCCCGGCGGATCGCGTGGGCCTTCAGCGCCGCCTCCTCCAGCCCCGACACCGCGGCGGCGGGGAACACGTCCGGTTCCTCGCGTTCCAGGAAGATCCCCAGGGAGTCCTGGGTCAGGAGGCTCCGCACGCTCGAGGCGATCCGCGCCAGCACGGTCTCGACATCCAGGGAGGCCATGATGTCCCGCCCGATGGTGTTGACGATCTCCGTCTCCAGGGCCCGCCGGCCGGCGTCCTCGTAGAGCTGGGCGTTGCGCACCGCCACCGCCAGCTGGGAGGCGATGGTCTGGAACAGCTCCAGGTCCTCCATCGAATAGACGCCCTCTTCCTCGTAGTGCTGGATGACCATCACGCCGACGACCAGATCCCCGACGCTCAGGGGCACCCCCATCCAGGACCGGCTGGGTTCGCCCAGGGACACCACGCCTTCCCGCGCCAGGAACGCGCGCTTGTCCGCGACCGTCGAGAACAGCAGGGGCTTTCCGCTGCGGAGGATGTAGCCGGTGAGGCCCTCGCCCACGGTGTGTCGCGTCCGGGGCTGCCGCCGGCCATGTTCGACCTGGAAGGTCCACTCCCACTCGGAGGCCTGGACCCGGTAGAGGGCGACGAAGAAATTGGTCGCGTCGAACAGCCGGCCGACCTCCTTGTGGACCGTCTCCAGGAGGGGTTCGAGTTCCAGGTTGGAGGCCAGGGCGTGTCCGATCCGGACGAGGATGGAGAATCGCGTGAGTTTTTCCTGCGCGCCCAGGCGGAAACGCCGGTTCCCGAGGGTCAGGCTGGCGAGCCGCGCCAGGCTCCGGATGGAACGGAGCTCCTCTTCTCGCCAGACCTTTCCCGCCCCTCCCTGGAGGACCATCCAGCCGAGCGTCTCGCCCTGGAGATCGATCGGGATGGCGATCCAGGCCCCTGCGGAAGCCTCATCCCAGGGGGGAGTGAAGGTTTCCCACGGGCGGAGGCGAAACGCCGCGACGGGCCAGCGCCGGCCGGGCTCCGGGGCCCCTTCCCCCCGGGAGGCCTCGATGACGTATTCACCGCCCTGGTTCACGAGAGAGACGAAGCATGAATGGGGCGTCGTCGCCTCGAAAGCGTCCAGGACGGCCTCCAGATACGCTCCATGCTTCATGGCTCTTCGACCCTTTCGAGGTCCCAGGGTAGCGGGATTGGACCAGGCGTGTCACACCCTACGCCCCTTCTATCGGATCAACCATGGATTTTCAATAGATCGGGCTGACATGGTCCGGTAGACCCGCAGGAGAGGACCGCAGAACCACGTTTCGACTCCACATCGAAATAATTACAATATTTGTCATGTTAGTATCAATTAATATTCTAATTGAATTAAATATGCCACTATTGGAACATGTTCATCATACCAGGTTCACCGTATTTCAATTTTTACACCTTTAGCAATAGAACCAGAAACCCTTGTCTTGACCTCGTGTCAATTCCTGTTTCCTGTCTGTTTCGAATATTGTATATAATCTATTCAAAAACAAACCCAAGCATGACGAACCGAGTTCCGGCCGGACAGAGGGCCATCTGTCTTGATCTCCAGGGCGAGCAAAGGGACCCCTTCAGACAGATCCTCCGCCTCCTGGAACGGCATGCCTCCGCCGCGACGACCGCGCCACGATCACGATGGTCAGCCCGCCATAAAACCAGGGAGAATCCGATGAAACGTGTGATCCGGATCGGCGACAGGACCTCCCATGGAGGACGGGTCGTCACCGGCTGCGATTCCTACCTCATCCACGGCAGACCCGTGGCCCGGGTCGGCGACCGGTGCACCTGCCCCCTGGACGGCCATGGCGACTGCACGATCGTCGAAGGGGACCCGGGTCACCTCGTGGGCGGCCTCCCCGTCGCGTTCGAAGGATGCCGCACCGATTGCGGCGCGGTGCTCCTCTCCAGCCTGGATACCTATGGGGCCGGCGGGGGTTGACGCAGGTCCCCGCGGCGGGTTCCGTCAGTCGCGGGCCAGCAGGGATTTCCCCGTGAATTTCGCCCATGCCAGCAGCTTGACAGCCGCCAGGCAGGCCAGGAGCGCCGCCCACGGCCAACGTGCCGGAACGGGGCGAGGCAGCACGAGCCTGGCCACCGGCCTTGTCTCGAAGAACTGGGACGGGGGCGGCACCAGAGGCCGGCCCTGGTCCGAAAGATAGGCCGTGCCGGCGGGGAAGAGGTGCCTGGCTCCGGCAGGGGGTTCGGTGAGGAAAGGTGGATCCTGGGCGGCGAGGATCGATTCGTAGACCAGCACCAAGTCCTCGTTTCCCAGGGAGGAGGGACCGAGGGCCAGGTCGGTCCCGGCCTCGCGCCCCACCGCGAGAAGCGCTCCGCCGGTCGTCGCCGGGTCCTGCACCTGCCGCCCGTCCGCGGCCAGGAGCGCCGTGACGATCCTTCGGCCCTTTCCGGGCGCCGTGGTGCCCCGGTCCACCAGGGCCAGGGCAGGCGAGGCACCGGCCTCCGCGCCCGGGAAGACCGAAAGCATCTTCTCCGAGAAGGGGCCCCTGGCCTCGGCCCTGGCCTGGGGGGGGGAGAGCAGGACCGGAAGGTCGATGTCGTCCAGTCCGTAGGGGCCCTTGAAGGACAGCAGGTAGAGCCCCGGAACCGCGAACCGGACGACCCGGCCCGCCACCCCTTCCTCGATCGAGAAGCGGTCCCTGGGCACCCGGACGAACCGGGAGCCTTCCCGGTCCCATCCGGAGATGCCGATGGGCACTCGGTAGCCTTGTTCCGCGAGGACGACCATCCAGGACTTCGAACCCGGGTCGTATCGCACGCCCGAGGGGAAGACGGCGAAGTTCACCGCCATCCCCAGCTCGACGGCCCGGAAGCCCACGGGTTCCACCCGGAGCTGGTCCGTCAGGAGGGTGACCTCCCCGTACCCCTGCCGGCGCAGGTCCGCCAGCCGCCCGTAATCGGGAGCGAAGAAGTCGCAGGTCTCCATCAGCCGGCGCGCGGCTCCCTCCGAATCCACGCCTTCGAGATCCCGGCGGAGGGGCACGAGGCGGGTCGCCGCCGTCTGAGGGTCGAGGGCCAGCAGGAAAGGCTCGGCGCCCCGGAGGGCGGGGTCCGTCCGGAGCCGCTTCAGGGCCTTCACGAGGGGCCTGTCGTCGGCAAAGCCGGCGGTCATCGCCCGGGAACCGTCGATCACCACCGCGGCCGGGCGCGGCCCCCGGGGCGATCCCATCGCGAAAGCCAGGGCGACCGCGAGGGCTCCGTCCAGCAGGACATCGTAGTAGGTCCTGAAGCTCCGCAGCAGGAAGCTCGCCGGTCCGCGCCGGGCTTCGGCCCGCAGAAGGTCGTGGGGATAGCGCAGCTTCCTGGAGAGATGCAGGTTCAGGAAGAGGAGCGCCGCCACCGGCACGAGGAGGTACGGGAGGAGCTCAGGCATGGAGCGCCTCCAGGAGCGCCCAGTAGAGCGCCACCCGGTCCGTTCCCGGGACGATCTTCCGGTACCAATGGTTCTTGTTCTGGAGGAAGGAACCGTCCAGCTCCCCTTCCCGCCGGTGGTAGGAGGTCCGGGCGAGGCGGTCCCAGGGCATCCGCAGCCAAAGGCCCGTCTCGGGATCGATCACCTCGATCTCGGAGGTGCCGGTCTCCAGGGTCTCGAAGCCCCGGTGGAGGCGGATGAAGAAGCACCGGGCGAACGGGCAGGCCGAGGCCCTGAAGGCCGGGTCCAGGAAATCGGACACGACGACCACCCGGCGGTGGCGCGTGGCCTTCCGGAGGATGGCCAGGGCGGATGCCAGCGCGGTGCGTCCCCCGATCTCCAGTCCGGCGAAGAAGGCCAGGACGGGCGCGGGAGACGCTCCCCCCCGGGGCCGGTCCAGGCGCCGTTCGATGCCTTCCGAGAAGGCCCAGAGGCTCGTCGGCAGTCCCAGGGCGCCGAGCATCCAGGCGACGGACGCCGAAATCACGAGGGTCTCCTCGGCCCCGAAGATCCCCATGGACCCGGACAGGTCCACGAGCAGACACACGCCGTCCCGCTCTTCGGCATAGTAGTCCTTCACGAAGAGCCGGTCCGTCCGCCCCATGAGCTTCCAGTCGATGCGCCGGGGATCGTCGCTGGGCTGGTATTCCCGGATGCTCTTCAGGTCGAAGGACGCCCCCGCGCGGCGGAACATGGGATCCCTGGCCGCCGAGGCCTCGGCGGGCGGCCTCCGCTGCGTGCGGCGCTGGAAGGTCCGCACCAGGGAGGCGCACTCGGGATCGATGAGGTTCATGCCACGCCCCGGTATTCCCTGCGCACCGCGCTGAGCACCGCGTCCAGGACCTCGGAGGAGCCCTGGCCGTCGGTTTCCGCTTCGAAGTTCAGGATCACCCGGTGGTTGGCCAGATCCTTGAACAGGGCTTCGGCATCGTCGAAGGAGGCGTGGGGTCGCCCGGCGACCACGGCCCGGGCCCGGACGCCCTTCAGCAGGCCGAGGGCGCAGCGGGGGGACGCGCCGAAGCGCACGTACTTCTTCACCGCCTCGACGTCCGTGTGCTCGGGGTGGGTCTGGGCCACCAGGCGCACGATGAAGTTCTGCAGGTCCTCGGGCACCAGGACGGCCTTCGCCGCCCGCCGGTAGGCGGCCAGGGCGGCCTCCGTGGCCTCCCGTCCCGCGGGGCTCCCGATCCCGCCCCGCTCCGAGGCCTCGAGGATCGCCTTGAGGCCCGCGAAGTCGGGCATGGCGAAGAAGAGGCGCATCAGGAAACGGTCCACCTGCGCCTCGGGCAGGGGGTAGGTGCCCTCGAGTTCGATGGGGTTCTGGGTGGCGATCACGAAGAAGGGGGAAGGCAGTTCATGGACCTCCCCCAGGAAGGTGATGCGCTTCTCCTCCATGGCCTCGAGGAAGGCCGACTGGGTCTTGGGCGTGGCCCGGTTGATCTCGTCCCCCAGCACCATGTTCGCGAAGATGGGCCCCTTGTAGAAACGGTACGTCCGCTCGCCGCCGTCAAGGGTCTGGAGGATGTTCGAGCCGATGACATCCAGGGGCATCAGGTCCGGCGTGAACTGGATGCGGCGGAACTCCAGCCCAAAGAACTCGGCCCAGGTCCTGGCCAGGCTCGTCTTCCCCAGGCCCGGCGCCCCCTCCAGGAGCACGTTGCCCTCGCAGAGGAAGGCCAGGAGGAGCTTCTCCACCACCTCGGGGCAGCCCACGACCCGGGACCCCACGTAGCCCCGGTAGGACTGGGCGAAGGACGAGACGAGGGCGAGATCGTCCGCAAGGCCGGGAGCCGCGCTAGTCTGCACCATGTAGGAACCCTCCAAGATAGGCCTTCCGCAGGAACTGGAACATCAGCACCAGGAAGAGCAGGTTCGCGATCACGACCCCCGCGGTGAAAACCTTGGGAGTCATTCGTCCCGAGGCGAGCAGGTTGGCGCCCAGGTGCCAGGCCCAGGCCAGGACCAGACCGCCGGCTCCCAGCGCCGCGCCCGCCGAGTCCAGCCGCCGTCCGCCCGCCAGCCTCCGGAACACCAGGAGGAAGCCGAGGGCCTCCGCCAGGGCCGCCGCGAGGTGGACAGGAAGGGACCAGAGCAGCCGGGCCAGGACCCCGGCCTCCGGGAAGGCCGCCAGATAGGCCAGGTTCTCGACGCCGACGAACACCGCCACCGCCACGAGCCCCAGGGATAGGCGGCGCGCGAGCCGGAGCAGCCGCCCCCGGACCTCCCGGCGGGGATTGCGCTCCGGGCCGCCCCTCCATCCCCGCCAGCAGAAGCCCAGGAGAAGGGCGGCCTTGCCCAGTTCCTCCACCGTCGCGGCGACGAGGGGGCCGGTCCCCGCGACGGCCTCGAGGCCGGCGGCGAGGCCGTAGAGCAGGAATCCGGCCAGCACGGCGGCCGCCCCTTCCAGCTTCACTTGAGGCCTCCCCTCGCTTCGGCCCAGCGCCGCTTGAGCTGGGCCACGTACGGATCGTCCGCCGCGCCGACCTCCGCCTTGAGCGTGAAGGATTCGAAATAGCGGCGCTGGAAATCCCGGAGTTCCCCGAGCCCCAGGCGGCCCCCGGCCGCGGCGCGCCCGCCCATCCTCTCCGTGTAGCGGGCCTCGAAGCGGGCCCGGTAGTCCAGGAGCGGGCTGGGGACCTTGGTGTCGGGCGTGTGCTCATAGCCCCGGCCGCGGGTGGGCGAAGGCTCCGGGGCGCGGCCCCAGGGGTTCTCCCGGCCGGCGTCCCTGCCCTGCCCTCCGGGGGCCTCCACCTCGACGGGCCGCGGGCGCCCCTGGCCGGCCATGGCCCCGGGCGCCGCAGCCTGGGCGGAAGCGCCCCCCGCGGCATCCTCCCCCCGCTCCCCTTGCCGGCGTTTGGCGACGGCATCGCGGTCCGGACCGGGCCTCCCCCCGGACTGGACGCCCCCTCCCAGTGGAGGTGGTTCCGGAGATGTCTCCTTGCCCGGCAGCCCCAGTTCCGGATTCTCGCCCTTGGCCTCCGGGCGGTTCCACGACCGGGCGCGGTCCAGCGCCTCCTTCCTCCTGGCCAGCCGCACGTCCGGATCCTCCGCGGCGAATTCGGAGAAGCCCCGGTCCTCGAGCCGCCTTCCGCCCTCCCGGGCCTTCTCGGCCTCCCCGGCGAGTGGGGCCGGCCTCCCCAGGAACACCAGGGATCCTCCTTCCGCAAGGGCCAGGCAGAGGACCGCCGCCGCGCAGAGCCAGCCGAGCCCCGCCATCACGGGCTCCCGGGGAGGGGGATCCACCATGAGTGTCGCAGCCCGCTCCTCGGCCAGCCTCTGGAGGATGTCCTGGACGGGTCCGGGCTCCGATTCCAGGCAGGCCTCGAAGACGGTCTCGTCGTCGAAGCTGCGCAGGCGGTCGAGGAGCCGCTTCTCCGGCAAGGGCCAGAGCAGGAAGGCGGGAAGCGCCGACAGGGCGGCCATGATCAGGCCAAGTCTCGCCAGGCGCGCCTGGCCGGCGAGGGGCGCAAGGATGCCGCCGGCCGTGAGCAGAAGGACGGTGCAGGCCAGCCACACGATCCCCCGGCGCAGGAGCGCCACGCCGAGGGAGCGGGCCAGCAGCCTCTCGAGGGGCCTCGGCGTCTTCATCCGCGCGCCCTCCTGGCCAGGCCGTAGCCGGAGCCCGTCAGGGCGAGGAGCGTCAGCCCCAGGAAGCGCCCCGCGGGAAGCACGCTCATCCCCCACCCCGCCAGGCAGCAGGCGCCGATGAAGCCCAGGGAGGTGCCGAAGGTGGCCTTTCCCCGGGACAGGAGCCATTCACACCCCAGGATCGCCGCGCCTGCCGCGGCGCCGGAGACCACCCCCAGCCAGGCCGCGGAAGGCTCGGATCCGCCCGGCTGGACGACCGCGAAGGCGAAGAAGGGGAGGATCTCGAGAAAGCACAAGGCCTTGGCGGTCCCCGCCGCCCCGAACACCCTGGCCGCGCCGTGGGCGTAGACGGCCAGCACCACGAAAGCCAGGCCCGGCGTCACCTGAGGGGGGTGCAGCCGCATGATCCCCGCGGCGGCGGCCAGCAGCAGCCCGAAATGGAGGGCCCGGAGGAGGAGCCTAGCGCCCGGCATGAAGCACCCAGCCTGTCGTAAAGGCTTCTGAAGTCATGAGCCGCTCCCCGGTGATCGTGGGGGGACTGGAGAAACGCACCTGCCCGCCGGGGGGCACCACGTCGTCCACCGGAATGCCTGTTCCGGCCGGAGCCCGGAGGGCCACCAGCTCCAGCCCCCCGGAGCCCTCGGCATCGACGTAGGCGATGCGCGTGCAGCCGGGCGCCTCCCGGACCGTCCGCCTGACGGTCCCGGGCACCTTCCCGTCCGGGAAGACCAGGCTGAACAGCACGGCTCTGGGAGCGGCCAGGGAGAACACCGCGGCGGTGGTTCCGAGGGCGGCCAGGATCACGAGGGCGCGCGCCTCACGCCGGCGGCTCGCCGAAGCGGCCAGGGCGACCAGCGCGAAGGCGCCCAGCAGCAGGAGGGGGGCGCGGTCCACCGGCAGCGTGAAGAGCGCGGAGGAGGCCTGGAAGGCCGCCGTGACGACGTCGGAGCCCCTGAAGTCGAAGGCCGCCGGCCCGTCTCCATGCTGCACGATCAGGAGCGGGGCCTCCAGGCCGCGCATCCGGAGCCGCAGGGCGGCTTCGGCGGGATCCGGCGTTCCCGGCGCGGCAGCCTCGAAGGTGGCCGACCGTCCCGCTCCGGGCTCGTCGACCACGACCTCGAGGTTCCGGATGTCCTCGTCCAGGTAGAAGTCCGCATCCAGGGAGCGGGTCCGGGCCGCCACGGGGGCCCGGAACAGGAGGACCCTGGCGCCGTCCCAACGCAGGCCCCACAGCTCCAGCCGCCCCAGGAGCCCCTCGTCGTCCACCACCGCCGCCCTGTTGATGCGGTAGGGCCGGAAGGGTCCTCCCTCCAGGCGGAGGCCGGGAGAGGCCGTCGCGGCGGCCGCGAGCAGGAGGGCGAGAGCCGCGCAGCGGGCCTTCATCGCTTCACGCGCAGCAGGATCGTGCAGGCCAGGGAGGCCGTGAAGAACAGGATGAGCCAGGCCGAGGGCAGGTGGACGAGCTTCACCGGCTTCGGGCGATAGGCCGCGAGGGCGGCGTCCGCATCGCTGCGGACGCCGCCCAGGCCTCCGTTCACCGCGATCCGGAAGGAGGCCAGGCTGCCCCCCCGGTCCAGGATCGAGGCGTTCCAGAGGCCGAAGAAGGGCGGCACGGGCTCGGCGACCCAGCTCCCGGAGTCCGCCCGGCGGAACGGGGTCTCCAGCGGCGGCGCCCCGGTCCTGGAAAGCAGCAGGACCGGAGCCACCAGGCTGTCGCTGCGGGCCAGGACGGTGAGCCCCCTGGCGGTCTCCACGACGCGCACCCGGGCCGGACGACGGGCGAAGAGCGCATCCAGACGGTCCTTGAAGGCGCCCACCGCCGCCTGGGCCGAGAAGAAGTCGGCCGTGTAGGTCCCGTAGAGATCACTGCCGAAGAACAGCACCGCCCGGTTGCCCAGCTCCCTGCCGGCGAGCAGAGGATCCCCGACTCCGTTGGTGAACAGGACCGAGGCCGTGGCGGAGGGCGTGTACTGGGCCATGCCGCCGATCCAGGCCACCCGCTCGCCGTTCATCGCCAGGACCGGGGACCGCCCCTGGGCGAAGACGGCCCGCGCCTCGCTCATGCGGTCCTCGAAGAGCAGTCCCGGGATCGCATCCGTCGACACCACCGGGTAGTAGCGGCCGCCGGTCTGGAGGGCGAGACGCTCCAGGAGCGCGCGGTTCGCGTCCGCGCCCACCCCCATGGCCGAGATGCTGATGCCCCGGCTCCGGGCTTCCTCCGCCAGGGCCTGGAAGTCCGCGGGCTTGGTCACCCCGTCGGTGATCAGCACCACGTGCTTGGCCGTGATGGGCTGCCCGGCCAGGCGGTCGAGCCCGTCCGCCAGGGCCGGATGGAGATCGGTGCCGCCGCCCGCGGTCAGGGGCTCCAGCTCCGGCGCCGCATGGATGCCGGAATTGACCTGGAACGCATGGACCCACCGGCGCTCGTCGGAGAAGAGCATCATCCCGACCAGGTCGCTGGGCTTGAGGTTCCGCAGGAGCTCGAGCCCCGTCACCTTGGCGAGGGAGAGCTTGTCCCCGAACATGGATCCGGACACATCGATGAGGATGAGGGCCGCCAGGTCAGGCAGATCCTTCAGGGAACGGGGCAGGAGCGTGACGGGCAGCAGCTCCTCGAGGGCGGGGTTGTCTCCCTTCCTCCCGAATTCGGGCGCGTCCGCCACGAAGAGGAGGGAGCCCGTGCGCCGCGAGGCCACGTCGAGCAGTCCGTCGCGCAGGCGTCCCTGGATGCTTCCGAGGGGCACCCCATCCAGGACCACCAGTTCGAAGGCGAGCAGGTCCAGGCGGGAGGCCTCTTCCGGGGTCGCGCGCCTGGAGGGATAGAGCGCCTCCACGAAGGAGCGGCGGGGGGCCTTTCCGCTGACGATCAGCACCTTGGGGCTCTCCTCCAGGTCCGCCCCGACCGAAAGCCGCCTCTCGAGCACCCGCCCCGCCGGATCCCGGAACGTGACGGTAAGCGAGGAGAGCTCCGACCGGTCCGCCGAAAGCCGCAGCACGAGATCCTGCGGCAGGCCCGCTCCCGTGGATTCATGGAGCAGGCTCTCCCGGGTCCGCACCTGGACGGAGGCGCAGTTCCTGGCCTCGGGACCGAGGAGGAGGTCGAAGGCGACCCGCCGTTCCGAGGGCGCGTAGCGCACCCCCAGGGCCTGGACGAGAGGCTCCTTCCGCTGGCCGCGCACCTCGACGGCCAGGGGGACCGGCCCCGCGGCCTTCCGGAGAGCATCCAGCTCCGCGGGCAGGGGAGGTTCATCGAGCACGACGCGGGCCCGCCGGAAGGGGCCGAGACCGGATTCCAGGTCCCGGATCACCGGATCGAGGCCCGCCTGATCGGGCAGATCGATCCGGTCGGAGACCGCGCGTCCCGGAGGCACGGAGAGCAGGCGATCGGGCAGCACGGCGAAGGTGTCCCGCCCGCCCCGCACGCCCTCCGCTCCCGCGCGGCCCAGGGCCAGGTAGCAGCGCTCGGGCAGCAGGAAGGCGGGCACCGGGAGGCCCGCATCGGCCCAGTAGGCGAGGAGGCAGAGGAAGGGCAGCGGGACCAGGATCGCCTTCGCCCAGTCCAGCCCCGCAAGCCATGTCCCCGGACCGCTGCGGACCCAGGCGCGGAAGGGGAGTCCTTTGGAGTTCCAGTGATCCACGGTAGATCTCATGGAAAGAAAGAAAGGCTCATCCAGGTAGCCTGCTTCTTCCCGGATTGTCAACGGAAAATCGGGAATCTTTCCCGATCCCGTCTCGGGATCATCACGGCAATAATGATATAAATTTTAATATTATTTGTTTTAAATCACAAATTTGACCAGGAATGTTTCCCATCATCCCTCGGCGGGAACGACCTGGACCGGGCGCAGGACCCGGAGCCAGGCCGTGGCCGGCCTTACGCCCTGGGGAGGTTCGAGCGCCTTCTGGTAGCGTCGGAGCTTCCCCTCGTGGTTGATCACGAAGTCGCTCTCCTCCAGGTAGGTCGCCACGGGCAGGCAGGCGGTGGCCCACTCGCTGATCCCGGAGGGGAGGGGCTCCAGCGCCAGGCTGAAGGGAACCTCGGCGAGGATCCGGCGCAGGGTCTCCAGTTCCCTGGCGCTCGTGAAGGCCTCGTCGTGGAGGATCACCACGGCCTTCACGGCGCCTTCGCGCACCATGTCCAGCAGGTCCTCCAGGTGCCCGAACCGGTAGCCCCGCTCGGCGAATCCGCGCCGGTTGAAGATGCCGTCGCCGCTGGTCTGGAGGGCGGGGAACTGGATCGGGCACAGCTTGTCCCCGGATCCGAAGCGGAGAAGGTCCCCGCTGGCCAGTTCGGCCAGCCGCTGGGCCGTATCGCAGCCGAAGGTCCCCTGCCCGACGACCGCCACGGGGCCGCTCGTCCGCAGGGCCTCGGCGATCGCCTCCACGGTGGAGGGCCGGCCTCCGAGCTTCGGCTCCCTGGGCCGGAGGGCCGGATCCAGGTCGTAGCGGTGATAGCTGTCGCGCTCCTCGTCGAGGATGAAGCAGGTGGAGGGCTGTCCCTCCAGCGGCCGGGGCCTGAACCGCCAGACGCGGTTCTGGTCCACGTCGGCCCAGATCGGGCTCGCCATGGCGCCATGCCGGCTGAGGGTGGGGACGGCCTTCAGGTACCAGACCCGCTTGGTGAAGCGGAAGTCGCGGCTGGTGAGGGCGCCGACCGGACAGAGGTCCACGATGTTCCCGGCCAGGGGGTTCCCGTCCATGGATTTCCCGGCGTAGGTGGAGACTTCGAGCTTCGCCCCGCGGTTGATCATGGTCAGCTCGGAGGTGCCCGAGACCTCCCGCGTGAAGCGCACGCAGCGCGTGCAGTGGATGCACCGGTTCTTGTCGAGCACGATGCGGGCGCCCAGATCCTCGTAGGGGTAGCGCCGCTTGGGCTCCACCATGCGGCTGTCGCCGCTGCCGTACTGGTAGCTGTAGTCCTGGAGCCTGCACTCCCCGGCCTGGTCGCAGATGGGGCAGTCCAGGGGATGGTTCAGGAGCAGGAATTCCATGATCCCCGCCCGGGCGTCGGCCACCGTCGGGGAATCCGTGCGGACCTCCATGCCCTCGGCCGCCATCGTGGTGCAGGACGTGGCCAGCTTGGGCTGGCCCTTGATCTCCACCATGCACATGCGGCAGGTGGCCACCGGCGCGAGGGCGGGGTGGTAGCAGTAGTGGGGGATCTCGATCCCCGCCTGCCGGCACGCGTCCAGGAGCAGGGTTCCCGGCTCCACGGTGATTTCCTGGTCGTTGATCCTGAGCTTGGGCATGGGTCCTTCCGGTCACCAAAGGATGCGCTCAAGCCCCTGGAAACCGCAAGCCGGACGGGCGTTCAGGACTGGGCCGGGGAGTTCACGAGGCAGTTCCGGCAGAAGTTCAGGAAGTCGTTCAGGTCCCGGTAGTCCGTGCTCACGCCGGAAGGGACCACGTTCGGGATCGTGACCCGCTTGCGGAGTTCCCCGCAGGCCTCCAGGGAGAAGACGAACCACGCGAAGCGCTCCGCCTCGGTGGAGAGGTTGACCGAGACGATCCGGGTCTCGAAGAAGAGCTCCGGCCGGGCCGACACGCCGCTGATGACCCGCCAGTCCGGGATGTGGCCCTTCTTGACGAACTCCGTCTTCAGCTCCTCCAGGGTGTGCTGGACGGTGAACTGGACTTCCACCTGGACATCCATGGGGCTGCCTCCACGTCTCCCATCGGTTCCGGACTTGGAAAAATTGAATTCCTGATGGATCCACGCCAAGGAAACGGCCCGGAGTCCATGCAAGACCTGCGCTTCCCGCCTCATTCCGCCCGTGAAACAATGACTCTTTGCGAGGTTCCCATGGCCACCGCCCTGTTCTCGGTCTACGACAAAACCGGCCTGCTGCCCCTGGCGAAAGGCCTCCGCGAGATGGGCTGGTCCCTGCTGGCCACGGGCGGAACCCTCAAGGCCCTCCGGGAAGGCGGGCTCGAGGTCCAGGAGGTGGCCGACTACACCGGCGCGCCCGAATGCTTCGACGGGCGCGTGAAGACGCTCCACCCCAGGATCCACGGAGGCCTCCTCTTCCGCCGCGACGAGGAGAGCCACGTGGCGGACGCCGCGCGCCTGGGCATCTCCCCGATCGATCTCGTGGTGGTGAACCTCTATCCCTTCGAGGCGACCATCGCCAAGCCCCGCGTCGGCTTCGCGGAGTGCATCGAGCAGATCGACATCGGCGGCCCCAGCATGGTGCGTTCCGCCGCGAAGAACCACGCCGCGGTCACCGTGCTGACGGACCCCGCCCAGTACGACGCCTTCCTGGAAAAGCAGAAGGCCGGGACCTGGGACCTGGAGGACCGCCGGGCCTGCGCCCTGGCCGCCTTCCAGCGCACCGCCGCCTACGATGCGGCCATCTCCACCTGGATGGCAGGCCAGGTCGGCCAGGAGGCCGAAGGGCTCCCGGAACGCCTGGGCATCGGCCTCGTCTCCAGGCAGGGCCTGCGCTACGGCGAGAATCCCCACCAGGCCGCGGCCTTCTATGTCCAGCCCGGCGCGAAGACGGAAGGCATCGCGGCCTGCGAACAGCTCCAGGGCAAGGAACTGAGCTTCAACAACCTCCTGGACGCGGACGGCGCGGCCCGCACCGTCTTCCAGTTCGCGGCCCCCTCCTGCGTCATCGTGAAGCACAACAATCCCTGCGGCGTGGGTCGCGGGCCCCACGCCCTCGAGGCCTTCCTCAAGGCCCAGGCCGGGGATCCCGTCTCCGCCTTCGGCGGCATCGCCGCCTTCAACCGCCCGATCGGGCCCGAGGTGGCCCAGGCCATGGTGCAGAGCTTCTGGGAGGTGGTCCTGGCGCCGGGGTTCGCCCTCGAAGCCCTGGACATCTTCGCCGCCAAGAAGAACCTCCGCCTGCTCAGGACTCCCGCCACCTGGCCCCTTTCCGCCAACGGCCTGGACCTGCGCAGCATCGCGGGCGGCTTCCTGGTGCAGCGCCCGGACGACAAGTTCGCGGCCGTGGACCAGTGGGAGGTGAAGGCCTCGGGGCACGGCCCCAAGCCGCTCCAGGAGGACCTGGTCCTGGCGCAGACGGTGGCCAAGGCCGTCAAGTCCAACAGCATCGTCCTCGTGAAGGACGGCGGGACGGTGGGCATCGGCGCGGGCCAGATGAGCCGCGTGGACTCCGTCGAGATCGCCTGCCGCAAGGCCGGGGAGCGCGCCAAGGGCGCGATCCTGGGCAGCGACGCCTACTTCCCCTTCGCCGACGGCCTGGAGCTGGCCGCCCGGCACGGCGTGACGACCTTCATCGAACCCGGCGGCAGCATCCGCGACAAGGAGGTCATCGAGGCCGCCCAGAAGCTGGGCGTCTGGCTCTTCTTCACGGGCATGCGGCACTTCAGGCACTAGAACCGCGAAAAGCGCGAAAGGACGCGAAAGGAAATGCCGGGATCCGATCTCCTGCACCCGAACGAGAGCTACACCCTGATGGGAGCCGCGTTCGAAGTCTACAAGGAACTGGGTCCCGGATTCCTGGAGGCGGTCTACGAAGAGGCACTCTGCCGCGAACTCGCCTCCCGCCAAGTGCCCTTCCGTCGGCAAGTTCCGCTGGAGATCCAGTACAAAGGCGCCACGCTCAACAAGCGCTATGTATGCGACCTGCTGGCTTATGGCGGAATCATCCTGGAACTGAAAGCCGTCCAGCGCATCACCGATATCGATGTGGCTCAGGCCCTCAACTACTTGAAAGCCACCAGGTACGACCTGGCATTGATCCTCAATTTCAGTGCTCCTGACCAACTCGAGTGGAAGCGGATCGTCCGCACCCATGCTTAATCGTCATCTTTCGCGCATTTTCGCGCCTTTCGCGGTTCCCACCATGAAAACTTCCTCCCTCCGCAAGGCATTCCTCGACTACTTCGCCCGGAACGGTCACCGCATCGTCTCGTCCAGCCCGGTGATCGGGCCGGCCGACGATCCGACGGTGATGTGGACCAACGCCGGGATGGTGCAGTTCAAGGACGTCTTCGTGGGCAAGGAGCGGCGGGACTACAGCCGCGCCACGACCTCCCAGAAGTGCCTGCGGGCGGGCGGCAAGCACAACGACCTGGAGAACGTGGGCTTCACGGCGCGGCACCACACGTTCTTCGAGATGCTCGGCAACTTCAGCTTCGGCGACTACTTCAAGGCCGACGCGATCCGCTTCGCCTGGGAGTTCGTCACGGGTCCGAAGGACAAGGGCAACCTGGGCCTGGATCCGGAGCGGATCTGGGTCACGGTCTTCGAGGGAGCGCCCGGCATCCCGGCCGACGAGGAGGCGGCCGGACTCTGGAAGCAGGTGGGCGTCCCGGAGGACCGGATCCTGCGCTTCGGGAAGAAGGACAACTTCTGGCAGATGGGCGACACCGGCCCCTGCGGCCCCTGCTCCGAGATGCACTACTACCGCCCGAAGGACCTGGCGGGCAACTGCGCGGAGCTCGTGAACGGCGAGGGCGACGACATCATGGAGATCTGGAACCTGGTCTTCATGCAGTACGAGCAGGACGGCAAGGGGGGCCTGGAGCCCCTGCCGAAGCCGAGCATCGACACGGGCATGGGCCTCGAGCGGGTCGCGAGCATCCTCCAGGGGGTCGAGAGCAACTACGAGATCGACCTCTTCGAGCCCATCTTCAAGGGCATCTGGGAGGTCGCCAGGATCCCCGCCGAGGAACGCGCCGACCACGCCAACCGCACTGCCTCCCAGGTGATCGCGGACCACATCCGCGCCGCCACGTTCATGGTCTTCGACGGCGTGGTGCCCTCCAACGAGGGCCGGGGCTACGTGCTGCGCAAGATCATCCGCCGGGCGCTCCGGTTCGGGAAGAAGCTGGGCATCGAGGCCCGGTTCTTCGCCGACCTGGCCCCCCGGGTGGTCGAGGCCATGGGGGACGCCTACCCCGAGCTGGGATCCGAGCTGCCGCGCATCCAGAAGGTCGTCGCCCGGGAGGAGGAGCAGTTCCGGACCACCCTCAACGCCGGCCTCCGGATGCTCGAGGGCATGGAGATCAACGGCGGCACCCTGGCCGGGCCGGACATCTTCCGCCTCTACGACACCTACGGCTTCCCCGTGGACCTGGTGGAGGACTGGTGCAAGGAGCGCGGCGTCAAGGCCGACCTGGAGGGCTTCCAGAGGGAACTCGCCGAGCAGAAGGCCAAGAGCCGGGCTTCCATGAAGACCCACGACGTGCGCCTCCAGGGAGACCTGGCCGTCCTGGCCGACCTTCCGGCCACGGACTTCCTCGGCTACGCCTGTCTCGAGGCCCAGGGCACGGTGCTGGCCCTCTTCGACGCCGGGCTGAACCGCGTGCGGGAGCTCTCCGGTCCCGGCTTCGCGGTCCTCGACCGGACGCCCTTCTATGCCATGAGCGGCGGACAGGTGGGCGACACGGGCGTGTTCCGCTTCCAGGGAGGCGACGCCCTCGTGCGCGACTGCACCGTCCCGGCCAGCAAGCGCAACCTGCACGACATCCTGGTCGACCCGGCCCACGCCCCCCTGCGCGAGGGCATGACCGTCCTGGCCAAGGTGGACGAGGACCGCCGCGCGCGCATCCGGGCCCACCACACCGCCACCCACCTGCTGCACGCCGCGCTGCGGGAGGTGGTCGGCACCCACGTGAAGCAGGCGGGCAGCCTGGTGGACGACCAGCGCCTGCGCTTCGACTTCACCCACTTCGCCCCCATCGAGCCCGAGCAGATGGCCGAGATCGAGCGGCTCGCCAACGAGCAGGTGCTCCGGGCCAAGGCCACGCTCCTCAGGGAAATGCCCATCGACGAGGCCCTGGCCACGGGGGCCATGGCCCTCTTCGGCGAGAAGTACGGCGAGACCGTGCGCGTCATGAGCGTCCCGGAATTCTCGACGGAACTCTGTGGCGGTACCCACGTGGCCAACACCGGCCAGATCGGGACCATCAAGGTCGTCTCCGAGGGGGCCGTGGCCTCCGGCATCCGCCGCCTGGAGGCCGTGGCCGGGATGGCCGCCCTCGAGCGTCTCCAGGACGACGAGAAGCTGATCGGGGAGCTCGCCCACCAGGCCAATGCGGGACGGGAGACCCTCCCGTCGCTCCTTTCGGCCCGGGATGCCCGGATCCACCAGCTGGAGCGGGAGCTCAAGGAGGCCCGCCTCAAGGCGGCCTCCGGCGGCGAGGAGACCGTGGAGCAGGTGAAGGACCTCACCCTGGTCACGGCCCGCGTGGAAGGCCTGGAGACGGGTCCGCTGCGGGAGATGATGGACCAGGTGAGGACCCGCCACCGCAGCGCCGTCATCGCCCTGGCCTCGCAGCTCTCCGAGGAGAAGGTGGCCCTCCTGGTGTCCGTCTCGCCGGACCTCCAGGGCCGGGCCGACGCGGGCGCCCTGCTCAAGGCCATGGCCCCCCATGTCGGGGGCCGCGGCGGAGGCAAGAAGGATCTCGCCCAGGGGGGCGGCTCCAACCCAGCGGGCATCCCCGCCGCCCTGGAGGCCCTCCGGACCCTGCTCGGCTGATCCCGGCCGGGTTCCCATGCAGCCCATCCGCAAGTTCCTGATCCGCGAACTCGCCGCCACTCTCGGGGCGATCGTCCTGGTGATGGTGGCGCTGGTCTGGATGGGAACGGCCTGGGTCGTCGATACCCGCGCGCCGATGGCCGTGCTGCGCCGCGAACCTCAGCTCGGCCTCGCGGTGGCAGGGGCCGTCCTTCTGGCCTTCGCCCTCTGGCGCGTACGGAGGCTGGCCAAGACGTGCGAAGCCAAGTTCGAGGCCATTTCTGAATCGGTCGCCGCCTTGAGCCGGGGGCTGACTCCGGCTCCCATCGCCTCCACGGTGAAGGAGATCAACGACCTCGGCCTGGCGCTCCACAAGGCGGGCGAATCCATCCAGAACGAGATCGAGCTGAAGAAGCAGCTGGAACGCAGCCAGCGGCTCGAGCTCATGGGATCCCTGACGGGTGGCGTCGCCCATGACGTGAACAACCAGCTCGCCGCCATCGTCGGCCAGATCAACCTGGCGAAGGACAGCCTCCCCGAAGGCCACCCCGCCCGGCGGCGCCTCGACAAGGCCGAGGCCGCCGTGGACCGGTGCTCGCTGATGATCAAGTCCCTGCTGGGCCTCACCCACCAGGTTCGCCCGCGGCTCCGGAGCACGGACCTCAACACCCTGGTCGCGAATACGGCGACGCTCCTCGAGCGGGTCCTGGGTGGCCTCATCCGGATCGAGCTGGACCTGGCGTCCGACCTGCCCCCCATCCTGGGGGAGCCGGTGCAGCTCGAACAGGTCCTCATGAACCTCGCCGTGAACGCCCGGGACGCCATGCCCGAGGGCGGCCGCCTCCGGCTGAGCACGGCGCCGGATGGCCCCAGGGGGGCGTGCCTCAAGGTCCGGGACACCGGCACCGGCATTCCCGGGGAGGTGCTGCCCAGGATCTTCGAACCCTTCTTCACCACCAAGGGCATGGGGAAGGGTTCCGGCCTGGGGCTGGCCATGGTCCTGAAGATCGTGGAAGCCCACGGCGGCCGCGTCGAGGTGGACAGCCGGCCGGGCGCGGGCACGGAATTCCGCATCCACCTCCAGGTCCCCGCGGACCCCCCCGAGGAGGCGGAGACCGGCTTCCAGCCTCCCCAGCGCTCATACCACTTCGCCGGGAAACGGATCCTGGTGGCGGAGGACGATCCCAACCTGCGGGAACTCCTGGCGGACGCCTTCACGCAGGCCCGGGCCCAGGTCGAGACGGCCCCGGACGGCGAGGTGGCCTGGGCCCTGTTCCGGCAGTCCCGCTACGATCTCGTCGTCAGCGACCAGCGCATGCCGGAATGCACGGGCCTCGAGCTCCTGGGGAGGATCCGCGCCGCCGGCTCGCCGGTGCCCGTGATCCTGGCGAGCGGCTACGGCCTGGAGGGCATGGAGGATGCGCTCGCCAGGGATCCGGGGCTCCGCCTCTTCTCGAAGCCCTTCGCCATCCGGAACATCTTCCGGACAGCCTGGGAACTGCTGGAGGAGACGCCCGTCACCGCCCGGGATTGAGCCGGTCCCGGTTCACCGGGCGTATTCGACGGCCCGGGTCTCGCGCATGACCGTGACCTTGATCTGCCCGGGGTACTGCATTTCGCTCTCGATGCGCTTGGTGATGTCCTTGGCGAGCCAGAAGGCCTGGTCGTCGTTGACCTGGCCGGCGTCGACCGTGATGCGGATCTCCCGGCCCGCCTGCATGGCGTAGCTCTTCTGCACGCCCTTGTAGCTGTTGGCGATGCCTTCGAGCTGTTCCAGGCGCTTGACGTAGGTCTCCAGCATCTCGCGGCGGGCGCCGGGCCGGGCGGCGCTCAGGGCGTCGGCCGCCGTGATGAGCATGGCCTCCACCGTCCGGGGCTCGTGGTCCCCGTGGTGGCAGCTCATGGCGTGGATGACCTCCTCCTTCTCCCCGAAGCGCTTCAGGAGGTCCATGCCGATGTCGATGTGCGTGCCCTCCACCTCGCGGTCGATGGCCTTGCCGATGTCGTGGAAGAGGCCCGCGCGCCGCGCGAGCCGCTGGTCGGCACCCAGCTCGGCCGCCATGTATTCGGCGATGTGGGCGACTTCCTTGGTGTGCTCCAGCACGTTCTGCCCATAGGAGGTGCGGTAGTTGAGGCGGCCGATCAGCTTGTGGAGCTTGGCGTGGATGTCCGGGAAGCCCATGGAGATCGCGGTGGCCTCGCCCAGTTCCTTCAGGTGCTGGTCCATGTCCACCTTGGTCTTCTCCACGGCCTCCTCGATGCGGGCCGGATGAATGCGGCCGTCGGCCAGCAGCTTCAGGATGGCCTGGCGGGCCACCTCCCGGCGGATGGGATCGAAGCTGGAGACCACGATGGTTTCCGGCGTGTCGTCCACGATGAGGTCGCAGCCCGTGGCCTTCTCCAGGGCGCGGATGTTGCGCCCCTCGCGGCCGATGATGCGCCCCTTGAGATCGTCCGAGGGCAGCTGCACGGAGGTCACGGCGGAATCGGCCACCACGTCCGAGGCCACCCGCTGGATGGCCGAGCAGATGGTCCAGCGGGCCTTCTTCTGGGCTTCGTCCTGGGCCTCCTCGTCGATGCGGCGGATGAGCTTGGCGGCGTCCATCCTGGCGGTGTATTCCAGCTGGCCGATGATCTCGGCCTTGGCCTGTTCCCGGGAGAGCCCCGCCAGTTCCTCCAGCTTCTGGGCCTGCTGCTCGACCAGGGCCTTGGCCTCCACCTGGAGGGCTTCCAGCTTCTCGGTTTCCGCCTTCCGCTTCTCGATCTTGAGATCCAGCTCCTTGGTCTTCTGGTCCACCTGGGTCAGCTTCTTGTCGAGGCTGTCCTCCTTCTGCTGGACCCGCTGCCCTTGCTTGTCCAGGTTGGCCATGCGCTCGTTCACGAGCTTCTCGGCCTCCTGGCGGGCCTGGAGGGCCTGCTCCTTGGCCTTGAGCTCGGCCTCCTTGCGCAGGGCGTCCGCCTCGCGCTGCCCTCTTTCCCGCAGGCGCTCCGCTTCCTTCTCCGCTTCCGCGAAGGTCTGCTCGCGCTGGACCTTGAGGTCGGCCTCGGCCTTGGTCATGGCCTGGGAGACGTCCACCACCGCCTGCTGGGCCTTCTTCATCTGCCAGATGAAGCCGCAGACGGCGGCGATGGCCAGGATCAGCAGGATCCAGTCCAGTATGTTCAGGTTCATCATCGGCTCCTCGGGGAAGAGCCAGCCGTGCATGTGCCCAAAAGTGATCCCCGCTCGGTCGTGGTGGCTTGCCGTGTTCCCTAGGTCATAGGGGGGTAGTCAGATTCCCGGTTTAAGGCGCTCCGACGCGCGGCGCGCACAAGGCCGGGGGAAGACCGCCCAGGCGGTTTTACGGAACAGGCGCTCGGCCGACTCACGGGCCTCGCAGGGATCGATCACCGCTCCCGGATCAAGATGGATCCTGTCCCTCGAAGAGGGCGCCGGGAGGGAGAGTTTCATCCGGAACATCATCGAGCAGCTTCGTCAGAGTCAATTCCAGGTCTTGGGTTTGCTGGCTGGCTGCCTGCTCCAGGCGCACGATCTGATGCGCGAGGTTCAGGGCCCCCATCAGCATCCAGGTTGATGTGTCCAGAGCCGAAGGTGGGCACCCCCATCTTAGCTCATAGGCCCGTTCCATGTCGCGGAAGGTCTGCTCCAGGAGGGCCGTCGACCGGGAAAGGGTGGCTTCGTCCACCGTGCTGTTGATCCGCATCGACCGGCCGAGGATGTCGACCTGCACCTCGCCGGGCTGGAGCGGGGCTGTCTCCTGTTCCCAATCGTTCACGCCAAGTCCTCTATAGTCTTGAGGATATCCTCAACCTGCGCCTTCACTTGGTCCCGTTCCTTGGCGAGGGCGTTGCGCTCGGACTGGAGGTCCTCCATGCGCCGCCTGAGCCCATGGAGTTCCTCGTCGACGGTGCTGCGCTCCCCGCGCAGCCGCTCCACCTCTTCCCGAAGCTGGTTGCGCTGCTGGATGAGCGCCTGAAGTTTGCCTTCCAGTTGTTTGAGCAGATCCATGGGGGCCTCGCGACCCCCATTCTATCCGCGTAATCCGGCTCCGAGGGACTTCGCCGCGTCGAGAACCGCGGCCACCCACTGGTCCACTTCCTCGCCCGTGAGGGTCCGGGACGGATTCTGGAAGCGCAGGCGGAACAGCCACGCCTGGCGCCCCTCCGGCAGGCTCTTGTGGCGGAAGACGTCCACGCAGCGGAGGTCCTGGAAGGACTCTCCGGCGGCCGTCCTGGCGGCGGCGGTCATGGCCTCCACCAGGGGGAGGTAGCCCTGGTCCAGCCCCACGAGCAGCGAGAGGTCCCGCGCCACGGAGGGAAGCCGGCTGAAGGAGGTGAAGGTCGGGATGACCCGCTCGGGGGGATCCGGGATCGCGTCGAGGGGCACCTCGAACTGCCAGCCGAGGTGGCCCTGGGCGCCGCCCACGACTCCCGAGAGCGTCCAGCGGTCGAAGTCGCGGATGACCTGTTCCGGGACCGACAGGGCCTTCAGGATGCCGATGAGGTAGCTCTTGCCTTCCGGGGCGGCGATCTTCCGGACCGGGGTCAGGGGGTCCTCCCCGCCCGCCTCGCCGGCCCACACCAGGCCCAAGGTCCAGCGTTCCTCGACGGGCGCTGCGGAGTCCTGGGGCCGGGAGATGAACACGGGCGCCATCTCGAAGAGACGCACTTCCCGGGCTCCCCGGTCCAGGTTCGTGGCGGCGGCGTCCCGGAGGTCCCGGAGGAGGGTCCCCCGCATGAGGGAATACTCCTCGCCCAGCGGGTTCTTCAGGCGCCGGAAGGCCGGATCGTCGCCGTGGGGGCTGTCCTCGCCGGGATCCACGAAGCCGAAGGTCACGGCCTGGCAGAAGCCCAGGTGCGCCAGCAGGGCGGCGATGCGGCGGCGCTTGAGGTAGTCCCTGGAGAGGGGCTCAGGGGAGCCCTCCAGGGGCGGGAGGGCCGAGGGGATCCTTTCGTAGCCCCTGAGCCTCAGGACCTCCTCCGCCACGTCGTCCACGATGCCGAGATCGTGGCGCCAGGAAGGCGGCACCACCCGCAGGCCTTCCGGTTCGGACTCCACCCGGCAGCCGACGCGCTCCAGCAGGGTCGCCGCCTCTTCCACAGGGATGGTCTCCCCGGCCACGCGCGACATGACCTCCCCGGAAATCCGGACGACCTGGGCCGGGGGCGGCACCGAACCGGCCGTCCAGGCGCCCACCAGCCTTCCGCCCGCCCAGTCCTCGAGGCGCTGCACGAGCATGTCCCGGGCGGTCATCGCCATGCCGGGATCGGCGCCCCGGCCGAAGCGGAGGGAGGCGTCGGTGTGAAGGTTGTGGCGCTGGGCGGTCGCCCGGATCGTGCGCGGGTCGAAATAGGCGCTCTCCAGCAGGACGCGCCGGGTGGCAGGGGTGACCTTGGTGCTGTTGCCGCCCATGACGCCCGCCAGGGCGATGGCGCCCTCCTCGTCGGCGATGACCAGGTCCTGGGCCGTCAACGTCCGTTCCACCTCGTCCAGGGTCACCACCTTCTCGCCCACCCGGGCCCAGCGCACGATGAGGGCGCCGTGGATGGTGTCCGCGTCGAAGGCGTGGGTCGGGTGGCCGATGCGGTGGAGGATCTCGTTGCTGGCGTCCACCGGGGGGAGATCCTTGGCGTTCGCCCCCATGTGGGCGAGGAGCTCCCGGGCTTCGGCAGGGGTGCCCTGGGCCTTCCCGAGTTCCAGGACCGCCGTCGCGTACAGGGGGCACGCCGGGCTTTCCAGGCGCACGGGGCGCAGGGCCTCCCCTTCCGCCAGCACCTTGACGGCGAGCGGCGCCATCGCCTCGCCCAGCCGGGCGGCGATGTCCCTGGCCAGTCCGCGGTGGGACAGCACATCGCCGCGGTTCGCAGTGACGTCGACATCCAGGACGGTGCTGCCGTCGTTCTCGTCCACCGCGTCGACGGGGAAGCCGAGGGAAGCGAGCAGTTCGCAGAGTTCCTTCGTCCCGACGCGCTTCAGGGCCGGGAGTTCCTTCCGGAGGGCCTTGGTCTCGATCAGCATCAGTTCAGTCCTCCCATGGTCTTCAGGAAGCGTTGGTCGTTCTCGAAGAAGAAGCGCAGGTCCGGGGTCTCGCTCACCATCATGGCGATGCGCTCCACGCCCATGCCGAACGCGAAGCCGCTCCAGACGTTGGGGTCGATGCCCGCGTAGGCCAGCACGTTGGGATGCGTCAAGCCCGCACCCAGGAGTTCCACCCAGCCTGACTGCTTGCAGACCCGGCAACCCGAGCCGCCGCAGAGCGGGCAGCGCACGTCCACCTCGCACCCGGGCTCCACGAAGGGGAAGTAGCTCGGGCGGAAGCGGACGTCCGCGTCGGGTCCGAAGAGGGCCTTCATGGCGTAGGCCAGGGTGCCCTTCAGGTGGTGCATGCCGATGCCGTGACCCACGAGCATGCCCTCGACCTGGTGGAACATCGGGCTGTGGGTGGGATCGATCTCGTCCTTGCGGTAGACCCGCCCGGGCGCGAGGAACCGGATGCCGCCCTTCTTCTCGATCTGGGGCGCCACGCGCAGCAGGGTGCGGACTTCCATGGGGCTGGTGTGCGTGCGGAGCAGGAGCTCGGGATACTTCTCGAGGTAGAAGGTGTCGGCGCTGCTGCGCGCCGGATGGTCGGCAGGAATGTTGAGGCCGTCGAAATTGTGGGCCTCGGTCTCGATCTCGGGGCCCTCTTCCACGTGATAGCCGAGGGGGCGGAAGACGTCCACCAGGCGGTCGATGATCCGGTTGAGCGGGTGCAGGGACCCCTGCGGCGGCATGGGGGGCGGCAGATCCGGGTCCCAGGCCTTCCCGAGGGCGGCGGCCCGCTTCCGGGCATCCTCCAGCTCGGCCTGCCGGGCCTTGATGGCTTCCTCCCAGCCGTTCTTCAGGGTGTTGATGGCGCCTCCCAGCTCGCGCTTCTGCTCCTTGGGGGCGGCCTTCAGGATCTCCATCATCCGGGCGGCATGGCTGCCCTCGCGGCCGACGAAGGCGCCCTTGAGGCGCATCAGCGCGTCCAGGTCCTTGCAGGCCTCGAGTGCCTTGGGGAAGTCCTGCCGGGCTTCGAGGATTTCGATGGGCAGGAGACTGGGCTCCATAGGTTCCTCGTGAAAAAAGAGAAAGGCCGCGTCCGCGGCCTTTCGGGTTCATGGCGATGATTTGTCAGTCCACAGCTCTTCGCGTCAACCCTTGGCCACCGTGACGAGCTTGGTAAACGCCTCCGGATTGCTGACGGCGAGGTCGGCGAGGATCTTCCGGTCCAGGTCCACGTTGGCCTTCTTGAGGCCGCCCATGAACTTGGAGTAGCTGGTGCCGTTCATTTCGCAGGCCGCGCCGATGCGCACGATCCAGAGGCGGCGGAAGTCGCGCTTCCGGGCCTTGCGGTCGCGGTAGCCGTAGCCGAGCGCCTTCTCGACGGCTTCCTTGGCGGAACGGTAGAGACGGGACTTGGCGCCGTAGAAGCCCTTGGCGAACTTCATCATCCGCTTGCGGCGCTGGACTCGCTTGAAACCTCGTTTGACTCGGGTCATGGGTGTTTCCTTTCCTCGGGGCCGTCCGGGTCATCGGACGTTGGGGAGCCCCATCGGGGGTGGCGTCGGCCACCGGGTTGGAGTGTTCGGGCGGCCGTCAGGCCGCGCCTGGGGCCTACGCGTAGGGCAGCATCGCGCGGACGCGGCCGAGATCGGCCTTGTCCACCATCCGGCCCATGTCCAGCTGCCGCTTGCGCTTGGTGGGCTTGCTGGTGAGGATGTGGCGCAGATGGGAGCAGCCCCGCTTGAACAGGCCGCTGCCGGTCTTCTTGAAGCGCTTCTGGGCGCCCTTGTGGGTCTTGAGCTTGGGCATTGCGAACCTCTTAAGCTTGTTTGGTTTCCGTGACGGGTTCAGGGCTCTTGGCTTCGGGCTTCGTCGCCTTCGGCTTCTTGGCTTCCACCGGGCGGGGGACGATGATGGCGTGCATGTCGCGTCCATCGATCCCGGCGGGCTTCTCGATCAGGCACTTGTCGGAGACCTGGCTGAGGACGTCCTCGATGATCCGGAAGCCGATGTCGCGGTGCACGACTTCGCGGCCCCTGAACATCACCACGATCTTGACCTTGTCGCCTTCCTCAAGGAAACGCAGGATGTGCTTGACCTTGAAGTCGAAGTCGTGGTCGTCCGTGCGGGGACGGAACTTGACTTCCTTGACCATGATGTTCTTCTGTTTCGCGCGCGCGGCATGGTCGCGCTTGGCTTCCATGAACTTGTACTTCCCGTAGTCCATGATCCGGCATACGGGGGGATTGGCCGTGGGGGATACCTCCACCAGATCGAATCCCTTGGCTTCCGCGATCCGGATGGCCGCCCCGGGCGTCATGACGCCCAGCTGGGTTCCATCTTCGTCGATGACGCGGACCTCCGGGACCCGGATGCCATCGTTGATACGAGTTTCAGTCGTTCGGATACAGTCCTCCCCAACAGCACAAGAAAGATGACTCTACCACCAATGAGCGTTGTTTCCAAGCAGAGATCATCGGACACGCCGGCGGATCTCGTCCTGGATCCTCTCCAGGAAGGCACCCAGATCCTGGGCGCCCAGGTCCCCCTGCTGGCGGTGGCGGACGGAGACCTGCCCGCTGGCCGCTTCCCGGTCGCCGAGCACGAGCATGTAGGGAACCTTCTGGAGCTGGGCATCGCGGATCTTCGCGTTCACCTTCTCGTTGCGGAGATCCAGTTCCGAGCGGACCCCCAGTTCCAGGGCCTTGGCCTGGATCTTCCGGGCGTAGTCGTGCACCCGCTCGGTGATGGGCAGGACGGCGATCTGCACGGGCGCCAGCCAGACGGGGAAGGCCCCCGCGCAGTGCTCGATGAGGATGCCCATGAACCGTTCCAGGCTGCCCAGGATGGCGCGGTGAAGCATGACGGGCGTCCCCTCGGTGCCGTCGGCCTTGATGTAGGTCAGTCCGAAGCGGCTGGGCATCGAGTAGTCCACCTGCAGCGTCCCCAGCTGCCAGGGGCGGCGGAGGGCATCCAGGACGTGGAAGTCGATCTTGGGGCCGTAGAACGCGCCGTCTCCCGGGTTCACCTCGAAGGCCAGGTTCGCTTCCTTCAGGGCCTCGGCCAGGGAGTTCTCGGCCAGGTCCCAGATCTCGTCGCTGCCGATGCGCTTCTCCGGCCGCGTGGACAGCTGGATCTGGATGTCGTAGAACCCGAACGTATGGTAGACGTCCATGATGAACGCGAAGAACGAGGCCATCTCGGCCTTCATCTGCTCCGGCGCGCAGTAGATGTGGGCGTCGTCCTGGCAGAAGGTGCGGACCCGGGTCAGGCCCTGGGTGACGCCGCTCCGCTCGTAGCGGTGGAGCCGCCCGAAGTCCGCGTAGCGGATGGGCAGGTCACGGTAGCTGTGCTTCCCGGTGCCGTAGATGAGGCAGTGGGTCGGACAGTTCATGGGCTTCAGGGCGTATTCCTTCTCCTCGACCTCCGTGAAATACATGTTCTCCTGGTACTTGTCGTAGTGGCCGGAGGTCTTCCACATGCTCACATCCAGGGCCTGCGGGGTGATCACCTCGCTGTAGCCCTCGCGCAGGTAGTTCTGGCGCATGTAGTTCACGAGCTCGTTGTAGACGATGGTGCCCTTCGGGTGGAAGAAGGGGGAGGCAGGGGCCTCGGGATGGAAGGAGAACAGCCCGAGCTCCTTCCCGAGCTTGCGATGATCGCGGGATCTGGCCTCCGCCAGGCGCTGCAGATGTTCCTCCAGCTCCTTCTGGGTGTGGAAGGCCGTGCCGTAGATGCGGCAGAGCTGCGCCCGCTTCTCGTCGCCCCGCCAGTAGGCGGCGGCCGTATGAAGGAGCTTGAAGGCCTTGAGCTTTCCCGTGTCCGGGACGTGCGGGCCGCGGCAGAGATCGTAGAAATCCCCCTGCTTGTAGCCCGTGATCGTCTCGCCGTCGGGCAGTTCGGAGACCAGCTCCACCTTGAAGGGCTCACCCATGGATTCGAACCTGCGGATGGCCTCGTTCCGCTCCAGCTCCTCCCGGACGACCGGGATGGCTTCCGCGCTGATCTTCCGCATCTCCGCCTCGATGGCCTCCAGGTCCTCGGGCGTGAAGAACTTCTCGACGAGGAAGTCGTAGTAGAACCCGTCCTCGATGGTGGGGCCGATGCCCACTTTCACCTTCGGGAAGATCCTCTGCACGGCTTGCGCCAGCAGGTGGGCCGTGGAGTGCCTCACGACCCCGAGGGATTCGGGATCCTTGGCGGTGAGCACGGAGACTTTCGCGCCGTCAGGCAGCACCGAGCCCAGGTCCTTGACCTGGCCGTCCACCTTGATCGCGAAGGCTGCGTCCAGGAGCCTCTGGCTGATGCCCCGGGCCAGGTCAGTGCCGGTGGCGCCGTCCGGCATTTCTCGGACAGAGTCATCTGGGAGTCGGACACTGATGGTCATGGCATTCCTCTCTTGGAAATCCCCAGTTTAGCGCGTCTTGCGCCCC
>DAOPZL010000025.1:0-18370 GCA_035353395.1 Holophaga sp.
TCCTGGAGGAGGGCTACACCATCATGAAACGCAGCGAGATCCACGGAGAATAAGGTCCTGACTCCGGGACTGCCGGAACGGGAACGAAGGACGGGACACCGGACTTCCATCCCTTGCATCCCTTTTATCCTTGTTCCTTTTTTATTTGTTAAAGATAAAACAAAGATGGATCAACAAGGATAAAAGGGATAAAAGGGATAAAACACGAAGCAATCCTGATGTACATCAGAGATTATTCCCAATGTACTTTCTACAGGCCCTTCCCAAGGAGCAACTGGGAGGTCCCGGGGGTGTAGTAGCGGTAGGAATAGCAGGCGCCGTCGCCGGGGACGCGGACGGTGCGGAAGCGCCCGGAAGCGCTGGTCGCGGGCGGCTCCAGGGTCCGCAGGAGCTTCCGCTGGCCCTTCGGATCCACGCGGCGGAGTTCGCCCTTCCCGTCGAGCGTCGAGAAGACCAGGAAGCCGGAGGCGGGAATCCAGCCCATCAGTCGTTCGGTCTTCTCCGCGGGAACCCGCCCGGCCTCCTTGCCCGAAGCGATGTCCAGCGTCGTGAACCAGTTGCCTTCATTTCCTTCCCGTACTTGCAAGGCAATCCGGGTCCCGTCCGGCGAGGCCGCGGAGAGGATTCGTCCTCCCGTCGGCAGGGCCACCCGCTCCAGGCGGCCCGTGCCGTCCAGAGGCTTTCGGGCGAGGACCGCCCCGGCATGGACGAGGACCCAGCGATCGTCCCCTGAGACGACGAAGCGCGCGGACAGGCCCTGGCCGCCCCCGAAGGGCAGTCCGAGAGCCTTGAGTTCCTCGGCCGTCACCAGGGTCCTGAGGTCCCCACCCCGGGAAGGCACCCCGTAGACGCGCTCGGCATCCGAATAGAGGATCACCTTGCCGTCGCTCGAGAAGGCCTCCACCTGCCCAACTCCGACCTTCCGTCCCTTGGAGCGGTCCGCGGGCAGCACCCAGATCTCGTCCTCCCGGGAGATCAGGAGCTGGGAGCCGTCCTCGGAGACGCCTTCCAGGGTCCCTCCGGTCCAGGCGAGATCCTGCTCGCGCTCCGATCCCGCGAGGCGGCCGCGGGTGGCGATGACTTCCGTCCCCACTTCCAGCAGGAGCCCCTCGCGGGAGGCGCCGTGGATCCGGAGCTGCCCCGCGTTCCGATGCAGGGCCCGCTCGCCGGTCCGGGTCAGGAGGCCGATCAGGTTCCCCTGGGTGGCGACGAACAGGCCATTCCCTTCCGCGTTCCACGCCAGTCCCCGGAGGCTGCCTTCGAAGAATCCGCCCCGGGGGCTCAGGGGGCCCCCTCCCCGCCAGCTCTCGACCGTGCCGTCCGCCCGCCAGCACTTCAGGTGGTAGAAGAAGCGCCCGGCCTCCTGTTCGAAGAAGGCCAGGGCATCCCCCTGGGGGGAGACCTTGAGGTCGCGGATGCGCTGTCGCGACGAGTAGCAGACCCGGCCCGCAGGGAATTCGACGACGTAGCCGCCCTCCCCTGCCCGGAGCAGGGCGATCTTCGTTCCGTCGGGGGTCAGGTCCGCCTCGGACACCTTGGTGGCGACCTGCATGGCCGAGGCGTCCCGCCCCAGTTCCACCTGGAACAGGGAGCCCTCGGCGTCCTTCAGCAGGGCCGTCCCGGTGTCGGCCACGGCCAGGACCTCCGACGCCGGAGGGTTCTCCACCTCCCGGACGGCCCGGATGTCGTCGCCCTCCCGGTAGAGGAGCCGGACGGCGCCCGGGCCGTCGCTCACGGAGAACGCCGCGTGCCTGCCGTCCCGGGAAATGGCCGCAGACTGGAGCGCACCCGCCAGTTCCGCGGCGGGCTCATACTTCTCGTCCAGCTCCGCGTGCCCCAGGAGGCCGAGAGCCCCGCCCCGGTGGGTGGCCAGGAGGGCGGCCGCCAGCAATCCGGCGAGGAGGAGATAGGCGGCGCTCAGCTGGACTCGGTCCCAGAAGCAGACCCGGAGCCGCTGGGGAAGCCGGATCGGAAGCGGATAGAACAGTTTGTGCGGCGTGCGGTACCACGGGCGTCCCCCCTCGCCGCCTCCCGCGGCCGCCCTCGTCCTCGAGGCGGTACTGGCCTCGGCAAGGCTCTCCAGCTGGAAGGAGAGATCCCGCGCGCTCTGGAACCGGTCGTCGGGGTTCTTCTCCAGGCAGCGCCGGAGGAGCCGTTCCATTTCGGGCGGCAGGCCCAGCGCCGGGGCGATTTCCGGAGGATCCTCCCGCAGGATCGCGTGCATGGTGTCGATGGCGGAATCGCCCCGGAAGGGGTGGCTGCCCGAGAGCATCTCCCACATCACCACGCCCAGGGCGAAGATGTCCGCCCGGGCATCCACGGGCTGGCCTTGCACCTGCTCCGGGGCCATGTAGCCGACGGTCCCCAGCACCATGCCCGCCTGGGTGTGCATGGCCCGGGTCGCCTCCTCGGAGGTCCCTTCGGCCGCGGGCCGCGCCAGCTTGGCCAGGCCGAAATCCAGGATCTTCACGAGCCCCTGCCGGGTCAGGTGCACGTTCTCGGGCTTCAGGTCCCGGTGGACGATGCCCTTGGCGTGGGCCACCCCCAGGGCCCTGGCCATCTGGATCGCGATCTCGGCCACCTTGCGGACCGGCATCGGCCTGCCGCCCATCCGGCCCCGCAGGGACTCCCCGTCCAGCAGCTCCATGACCAGGTAGGGCGCACCGTCCTCCGCCGCGCCCACATCATAGATCTGGACGATGTTCGGGTGGTTCAGGGCCGCCACCGCCAGGGCCTCCTGCTGGAAGCGCTTCTGGGACTCGGCGTCCCGCCCCAGGTTCATGGTGAGGACCTTGATCGCCACCTCCCGCCCCAGGCGCGGATCGGCGGCCGCGTAGACCTCGCCCATGCCGCCCGAGCCCAGCAGCCGGAGCACCTGGTAGGGACCCAGAGCCGTGCCTGATGCCAGGACCATCACCACCTCGCCAGCTTCCAGTCTGGAGGATACCAAATCCGGGGAGCGGGTCCGAGTAGACTGGTGGAATCGACACGGGAGGTCGTCATGGCCCAGCTGGACAAGCTCCTCGCCCACGTGGTCCTGCGGGGGGGACGGTCCCTGCGCATGGAACCGAACCAGAAGCCGATGCTGCTGATGCCGGACGGGAGCGCCCTTCCCCTGCTGGCGAACCCGGTGCTGCCCACCATGATGGAGCTGCTCTCCAGGGAAGTCCTGCCGCCCCATCTCATGGAGCCCTGGACCAGCACCGGAGAGGTCCGGTTCAACCACGTCACCGGGACTGGCACCTTCTCCCTCGACATCCGCCGGACGCAGCTGGGCATCCAGATCGAGGCGGAGCCCCTGGCGACCGCGGCCCGGGAACCCGAACCCGCGCCCCCCGCCTCTCCGAGAGCCACCTCGCCGATCCTCCTGGACGTGGAACGGCCCGCCGCCTCCCCGGCGCCCCCCCCCTCGCCCCGCGTCGAAGCCGCGGGCCCGGGGGGTTCCCAGACCCTCGCCGAGAGCCTGCTGAAGACGCTGGTGGAACTCGAAGGATCGGATCTCCACTGCAGCTCCTTCGAGACCCCCCTCGCCCGCATCCACGGAGACATGGAGGAACTCGGCGATTTCGGCATCCTGGGATCCACCCAGATCCGGGACGTCATGGAGTTCCTGGCTCCGCCCCTGGTCTGGGCTCAGTTCCGGGAGAACAACGACGCCGACTTCGCCTATGCCTTCGAGGCGGGCAACTGCCGCCTCCGCGTGAACTTCTTCCAGGACCGGGTCGGGCCCGGCTTCGTCTGCCGAGTGATCCCCAACCAGATCCCGGATCCCGACAAGCTGGGGCTGTCCGATCCCATCCGGCGCCTGTCCGATCTCTCGAAGGGCCTCGTGCTGGTGACGGGCCCCACCGGCAGCGGCAAGTCCACCACCCTGGCCGCCATCATCGACCTGGCCAACCAGAAGCGCTCGGACCACATCCTCACGATCGAGGATCCCATCGAGTTCGTCCATCCCCGGAAGAAGTGCCTGGTGAACCAGCGCGAGGTCGGGACCCACACCGGGAGTTTCAAGACCGGCCTCCGGGCCGCCCTGCGCGAGGATCCCGACATCGTGCTCGTGGGCGAGATGCGCGACCTGGAAACCATCTCCATCGCCCTGGAGACGGCCATCACCGGCCACCTGGTCTTCGGCACCATGCACACCAGCAGCGCCATCGGCACGATCGACCGCATCGTGGACCAGTTCCCCGCCGACCGGCAGGCGCAGATCCGCGTCATGCTGGCGGACTCCCTGAAGGCCAGCATCTCCCAGACCCTCCTCAAGAAGATCGGGGGCGGCCGGGTCGCGGCCATCGAGAGCCTCTTCATCACGCCCGCCATCGCCAACCTGATCCGCGAGGGCAAGAACTACCAGATCACCTCCGCCATGCAGACGGGCCGGGCCTATGGCCAGAAGCTGATGAACGACGCCCTCATGGAGCTCATCCAGAACGGGAAGGTGGAACCCATGGAGGCCTACCTGAAGTGCCCCGACAAGGAGTCATTCATGGCCACCCTCAAGCGCAACAACTGCACCTGGGATCCCCGCGGCGAGGAGCGGCCGATGCCGCTCTGAGGCGGGGGGTCAGGCGCTCCGCTCGAGCAGGACATCGGGGATCTTCAGGAGCAGGCGCTTGACCGAGGCCTCCCCGTCCACCGCCGACAGGTGGGCGACGGCGGCCGCGGAGGCCTTCGCGGCCAGCGCGCGCGTCTCCGAAAGGGCATCGTGCGCCGCGATCAGCTCGCGCAGCCGGGCTTCGTCCTCCGGCCGGATCGGACAGGCCTCCCCCGCCTCCCAGATCCGGCGGACGATGGGCTCCGTCTCCGCGGGCGCCCGCTCCAGGAGCGTGAGCATGGGAAGGGTCAGCTTGCCCTCCCGGAGATCGGAAAGGGCCGGCTTGCCCAGCTCTTCGCGGGTGGCCGTGTAGTCCAGGAGGTCGTCCACCAGCTGGAAGGCGCGGCCGATCTCCAGGCCGTACGATCTCATGGCGGCGCAGTCGGGCTCCGGGCGCCCGGCCAGGACCGCGGCGCTTTCCGTGCAGCCCCCGAAGAGCAGCGCGGTCTTGCGCTCCTGGATGTCGAAGTATTCCCGCCGGGTCGCCTCGAGGTTGTAGAGGCAGTCGTTCTGGATCAGCTCGCCCTCGATCATGCGGGTGGCCACTTCCGCCAGGATCTCGAGAAGGCGCCAGTTCCGGCCCCGGATGGCGCTCGCCAGGGCCTGGAGGTAGAGCAGGTCCCCGAAGAGCACCGTCAGGGTGTTGCCCCAGACGACGTTCAGGGTGGGCTTGCTGCGCCGCAGGTCCGCGTGGTCGATGACGTCGTCGTGGACCAGCGTGGCCGTGTGGATCAGCTCGAAGACGGCGCCGAACCGGACGTCTTCCGGGGTCACCGCGCCGCAGAACTTCGCGGCGAGCAGCACCAGCGCGGGACGCAACCGCTTGCCCTGGCTCGCGCGCACGTGTCCGGCCAGCTTGGCCACCACCGGCAGGTCGCTCGCGAGCAGCCTCTTCAATTCCTCTTCCACCGCCGAGAGCTTCCCGGAGATGGGCTTGAAGCAACGGGATAGGTCCAGGCGCGACATTCAGCCTCGGTAGTTGGTGAACTGGAGGTCCAGGCCCTGGTCGTTCTTCTTGAGCAGGGCCATGCAGGCCTGGAGGTCGTCCTTGCTCTTGCCGGAGATACGGAGCTGCTCGCCCTGGATCGCCGCCTGGACCTTGAGCTTGGCGTCCTTGACGACCTTGACCATCGCCTTGGCCTTCTCCGTGGGGATTCCCTGCAGGATCTTGACCTCCTGCCGGACGGTCCCCTTCGTCGCCGGCTCGATCTTCCCGTATTCCATGGCGCGGATGCTGACGCCGCGCTTCACGAGCTTCGACTGCAGCACGTCGACGACGGCCTTGAGCTTCGTCTCGTCGTCGCTCTTGAGCACGAGCACGGCCTCGTCCTTGAGCTCGATGTCCGAGACGGATCCCTTGAAGTCGTAGCGCTGGCCGATCTCCTTCATGGCCATGGTCACGGCGTTCTTGACCTCGTCCAGGTTGACCTTCGATACGACGTCGAACGTGCATTCGGTTGCCATCTGGTCCTCCAATCCCCATCGACATGGTAGCGGTTCGAGGGGCCCTCGGCCTAGACGGACGGCTGCGCCCGCTCCAGCGCGGACCGGAGGGCGGCCCAGCCGTCCCAGGTGTAGAGCCTCAGGAAGGCCGCCAGCACCAGCGCGTGATGGACCTCGCCGCTCCGGAGCATCGCCTGCCACTCCCGCCACGACATGGCCCAGACCCGGAGTTCCTCCGAAGGGTCCAGCTTCAGGGTCCCCGCGGAAACGCAGTCCATGGCCAGGAAGAAATGGCACCGGTTGTTCTGGACGGCGGGATTCGGCGTGCAGCAGCCCAGGGAGACCCAGTTCCCGGAGACGTGGCCCGTCTCTTCCCGCAGTTCCCTGGCGGCGCTCTGGAAGGGCTCCTCCCCGGGATCGCAGATGCCGCCGACGATCTCGAAGGTGGGCGCGTCGATGCCGTGGCGGTACTGCTCCACCACCAGCAGGTCTCCCCCGTCCGCCAGGGCCGTGAAGGCGATGACGTTCACCCAGTCCGGACAGATCAGCCGGGTGAACTCGTGGGGACGATCCGTGTGCGGTGAGCGCCGCTGGATCGAGACCTGGTCGAAGAGCCTGGAGGCTCCCCGGAGCGAGGATCCCTGCTCCTTCCAGGGCGTGCTGGGGTCGAATCCTGCGGAATGCTGGGCCAGAAGGCGCATCATGCCCCCCGCTGCGTAAGGCGATCCCCGTTCCTGGTCATCGTTCCTCCCGTGTCCCTAGTGTAATGCACCCCCTTCATCGAAAAAGGGGATGGTGCTAAGGTTCGGCCATGCTCCGACGCCCAGCCATCGCTTCGGCCCTGCTCGCTCTCCTCGTCCTGTCCTGCGATTCCATGGATCCAAGGCTTCCCGACACGCTCTACGACGAGGCGGTGGAGCTCAACAAGCAGGGCAAGACGCTCGAGGCCAAGAGCATGATGCAGATGATCGCCCGGCAATTCCCGGGCACCGAGGCCGGCAAGCAGGCCAGCAAGGACCTCTACCTGATCGACGTCATCCTGAAGCAGGACCTCCAGCAGCGCCAGAAGGAACTGATGGAGGCCATGCGCCGGGTCGCCAACGCGCTGATCCGCTACAAGGGGAACGAGAAGGAATACCCGGATTCGCTCACGGCCCTCGTGCCGGAATACCTCGAGAAGATCCCCGAATCGCCCTGGGGCCATCCCTTCCTCTACCGCCCCTACGTGAAATACCCCATCGTGGACGTCAAGGGGAAGCGGGGCAACGTCACCCAGAAGTTCAACACCGCCTTCGACGGCTACTACCTCGTCTGCCTGGGCGTGGACATGCGGCCCGGGGGCGAAGGCATGGCCTCGGACGTGTTCTTCGTGGACGGGGAGGTCCATCGGGAGGGCTCCCTGCCCCGGATCCCCGAGCCCCAGCCGATCAAATAGGCGCCAGGGTTCCGCCCTTGCTTGAAGACAGACCTCCCCGGCTAGAAGCGCCGTCGCGTTCCCGAGGGACGAGACGCAGGAATCCCCCTGCTGCCGTGACGACCGCATGATGGACGCCCCGGAGAGCCCCGCCCCATCCTCTCAAGATACTCATTTCACGGTGTTGATATGATCGAAGTCATGATTAATTAAAATGATTTATTTATTATGAATTCTCTACCCAAGAAATATCAACGCGAAACCTCTCCTCCTCCAGAGCCATAACGGGAATCCGTCCATGAACCCCCGTCAACCCACCCCTGCAACTGGATCACCCACCATGTCCATCCACCATCGCACAGCGGCTAGGTCCAACTCCAGACGTTAGGCCGCATCTGGGAATGCGCAACAGAACGTCCTCCGGCAGAAGCCCCTTGACATCCAACGTCAGGATCACCACGATATACTTACTATTCATGTCGTGGAGATTCGAAGATGCCCGTACTGATGACCGATTTACAGGGGTATGTTGGAAAATCCATAGGAGAAATTTGCGAAAATCATTTTGATTCTTCATCGCAAAACCACTGTGCTCACTTTGTCAGTCATGCTCTTGGACTAAAACTTGGGATGTTGTGTGGCGACATGAAGTTTGAAACAAAGAAGACAGGGGCCTCCATTCGTTGTGATGAATTATACAATTATTTGTCGCAAAAGGGTCCTTGGGATCAGAGGCTCTCTCAAGGTTTTGGGTGCATTCTTATCTTTGTAACCTCAGCCAAGAATGTCAGAAGTAACTTTATGAGTCCTGCTCCACAGAAACATGTCGGTATTTGCTGTGGAGGGAAGGTGTTCAATTTTTCGAATTCCCAGCACAGAGTTATTGTTGACTTCTCTGTTGACAGTTTTCATAACAAATTTAAAAAAACTTATCATGGAAATGACATCTCTCTCTATTATGGAGTACCACGATGGTAAGAATAATATTATTGCTGTTGTTTCTTATAACTGCACCATCGAGAATGTCGACCTGCATGGCGAGTGAGATTACTGTTAACCCGGAAGAAACTCGGATTGTATTATCAATCCTCTTATCAGCTGCCAACCAACCCATTCCAGTCTCGTGTGCTTCCTGCCCTGGTCACTACGGGCAGCAGGGGCGAGTAAAGATTAAAGATATCCTCAGCTTGTCCCTAGCCTATCTATATCAGGGTGAAAACAAAATCATAGGAACTATCCATGGGACTGGTAACGTCAGACAATGCGAACTTACCATGACACACATAAATGGAGAGGACGTATCTTCTTTTCGGATCATGTTTTCAACGCGGGAAGGGAAAATGCTATTGAATACATTGAGTTGTTTTAATACTCCGTAATTTCATGGATGCCTCCCTGATCGATATGGATACATCGGTGCGGGACATGGGATTGGTTCGGGGCGTGAGATCCGCGGGTCTATGCATCAAGGTGGTCTGGCCGCGCCTGGAGGTTACCTGTCTTCCCCTTGATCGCGTACGTCCAAACGCTATGGCAAAGGAACGGCCCGCTCGCGCGGGCCGTTCCTTTGTCGCTGCGATTCGCCTACTTGACGCCCCAGTCCAGGACCACCTTGCCCGAGTTCCCGCTGTTCATGACCTCGAAGCCCTTCCGGAACTCCTCGATCGGGAAGCGGTGGGTGATCACGGCACTGATGTCCAGGCCGCTCTGGATCATGGTGGTCATCTTGTACCAGGTCTCGAACATCTCGCGCCCGTAGATGCCCTTGAGGAAGAGGCCCTTGAAGATGACCTTCCCCCAATCGATGGCGACGTCCTCGCCGAGGAGGCCCAGGAGGGCGATCCGGCCGCCGTTCACCATGGAGTCCAGCATGCTGCGGAAGGCGGCGACGTTGCCGCTCATCTCCAGGCCGATGTCGAAGCCTTCCGTCATGCCCAGCTCCTCCATGACCGTCTTGAGGTCCTGCCGGGCGACGTTGACCGCGCGGGTGGCGCCCAGCTTCAGGGCCAGGTTCAGGCGGTAGTCGTTCACGTCGGTGATGACGACGTTGCGCGCCCCGGCCTTCTTGCAGATGGCCGCGCCCATGATGCCGATGGGGCCGGCGCCGGTGATGAGCACGTCCTCGCCCACCATCTCGAAGGAAAGGGCCGTGTGGGCCGCGTTGCCGTAGGGATCGAAGATGGAGACGACGTCGTCGGGGATGCTGTCGGGCACGGGGAACACGTTCACCGCGGGCAGGCTCAGGTATTCCGCGAAGGAGCCGGGCCGGTTCACGCCGACGCCGAGGGTGTTGGGGCAGAGGTGCCGCTTGCCCGCGCGGCAGTTCCGGCAGTGCCCGCAGACGATGTGGCCCTCTCCCGTCACCCGCTCGCCGCCCTTGTAGCCGGTGACCGCGCTGCCCACCCGCTCGATGACCCCCACGTACTCATGGCCGACGTGCATGGGGACGGGAATGGTCTTCTGGGACCAGGCGTCCCAGTTCCAGATGTGCATGTCCGTGCCGCAGATGGCGGACTTGTGGATGCGGATCAGGACGTCGTTCGGTCCGACTTCCGGGACCGGGACGTCCATCATAGTGAGGCCGGGGGCCCGCTCTGCCTTGACGAGTGCTCTCATGGTTTCCTCCTGAGAAGGGTGCTTTTTCGAATATCCGGTCAGCCAAGACGATACACGAAGACGCGCGAAGAAAAATCATTCCTTCGCGCGTCTCCAGGACTTCTATTTCACTTGATCACGCCCAGCTGCCTGCCCACCTTCTCGAAGGCGGCCACGGCGAAGTCCAGGTCCTCGCGGGTATGGGCGGCGCTCATCTGGGTGCGGATCCTCGCCTTGCCCTGGGGCACGACGGGGAAGAAGAAGCCGGTGACGTAGACGCCTTCGTCCAGCAGCCGCGCGGCGAACTCCTGGGCGAGGGGGGCGTCGTAGAGCATGACGGGCACGATGGGATGCTCCCCGGGCTGGAGGGTGAAGCCGCGCTTCTCCATCTCCGCGCGGAAGTAGCGTCCGTTCTCGTGGACCCGCTCGATGAGGTCGCCGCTGGTCTTCAGCAGGTCCAGGGCCTTCAGGGTCGCCGCCACGATGGAGGGCGCCACGGAGTTGGAGAAGAGGTAGGGACGGCCCTTCTGGCGCATCCAGTCGATGATGATCTTGCTGGAGGCGATGTAGCCGCCGGAAGCCCCGCCCAGGGCCTTGCCGAAGGTCCCCGTGAGGATGTCCACCCGGCCCATGACCCCGCAATGCTCGTGCGTGCCGCGTCCGTTCCTGCCCATGAACCCCACCGCGTGGCTGTCGTCCACCATGACCAGGGCGCCGTGCTTCTCGGCGATGTCGCAGATCTGGGGCAGCTTGGCGATGTAGCCGTCCATGCTGAAGACGCCGTCCGTGACGACGAGCTTGAAGCGGGCCCCGGCCGCCTCCGCGGCCTTGAGCTGGGCCTCGAGATCGGCCATGTCGCTGTTCTTGTAGCGGAAGCGCTTCGCCTTGGCGAGCCGGATGCCGTCGATGAGGGAGGCGTGGTTGAGTTCGTCGGAGATGATGGCGTCGTCCTCGCCCATCAGGGGCTCGAAGACGGATCCGTTGGCATCGAAGCAGCTGGAGTAGAGCTGGGCGTCCTCCGTGCCGAGGAATTCGGCCAGCCGGGCTTCCAGCTCGGCGTGGATGTCCTGCTTCCCGCAGATGAACCGCACGGAGGCCATGCCGAAGCCGTGGGTATCCATGACGTCCTTGGCGGCCTGGCGCAGGGCCGGATGGTTGGCCAGGCCCAGGTAGTTGTTCGCGCAGAGGCAGACCACCTTCTTGCCGTTCGCAACCATCTGCGGCTGCTGGGGAGAGGTGATGGTGCGCTCGATCTTGAACAGGCCCTGCTCGCGGAGCTTCTGGGTCTCGGTGGCCAGGTAGTTCTGGAATTGCTGATTCACGGGGTGCCTCGCAGGTAGGGAAAGTTCTTTTCCGGCGCCAAGTTTACCTGCTCTTGAGCAAGGCTCGCGCCGGCACGGGTGTTACCGCGATCACATTCTTGACATGCGCCCGCCCCTGGGCGCATCTTGGAACATCGAGTTCTTGTCGGATGCCCCTCTCCCCCATGGTGCGGCAGAATAACCGCAATAATAACGGCCCCTGCGCGAATCGCGTGGTGGTCGGAGAGGGCATGAGCTAGACAGAACCCAACCCGATGGTCTTCCAACCCCGATTCGCGACCGTGCGGATCGGGGTTTTTTCTTTTCACCCCTTTCCAGGAGTCCCCCATGAACACGCCCGTCCTCGATCCCTACACCCTCGTCGGCCGGAGGCTGAACCGCTACCAGGAGAGCCTGGCCGCACGCGGCAGTTCGCTCCGACGAAAGATCGACGAAAGCTACGTCGACAAGTGGCGTTCGGAGACCCTCTACCATGTCTCCCGCATCCGCACGGCGCTCGTGGGAGGGATGATGGACCACCTCACCGAGGAGGGCCTCCTGAACATGGAGCGGGTCTCCGTGAGCCTGGTGACGGATCCCCTGGCCCACACCGTCGAGCACCTGCCGGAGATCCCCTACGGCGGGGCGGACTACGTGACGACCCACAGCATGATCTACGCGAAGATGCTGGCCTGCCACAACCCGCACCTGAAGGGCATCTTCGTGGATTCCCCCAACATCCGCCTGGAGCCTGCCGATCCGGGAGGCCGTCAGCGCGGACGCTACCTCATCGACTTCAGCCAGCTGGATGTCGAAGTGCGCCGGAACCGGGGCATCGAGCTGGACACCTACCTCGACAGGCCTTCGGAGGTCTCGGAGATCCTCCGGGCGGACCTCGCCCGCGCCCTGCGGCTGTTCGAAGGCATGGCCCGCAGCGGTTTCGAGAAGGTGGACCGGCTGGCCGGCGACAGCCTCGCGGCCCTGGGGGTACGCATCGATCTGCCCGACCGGCCCTTCCCCGTCTTCCACCAGACCGAGGCCGAGGCGGAATTCGGCACGGCCGACCTCGAGACCCGGATGGGCGAGGCCACGGACGCCCAGTTCTTCTTCGTCGTGGGCCTCCTGCGGGAGAACTACGACCTGATCTATCCCTACCTCCGCCGGGACGGGAGCCGCCGGCCCCTGGGCGAATTCAGCAGCCGGGAGATCTTCAACTACGACTTCTGCGCCAAGGGCCGACAGCGCGACGGGACCTTCTCCGCCGCCAAGGAGGTCCTCAGCGGCGGCCTGCGGGAATGGCTCCCCGAGGCCATCGTCGCCCGGCTCCTCGACAACGGCGTGATCCCCGAGGCCCCCGTGCTGGAGAACGGCGAGATCCTGAACCTGGAGGCCCTCGGCGGCTATGGTCCCTTCCTGACCGTCGTCCTCTCCAGGGACGCCGAAGGACATTCCCTGTTCCCGGAGACCTTCGGGGGCGGCATCGGCATCGAGCGCCTGCTCTGGACCCTGCTGCGCGGTCCCTTCATCCGGAACATCGACGACGTGACCTTCTTCGGCAAGAACCCGGACAGCGCAGAGGTCTTCCTCTTCTAGACAGCCAGCCATTCCCGTGTGTCGTGCCGGTTCCTGGATCAGGTATCCTGGAACCGGATAGACATTTCGTTGACCCTCGTCTCGGGAGGACTCCTTGCACCACGAACGCATCGCCATCCTGGATTTCGGTTCCCAGTACACGCGGCTCATCACGCGGCGGCTGAGGGAGCTGGGCGCGTTCGGACTGGTGCACGGGCCTGAGGCCAAGGCCGCGGACATCGCCGGGCCCGATCTCCGCGGCGTGATCCTCTCCGGAGGGCCGAACTCGGTCCTGGAAGCCGGGGCTCCGGGCCTGGACCCGGCCATCCTCGAACTGGGCGTGCCCATCCTCGGCGTCTGCTACGGCCAGCAGCTCCTGGCCAGGGACCTGGGCGGCCAGCTCCACCGGGCCGCCAGGCGCGAGTACGGGAAGGCCACCATCCAGGTGACGAACCCCGACAGCGTCCTCTTCCAGGGGGTCGACCGGGAACTGGTGGTCTGGATGAGCCACGGCGACCACGTCGAAAAAGCCCCGGAGGGCTACCTCGTCACGGCGAAGACGCCGGGCGTGCCGGTGGCGGCCATGGAGGACCTGGCCAAGCGCCGCTTCGGCATCCAGTTCCACCCGGAGGTCACGCACACGGCCCACGGGAACCAGGTCCTGCTGAACTTCCTCCATGTCTGCGGGATGAAGCTGGACTGGAACGCCGGGCAGTTCATCGAACAGAAGATCAAGGCCGTCCAGGAGCAGGTCGGCGACGGCACGGTGGTCCTGGGCCTGTCGGGCGGCGTGGATTCGAGCGTGACCGCCCTGCTCCTCCACAAGGCCCTCGGCCGGCAGCTCACCTGCGTGTTCGTGGACACGGGCCTGATGCGCAAGGATGAGATGCGCCACGTGCAGGAGGCCTTCGCCCCCTTCGACCTGAACGTGCGCTGGGTGGACGCCTCGAGGCAGTTCCTGGGCGCCCTGGCGAACGTCAGCGATCCCGAGCAGAAGCGCAAGATCATCGGACGGCTCTTCGTGGAGGTGTTCGAGGAGGAGGCCAAGTCCACGTCGGCCCAGTTCCTGGCCCAGGGCACGCTGTACCCCGACGTCATCGAGTCCAGCGGCATCGGCGGCGCGGTGCTGGTCAAGAGCCACCACAACGTGGGCGGCCTGCCCGAACGCATGAACATGAAGCTGGTCGAGCCCCTGCGGGAACTCTTCAAGGACGAGGTCCGCCGCGCGGGGCTCGCCCTGGGTCTCCCCGAGGACATCGTCTGGCGCCACCCCTTCCCCGGCCCGGGCCTCGCCGTCCGGATCCCCGGCCCCGTCACCGCCGACCGCGTGCGGATCCTCCAGGAGGCCGACGCGATCTTCATCCAGGAGCTCAAGGAGAACGGCTGGTACAAGCTCTCCGCCCAGGCCTTCGCGGTGCTCCTGCCCGTCCAGACCGTCGGCATCATGGGCGACGAACGCACCTACGAGAACATGTGCGTCCTCCGCGCCGTCACCAGCGAGGACTTCATGACCGCCGACTGGGCACGCCTGCCCCACGAACTCCTCGAGAAGGCCGCGGCCCGCATCGTGAACGAGGTGAAGGGCATCAACCGCGTGGTCTACGACATCACCTCCAAGCCCCCCGCGACGATCGAGTACGAGTAGAGATCGCCGAAGGGCATGGCATCAAACAAAGAGCATGTTGATGCCACTTGCGAAGCACCGGGCGAGGTTTGGACGACCTGCCGTCCCAGGCTTGGCCCGTGTTTATTCCCTGCATCCCTGTTGATTCTGTTTTATAATTTATTCGAACAGGGATCAAAGGGATGAAGGAAATAAGAACAAAATTTTACTTTTTATTTCGTTTGTATCATTCAAAAATAATCCACAGAATCATGACATTAGAAGGTTGTGGGGGCGTTGCATGACCTTTTCGGGGACCAAGCGACCACAACCCTCAAGGGGGGAGGCGTCCAGGCCTCCGGTATCGACGGAAGACGGCTCGGTCTTGGTGGCGCGACAGATCCGCCGGTCCGGATGATTCAAGAGCCTGAGTCGCTCAAGCCGCATCCAATTGTATAGTCACTCTTCCACGCGGATCACTCTCGACGAATCCCGGTGATGCTGCAATCCTTGTCTGGCAGGGATGTGGCCATTGTTTATACAGGAGGATGCAATGATTCGTCTCGACGGGCAGAGTCTCACGGCGGTGAAGCTGGCGTCCATCGCCGCGGGCGCCCCGGTGGAACTGGATGGATCCGCCCTGGCGCGGGTGGTCGAGAACCGGAAGGTCATCGACCGGATCCTCGCCGAGGGCCGCACGGTCTATGGCATCAACACAGGCTTCGGACAGTTCGCCACCGTCGTGATTCCGCCCAGCCAGCTGGCCCAGCTCCAGCTGAACCTGGTGCGCAGCCACGCCGCGGGCGTGGGTACGCCCATCCCCCAGGACCAGACCCGGGCGCTCATGGCCGCACGCATCAACTGTCTCCTGAAGGGCTATTCGGGCATCCGCCCCGAGCCCATCCAGCTCCTCGCCCAGTGCCTGAACCAGGGCATCCTCCCGGTGATCCCCTCCCAGGGCAGCGTCGGCGCCTCGGGCGACCTGGCCCCCCTGGCCCACATGGCGCTCCTGCTGGTCGGCGAAGGCCTGGCCTGGGACGGCGACCGGCACATCCCCGGCGGCGAGGCCCTGCGTAAGGCCGGGCTCGCGCCCATCCAGCTCCAGCCCAAGGAGGGCCTGGCCCTCATCAACGGCACGCAGCTCATCACGTCCCTGGGGAACCTGGCGGTGGCCAGGCTCCAGGAGCTGATCCCCCTGGCGGACGAGATCGCGGCCCTGAGCCTCGAAGCCCTGCGGGGCACCCGCGCGGCCTTCGATCCCCGCATCCACGAGGCCAGGCCCCACCCCGGCCAGATCGAAGCCGCGGCCCACATGCGGGAGATCCTGGGAACCACCAGCGAGATCGCCGAGAGCCACCGGAACTGCGCCCGGGTCCAGGACGCCTACTCCCTGCGCTGCCTGCCCCAGGTCCACGGCGTGACCCGGGACGCCCTCAAGTTCGCCGCCGAGATCCTGGAGCGGGAGCTGAACAGCGCCACGGACAATCCCATGATCTTCACGGAGCAGCAGGAGAGCCACAGCGGCGGCAACTTCCACGGCCAGTATCCCGCCTTCGCCTGCGACCTGCTCGCCATCGCGGCCTGCGACCTGGCCAGCATCTCGGAGCGGCGCCAGGAACGCCTCGTCAACCCCGCCTACAGCGATCTTCCGGCCTTCCTCACCCAGGAAGGCGGCCTCGAGTCCGGCTTCATGATGGCCCACGTCACCTCCGCGGCCCTCGTCTCGGAAATGAAGGGCCTGGCCCATCCCGCCTGCGTGGACACCATCCCCACCAGCGCCGGGAAGGAGGATCACGTCAGCATGGGACCCATCGCCGCGCGCAAGCTGCTGCGGGCCGTCGAGGCCCTGGAGCAGGTGCTCATCATCGAAGCCCGCATGGCCCTGGAAGGCGTGCGGATCCTCGGGATGAAGCCGGCCGAAGGCCTTGCGCCGCTCTTCGAAGGCCTCGCGGCGGCCTGCCCCCCCTGGCACGACCGCCCGATGTACGAGGAGTTCCGGAAGACCGCCGAGGTGCTCAAGGCCCATGGGGCGCAGCGCCGCGCCTGAAGCTGCCGTCGATCGACCAGGAGGGCCGGGGCGAACCCCGGCCCTCGGTCGTCGAGGCGTCATTCCACGGAGACCGTGCCGCAGTTGATCGCGAGGGTCTTGACCACGCCCGGGTTGTCTCCGCTCAAGGCGATGGAGCGGGTGCCCACGGCTCCGAACGTCACGGATCCCGCGGCCGCTCCAGATTTCAATGCCAGGGCCACGGAGAGGATGATGGACTTGCCGTCGCAGGTCGCCGCACTCCCTCCCTTCTGGAAGACCCCAGCCTGGAGGATCTTGTCCGAGGACTTGTCCGCCGCGAATACGGGCGAAGACCCCGCGTTGAACTGGGTCCCGACCACGATCAGGCTTCCGGTTGCGCTGCCCGTCGCCGGGTTCACCCAGGTCACCTTGCCGGTGTCCGCGGACAGGAACACCGCGACGCCTCTTGCGGAAACGCCCGAGGGTCCGAGCAGATCGAGGACGAGCCGGGTGTCGGTGGAGAGCGTCGTGTCCTTGACGAACCGGTACTCGTCGTCGGTGGCCGTGGTCGTGAATGCCAGGGTGGGTGTCGCTGATCCGGAGGAACTCCCTCCTCCCCCGCCGCCGCCGCCGCAGGCCAGCATGGTTGCAAGGAGGGTCAGGCCGATCAGGGCATGCTTCATCATCTCGCCCTCCTCAGAAACCCGCGAGCCAGAGCTTGAGGTCCGAATCCCCCACCTTCAGGTCGTTGTCCAGGTCGGCCGCGTCCTCGTAGACGGGGCTGCCGGAACTGGATCCGAAGGCCTTCGCCAGGACGGCCATGTCCGCCACATCGACCGAACCCTTGCCGTCGAGGTCCAGACCCTTGAGGGAATCCGCGCTGGTCGCCGTCCCGCCCGGCGTCGTCACCGTGATCGGCCCGGTGGTGAAGCCGCTTGGCGCCGTCGCGGTGATCTGGGCGTCACTGGCCACCGTAACGGTCTTGGCAAGCATGCCGTTGAACTTCACCGCGGTGGTCCCCGTGAAGTGGGTTCCCGTGATCGTGACGATGATGCCCTGGGATCCGGGCGCGGGCTTGAAGCTGGTGATCGAGGGACTGAAGTAGCCCGTCGTGAGGGTGTGGGTCATGGTCCCCAGGTCCGTGGTCCCATCCTTGACCGTGAAGGTCAGGGGGAGCGCCGAGCCGACCGCCTTGCTCGGATCCACCGTGAAGCTGAAGGTCCCCGTGGCCGATCCCTGGACGGCCAAGGTTCCCAGCGGCAACGCGCTGCTGGCCGCCGTCACGCCGCCGGTATCCGCCAGGCTGATGGTCAGGGCGTTGGCCGCGGCCGCGCCGGTGTTCTTGAAGGTGAACTGGTAGGTCACGGCCTCGCCGGGATCCGGCATGGAGTTGGCAGGCGTCGAGCTTTCCGAAGTCAGCTGGCTCGCGCTGACGGCGATCACGGGAACGGGCGCTTCCGTCGCGTTGTAGACCACCAGCGCGTAGTCCTGGTCCACCACATCCTCGTTGTTCGGGACTCCATCCCCGGCAATGTTGATGGCGGTGATGGTCACCTGGAAAGTGCCCGTGACCCCGGCGGGCAGGAAGACGCTCTCGACATTGTTCCGGATGTCCGCGGAGCCCCCGGTCGTCGAGTAGGCTCCTGAGAAGACGTTCCCCTGGTAGGTCGTCCCGCCGACCGTCACGGTCAAGTCCAGGTTGTTGACCCATGGAGCCGAGGACGTCGTACCCGGGGCGTCGGTCCAGGCCAGGGTCACCCGGAAGGGCTTGGAAGCGTCCGCGAGGGTGCCGATCACCGTCCGGGTCTGGCCGGAAGCCGTGAAGCGTTCCGTCTGGTCC
>DAOPZL010000025.1:18470-38499 GCA_035353395.1 Holophaga sp.
GGTGCCGATCACCGTCCGGGTCTGGCCGGAAGCCGTGAAGCGTTCCGTCTGGTCCTTCAGGATCCTCGCCGTGCCGTCGAAGGCGCGACCCAGGTCCAGGAGCCCCATGCCCTGGCTGTTGGACGGCAGGGTGTCGCCGGCGCCCGTGCCCGTCATGTAGCGGGCTGAATTCATGAGGAAGGCCTTGGTCATGGCCGGGCTGGGCAGATCCAAAGAGTGGTTCGTGAAATATTGCCGGAGCAGGGCACAGGCGCCCGCCACGGCCGGGCAGGAGTGGCTGGTGCCGGAGGAGGCGGAGAACCACTGCTGGGTGGTCGGAAAGTAGGGGCTGCCGTTCGGCCCGCCGCTGATGCCGCTGGCGTTGAAACAGCTTGCCGCTTCGCCTGTCGCCCCTTCGGTCGGATTCACCCGGCTCGCCTGGAAGACGCCCCCGCTCACATGGGTTCCCGGCGCCACGAGATCCGGCCTGGTCCGGCCGTCGGTCGAAGGCCCTCGGCTGGAGAAAGATGCCAGGTCCATGGCGTTGTCCGCCCCGGAATCGGAAATTCCGCTCCCATCGCTGCCCCCGAAGGAATTGACGTCCTCGGAGGCCCCCACGGCTATGACGTTCTTCGCGTTGGCCGGACTCCCGATGGAGCCGGAAGCCGGGCCGTCGTTGCCCGCGGAGAACACGATCGTCATCTCCTGGTTCCCTGCAGTGGGGATGACGGACTTGCCCTGCTGCGCATCCCTCACCAGGGCATCGTAGGCCTGGCACTCCGAGGTGTAGTAGGCGGAACCCTCGCCCCAGGAGTTGCTGCTGATGCGGGCACCGTCGCGGTAGGCCCGCGCGATCATGCTGGGAATGTCCGGGGAAGTCCAGTCGCTCGGGTCGAACGCCACGGAGGAGCCGACCTTCACGAAGGGGCAGACCCCCAACCCGTAGTGGTATCCCGAGGCGTCCCGCTGGGGCGAAAAGCCATAGTCGTTGTAGCCCGCGATGATGTGGGCGTTGAGGGTCCCATGCCCGTCGCAGCCCTGGAGGGTGCTGCCAATGAGGCTGGCCGTGCCTTCCAGGCGGCTGTAGGCCACCCGGCTTGCGCCGGACACGCTCCCCCCGGTGTGGAGCCCGAAGTGGTTCGGATTGGTCGTCGCGTTGTCCACCCCGCTGTCGCAGACATCCACCACGAAACCCGAGGTGTCGAACTGGGCCTGGGTGAATCCCTTGGCGGCCAGCCAGTCCAGGTAGCCCGTGCCGAGGCTCGGAACGGTGATCCCGTCCTGCGTGACCAGACTCCCGGAGATGATCATGTCCTGCCGTTCGCAGTGCAGCTTGGGGGCGTGCCAGGCGTGGATCGAGACCACCTCGGGCCGGGCGGCCAGGAGCGCGACGTCCTCCGTCCGCAGGGGCACGACGAGGTTCCTGAAGCCGAGGAGCCTGTCGTCCCGCTGGATGGCCCCCTGGCGAAGCCGGTCGACGAGCGCCAGCGTGTCGACATTGGCTTCAGGGTCGTCCACCAGCTGGATCGTGTAGCCGTCGGGCGCCGACACATCGGAGGAGGCTTGCTGCTGAAGGTAGAGGCTGACCTCCGGCTGGATCTTGTAGGCGTCCTGGTAGCTTCCGGTCCACTGGACGTGGCTGGAGGCCCTGGCCATGGCGTGCACGGCGCTGACGCCTTCGTATTTCCCGTAGACCAGGTAGGCGTTTTCCGGAAGGTAGCCGACGATCTTCACGCCGGAGGCGACGAGGGCCTCGCGCCACTCCGGCTTCACGGGACCAGCGAACTGGACCACGTGCAGCCGTTTTCCCGGAAAGGACTCCGGCGGCTGTGCCGCCTTCAGCCTGGCCTCGACAGAGGATGTCCTGAGTCTCCCTGTGTTGAACCCGAGGTAGTCGAGGTCGTCCTGGAGCGATACCCCGGGGGCCTTCAGGAGCGTTCCGGCGACTCCTTCGTCCACCTCCAGGATCTGGAAAGCCCCGTAGTCGGCCACGAGCCGGCCTCCAAGCCTGCCCACGGCCTGCAGGGCGGCGTCTCGGTCCGAGACCCTCAGCTTGACGAGGTGTCCCGCCTGGACGCCCGTCACGCACGAAAGGGCCAGGAGCAACAGCTTTGACAAGCAGGTCGGCCGCGGCGAGAAACCAAGTCGACGGGGCATGGATGGATCCTCCGCATCTGGAGACCAGGGTAAAACCGTGAAATGAATCCAGTCATTGTCATGTCATTCGAATACCCGCGCCACGTGCGAATCCCGTGCCGAAAACACGCTCAGGCCCGACAGGACATGCGATCCGGGCCCCGAACCCCCGGGGGCGATGATGTACAGCACTTAGTGAAATCCGTATTTATGCCGATCGCTTACAATCAGACCTGCATTCCGTGGCAGGAGATCCAGCGTGAGCCCATCGAACCTGAAGCCGTGGCGCAAGGCATGCGAGGAAACCCTGAAAGGCTTCTCCGAGCCGGACGCCATACGCTTCTGGAGGGTCTCCCACAACACCAACGGGACCCCCCATCCCATCTTCGACTACCGGTTCGAGCACACCCTCGCGGCCGTCAAGATCGCGCGCTGGCTGGCCCCGAGGGCCGGCGCCGACCCCGAGGTCGTGGAATGCGCGGCCTGGCTCCACGACTGCACCAAGCGCTACCAGGAGGCCAAGCGCCACGACACGCACGCGAGCGAGGCCTCGGAGCTGGTCGCCAGGATCCTGGAGGGGACGGACTTCCCCGCCTCGAAGATCCCCGCGGTCCAGCATGCCATCGAGCATCATGTGGGGCTCAGCCTTGCGGAGAAGCTCGAACCCATCGAGACGGCCTGCCTCTGGGACGCCGACAAGCTCAGCAAGATCGGGGCGGCCAGTCTCATCCACTACGGGTGCATCAGCGGGGCCTACCAGCCGATCAGCACCACGACCATCCTGGAGCGCGGCGAGCACTGGCTGGAGCTGGCCCGGGGGATCGTGTCCAGCATGAACACGGAACCCGGCAGGCAGGAGGCCGAGCTGCGCATGGAGTTCCTGGAGCGGTACTACCAGCAGCTGCGCCGCGAGTGGAGCGAGCCGATGGAGGCGTCCTTCCCCCGTCGGGGGTGCTGAGCGGGCGGGCCGGAGTCCGGGAGCCCGCGCAAGCTGGTATAAGAGGAAGCAGGCTCGAGGGGGGCGACATCCCTCGCCGTTCTCCGCCTCCGACAGGAAGATCCGTGAACCCCGTCCCAGACCCCCAGCAGCTGATGGAAGCCTTCGCGGCCTTCACCGCCGCATCCGAGCAGCTGGAGGTGAAGTACGAGGCCCTCCAGCTCCAGCTGGCGCGCCTCCAGGGGGAGCTCCAGACCGTCATCGAGGCCGTCCCCTTCGCCCTCTGGGTGGTCGGAGACGACGGCGAGCTGCGCTTCTCCAATCGCCCGGAAGGCCTGCAGGGTGTGTTCATGGACGGGCCCGAGCCCTGGCAGGCTGGCGCCCCCGCAGGGCTGCGCCACTTCCGCGACGCGGAGGGCCACGAGCACTTCATGGAACAGGAGCACCGGCCTACCCCTTCCGGGCAGATCATCACCCTCCGGGACGTCACCGAAGCCCACCTGCGGGCCCAGCAGGCCAGCCGGGAAGAACGCCTCCAGGCCATGGGCCTGATGGCGGCGGAACTGGCCCACGAGATCCGGAACCCCCTGGGCAGCCTGGCCCTGTTCGCCGGCATGCTCGTGGAGGACCTCCAGCAGCAGCCCCCCCAGCTGGAATTGGCCCAGCGCCTCCAGGAAAGCGTCCAGCGCCTGAACCTGCTCGTGACCAACACCCTGACCTTCAGCCGCGACCTGGCTCCCAAGCCCGTCCCCGTCCGTCTGCACGCCTTCTGGGAGGAGGCCCGGAAGCTCGCGGCCCTCCCCGAGGACGTCGCCTGGAAGAACCAGGTCGCGGAGGAGGCCTGCTGGTCGGCCGACCCCAACCTCCTGCGGCAGGTGGCCACGAACCTGCTGCAGAACGCCGTGAAGGCCCTGGACGGCTGCGCCGAGCCGCGGCTGGAGCTGCGGGCGCGGCCGGAACTGGTGGAGGGGATCCGGCACTGGAGCCTGGTCCTCGAGGACAACGGCTGCGGGATCCCCGCGGAGAACCTGCCGCGGATCTTCGATCCTTTCTACAGCACCTTCGGGGGCGGGACCGGCCTCGGACTGGCCGTCAGCCACCGGATCCTGGTGGCCCACGGGGGGCTGCTGTATCTCGAAAGCCAGGAGGGCAAGGGCACAAAGGTCCACTTGCGCATGCCCTCCGCAGGCTAGGATATTGATGGAATGATCCAAAGGTCGCTGACCCCCTTGGCCGAGCTGCTGCACCGCGCCCTCAAGGCGCAGATGCACTATGCCCAGGATCACCCCAGGGCCGTCCAGTCCGTGGAGGCCGTCCACCAGCTGCTCCAGGAGCTGCTGCGGAAGCGCAGTCCCATCATCCTCACCTCGTCCGGCGCGCAGCTCTGGTACCAGGGCAGGGCCGTGGAGGGCGCCCCCAACGCGACCCAGGCCCTGGCGAAGGAGATGGACATCCGGAGCATCGGCGGGATCGCCTTCTACGACGGGCTCGACCAGGACGAGCTCCAGCTGCTCTTCTTCGCGCTGCAGCTGCGCCCGCAGAGGCTGAGGGAGATGGGCGGGGCGAGGAGCCTCCTCCCGGAAGGAGCCAATCTCAGGATCCTGGAGGCGGAACCGCCGGAATCCATCGCCATCCCGCCGGCGCCCGAGGAGGAGGCCGGGGCACCGGATTTCTCCATGGACCCGATCACCGATCCGTTCCTCGTGGTGGAGGCGCCGGAAGTCCCCGCGCCGAGGATCCCGGAGCCTCCCGAGGAAGCCCCGCTCCCCGAGCCCCCTTCCCCCGCCGCCCTGGCCGTGGACCTGCGCACCCTCTTCAGCGCCATCATCCAGATGACCGGGATGCCCCCGAGGCCCAGCGCCTCTTCGCCCTGGTCCTCGGAGCAGCGGGAGACCCTCGCGGACAGCGGGTTCCTCGTGCCGGACTTCTCCTCCGTGGCGGGCACGGGGGAACAGCTCGGCCTCGGGAGGATGGACCCGGTCACCTTGCGGAACGCGCTCCGCTCGGCCCTCGCGGAACTCGAGCCCATGAGCCAGGGGGCCGTGCTCCTCGGCCTCCCCTCCTTCCCGGCGGAGGAGCAGGCCCTGCGCCGCGCCCTGGACTACCTCGCGCCAGAGCTGCTTGCCCAGTCCGTGGCCGAGGTCCACCTCAGGAGGCGGCCCTCCAGGTTCGAACTGGCCCTGCTGGTGGCCGGGCTGCTGCAGTGCGTGAAGGACCGGGAACTCTCGCTGGAGGCCATCCGGGGACGCCTCCAGTTCGAAGGCTGGGACATCCAGGACCTCGACGCCCTCAAGGACGCCATCCTCTGGGAATGCCACGGCACGGACACCAAGCTGCAGATGAGCCTCATGGACCGGGGCGTCTTCGAGCTGGACGCGCACCAGGTCATGATCCTCAACCGCCAGCTGATCCACGGGAAGCGGATGGACGGCCTGAAGGACCTGCTCAACCAGCTGGAGACGGGATTCGCCAGCCCCCAGGTGCCCCGCCGCAGGCACACCGCGGAGATCGTCGCGGACCTGGCGGAATGCCTCCAGGCCCCGGGGCTTCCCCAGGAGCTGGAGGCCCGGCTCCTCAGCAGCCTTCACGGGCACATCGACGCCGAGAACGACCCGCAGGCCCTGCTGTGGAGCTGCCAGGCCATGGAGGCCCTCCTCGGCCACTGGATCCGGAAACAGCAGTTCGAGGCGGTCTACAAGGAGATGCTGGCCTTGGCCGAGTTCGCCCTGGCGAAGGTGGACACGCCGCCCTGGAAGGCCCAGGCCGTGCGGGACATGCTCGCCCGCCTGGCCAGCCCCTCGAACATGGCGACCCTCGCCGACCTGCTGCAGCGCCGGGATCCCCTGGTCCCGATCCACCAGCTCCATGCCCTGCTCTCCCTGATGGGGCGCCCGGCCGCGGAGTACCTCGTGACCTGCCTGGAGACGGACTCGGACAAGACCCACCGCCAGCAGCTCCTGGGAGGCATCCGGGCGATCGGCCGCAACGCGGTGCCGGCCCTGCGCGACGCCCTCGCCTCGCCCCAGTGGTTCATGGTCCGCAACGCAGTGACGCTGCTCGGCGAGATCAACTTCAGGGCGGCCTTCGAGGACGTGGTCCTGGCCCTCGGTCATCGCGATCCGAGGGTCCGGCGCGCCGCCATCCACGCCTCCGTGCGGCTCGGCGATCCCGAGGAGTCCGCCTCCGCCATCGCGGACCTCCTGCTCCGGACGGAACCGGACACGCAGCTCGACTGCCTGGCCGCCCTGGGTGAAGTCAAGTCGCCCGCGGCGGTCCAGTCCATCGTCAGCCTGCTCCAGAACACCCGGAGCGGCACGGAGGAGTCCGCGCGCATCCGGCTCAGGGCCGTGGAAGTGCTCGGCCTCATCGCCTCGCCCATGGCCATCGATCCCCTGCAGGAGCTGTTCCGGAAGAAAGGGTTCCTCGGCGGACGGGAGAGCACGGCCATGCGCCTGGCGGCCGCGAGGTCCCTGGCGGCGATCAACACCCGGGAGTCCCGGGAGGCCATCGCCCTCGCCCTGGACCAGGAGTCCCACGAGGAGGTGCGGGCGGTGCTGAGGGGCTACCTGGTCGGCAATTCATAGCCATGTCCAGCTTTTCTCCAGGGTCGCGCCGGCCTCCCCTCCCCCCCCTCCTGTTGTGAATGAGAAAAATGGGATCTGCCGATAGGATGGAGACCTGCCCCGTGCGATTTTCGATTGCCATGAGGAACCGGGGGCGGAAAACTGGCGTGTTGATGCATTCGTGACTTTTGTGTTGGAAACTGCTCGTACAAGGAGATAGATCGTGTCGAAGACTCCATCTGCCCCTCGCGTTGCGGCCCTCGTGGGTCCCTACACGGCCGGGAAGACATCCTTGCTGGAAAGCCTCCTGTTCACCACCAAGGCGATTCCCCGCAAAGGCACCGTGAAGGAAGGAAACACCGTCGGTGATCCCTCCCCCGAGGCCAAGGCCCGCCAGATGAGCCTGGAAGCCTGCGCCGCCTGCACGTCCTTCCTTGGTGAGACCTGGTCCTTCCTGGACTGCCCCGGCTCCGTCGAGTTCTTCCAGGACACCATGAACGCGCTCATGGTCGTGGACGCCGCCATCGTCGTGAGCGAGGCGGATCCCAACCGCGCCATCATGGCCTCCACCATCCTCAAGTTCCTGGACGACCGCAAGATCCCGCACGTCCTGTTCCTCAACAAGGCCGACCTGATCACGGACGTCACCAAGGTGCGGGAGACGATCTCCGCCCTCCAGACCTACTCCGAACGTCCCCTGGTCCTACGCCACCTGCCCATCATGGAGGGCGGCGTCATCGGCGGCTTCGTGGACCTCATCAGCGAGCGCGCCTACAAGTTCAACCCGGGCCACGAGGACACCCGCATCGACATCCCCGAGGACATGAAGGACGAGGTGAGCCTGGCCCGCCAGGAGACCCTGGAGACCATCTGCAACCTGGACGACCGCCTCATGGAGGAACTCCTCGAAGAGAAGATCCCCTCCCTGGAGGAGATCTACGCCGTGCTCACCAAGGGCTTCCAGGAGGACCAGATCGTGCCCGTCCTGCTGGGCTCCGCGGACAAGGACGGCGGCGTCCTGCGGCTCATGAAGATCCTCCGCCACGAGGCCGCCGAACCCACCTACACGGCCCAGCGCCTCGGCATCCCCCTGGACGGCAACGATACGCTGGCCCAGGTGTTCAAGACCTCCCAGGCCCAGCATCTCGGCAAGCAGTCCTGGGCACGCGTCTGGCGGGGCGAGATCAACGAGGGCCATTCCTACAACGGCATCCGCCCCAGCTCGCTCACGAAGCTCTTCGGCGGCAAGCAGGACAAGCTGGCGAAGGCCGTGGTCGGCGAGGTAGCCGCTCTGGGCCGCCTGGATCCCGTGAAGACCGGCGACGTGATCGTGGAGAACGGCCAGGCTCCGAAGCTGCCCTGGGTGGACCCTCTCCAGCCCATGACCGCTTTCGCGCTGCACACCCTCAAGTCCGGCGACGAAGTGAAGCTTTCCACGGCCCTCGCCAAGCTCGTGGAGGAGGATCCCTCCTTCAGCCTCGAGCAGAACCAGGAAACCCAGGAGCGCGTGCTCTGGGGCCGCGGCGAGATCCACCTGCGGAACGCCGTGGAACGCCTGAAGACCAAGTACAACGTCGAGGTCAAGGCCGAGCAGCCGCAGGTGCCCTACCGCGAAACCATCAAGAAGGGCTGCGAGGTCCACGGCCGCCACAAGCGGCAGACCGGCGGCCACGGCCAGTTCGGCGACGTCTGGTTCCGCATCAAGCCCCTGCAGCGCGGCGAAGGCGTCAAGTTCACGGAGGAGATCGTGGGCGGCGTCGTGCCCCGCAACTTCATTCCCGCGGTGGAGGACGGCGTCATCGACTACTGCAAGCAGGGCCCCCTGGGCTTCCCGGTGGTCGACCTCTCCGTCTGCCTCTACTTCGGCAGCTACCACGACGTGGACTCCTCGGAAATGGCCTTCAAGACCGCCGCCCGCATCGGCATGCAGGAAGGCCTGGTCCAGTGCAACCCTGTCCTCCTGGAGCCCATCCTGGAGATCCAGATCTCCGTGCCCAGCGAGCACACCGCCAAGGCCCAGCGCATGATCACGGGACACCGGGGCGGCCAGATCCTCGGCTTCGACGCCAAGCCTGGCTGGCCCGGCTGGGACGTTGTGAACGCCTACCTGCCCCAGAGCGAGATGCAGAACGTCATCGTGGAGCTCCGCAGCCAGACCATGGGCGTCGGCTCCTTCACGTGGGCGTTCCACCACCTCCAGGAACTGGAAGGCCGCGACGCCGACAAGGTGGTCGAAGCGCGGAAGAAGGCCCTCGAAGCCTGAGGTTCCCTGCGCGACGTTGAAGGAGGAAAGGGGGGCGCCTGCCCCCCTTTCCGTTTCCAGACCCCGAGCCGCTACCCTGGGGATACGGAGGTACCGTGCGCATCGAATTCATCGCCATCGGGACGGAACTGCTCACCACCGCCCGGCTGGACACCAACTCCGTCTGGCTCGCCCAGCGGCTGGCCTCCCTGGGCCTGGGCTTCCACAGGAAGACTGTCGTGGGGGATGGACGGGAAGAGATGGCCGCGATCTTCCGGGAGGCCCTGGACCGTTCCGATTTCATCGTCTGCACGGGAGGCCTCGGCCCGACCTTCGACGATCTCACCAAGGAGATCTGGACCGAGGTGCTGGAGGACGAACTGGTCGAAGACCCGTCGATCCGCCGCGAGATCGAGGGCTTCTACGTCGACCGGAAGCTCCCCATGCCCAGCACCAACCTCAAGCAGGCCCTGGTGCCCGCGGGCGGCCAAGCCCTCCACAACCCCATGGGCACCGCCCCGGGGATCCTGTGGGAGGATCCGAAAGGCCGCGAAGGCACACGCATCGTGCTGCTGCCGGGCGTTCCCCGGGAGATGAAGCACCTGTGGGAGACGGCGGTGGAACCCCGCCTCCGCCCCCTGGCGGGCCCCACGGTCCATACCCTCCGGATGCTGGTCGGCTCGGCCGGCGAGAGCACCCTGGACATGCGGACGACGCCCCTGCGGGAGAAGCACGGCCATCTGGACTGGACCATCCTGGCCAGCCTGGGCGCCGTGGAACTGGTGGCCCGGAGCACGAACCCCGCGGACCTGGAGGCCGCCCGGAAGGACTTCGAGCAGGAGCTCGGGATCGACCTGGCCTGCGTGGGGGAGGCTTCCCTGGAGGAGAGGGTCCTGGAGCTCCTGCGCGGACGGGGGGAAACCCTCGCCGTGGCCGAGAGCGTGACCGGCGGGTGCATCCAGGCCCGGCTGACGGCCATCCCCGGTTCCAGCGAGGCGTTCCTGGGCGGCGCGGTGGTCTACTCAGCCGGGGCCAAGGCGCGCCTGACCGACGTGGATCCCGCCATGATCAGGAGCCACGGGACGGTTTCGGAACCGGTGACCCGGGCCCTGGCCGAAGGCATCGCGCGCAGGCTGGGAGCCACCTGGGGACTGGCCACGACGGGCAACGCGGGCCCTTCCGAGGACAAGGACGGACCCGCCCCCGTGGGCACCTGTTTCATGGCCGTCGCCGGCCCCGGAGGGACGTCCTCGCAGGCCAGGTCCTTCCCGGGAAACCGCGGCGACCTCCAGGCCAGGACCGCCACCTGGGCCCTGGACTTCCTGCGGCGGCGGATCCAGGCCCAGGGAAACTGACTCTCCGCCGGCGAAGTTGCCGGGGAGATCGCGTCGAGCCGGGCTATGAGATAAAATTGATCCATGATCCAGCCTGCCCACACCCACTTCCTGCTCTGGTGTCTCGCAGCCTTCCTTTCGGGCTCGATTCCCTTCGGGCTCATCCTCGTCAGGCTGGCGGGCAAGGGGGATGTCCGCAAATCGGGCTCCGGCAACATCGGCGCCACCAACGTGATGCGGGCCGGCGGCAAGGGCCTGGGGATCGCCACCCTGCTGCTGGACGCCGCCAAGGGCTTCGCGCCGGTCGCCGTGGCGGGAGGCTTCGGTCTGCCGGCGCACCTGCTGGCCTTCGTGGCCCTGTCGGCCGTGCTGGGACACATGTTCACGCCCTGGCTCAAGTTCAAGGGCGGCAAGGGCGTGGCGACGGCCATGGGCGTCGTGCTTGCCTATCATCCATTGATGGTCGTCCCCAGCCTGGCGCTCTTCGTGCTGCTGGTGGCCATCTTCCGCTACGTGAGCCTGGGCAGCGTCATGGCGGCCCTCGCCCTCATCCCGTCGGCGGCGGGGGTCTTCGGCCCCTGGTTCTGCCTCCACGCGGGCGAGCCCTACGAAAGCTGGCCCCTCGTCGCGTGGACGACCCTCGCGTTCCTGGTCATCGAAAGACACAAGGCCAACATCAAGCGTTTGATCCAAGGCACGGAATCCAAGCTTGGGAGCGGCAAGAAGGAGTCCAAGCATGCCTGATCGTCCGGATGTCGCAATCTTCGGAGCCGGGGCCTGGGGCACGGCCCTGTCCACGGCGTGGGGCCGCGAAGGCGCCCGGGTGGCGCTGTGGGGCATCCCCGCCGAGGCGATGGAGAGCCTGGCTGCGACCCGCCGCCATCCAAGGCTTCCGGGCGCGGAACTGCCGCCCAGCGTGAAGCCGGTCACCCAGGTCTCGGAACTGTTCGAGGCCCCCATCTGGGTGAGCGCCCTGCCGACCCAGGTGACCCCGGAAGTCTGGGCCGGCCTGGCGGCCAGGACCAGCCGGCGGCCCGAGCTGCTGTTCCACGTCAGCAAGGGCATCCTGCTCAAGACCCACCAGCGCCTTTCCGAGATCCTCGAGCCCCTGCTGAAGATCCCGGTGGGCGTGCTGTCCGGGCCCACGTTCTCGGACGAAGTGGCACGCGATCTCCCGGCCGCCCTGGTGATGGCGCTCCCCGAGACCATCGGGGAGGAACGCGCCAAGCAGCTCCAGACGATGCTCGCCACGCCCAGGCTCAGGGTCTACCTCAGCCGGGACGTCCCGGGCGTGGAGCTCTGCGGCGCCTTCAAGAACATCCTGGCCATCGCCGCCGGCCTGGTGGAATCCCTGGGATTCGGGAACAACGCCAGGGCCGCCCTGCTGACGCGGGGCCTGGTGGAGATGTCGCGGCTCGTCGAGAAGCTCGGGGGACGGCCGGAAACCGTCGTGGGCCTCGCGGGCATGGGGGACCTCTTCCTGACGGCCACCGGGCCCCAGAGCCGCAACCGGAGGTTCGGCGCCCTCGTGGGGGCCGGGATGAGCCTCGCGGACGCCACCGCCTCCATGGGCGAGCAGGTCGTGGAAGGCGTTCCGACGACGGACGCCGCCCTGGCCCTGGCGGAGAGCGTCGGCGTGGAACTCCCGATCACCACGGTCATCTCCAATCTCCTCCAGGGGGAAGATCCCCAGGAGGCCGTCGACCAGCTCATGGGGCGCGCCCTGAAATCCGAGTGATCTCGGCCTTGTGCGCCCACAGGCTAGGGACGAAACTGACGTCTGGAATCAGGTGGATCTCCAGGAGGAGTCCATGGACGTCAGCGCTTCCGCCTTCCCCAGGGATGGGGCCATCCCCAGGATGTTCACGGCCGACGGAGCCGATGTCTCCCCGGCCCTGAGCTGGACGGGCGTTCCCCCGGGCACCCAGGAACTCGCGGTGATCCTGGACGATCCCGACGCGCCCGCAGGACTCTGGACCCACTGGACGCTCTACGGTCTGCCCGCCGCCACCCCCGCGCTCGAGGAGAACCTCCCGAAGGTGCCCACCCTGCCCAGCGGCGCGCACCAGGGACGGAACACCTGGGGGCGCCTCGGCTACAACGGCCCCGCCCCGCCCCCCGGCAGGCCCCACAGATACTTCTTCAGGGTGTTCGCGCTTTCCGCCCCCCTGGGACTCCCCGCGGGAGCCACCCGGGAGGCCCTGAACCGCGCGCTCAAGGGGAAGATCCTCGAGGAAGGTTCCCTCATGGCCAGGTACGGACGCTGAAGGTCGATCGCCCCGCAATCCCAGGAGCAGACATGGCCGAACTCACCCGCGAAGACTTCATCATCTACCTCAAGGAAGGCCGGAGCATGATGGAGCTGGATTATTCCAACCTGGACCTGCGCGGTCTCGACCTCCAGGACGTGCGTTTCGACGGGAGCAACTTCACGGGCACCAAGCTCTCGGGCAACAACATGGGCGGGACCGGCTTCCGCCAGTGCGTGCTCGACGAGGCCGACCTGGCCGAGGCCCTCCTGATCCACGCGGACTTCCGGGGGGCCAAGCTCCACCGGGCGAACCTGTCGGACGCCAAGTGCAAGGAGGCCGTGTTCACCGACGCGGACCTGGACCGGGCGGACCTCACCCGGGCGGACCTCTACAGGGCCACCCTGATGAATGCGGACCTGCGGGACGCGAAACTGTTCGGGACGACCCTGAACAGGGCGATCTGCATCAACGCGGATTTCACGGGTGCCGAGATGCACGGCGCCAAGTTCGAAGGAACGGTCCTGCAGGGCGCGAAAGGCCTCGCCCCCTGAAGTCACCGGCCGTCCCACCCCGCCAGCCTCGCCCACAGCCACCAGGCGGCCCGCCCCTTCATGACGCAGTTGAGGGGCCTGCTGTGGGCACAGCAGCTCCCGCAGACGGTGCCGGCGAGCTGCGAGAGTTCGTGGGCCGGATGGGACGCGACCCACTCGTCGGCCCAGTTGCCTCCGGAATAGCCGCATCCGTCGTCGCCGGAAAGCGCCACGAAGCTGACCGAGCCGCTGGGGTCGTAGCTTTCGATGTCCGCGAAGTCGAAGAGGTTCCTGCCGTTCGCCCGGCAGTAGGCACGGATCTGTTCGTTCCGCAGGTTGAGGTTCCCGCTGCTTCCGGTGCCGTCCAGATGTCCGGTCATGTAGACGAATTTCACGGCCGGGAAATCGCGCTCCAACTGGGTCATGAGCGAGAGGTAGGTGGCGATGTCGGCCTGCGTGGCCCAGGAGACCTCGCCGCACCACGACCAGACGATGACGTTCACGTCCGAGTTGGCCGGATTTCCAAGGTAGGTCCGGGTGGAGGTCGCCCAGGAGGTGAAATCCGGATTGCCCAGGTCGGTTCCCCAAGGTTCGGCCAGATCGAGCGCCCCGCCGGTACCGCCGTCGTTGAACGCGTACTGGCTGTCTGCGGCGGCCAGGGCGGACATGCCCGTGGCGAGCTGGCTTCCGTGGCTGGTGTGACCGTAGGCGATCTTCAGGGTCCTCCGGGCCGCCGAAACCCAGTCGGTCGGAGGCCGGACGAGCACGACGGCGTGGTCGGCGGACACGGCCCCGCCGGACGCGTCCAGGGCCACGGTCACCTGGTCCGAAGCCGCGCCGTACTCGTTCGTCGCCGTGAGCGTGTAGGTCGTCCCCGGATCGGCCGTGGCGGACCTGGAAGCCGCCCCCGTCACGTCGATCCCGCCCGGATCGAGCCGGAGCGCCGTCGCCCCGGAAACGGTCCAGCTGAAGGTGACCGTCCGGGAGGACACGATCGCGCCCGGGGAAACCGTGAAGCTGGCGATCACCGGAGCCCGTGAATCAGGGACCGAGCCGCCGCCTCCCCCGCTCCCGCAGTCGGTGGAAAGCGCCAGCAGGCCGGCAACGGCGATCGTCCAGAGCAGCTTCAGCAAGGTGCGCACCGGTTCTCCTGAACAGGGAAACGGATCGGATCGAGCCTGCCGGGATACAAAAGAAAAGCGGCGACGGCGTAGGAGGAGGGGAACGCCGTCACCGCTGTCCATGGAGTCCGAGGGGAGGGTCAGGCCCATGGAGAAGATCGATAAGGCATGTAGGAGGCACACCACGATCCCTGAGCACCCCGGCCAGCTTTCACCGCCGGAATGATCTAAGCATCGGGTTCCCCGCGGGGACGAGATAGGTACAGATCCACATTTCCCGCAAGGTACAGATCGGCGCCTACAGGGCCATGATGGAGACGGCCTTCTGCAGTTCCTCGGGTGTGAAGGCCGTGAAGCCCAGCCTGGTGGCCGCCAGTTCCCTCTGCCCCAGGTCGAAGTAGTTCCCCGGCCGGAGCTTCAGGCCCTTGAAACGACAGGCCCTCAGCCAGCCGTCGAAGGCGTCGGGATCCGCGAAGGCGTGGATCCCGCGGAGCCACAGCGCCATGCCCCCGGCGGCCGGTTCGAAATCCACGACCTCTCCCAGGCTGTGGCGCAGGGCGTCCTCCAGCGCGTCCCGGCGCTCCTGGACCGCCTTGCGGACCTTGCGGAGGTGGCGCAGGATCTCGCCGTCCAGGAAGAGTTCCGAGAGGGCCCATTCCAGCATGGGGTCTCCCTGCCAGTCCATGCGCTGCCTGACCTTGGCCATGGGATCCGCCAGGTGTTCGGGCACCGCGAGGAAGCTGACCCGGACCCCGGGCGCCAGCAGGCGCGAGAGGCTCCCGGCGTAGAAGACCTGCCCCTGGTTGCCGGAGGCCAGGGGACGCGGAGGACTGCCCGGGCCCGGCAGATAGTCGAACTCCGGATCCAGTTCCAGGATAGGGAACCGGTGCTGCCGCGAAAGTTCCAGGATCCGGCTCCGGCGCCCGGCCGCGAGCTGGACGCCCGTGGGGTAGTGGCACTGGGGCGAAAGCACCAGCAGCTGGAGGGAGCCCTGCCCGAGCAGGGCCTCGAGGGCTTCGGGACGGACGCCCTCGCGGTCCACGGGCAGCGGGTGCAGGGTCGCGGCGGATACCTGCTGCAGGGTCTCCCAGACCATCCGGTTGCCCGGATTCTCCACCGCCACGTTCCCGCCGCGGGGCCCCAGGAGGGTCTGGGCCACCAGGCTGATCGCCATGGAGGTGCTGCGCAGGACCAGGATCTGGCCAGGCTTCAGGATCATGCCCCGCTGAGCGGCCAGATGGGCGGCCAGCACCTCGCGGAGGCGGTGGTGGCCCTTGAAGTCGCCGGCGCTCAAAAGCTCCGTGCCCTTGAGGTTCAGGGCCCGGTGGTAGGCCTTGACCAGGGCTTCGGCGGGCGCACACCTCGCGTCCGCCACGCCGTCCGAAAGATCCATCGTGATGTTCTGGGTACTGGTGATCGAAGCCAGGTTCTCCGGGAACTCGAAGCCGGGCTCCGCCGCGGGGCTCGCTTCCCGGGCCCCCTTCACGGCGATGGTCGGCAGGGGATCGCTGATGAAGAAGCCGCTGCGCGGGAGGGACCGCACCCAGCCCTGGGCCTCGAGTTCCCGCATGGCGGCCAGGACCGTGTTGGGATGGACGGTGAGGGACTTGGCCAGTTCCCGGATCCCGGGCAGCCTGCCCCCCGGCTTCAGGCAGCCGCTCAGGATGGATTCGATGATCCTGTCCGCCACCTGGCGATAGAGGGGACCCTTCCCGCCGGGTTCCAGGGCCAGATTGAGTTCAACCGGGTGCATGTCGGGTTTCGAAGGGCGAGGCGGTCATTCCGCGACCGGAGGATGCAGCAAGGATAGCGCATCCGGTCGGGAAACCAGTTCCGCCCGGAGGAAATGGGGTCCGGCGTCCGTGATCCTGACGTCCACCAGCTCGCCGAAGGGCAGCACGACCCCCTCCGGCGCGGCCAGGTACACGTTCTGCCACTCGCCCGTCCGGGCCAGCCAGCGGCCGCCTTCCGCGGGGCCACGGCTCTCGATCCTGGCCCTGGCGACGCGTCCCACCATGCGGCGGTGGCTCTGCAGGGTCAGTTCCGTCTGCCTGGCCTGCAGGCGGGCCAGGCGCTCGGACTTCACCGCCGCCGGGATGGCGTCCTGGTAGCGCAGCGCGGGGGTTCCCGGACGGGGGGAATAGACGAAGCTGAAGGAGGCGTCGAAGCCCACGCGGTCCAGGATCCGCATGGTGTCCTCGAAATCCTCGTCCGATTCGTCCGGAAACCCCACGATGAAGTCCGTGGACAGGCAGATCCGGCCGCGGGCTTCCCCCAGGTAGCCCACGCGCTCCAGGTAGTCCGCGGTCGTGTAGTGGCGCCCCATCCTCCGCAGGATCCTGTCGCTCCCGCTCTGGATCGGCAGATGCAGGAAGGGCGCGATCTTGGGGTTCGTCACCAGGACCCTGGCGAGCTCCCTCGTGAAGTTCATGGGGTGGCTGGTCGTGAACCGGATCCACTCCAGCCCCTCGATCCCGGACACGCGCTCCAGCAGTTCCGCGAAGGAGCAGCCTCCCGCGTAGCTGTTGACGTTCTGGCCCAGGAGCTCCACTTCCCGGAACCCCTGCCGGACCAGGCCCTCGACTTCGCCCAGCACGTCCGCCGCCGGGCGGTGGCGCTCCGGACCCCGGGTCGTGGGCACCACGCAGTACGTGCAGGCATGGTCGCAGCCCTCGATGATCGTCACGAAGGCCTTGGCCAGGGGATGGCGCCGGGCGAGCTCCGCTGGGAAAAGGTGGTTGTCGGGATGTTGCCGGACATCGATCGCGTGCCTCCTGCCCGCCAGGACCTCCCGCACCAGCCGCGGCAGCTGCTGCACCGCCATGGTCCCCAGCACGAAGTCGACCTGGGGGGCCCGCCGGAACAGGACCTCCTTCTCCTGCTGCGCCAGGCAGCCCGCCACTCCGATCAGGAGCGGCCGCCGTTCTTTCTCCTCCCGCAGCCGCCCAAGTTCCGAATAGACCTTCTGCACCGCCTTTTCGCGGATGGAACAGGTGTTCAGCAGCACCAGCTCTGCCTCCGCGACGGACTCCACCGGTTCGTGTCCTTCCCGGGCCAGGAGCCCCGACAGCTTCTCGCTGTCGTGGTCGTTCATCTGGCATCCCCAGGTCTCGATATGGAACTTCATCCCGCCTTGACCATCCTTCCCGACTCGGCTCAGTTCATCCGAAAAACCGCATTTGGAACCGCGAATGACGCGAAGACGCGCTGCGCGCTTGCGCGAATGAAAAGCCATGGTCGCACGAATGGATCCTGGATGCCTTGCGCGTTCGGCCGGATGCCCGTTCTGACAGTCTACCGGCGCGTGGGACCGCCGGACGGGTCAGTCGTCCAGGTCCAGGCCAACCTTGGGTGCGTCCAGGGCCATCACGTCCTGCTTGAGCCAGACCAGCATGGCCAGCCCGGGCACGGCCATGACCGCGGAGAGGATGAAGAACATGGGCCAGCCCATGGTTTCCGTGAGCACGCCCGAGAAGGGGCCGACCCAGACTCGTCCCACCGCCGAGAGCGCGGAAAGGAGGGCGTACTGGGTGGCCGTGAACCGCTGGTTGCAAAGGGCCATCAGGAAGGCCACGAGGGCCGCGGTGCCCATGCCCCCCGTGATGTTCTCGAGGGCCACCACGGATATCAACTGGTAGTCGATCTGGGCGGCCTCCTTGAGCATCACGATCCCCCAGTCGAAGGCCGGCAGCGAGAAGCTCCCCCAGGCCCCCTTGGTGGAGACGGCCACGAGCCAGAAGCCGAAGTTGGAGACGAGCTGCAGGAAGCCGAACCAGAGCATGGCCCGGTAAAGGCCGATGCGGATCATCAGCGCGCCGCCGATGAGGGCGCCGCCGATGGTCAGCCAGATGCCGAGCATCTTGTTGACGAAGCCCACTTCCGCCGACGAGAACCCGACGGCCTGGAGCAGGAAGGGCGTGAGCAGGGCGCCCGCGAAGGCATCCCCCAGCTTGTACAGGATGATCAGGAGCAGGAAGGTCCCGGCCCGGTTCTGGGAGAAGTAGCTCTCCATGGAGCGGTTCAGGGTCTCGAAGCGCGCGAGTTTCGTGGCCCACCATCCCAGAGGGAGGGTGATGACGATCCCGGTCAGCAGGCTGGCCAGATCGGCCCACTTCTGGTGGGTCGCGACCGTCTGGACCTGGAACACCCGGTCCATCAAGGGCTGCACTCCCCAGTTGGTGAGCGAGTAGCCGAGCGCGACCGAGGCCACGAGCGCGAAGAAGCCGACCAGGTCCCGCGAGGCATGGGTCTTCGGAGCCTTCAGGTGCTTCGGGAGTTTCGGCAGCAGCAGCAGCGAAGCCACGGCGATCCCGACCATGATCATGGCCATGATCTGGTAGATGTAGCTCCAGCTCCAGCCGCGGCCCTTTTCCAGGTCCGCCCACACGAAGGCGAGACCGCCGGAGACGAACATGGCCAGCCGGTAGCCGAGGACGGCCAGGGAGGCGCCCAGGCCGCGTTCCTTGGGCGACAGGACGTCCGTGCGGTAGGCGTCGATCACTACGTCCTGGGAGGCGGACAGGAAGGCCACCAGCACGGCCACGAGGGCGAAGGCTTTCGCGTTCCCCGACGGGGAGATCCCTGAGATCCACCACAGCGCCCCGGCGATCGCGAGCTGCGTGAACGTCAGCCAGCCCCTGCGCCGGCCGAGGAAGGGCGGCTCGAAACGGTCCATGAGCGGCGCCCAGACGAACTTGAAGGTGTAGGGGACCCCGACCAGGCCGAAGAAGCCGATGGTGGCGATGGTGACCTTGTCCGCGACCAGCCAGGCCTGCATGGCCGTCCCCGTCAGCGCCAGCGGCAGCCCCGAGGCGAACCCGAGCAGCAGGACGGCGGAATAGCGCCACAAGGAGAGAAAGACTGACGGCAGGGGAGAACCGGACTCTCGTCCTTCAGCGATCACGTCGACATCCATCGATCCAGCTCCAGGCAGGGCTCCCATAAAATGTCTCATGAAAAAGGCCCCGCGAACGGGGCCTTTTCCGGATGTCGACAGGAATCAATACATGTCTTCCATGCCGCCCATTCCGCCCATGCCGGGGGCGCCGCCCATGGGAGCAGCGGGCTTGGGCTCGGGGATCTCGGCCACGATGGCTTCCGTGGTGAGCATCATGGCGGCCACGGAGGCGGCGTTCAGGAGGGCGCTCTTGGTCACCTTGGCGGGGTCGATGACACCGAACTTCACCATGTCGCCGAACTCGTTGGTGGCGGCGTTGTAGCCGAAGTTGCCCTTCTCTTCCTTGATGCGGTTCACGATCACGGAGCCTTCGACGCCGGCGTTGGCGGCGATCTGCTTGGCGGGATCCACCAGGGCCTTCTTGACGATCCCGACGCCGGTCAGCTGGTCGCCGGACAGCTTGAGGGCTTCCAGCTTGGCCAGGGCGCGGATCAGGGCCACGCCGCCGCCGGGGACGATGCCGTCCTCGACAGCCGCCTTGGTGGCGTGCATGGCGTCCTCGACGCGGGCCTTCTTCTCCTTCATCTCGGTCTCGGAGGCCGCGCCCACCTTGATGACGGCGACGCCGCCCACGAGCTTGGCCAGGCGCTCCTGCAGCTTCTCCTTGTCGTAGTCGGAGGTGGAGACGTCGATCTGGGCACGGATCTGCTTCACGCGGCCCTGGACGGCCTCGGTGGCGCCAGCGCCCTCGACGATGGTCGTCGTTTCCTTGTCGATGATCACCTTCTTGGCGGTGCCCAGGTCCTCGATCTTCAGGTTCTCGAGCTTGAGGCCGAGATCCTCGGTGATCGCCTTGCCGCCCGTCAGGATCGCGATGTCCTCGAGCATGGCCTTGCGGCGGTCGCCGAAGCCCGGGGCCTTCACGGCGGCGACGTTCAGGGTGCCGCGGATCTTGTTGACGACCAGCGTGGCCAGGGCCTCGCCGTCCACGTCCTCGGCGATGAGGAGCAGCGGGCGGCGGCTGTTCACCACCTGCTC
>DAOPZL010000026.1:0-36829 GCA_035353395.1 Holophaga sp.
GGCCACCGCTTAAGACGCTCTATCCCAGCACTTCGAATTGACTTTCAAGACAGGCACTTCCAAAACCTCCGCATAAACAGACTTCTCCTTTGAATCCAGACCAAGGCTCAACACATGAAACTTATAGGCTGGTTTATTTACGATGATGACAAGGAGCGGATAAGGTCCAAATTTCGAACCAACACCTTAAAAAATTGCTTAGTCGGAATACTAATCACAGCTGCTTCTATATACCTTGTGTATCTGGCTTTTTCATTTATTGTGAATTGGGCAATCTCAAGAAATATTATCCATTGGAGTTAATAGTAAAATTCATCGGCGTGCCTAATTAATCGTGCAACCTGGAGGTTGCCTCTGTGAGCCACTTCTCCCGCGATCATTCTGGAATTCTCGTCTACTTCCACCGCGCCGCTTCGGCAACGCCGGTCAACGCCTCTCGTTAGGCCGTACGCAAAATGACTCCACTATTCTTGAAGATCGACAACATAAACCTCCAGGTCTCCGATTTGGAAGAAGCGCTCGACTTCTATTGCCAGAAACTCGGGCATTCCTTGATCTGGCGCAGTGATCGAGCCGCAGGTCTGCGATTGCCGAATTCGAATGCAGAATTGGTTGTACATACCGATGACTTTCCCACAGAGACAGATCTCATGGTCGAGTCAGTAACAGAGGCTATCAAACTGTTTGTCTCTGCCGGAGGAAAGCTTGTCACAGGGCCGCACGAGATCGCGATTGGCCTTTGTGCGGTCGTGGAAGACCCGTGGCATAACCGTTTGGTAATTCTTGACTCCTCAAAAGGGCTATTGAAAGTCGACAAAGTACAAAATGTCATAAATTAATCTAGCGAGCCAATATTTCATTCAAAACGGAAGCCGTCTCTGTGAACCACTTCTCCCACAAGCGTTCTGGAAATCCCGTCCCCTCTTGTCGCGCCGCCTCGACAGCGCCAGTTGACACATTTCGATAGGCCTCAGTCAATGATACGGAAAGCAACGCCTTGCGATATGGATCGCATTATCCAAATTTGGCTTGACGCCTCACGCAGCGCGCATGACTTCATCCCATTCGAGTATTGGCGTGACCATGTCTCGGATATGCGGAGTAAATATCTTCCACAATCCACAACATTTGTCTGCGAGCATGAAAATGCGGTCGTAGGTTTCATTTCACTTGTCAATACGGATCTCGCAGCTATCTTTGTGACACCCGAACAACAGCATCATGGATACGGCAGACAACTCATCCAATTTGCCAAAGCGCAATCAGAACATCTTACGCTTTGTGTATACAAGAATAACGCAGACGCCGTTCGCTTCTATTTGGCAGCTGGTTTCACCTCAACGGAAGAGAGACTGGATCCGGATACGAATCAGGTTGAAATTGTCATGGCTTGGGGTCAATCATGACCGAGTTTCGGCCCGACCCATCGTTCACTCCAGCCGTTGCCTCTGCAAGTTGCTTCTTCCACGATCGTTCTGGAACATCCCTCTCCCCCTGCCGTGCTGCGTCGGCAACGCCGGCCCACCCCGCTTGTCAGGTCCCCCATGAGCACTCTTTTTCCCACGCCCCTCAAGTTCCCGGAGTAGATCATGCTGTTTGCAATCATCTTTCTGGCGATGAGCGTATTGTTCGCTTGGTTTGTGTATCAAGCGGTCATCACGCGCGAAATCCTGGCGCGAGGGTGGGGTTTTCGCACGCGCATCTATAATCGAGATGATCAACCTGTATATTACTGGACAACATTCGCTTGCTACTTGATCTGCGCGGCGTGGGCGCTCATTATTTCCGTTCTGTTGATTCGCAAGTCGTTGTTCTGAATGTCGCATTGAGATCCGAACCCGCTCGCCCTTTTTCCTGGCGATGCTTCAATGCCGGCCTTCGAATGCCTTCGCCTGTCGAGGACCATTCGCATATGGACAAGGAAGGAGGTTTTCAATGCTGGAAACGAACCGCTTGATCCTAAGGCGTTTCAGGGAGTCCGATTGGTCAGACCTGCACGAATATCTTTCCATGCCTGAGATATATCGGTTCGAGCCCGGCGAACCGATCAGCCTTGAAAAGGCCAGGATCCTTGCCATGGAAAGGTCCAATTCTGAAAATTTCCATGCAGTCGTCCTGAAGTCCTCAAGCAAGATGATCGGGCATATCTATTTCGAACATATGGATCCCAAGGAATTCTCGACCTGGGAGCTTGGTTATATTTTCAATCCTGGATACCAGCGCCACGGTTTCTGTACGGAAGCGGCTTCAGAAATCATCAAGTACGGCTTTGAGACTTGCCATGCACACAAGATCGTCGCCTTCTGCAATCCCCTGAATACCGCCTCGTGGAAAGTCATGGAAAATATCGGAATGGAACGGGAAGGATACTTCAAGAAAAAGGCCTACTTCAGAAAGGATGTGAACGACAAGCCCCTGTGGCACGACTGCTTGGCCTACGGCCTCCTCGCGGCGGATGAGCCTTGAAGCCCTCGCCCCCGGACAGGCCCATCGTTCAGCCGGGATATCTCCTGTACCCTCCCGATCGGTGGGCCGTCCAGCCATGGAGGCCGCGCCGGGCGCCTCGACCGGCGGCAACCCTGCAGGCCGGCTTGCTCATCAACGCATGCTCGAGCTTCGTCTTTCCTTGTAGGCTGAGTCCTCAGACTCCGCTGAACTTCCACGACGAGTAGTCCATGCTTCCTGAGTATTATGCGATCGTCGGCGCAATCATCGGCTCGCTTGGCGGTTTCTACTATCTGTACGAAACCCTCGTCGGCAGGACCCAGCCCAACCGCATCACGTGGCTGCTCTGGGGCATCTTCCCGATGGTCATCTTCGTGGCGCAAAGGGTGCAGGGCGTCCAGGGCATATCGTGGGCGTCGTTCGTCGCCGGGTTTACGCCGCTGCTCATCGTGGGGGCCTCCTTCTCGAACAAGAAGGCCTATTGGAGGACCGAACCGCGCGACTACTGCCTGATGGGGGCGGCCATGCTCGGCCTCATCCTCTGGGCCATGACCGACAATCCCAACCTGGCCTTGCTGTTCTCGCTGCTGGCCGACATGCTGGCGAGCGTCCCCACCCTGGTCAAGGCGTATCGCCATCCTCGTTCGGAGAGCTGGGTGGCCTACGCGATCAGCACGTTCGGCTTCGGAATCAGTTTCCTGTCGATCCAGATCTACAACCTTGAGAATGCCACTTTCGTGGCCTACGTGTTCATCCTCAACGGGGTCCTCGCGGTGCTGGCCTCGCGAAGACGCAAAGGCGAGCCTGTCGCGAGCCTCACGCGGTAGACTCGATCCAGGCTTGCTCCGGCGTTCGCACGGCCAATCGCCTTCGAGCGCCGTCTCGTCCACGATCGACATGGAAACCCTGTCTCCACTCCTTGTGATGCCGCGGCCGCCCCAGTGGGCCCCCCGCGTCGGCCGTGAGCAAGGGATGCAACTCGACTCCAACTTTTCCCAACTCCCGTGATACGAACTGAACGACTGGACCTGGTCCCTGCGAGCCTGGAGCTGCTTCGGGCGGAACTCGCCAGCGCGAAGCACCTCGAAGCTGCGCTCGGTGCGCATGTCCCGGAGGACTGGCCGCCAGGCGAATATGACCGGGCCGCTCTGGCGTTCTTCTGCTCCAGGCTGGAAGCCGAGGGCCCGCCATCCGCCGACTGGTATGTCTGGTACGCAGTCCGGAGAGCCCGGAAGGGCGGGAAGGGCCTGCTCATCGCGGCGGCGGGCTTCCTTGGCCCTCCTCGAGCAGGCCGTGCCGAAATCGGCTATTCCGTCATTCCTTCGGCCCGGAACCAGGGAATCGCCAGCGAGATCGTCCAGGCGCTCACGGAGTTCGCGTTCGGCCAAGGGGTGGGAAGAGTCGTCGCCCATACCTCCGACTCGAATCCTGCCTCGGCCCATGTCCTGCTCAGCTGCGGCTTCCTGCGTGCCGGCGCGGGTCCCACGCCCGGTTCTGTCCTGTACCAGAAGTCCCATCCGGATGCTTGACCGATTCCTCCGCCTGGGGGCGGTCTCCTGAAGCGGGCTCCCGTCATGGGAGTCGCGGAGTTCCCGCCCCCTCGCGACGAACGCATTTTTCTCCGCTTCCCCAGCGGCACTTCCTGCCAGTTCGTTCCTCGCTGCCGCTGCGCCCAGGTGGTGCGCGCCCAGTTCTCCCACGGGACCCCGTCCGTCACGTCTTCCACGGAGCAGTCATGTTGGTTTCTGTCAAGGAAATCCGCGGCGGTAATCTCGACATCGATCTCATTCCGAAGCCCGGGCTGGACTGGGAGGTCGGTCGATGCCCCTGGAACGAAGCCGAGCATTCATCTACGCACCGCTGCGCCGTCAAGGACACCTCGATCTGCCCTTATTTCCAGGGCGTCAAGCGCCTCGACATCGTGCTCTGCTCCTATCCGGGCGAGGCCTGACCCCTCTGCGCCGGCGCCGTGCGGAGCTTCGTCCCCGGAGCGTGGTGGATCGCAGGATCCCGGCGGCCGTCGTTCCTGCGATCATCAGGGGAGTCCCACTCCCTTCCGCGAGGACGCTTCGGCGGATCCTCGACTTTCCCTGCAGGAGGAGCCCTCCATGATCGCTCAGCTGGAACTGGTCAGGCCTTCCCGCGAGCACCTCGCGAGTTACGTGGCGGCGCTCCGGCGAGGCTGGGCGATGAACGCGGGGGCCGAAGCCGCCCGGGAAGAGCTGCGCGAGATCGAAGCCGATCCCGCCTCCTTCCTCGACAGCCGGGAAGATCGCGAGGGAAGGGGCGCTCCGATCAAGCTTCCGGACGGCTCCTGCGTTCCGAGGCTCCCCGGCTTCCACCGGTGGCTCTGGGACGGCGAGTTCTGCGGGACCATCGGTTTCCGGTGGAAGCCTGGAACGACTGAACTCCCGCCCCATTGCCTCGGCCACATCGGGTACGCCGTCGTGCCCTGGAAGCAGCGGCGCGGCTACGCGACGGAGGCGCTCCGGCGGATGCTCCTGGAGGCCGCCGCCCTCGGCATGCCCTTCGTCGAGGTGACGACCGACGTCGACAATTTCGCCTCGCAGAAGGTGATCGAGAGGAACGGCGGCGTCCTGTTCGAGACCTTCGTCCAGCCCGCCCAGTTCGGCTCCGAGCCCGGCCTGCGCTACCGGATTCCCCTGCCTCAGGGAAGCGATTAGCCTCGAGAAGGATCCTTGCGGTCCGCCCCGGTTCGCCGGGCTTGGCCGCGCGACGAATCGTGCCACGATCGACAGGCCGGAGTGCCTACCGCCGAGGATCCCAGGAGTCCGCCATGACCATGCGCAATGCCCCCGATCCCACCGCCGAAGAGATCATCCGCCTCGAGAAAGCGGCGCTGGAACGCTGGGGAAGGGGGGACCCTTCCGGCTTCCTCGAGCTTTCGGCGGAGGACGTCGTGTATTTCGATCCCTTCCTGGATCGCCGCCTCGATGGTTTCGGAGCGCTGCAGGCGCACTACGAATCCATCCGGGGACAGGTCCACGTCGACCGGTTCGAGCTGGTCAACCCGCACGTGCAGGTGGCGGGCGAGGCGGCGGTCCTCACCTTCAACTACCTTTCGTTCAACGAGGGGGCGGTCAGTTCACGGTGGAACTGCACGGAAGTGTTCCGCCGGACCGGGAGTGCCTGGAAGCTCATCCAGACGCACTGGTCCTTCACCCACCCCGGCCGGTGACCGCGCGCCGGCCCAGGAAGCGCCATGAACATCACCCTGCGGAAAGCGACGGTCGAGGACGCCGGGGAAATCCATGCCATGCAGGTCCTCGCGTTCAGGCCCCTGCTGGAGAGGTACCAGGATCCAGAGACGAATCCGGGGAGCGAGGGCCTGGAAAGGGTGGTCGAAAGGCTCCGGCAGGAGGCCACGGACTACTACCTGGTCGGGCAAGGGGCGCGCACGGTGGGGGCCGTGCGCGTCGTCAGGATGCGCGGCGGGGACCGGTGCAGGATCAGCCCGATCTTCATCCTCCCCGGGTTCCAGAACCAGGGCCTCGCGCAGGAGGTCTTCTCCGAGCTGGAACGGCTCTATTCGCCGGCCGAAGGCTGGGAACTGGCCACGATCCTCGAGGAGCCCAGGAACTGCCACCTCTACGAGAAGCTCGGCTACAGGAAGACGGGGACCTTCCAGAAGGTCAACGATCGGATGACGCTGGTGTTCTACGAGAAGCGCTGAGCCGCCGGCCCGCATCAGAAAGGCCCCGGGAAGGGGCCTTGGGTCTCGATCTGCTGGAGCCAACTGCCGGGATTGAACCGGCGACCTATGGTTTACGAAACCATTGCTCTACCACTGAGCTAAGTTGGCAGAAGCCTCGAGTATGCCAGCGGGAAGCCGGTGGATCAAGAGCCGGACTGAGGCTCGCGCGGGAATCTTGGCGGTGCTAGGCTTCCTGCCAGGACCTCGAAGACAGGCCACGCAGGAGTCCATATGGTTGCGTCCAGCAAGAAGGTGTTCGTCATCGACACCAACGTCCTGCTCCATGATCCGCAGGCGATCTTCCACTTCCAGGAGCACGACATCGTGATCCCGATCGTGGTGATCGAGGAGATCGACAACTTCAAGAAGGACCAGACGGAAGTGGGAAGGAACGCGCGGAGCATCTCGCGCCAGCTCGACAAGCTCCGGGCCAGGGGCAGCCTCAGCCACGGCATCACCCTGGACGGGGGCGGCATGCTGAAGGTGGACGTGAACGGCTACCACAACGACGAGGCGACCTTCTTCACCCTCGACAAGCACAAGGCCGACAACCAGATCCTCGCCTGCGCCAAGGAGCTGCTGAACATCCGGAAGGAGAAGGTCGTCCTGGTCACCAAGGACACCAACCTCCGCATCAAGGCGGACGCGCTGGGGCTCCTGGCGGAGGACTACACCTCCGACAAGGTGGAGCTGGAGGAGCTCTACACGGGCACCGCGACCTGGGAGGTGGACCCGGAGCTCCTGGACCTGCTCTACGACGGCGGCCTGGTGCCTCCCGAGGGCCGGACGCTCCACCCCAACCAGTACGTGTGCCTGGTCGACCGCACCAACGATTCCCACACGGCCCTGGGCCGTTTCCACGGCAAGGAGGGCCGGATCCGCCCCCTGCGCCGCCTGGAGACCCCGCCCTGGGGCGTGAAGGCCAGGAACCGGGAGCAGCAGTTCGCCCTGGACATGCTGCTGGACGACACCATCCAGGTGGTGACCCTCCTGGGCAAGGCCGGGACGGGCAAGACCCTGCTCGCCATCGCGGCGGGGCTGCAGCAGGTGGTGGACGACGAACGCTACAACAAGCTGCTGGTGAGCCGTCCCGTGATGCCCATGGGCCGCGACCTGGGCTTCCTGCCCGGGGACGTGGGGGAGAAGCTGAGGCCCTACATGCAGCCGATCTACGACAACCTGGACCTCATCGTGTCGGCGAACATGGAGATGCGCAGGCGGTCCTCGATGACCTCCGCCCAGCTGGAGGAGGGCGGCTACCTGAGCGTCGAGCCCCTGACGTACATCCGGGGCCGCAGCATCCCGAACCAGTACATCATCGTCGACGAAGCGCAGAACCTGACCCCCCACGAGGTGAAGACCATCCTCACCCGGGCGGGGGAGGGCACGAAGATCGTGCTGACCGGCGACGCCTACCAGATCGACAACCCCTATGTGGACGCCTCGACCAACGGGCTTTCCTACCTGGCCGAGCACTTCAAGCATCTGGACATCTCGGGGCATGTGACCCTGGCCAAGGGCGAGCGGTCCACCATGGCGGAGCTGGCCAGCAACCTGCTCTAGGACCCCCCATGTCGGATCCGGACAGTCCCGCGCCGGTCCTTCCGGAACTGAGGCCCGCCCGGCTCTGCGCGGCGGTGGGCGCCATGCTGGCGCTGTCCCTCGGCTTCTTCCTGTCCCGGGACCGGTTCGGGAAGGAGGACCCCGAGCAGTTCAAGCGGAGGGTCCATGCCATGGCCTGGCGGCTCATCAAGGACCACTGGGCCGGCATGAGGCAGGCCGTGGCGCAGATCGCCACCGACGAGGGGGCGAAGGCCTTCTTCGCCGCCAATCCCGGCCTGGCTCCCCGGATCCGCTCGGAAGCCGCCTTCGTGAAGCTGGCCCGCTCCTGGCGGCCGCTCGTGCAGCCCCTGCCGGAGTCGCCTCCCGCGCTGGAAAGCCGCGACCTCAGCTACGCCAAGGCGGTGGACCACGTCGAGTTGCGCTACCAAGTGCCCAACGGAACCTGTATTTTCATGAAGTGGTCGAGAGGGCGGCTGGTGGAGATGAGGATCTATTGAGCGGGAGTGCCGGGATGAGCGGGGCGGAGACGAGGAGGGGGGCTTGGCGCGACGACCTGCGGGGCCGCTCCCTGTGGACGCGGCTCGCGCTGGGCTGCGGGGCGCTCCTGCTGGTGGCGGTCGGGTGCGTGGGCGGCATCGGCTACGCCCTCTACTGGAAGGGCGCCAGGGTGCTGGACCGGTCCTGGAAGGAGCTGCGCTTCACGACGGAGCGCCTGCGGACGGTCGAGAGCACCCGGGCGCTCTACCGGGGCAATCCGAGACTGTCGGAGATCTACCCCACCGAGAAGGAGTTCATGAAGAAGGCGGAAGGATGGCGGCCGAAGCTGGGGAGGATCCCGGACGAGCCGCCTCCGCTCCTGTCGGTCCTGAAGGACAGGCAGCTGCTCGAGGTGCACGAGAACCGGAGCGACGGGCACGAGACCGTGCGCATGAAGTACGTCTTCCCCAACGGGGCCGTGCTGGAGCTTGAGAGCGACCAGGGCCGGCTGACGAACCTTCTGATGGAATGAACCGCCGGGACTGGAACCCGGCTTATGTTTGGGCCAATATGCTCACATGAGTTCATGTTGTCGGCCGGAAGCCTCTGATCTGCCGCTGGAGGCCCCGGCCTTCCTCCAGTCCCCTGCTTCCATGTCCGCCGGAGGGGCGCTTCCGCCGGCGGAACCCCTGCCGCGATGGGTGATTCAATGACACTGGCCTCGCTCCAGCACATCTTCCGGCAGCATCGCGACCGGGCCACCGGCGTCTGGAAGATCGGGACCGAGCCCAGCCGCACGATCTTCTTCGAATCCGGCGACGTCGTCTTCGCCCAGAGCACCCACCCCACGGACCGGCTCACCTACCTGCTGGTGGAGCGGGGCAAGCTGACCCAGGCGCAGCTGGACTACGCCCTGGCGAACCTCAAGCCGGGGTTCAGCATCGGCAAGAACCTCATCGACATGGGCTTCATCACCCAGCGGGACCTGCTGGACGTGGCCAGGCTGCAGGTGGAGCGGATCGTGCAGGGAGCCCTCGGCACCCCCGACCTGGTTCCCTCCTTCGACGCGCGCGAGCTGGACGCCGCGGTGGTGCGGCTTCCCATGGACACCCCCCGGCTCCTGCTGGACGGACTGCTGAATCTCCAGGACCGGGAACGGCTGCTGGAGCTGCTGGGACCCCTCAACCAGGTGGTGGTGCTCCAGGGGCGCCGGGTCATGGAGATGGGGCTGCCTGCGGACTTGGCCAAGCTGATCCCCCTGCTGGACGGGACCCGCACCCTGCTCGAGCTGGGCCGGGAGACCCTGGCGGAGCCCCTCAGGCTGGGCACCTTCGCCTTGTTCCTCCGGGAGATGGGCTGGGCCCGCCTCCACGAGATGCCGCCCCTCGACCGGCAGGCCCTGGACAGGGCCCTGACCGCCGAGCTGGAGCCTCTCCCGCCCTCCGCGCCGGACGTGATCCCGGAGACGGTCCCCTCCCTCTTCTCGACCATCGAGGATGCGGCCAGGCCCACCACGAACCTGGAGCATCTCTCCCAGGCCCTGGACGTCCTGCCGGAGGTCCCCGCCGAGACGCCCCAGGCCCCCCCGGAGGAGGCGCCGGTCCCGCCCCCCCTCGAGCCGCCGGTCGCCTCGGCGCCCGCGATCGATTCCTTCGGCTTCCAGGCCGAATCGGGCCGGGCGATCATGCCCACCCCCACCATGGAGCTCCCCGAACCCCCCGCGGCCGGACTGGACGAGCCCGAGCCGGAAGTGACGCTGAGGCCCTCCACCCTGGAGGCGCCTCCGGAAGCGGCGGCCCCGCCGGCGCCGGAACCCGCCGCCCCCAAGAAGAAGTCCGGCGGGCTGGGGCTCGCGGCTGCGTTGGTGGCCCTGCTCGCGGCCCTGGGCGCCGGGGGCTGGTGGTGGCTGAGGAACCGGCCCGCGCGGACCCCCGGGACTCCCTCGCCGGCCGGGCCCGCCGCGCCCGCCCCGGCGGCTCCGGGACCCCCCGCGCCGCAGCCCGAACCCCCCAAGCCAGAACCGCCGAAGCCCGAGCCGATCCAGGTCGTCGGAACCTCGATCCCGGAACGAGTGGACGCCCTCCGCAAGGGCGATCTCGAGCTGGCGATCAAGCAGGGACGCAAGTACGTGGAGGAAGGCTCCCCCCAGCAGTGGACCCTGCGGCTGGAGATCGCGTGCATGGGCGACACCTTGAGCAAGGCCGTCGAGCTGTTCGGGGAGGAGAAGCCGGACCTTTTCATCGTCCCCATGACCCTCACGGACGGCCGGTCGTGCTACCAGGTCTTCTGCGGCAAGTTCCCCTCGCGCGGCGCCGCGGAGAAGAAGGCCGCGGGCCTGCCCAGGGCCTTCCACGAGGCGGGGAACCGCCCCAAGGTGTTCAGGATCGAGGAGATTCCGAGCCGGCAGTGAGCCGCCGGATTCTTCCTGAATGGTTGTAAAGATCAATGAATCGATGTTGGACCCTCCGGCTTCCGGGTGCGTCCTAAGATTGAAATATCGCTAGTTATTTTCTTCTCGAACTGGCAATGGAGCGGCGATCAACGAGCAGCGTGGAGGGTGGTTTCTGTCGTCTGGTTTACAAACTGGGAAGACTTGATTTATGATGGGGCCTCAAGGACCGACCGATTCCGCAACGCTGACTCTTTCCGGAGCTCCATGGGTTTTCATCTGTCATCCCCCCAGAACTGGAACCGCACGTTCAACGTCTGGATCGACGGGATCCAGGTGCGATTCCGTCCTGTGGCCAAGAGGGCGGTGGACGGCGGGCTCCTGCGGCGGATCCGGTCCGCGTCCCGGGTCTCCGCGGCGGTGGTCGTGCTCTTCTTCAGCCTCCACTGCACCAAGCCGGCGGCCTCCTCCGGCAAGCCTGCGAAGCTCGCGGGCGGCTACGAGGAGGAGGACGGCCAGGGATACCTGGAGTCCGGCGAGGCGAGCTGGTACGGGAACGAGGCTGACGGATTCGAAGGGAAGTTCACGGCCGGCGGGGACCTCATGAACCCCGAGGAGCTCACCTGCGCGCACCGCACCCTTCCGCTCGGCACGCTCCTGGCGGTCAAGAACCTCGAGAACGGCCGGCGGGTGACCGTGCGGGTCAACGACCGGGGGCCCTTCGTCCGCGGGCGGATCGTGGATGTCTCGCGCCGCGCGGCGCGGGAACTGGGATTCCTGGAGCAGGGCAGGGCCACGGTGAGCCTGAGGGCGGTCGAGGCGGACGGAAGCCCCGCCAAGGGATGGTCCGCCGCGGACCTGGTCAACCCCTTCACCATCCAGGTGGCGGCCCTCTCGGACCCGGCCAACATCGAGAAGCTTTCCCGCGACCTCCAGCTCGCCGTCGGACCGGTCACCCTCGTGGACGCGACCTCCCGGGACGGGAAGGTCGTGAAGCGGGTGCGCGTCGGCACCTACGGGACCCTGGCGGAGGCCCAGCGGGCCGCCGAGATGATCACCGAGCGCTTCGGAGCCCGCGGTGTCGAGCCCTTCATCACGCGCCGCCGCTGAGCCGCCCTACCTGCTCATCCCGGCCGGGGGCAGGGGCCTCCGCATGGGCGGGGGCGTCCCCAAGCAGTTCCGGGACTGGGGCGGCGTGCCGCTCCTGATGGCCACGGTGAACGCCTTCCTCGCGCCGGGCATGCCGGAGTTGAGGGGCATCGCCCTGGCGGTGCCGGGAGACCGGGTCGAGGAAGTCCGGTCCTGGTCCTTCGGTCCCTCCTGCTGGGTGGTGGAGGGGGGAGAGACCCGCCAGGATTCCGTGGCCGCGGCCCTCGAGGCCCTGCCCGCGTCACCCGACGCGCCGGTGATGATCCACGACGGCGTCCGGCCTTTCCCTCCCGCAGAGCCGATCCACGAGGCGCTCCGGGCCCTGGCGTCCTTCGACGGATCGCTCCTGGGGGAACCTTCTACCGACACCCTGAAGCGGGTGGGCGGCGGGGGCCTGGTCCTGGGAACGGAGCCCCGCGAGGCGATCTTCAGGGCCCAGACTCCCCAGGTCGCCCTCCTGTCCACCTGGCGCAAGGCCTTCGCCCGCGCCCGGCGCGAGGGCATCTCGGGCACCGACGACGTCTCCCTCCTCGAGGCCATGGGCCTGCGGGTGAAGCTGGTGGCTTCCCCCTCGTCCAACCTGAAGCTGACCACCCCCGAAGACTGGCGGCTGGCTCCCCGTCGCCCGGCCTGACCACAGGGTGTGGTGGCTCGGCCCACAACGGACCCGGGCTGCCCTAGCTTTATATCTTGATTTAATACGTCTTAGCATGTGGCATGAATCTGGCTTTAGAGCTTCCCGAGAAGCCTATGTCCCCAGCACGCCACCCCCAGACTCTCCGCCAGCCCGTCACGCTCGAGGGGCACGGACTGCATTCCAACCGCCCCTGCCGGGTCACGATCCGGCCCGTCGAGCACGCGACGGGGCTGCAGTTCCTGCACGCGCCGACCGGGACGCTGATCCCCGCCCGCGTGGAGCACGTGAGGGACCTGAGCCTGGCCACCACCCTCGGCCGGGACGGGATCTGCCTCAGCACGGTGGAGCACCTGCTGGCCGCCCTGGCCGGTCTCGAGATCGAGCACGCCATCATCGAAGTGGACGGCACGGAACTGCCGATCCTGGACGGCAGCGCCGCGCCGTGGGTCCAGGCGCTTCAGGAGGCGGGGACCCGCGTCATTCCTGGTCCCAGGCGCCTGATCAGGATGCTTCGCCCGGTGGAGATCCAGAAGGACGGCAAGTGGATGAGGATCTCTCCCTATCCCGGCCTCCGCCTGCGCTACACCATCGACTTCGACCACCCCGCCATCGGCAGGCAGACCCGCGAGCTGACCCTGACCCCGGAGAAGTTCCAGCGCGAGCTGGGCTCGGCCCGGACCTTCTGCATGGAGCGGGACATCGAGTACATGCGTTCCAAGGGCCTCGCCCTGGGCGGCAGCCTCGACAACGCGGTGGTGTTCAGCGCGACCGGTCCCCTGAACGAGACCTTGCGCTTCGAGGACGAGGCCGTGCGCCACAAGATGCTCGACCTGGTGGGGGACCTGGCGCTGCTCGGCGCGCCGGTCCTGGGCCTGGTGGAGGGCCACGCCGCGGGGCACGCGATGCACGTCGCCCTGGTGCAGGCCGTCCTGGCCGACACGACCGCCTGGACCTGGCAGGAAGAAGGCGAGAAGGCGGCTCCGGCCCACCTCGGCTTCCCCCACGGCATCGCGGCGGCGCACCCGCTGTCGGCCTAGGCGCCGCAGGCCGCGGGCCCCGAAGGATTGCATAAGCCATATTTATGCTTGCATTCCTTCGATAAACGCGCCAGAGTCAAGCCATCGCCCATGAGGTGCATAGGTGTTACTTCATCTCCCCAATCCGACTGTGTGACCAGGCCCAGCTGACCGGCATGGTGGCGTCCCTGAAGCGGGACGCCGGGATCGAGAGGGACACGGAAGAGACGGTGGGCCGGATCCTGGCGGACGTATGCCGGGAGGGGCTGGCGGCGGTGTTCCGCCACACCGAGGCTTTCGACGGCGTCCGTCTGGACGAGCGGTCCTTCCGGATCTCCCCCGAGGTCATGGCCGAGGCCCTGGCCCGGCTCCGCCGCGAGCAGGCCCAGCTCATCCAGGATCTCCAGGGCATGGCGGACGGCATCCGCCGCTTCGCCCAGGCCCAGCGGGCGGTCCTCCAGGATGTCGACCTGGTCCTGCCCGGCGGGGGCCGGGCCCGGGAGCGGTGGCTCCCTCTCCAGACGGCCGGCGTGTACATCCCCGGAGGCCGGGCCTTCTATCCCTCCACCCTCGCCATGACGGTGATCCCCGCCCAGGTGGCCGGCGTGTCCCGCATCGTGGGCGTCACGCCGCCCCGCCCCGAGGGGCCCGACCCGCTGGTCCTGGCGACGGCGGCGCTGCTCGGCCTGGAGGAACTCTACACGGTGGGCGGCGCCCAGGCCGTGGCCTGGCTGGCCCACGGCGAGCCCTCCGTGGACATCGTGACCGGCCCAGGCAACCGCTTCGTGGCCGAGGCCAAGCGGCAGCTCGTGGGACGCTGCGGCATCGACTCCGTGGCCGGGCCCACGGAAGTGCTGGTCCTGGCGGACGCCACGGCGGATCCAGCCTGGGTGGCCGAGGACCTGCTGGCCCAGGCGGAGCACGACCCGGACGCCGCGGCCGTGCTCGTCTCCGAGGACGCCGACCTGCTGGCGCGCGTCTCCCGGATCCTGGCGGAGCGGGTGGAGGCTTCCCCGCGCAAGGGGATCCTGGATTCGAGCCTCGCCCGCTTCGGGCGCCTCGTCCAGGCCCCCCGGGACCTGGCGATCGCCTTCGCCCAGGCCTGGGCTCCCGAGCACCTGGAGCTGGTGGTGAGGGATCCCGAGGCCTGGCTGCCCTCCCTCACGACGGCCGGGGCCATCTTCTCCGGGAGCCACAGCGCCGAGTCCTTCGGCGACTACGGCACCGGGCCGAACCATGTGCTGCCCACGGGGCGCACGGCGAGGTATTCCAGCCCGCTGGGCGTCCAGACCTACATGAAGCGCCAGAGCATCCTGACGCTGGAACCGGCGCTGGCCGCCGAGCTGGGCCCCCGGGTGGGGCGCCTGGCGGACGCCGAGCGCCTCCACCACCACGCCGCCAGCGCGCGGCTCCGGGCGAGCCACCATCCCTGACCGCCGGGCTCGAGCCCCGGCATGGCCATCCCCCGGGCGGGGGACGGCGGGCAGTCCATTCACGAACGGAAGAGACGATGATCGAACCAGGCACAAGCACATCGAGGAAGGTGGAGCCATGAGCATCCTGAGAGCGGACCTGGCCTCCATCCCGCCGTACGTCCGGCCGGCTTCCGAGCTGGCGGGCGCGGGGGCGGGGATGGCCCGCCTCCACATGAACGAGGCGGCGGCGGACTGGCCGGTTCCGGCCCGGCGGGCGCTGCTGGAGCGCCTCGCGGTCCTGCCCTTCAACCGCTATCCCAAGCGCCAGGCGGAGCTCACGGAGCGCCTCCGGGCGCGCCTGGGGGCTCCGGAGGGCGGCCTGATGCTCGGCCCTTCCAGCGGCAACCTCCTGGACCTGGTGGCCCTGGCCTGCCTCGAACCGGGAGACGAGGTCGCCTGCCCGGAACCCGGCTTCGGCCTCTACCGCCTGATCGTCGCCCGGAACCGGGGACGGATGCGGAAGGTCCCCGTCGGGACGGGCTTCCCGCTGGATCCTTGGCTCGAGGCACTGCAGGCCGGGGTGCGGCAGCTGTGGCTCACCCTGCCCAACAATCCGACGGGGGCGTGGCTCTCCCCGGAGGCGCTGGAGCCGCTGCTCGAGGCGGCGGCCCGCCGCCCCGAGCCGCCCCTCGTGGTCATCGACGAAGCCTACGCCGAGTTCGCGCCCCTCACCCACCGACTGAGCGTGGAGCGCCACCCCAACGTGCTCCTGCTCCGCACCTTCAGCAAGGCCCTGGCCAGCGCGGGCTGGCGGCTGGGCTACGCCGTCGGGGCGCCGGACCTCGTCGGCCGGATGGCCGCGCTCCAGCTCCCCTACTCCATCTCCTCGGCCAGCCTGGAGGCGCTCGATGTGGCCCTGGACTTCGCGCGCGACTTCGATCGGGAGATCCGCGGCATCGTCGGGCGCAGGGAGCGTCTCGGCGCGGCCCTGGGCAGCTTCGCGGCCCCCCCCAGCGCGGCGAACTTCCTCTACGTGACCCCCGACCCGGCTCCGGCGCTGGCCGAGGCGGGCATGCTGGCCCGGGCCTTCGAAGGAACGGACGCAGCGCGGGTGTCCATCGGGACCGAGGACGAGGTGCGGCGGACCTCCGAGGCCCTGGGAGGGCGGATCGATGATGACCCAGCACGTTCCCCGCGCCGCAGGCTGCTGGTGCTGGACGTGGACGGGGTCATGATCGACGCCGACCGCAGCTTCGCGGAGGCGGTGGGCCGCGCCGTGCGGGAGCTGGCGCCTGGGCAGGCCTGGGATGACGACGACTGGCTCGCCTTCAAGCGGGTGGGGGGCTTCAACAACGACTTCCGGCTCGCGGCGGGGGCCCTGGCCCTGGCCGAGCGCGGCGAGATGGACCGGCTCCGGACGGCGGAGGGCGTCGGCTTCCCGGACCTGGAGGCGCGCATCCAGGAGCTCGAGCCCCGCTGCAGGGACGTGGTCCAGCGCCACTACGCCGAGACCCGGAAGCTGGAAAAGCCCCTGGTGAGCCTGCCGGAGCTGCGCGGCCTCGGCGTGGACCTCGCGGTCTGCACCGGCCGCCCCCCGGAAGAGTGGGACCTGGCGGTGGAAGTGCTCGGCTTCGAGCTGCCGGTGGTGTCGGATTCCGCGCCCCACCTGCGCAAGCCCAGGCCCGACGGGCTGCTCCAGCTGGCGGACGCCTTCCGGGCCGAGGCCGTGCTGTTCGTGGGGGACACGCGGGACGACGCGGCCTGCCTGGCGGCGGCCCGGGTCCTGAGGCCCGACATCGACTGGACCTTCGCGGGCGTGGGGCCCGACCGGGAACGCCTCGGCGGCGATTTGACCGGAGCATCCCTGCGTTCCATTCTTCCGGACATCAAGAGGAGGCTGTCATGAGGAAGGCGACCATCCAGCGCCGCACCGGCGAGACGGACATCCGGCTCGAACTCTCCCTGGACGGAGGCTCCGCGGACATCGCGACGGGGCTCGGCTTCTTCGACCACATGCTCCACCAGATCGCGAAGCACGGGGGCTTCGGACTGACCCTCCGGGCCAAGGGCGACCTGCAGGTGGACAGCCACCACCTGGTGGAGGACGTGGGCCTGTGCCTGGGCGACGCGCTCCGGGAGGCCCTCGGCGACCGGCGGGGGATCGCCCGCTTCGGGGAGGCCCATGCGCCCCTGGACGAGTCCCTCGCGCGGGTGGTCGTGGACCTTTCGGGTCGGTCCTGCTGCGTCTTCGATGCGGACCTGCCCGCGGTGGTCCTGGGGGACGGCTTCCAGGCGGAGATGGTGCGGGAGTTCTTCATCGCCTTCTCGTCGCGGGGGGGACTGAACCTCCACGCCGCCGTGCTCTACGGGGCCAACGTGCACCACCGCATCGAGGCGCTGTTCAAGGCCCTGGCCCGGGCACTCCGGCAGGCCGTCCGCGTCGAGGGCGACGGGATCGCCTCGACCAAGGGCACCCTCACCGACTGATTCTTCTTGGAGCCATCATGATCACCCTCATCGACTACGGCGCTGGCAACCTCCACTCCCTGGAGGGGGCCCTGGACCGCCTGGGCTTTCCGCACCTGCGCGCGGAACGGCCCGACCAGGCCGCCCGGGAGGGGGCGCTGGTGCTGCCGGGCGTGGGGCACTTCCACGCGGCCCGGGAGGCCCTGAAGGCCCGGGGGTGGTGGCGGGAGGCCCCCCAGATGGTGGCCGACGGGCGCCCCCTCCTCGGGATCTGCCTGGGGCTCCAGCTCCTGGCCGAGGGCAGCGAGGAAAGCCCCAAGGATTCGGGGCTGGGCCTGCTTCCGGGCATCTCCCGGCGGCTGGGCCCGGGGGTGAAGGTGCCGCTCATGGGCTGGGCCCAGGTGCGGCGGCAGGCGGCCCACCCGGCGCTGCCGGATCCCAAGGACGGATGGCTCTACTTCGTGCACAGCTACGCGCTGGAGCCGCGGGAGGAGACGGTCTACACGGCCTTCCACGGCCGGACGTTCGCGGCGGTCCAGGCCCGGGGCCGCGTGCTGGGCTTCCAGCCGCACCCCGAGAAGTCCGGTCCCTTCGGACTCGTGCTGCTGCAGAAGGTGCTCGACTGGATGGGGGAGATCCCCCAGGGGACTGGAGGCCGGACATGCAACTGATCCCATCCATGGACCTGCTGGGCGGGCGCATCGTGCGCCTGCGGCACGGCGACCGGCGCTGGATCACCTACTACGACTGGACGGCCGAGGCCTGGATCGAGCGCCTCGTGTCCGCGGGCGCGCGCCGGATCCACATCGTGGACCTGGACGGTGCCTTCGGGGAGGCCCGGCAGCCGGTGTTCCGCACCTTCCCGGCCCGCTGGCCCGGAGTCCGCTTCCAGACCGGGGGCGGGCTGCGCAGCCGCGAGGCGGTGCAGGGCGCCCTGGACCTGGGCTTCGACGCGGTCGTGGGCACCCTGGCCGTGGAGGCGCCCCAGGCCCTCGAAGGATTCCCCGGCGAGCGGGTCGTGCTGGCCCTGGACATGAAGGGGCAGGACCTCGTCACGCGCGGCTGGGAAGCCAGGGCCTCCCGCGACACGGAAGAGATCTGCCGGACCCTCCGGGCATCCGGGTTCGACCGAGCCCTGGTGACGGACGTGGGCCGGGACGGGACCATGGAGGGACCGGGGACCGCGGCCGTCGCCAAGGTGGCCGGACTCGGCTTCCGGGTCCAGGCCTCGGGAGGGCTGAGGAATCTGCAGGACCTGGCGGAGCTCCGGGGCATTCCCGGCGTGGTGGGCGCCATCTCGGGCAAGGCGCTGCTGGACGGGGCCCTGTCCCTGGAGGACGCCGCGGTGCGCGCGGCGATGTCGTCCGAAGAAGGAGGCGCATGATGGCGGCCAAGCGAGTCATTCCCTGTCTGGACGTGAAGGACGGCCGGGTGGTGAAGGGCGTGAAGTTCCGGAACCTCCGGGACATGGGCCGTCCCGCGGAGCTGGCCTGCCGGTACGACCTGGAGGGCGCGGACGAGGTCGTGTTCCTGGACATCAGCGCCACCGACGAGAACCGCGGCACGCAGGAGGCCTGGGTCGAGGAGGTGGCGCGCGCGCTCTCCATCCCCTTCACGGTGGGCGGGGGCGTGGGCAGCGTGGAGGACGTGCGGCGGCTGCTGCGGGCCGGGGCGGACAAGGTGGGGATCAACACCGCGGCCGTGAAGAACCCCCGGCTCATCGCCGAGGCGGCCGACATCTTCGGGCGCCAGTGCGTCGTGGTGGCGATCGACGCGGCCAGGGACCCCGAGCTGGGCTGGCGCGTCTTCGTGAACGGCGGGAAGAAGCCCACGGAGCTGGGCGCCGTGGCCTGGATGCGCGAGGCCGCGGAGCTGGGCGCCGGGGAGATCCTGCTGACGTCCATCGACCGGGACGGGACCCTCGAGGGCTTCGACCTGGAACTGCTCCAGGAGGCCGGGCGCCTGTCCATCCCCGTCATCGCCTCCGGCGGCGCGGGGACCGAGGCGCACTTCCTCCAGGCCCTCCAGAACGGGGCCGACGCCGTGCTCGCCGCGACCCTCTTCCACGAGGGGACGCTGCCCATCCCGAAACTCAAGGCATTCCTCGCCGGCAACGGCATTTCCGTCCGAAGGTGATCTCCGTGTTCGACATCGACCAAGTGAAATTCGATTCCCAGGGCCTCGTGCCGGGCATCGTCCAGACCCCCGGGGGCGAGGTCCGGATGCTCGCCTACCTCAGCCGCGAGTCCCTGGCGCGGACCCTCGCCAGCGGCTACGTGACCTTCTGGAGCCGCTCCCGGAAGTCCCTCTGGACCAAGGGCGAGACGAGCGGCAACCGGCTGAAGCTGCTCGAGGTGCGGGCCGACTGCGACGGCGACGCCCTGCTGATCCTCGCCCGGCCGGAGGGCCCCACCTGCCACCGCGGCACCGATTCCTGCTTCGAGGGGGAGACGCTGCCCCAGCCCTGGCTCGAGCGCCTGGAGGACGTGCTCCGGCAGCGGAAGGCCACGGCCTCGGTGGACGGCAGCTACACCCAGAAGCTCTTCGCCCGGGGCGTGGACCGCATCGGGAAGAAGGTGGTGGAGGAAGCGGGGGAGGTGGTCATCGGGGCGAAGAACTTCGCGGCGGATCCCAGCGGCCTCCATCGGGATGAGTTCCTGGGCGAGGCCGCGGACCTGCTCTTCCACCTCCAGATGCTGCTGGTCTCGCAGGGCTTCAGCCTGCAGGACGCCGCCCTGGTGCTGCGCGAGCGGCACCGGCAGCGGTCCTGAGGAGGCGGCCGTGGACATCCGCTGCGTCTCCGTCTACTGCGGCTCCTCCCCGGGCCGGGACGAGGCCTACACCGGCCAGGCCAGGGTCCTGGGGCGGCTGCTGGCCGAGCGCGGGATCAAGCTCGTCTACGGCGGGGCCAACGTCGGCGTGATGCGGGCCCTCGCCGACGCCTGCCTGGAGCGGGGCGGGAACGTCGTCGGCGTCATGCCGAAGCACCTCGTGGCGCGGGAGAAGGCCCACCGCGGCCTCTCCGAGTTCCGCGTCGTCGGCTCCATGCACGAGCGGAAGGCCCTGATGGCGGAGCTGGCGGACGGCTTCATCGCGCTGCCCGGGGGCGTCGGCACGCTCGACGAGCTGTTCGAGGTGTGGACCTGGGGCCAGCTCGGCCTCCACGGGAAGCCCTGCGGCCTGCTGAACATCGCCTCCTATTTCGATCCCCTGGTCGCCTTCCTGGACCACGCCGTGTCGGAAGGCTTCATCAAGGCCGTCCACCGGGACATGCTCGTCGTCGCGGAGACGGCCGAGGAACTGATCTCCCGGTTCGCGGCCTATGTGCCGCCCGCCGCCGGGAAGTGACCGGACAGGACCAGAACCCAGGAAAACCCATGCCTACCCACACCCCCCACTACCCCGACCTGCTCTTTCCCGCGACCCGGCGCCTGCGGCGCTGGGAGGGCGTGCTGATGGAGAAGCTGGAGGGGCACGGCTACCAGGAACTGAGGCCCTCGCTGGTGCTGCGGGAACCCGTGGAGGAGCGGAGCATCTGCTTCTTCGACGGGGACCACCTCGTGGCGCTCCGCTGGGACTTCACGGTGGCCCTCGCCCGGATGCTCGTGCGCAGGTTCCCCGAGCCTCCGAGGCGCATCTCCTACGCGGGGGACGTCTTCCGCCGCACCGCCCAGCCCTGGGAGCCCGTGGAGCACTTCGAGGTGGGCTGCGAGCACATCCACCTCGACCCCGCCGAACGCCGCGAAGTGGACCTGGAGCTGGCCAAGCTCATCATGTCGCTGCCGGCCGTCCTGGGCTTCAAGGGGGGGATCCTGGCGCTGGGGCACGCGGCCCTGCTGCGCCGTCCGATGGAAGCGGAGTCCCTGCCCAGGGCCCTCGCCAGCCGCCTGGTCTGGGCCCTGGACCGCCGCTCGCTGCACCGGGCCGCCGAGGCCCTGGAGGGCCACCCTGCCGCCCCGCGGCTGCTGGCCCACGCGGAGACGCTGCTGGCGGAGCCGGACGGCGAGGCGAGCCTGGCGGCCCTCGGCCAGAGTCCCTACGCGGCCCTGCTGGAGGAGGAACGTGCCCACCTGCAGCGGGTCCTGGTCAACCTGACGCCGCTGCTGCCGGAGCACCTGACCCTCAGGCTGGACCTGGCGGACGTGAAGGGCATGGACTACTACACGGGACCGACGCTGCGGCTGTGGGCGCCGGGGGCGCAGCACGAGCTGGCCGCGGGGGGGCGCTACGACGGCCTCTTCCCCGAGCTGGGGCGTCCCTGGTACGCCGCCGGCTTCTGCGTGCGCCTGACCCGACTGCTGGACCTGGCCGAGACGCGGCCGGAACTCTTCGAAACCCTGTGAAACGGAAGCGGATGCCATGTCGATCCTGATTGCACTCCCCAAGGGCCGCATCGCGGACGAGATGATGCCCATGCTCGCGGGAACCCCCCTGGCCCTGGATGCGAAGGCGATGAAATCGAGGGTCCTGCGCATCCCGACGGCGACCCCGGATGTCGAAGCCTTGCTCCTGAAGGGACGCGACCTGCCGCGCTACGTGGCGGCCGGCGTCGCGGTCCTCGGGGTCGTCGGCTCGGATACCCTGGACGAGTGCGAGGTGGACCTGCTCGAGCTGGCGGACCTGAAGCTGGGCGCCTGCCGGCTCTCGCTGTGCGCCCCGGCCGGCGTCGACCTGGCGGCGCTCCGCCTCAGGCCGCACCTTCGCATCGCCACGAAGTACGTGCGCATGACCCGCGCCTGGCTGCGGGCCCAGGACCTGACCGCGGAGCTGGTCCCCCTCCAGAGCAGCGTCGAGCTGGCTCCCATCCTGGGGCTGGCGGACGCCATCGTGGACCTGGTGCAGACCGGCGGGACGCTGAAGGCTCACCGGCTCAAGGAGATCGAGGTGATCGGCCGGACCTCGGCCAGGCTGGTCGCCGCCCGGGGCGCCTACCTCAGCGAGCCCGGCCGCGTCGCGCCCCTGGCGAAGCTGTTGATCTCCACGCTGTCGAGAGCCTGAGCGAGGGAAGAGCCTAGAAGATCGGGTCGCCCGGCTTGCGGCGCCAGGGTTCCGCCTTCTTCTGCTCGCTCTTGGGCTTGAGGTCCTTGACGGCGGCGAGGGTCTCCATCAGGTTCGTCCCCAGCTTGACGGCGGCCGCCTTGGTGATGGCGGGGTCCACGGCAGGCTCCTGGGAGGCCTGGGCGGCAGGGGCCGCATGCTCGCTTCCCGCCTGCTCCCTCAAGCGCCTTTCGTACCAGGCCTTCCGCTTCGGATCCAGGGTCCGGGTCTGCTTGGTGCCCGTGCGGCGCACCGCCTGCGGTTTCGGCTTGGCCTCCTTGCGGTCTTCCCGCACGGCGGATTCGGGATTGGAAGCTTCTTCCAGGATTTTCGCAAGATCGGCCAAGCTGCCGAGGTGATGCTTGCTCATGGTTCGGGGACACTCCTCTGCGGGCTCTTCTTTGCAGGCCCAGCTTGATGAGAATAGCGGTTCTCCGCGGGGGAACCAAGCCAAATGATCCCCCCGGGCGGGAGTCCCGCGGGACTCCCGCCCGGGGGAGGCGTCGCCGGATCAGGCGAACTTGGCGGCGAAGCGGGCCATGGCCAGCTCTTCGTTGGTGGGGACGACGGCCACGGCCGTGCGGGAATCGGGCGTGGAGATGAGACGGTCATCCTTGCGGCGGGTGTAGTTGGCCTTCTCGTCGACCTTGACGCCGAGGAGGTTGGACAGCCGCGCGCAGATCCAGGAGCGGAGCATGGGGCCGTTCTCGCCGATGCCGGCGGTGAAGGTGATGCAGTCGATGCCGTCCATGGCCGCGGCGTAGGCGCCGATGTACTTCAGGACGCCGTAGCCCAGGACCTCCATCGTGAGGCGGGCGCGCTCGCTGGTCTTGGCCTCCCACTGGGTCTCGATCTCGCGGCAGTCGCTGCTGATGCCGGAGATGCCGAGCAGGCCGGACTGCTTGTTGAGGAGGTTGTTCATGCCCTTGGCGTCGAGCCCTTCCTTCTCCATGACGGTGACGAGGACGCCGGGATCCACGTTGCCGCAGCGGGTGCCCATGATGACGCCTTCCAGGGGGGTGAGGCCCATGCTGGTGTCGACGCTCTTGCCGCGGTCGACGGCGGTGATGGAGGAGCCGTTGCCCAGGTGGCAGGTCACGATCTTGAGGCGCTCGATGGGCTTGCCCAGGAGGGCGGCGGTGCGGTCGGCCACGTAGCGGTGGCTGGTCCCGTGGAAGCCGTAGCGGCGCAGCCCGAGCTTCTGGCAGAGCTCGTAGGGCAGGCCGTAGGTGTAGGCGTAGTCGGGCATGCTGTGGTGGAAGGCGGTGTCGAAGACGGCGACGTGGGGCACCTTCGGGAACATCTCCATGGCGGTCCGGATGCCCATGGCATTGGCCGGATTGTGCAGGGGCGCGTAGAAGGCCAGCTCCTCGATCTCCTGGAGGATGGACGGGGTGACGACGATGGGGTCGCCGAAGTTGGGGCCGCCGTGGGCCACGCGGTGGCCGAGGGCCGCGACTTCCTCTCCCTTCAGGACGGTCTCGTGGAGCTTTTCCATGATGGCCTTCAGGGCCTCCTTGTGGTCCTTCATGTCCAGCTCGAGGCGGCCCTTCTCGCCCTGGATGGTCCAGCGGATGAAGCCTCCCGAGATGCCGATGCGCTCGGCGATGCCGTCGGCGAGGGAATCCTCCGTCGCGATGTTGATCACGTTGAACTTGAGCGAGCTCGAGCCCGCGTTCAGGGTGAGGATGATCATGGGTGTCTCCTGGTTGGGGTCGTTAGGTCGGCCAAGGGCCGGGAAGTTCGGACCGGAACGGGCAGTCTCTCCGAGAAGGCCGGTGGACCGGCTGATCCGCGGAACCTGTCGGGCGTGCGTATCAAAGAAGGACGCGACTGTTCCTGGCGACTGCTCGCAGACAGTTTAACGGCAAGCCGAGCGAATCCGGAACCATCCTGCGGCGATCATCCGCGGTTTCCCGCGGCGCAGACGGTCTCCAGGGGGCAACGGCCGCATTCCGGCCTCCCCCGGCTGCCGGTGCAGTCCCCCAGGATCCCCAGGTGGGACAAGGCGAAATCGTATTTCAGGGGATCCGCCGGATCCAGGGTCCGCAGGGCGCGGGTGATCTCCTGGGCCATGCGGCCGTCGGGGGTGGCTCGCCGGCTGAGGCCGACGAGGCGGGAGACCCTGGCCACGTGCGTGTCCAGGGGGATGACCAGGGCGGAGGCCGGATAGGAGGACCACAGGCCCAGATCGGGCCACCCGCGCCTGGCCATCCACCGGAGGAACATCCGCCAACGCTTGCACGCCGAATTCTCCAGGGGATCCGGAAGGGAGAACCGGAGGCCGCGGGAAGGGGACAGCTCCCGGCGCAGGCGCTGCACCAGGGCCGACAGGCGTCGGTCCGCGTCCAGCTCTCCGTCCGGCGCCAGGTGCGGCTCGAGCCCCTTCCCGGCGCTCTCCCGGTCGAGGGCCTTCCAGGCTCCGCACCAGCCGACGATGTCCTGGCCCACGTGGAAACGCCATGTCCACCTGGACAGGGCCTCCGCCAGCCAGGCCATCTCGGACGGTCCCGCCTCCCTGAGCCAGGAGGCTGGATGGGGGCCCAGGGGAGCCAGGGCTGCCTCGATGGCCCGCATCATGGGAGCCACCCTGCCGTACGCGAGATGGGCTGCCACCCAGGCCGCGGCCTCCTGGTCCGCGGGGTCCGCGAAGCGCGAAGGGATCGCGAGAGGATCGAGGGCCAGGGCCTGCGGGGTCTCGTACCTGCTCCGCAAGGCTTCCAGCTTCCTCCCCAGGGCGGTGGCTGTCGCGCGGGGCATCAGAACCGGGGGATCCTGGCCAGCAGAGCGTTCTCCTCCGCGGCGAGGGTCGCGCCCAGGGCGTTGCCGGCCTGGAGGGCCCAGCGGGAACTGATGTCCCGGGGGCGTTCGTCCGTGCCTGGGCGCAGGCATTCGGGGAAGACCGGGGCAGGGCTCCAGCGGATGCGCCATTCCCTGGGGTCGGCGGAGAGGACGATGCCGAGGCTGGATCCCTGGGCGTAGGGGAGGACCTGTCGGGAGACGGCGAGGATGTAGCCCTTGAGGAGTTCCCCCGGCCAGTGGTCGCAACCGGCCTCACCTTCGTAGGTCACCTCGAACGTGCAGCGGAACACGGCGGAGAGAGGTCCAAGTTCCTCGGAGAGTCGTCTCCGCCAGCCTGCGCCGTCCTCCAGGGCCGCGTCGGGCAGGGTGCCGATGGCCAGGAAGCGGGCCCGTTCGAGGGTGGTCGCGCCCTCGGCGAGGATCGCGTCCAGGCGGACCCGGTCCCGCTCGCGGAGGGGGCGTTCGGGATCGCTGAGATCGAGGATCCCCTTGATGCCGGAAAGCAGGTTGGCCAGATCGTGGATCGTCGACCTCATCAAGGATTCGGATGCTGGATCCACTTCACCCCCAGGGCGTATGGCGCCTCGTAAAGGATAATGTAGACTTGTTGCAATCCAATTACACAGAAAGGTTGTGATCCTATGCAACCGGAGACCAAGAAGATCGGGGAGATGCTCGTCGAGGCCGGGCTCATCACGAACGCCCAGCTCCAGGAGGCGCTGAGGCACCAGCGCATCACGGGCGGGCGGATGGGCAGCAACCTCGTCGCGATGGGATTCATCAGCGAGGACCTCCTGATGGATTTCCTGGCCCAGAAGACCGGTGTCCCGAGATTCGATCTCAAGAACCTGGACATCCCGGCCAGCGTGCTGCAGCGCATCCCGAAGCGCCTGGCGGACCAGCTGAACGTCCTGCCCGTGGCCTTCAAGGAACCCAAGTCCCTGGTCCTGGCCATGACGGATCCCTCGGACCTCAATGCCGTGGACAGCGCCAGGTTCGCCTCCGGCCTCAACATCGAACCCGTGGTGGCCCCCTATTCTTCCCTCAAGCACGCCATCGCGGAGCAGTACCTGAAGCTGGGGCCCCCGGCCCCGAGGACGGTAGAGGTCGGCCCGCCCGGAGGCCTGGATGAAGCCCTCCCGGTGGCCTTCGATCTCCAGCTCTCCCCCCTGGAGGTCAAGAGCGCCCACCCCCCCGTGGTCAGCAAGGACTACGGCCGGGATCCCTTCTTCGACACCCTTCCGCAGGAGCCTTCCGAGCCGTACGCGTTCTTCGGGGGAGACGATCTTCCGGACCCGGCGCTGGAAGTCCCGGCGACGGCAGGGACGGCTGCCCCGACGCCCCTGGTCATCCACGCCCGTTCGTCGATGGCGCCCCAGGTGCGGCGGCTCGACTCCTTCCAGACCCGGACCCTGGTCCTGGGGCTGATCAAGCTGCTCCAGCGGCGGGGCGTGGTCGGGGACGACGAGCTCCAGCGCTACATCGGGAACCTCATCGATTCCGGGGAGCTGCAGGACACCGACAAGCCCATGGCCTGAGGCCGGCGGAGCGCGGCATCAGCGGCCGGGCTCGACCGGCCGGCGCGCCGCGCAGTTCTTCGCGCGGCAGGCGCCGCAGCCGGAAGTGCAGCCGTTGCCGGTGGCGCTGCGGAGGCAGCGCCGGAGGATGAACCAGGCCGCGAGGGCCACGGCCAGGAATACGATCACGTTCTGGAGCGCCATGTCGTTCACGCGAAGCCGGCCAGGCGGCCGAGGAAGGTCGTTCCCCAGGCCAGGCCCCAGGCGAGGGCCAGGCCGTAGACGACCGTGAAGGCCGTCCAGGGGACGCTGCGGGTCTCTTTCAGGATCATGCCCACCGTGCCCAGGCAGGGGGTGTAGAGAAGCGTGAACACCATGAACGCGAGGGCCGTGAGGGGCGTCAACCCCGAGCTGCGCCGCAGGACGTCCTGGAGCGAGGCCGCCTTCCCGCGGCCGTCTCCGGCCTCCGGGCTGGCCTGGTGGACCACGGCCAGGGTTCCGACGACGATCTCCTTGGCCACGAACCCGGCGGTGAGGGCGACGCCGTCCTTCCAGGCTTCGGGGCGCGTGTGGTCCGGATCCAGGATGGGGGCCAGCGCGGGCTGCAGGAGCTTGCCGAAGCGCGCCGCGAAGCTGGTGTTCATGAGGCGGCTCTCCTGGGCCAGGTCCAGCTCGGCGAGGCGGGCCTCCTTCTCCGCCGGGGGAAGGTCCAGGGCGGACAGGGCGGCCCGGCCGGACTGGTATTCCGCGGCCCAGGCCCGGTTGGTGATGCCGGGGTAGTGGGAGAGGAACCACACGAGGGTGGTGCCCGCCAGGATCACGGTCCCCGCGCGGCTGAGGAAGACGGAGCCCTTTTCCCACATGTGGATGAAGGTCGCCTTGAGGACGGGCATGCGGTAGGGCGGCAGCTCCATGACGAAGGGGTTGTTGGCGCCGCGGAACAGGGTCAGCCGGAGCACCTTGCCCACGATCATGGCGAGGGCGAAGCCCAGGAAGTGCATGCCGATGATCGCGACGGCGGCGGGGACCGGCCTGAAGAAGGTGCCGGCGACCAGGATGTAGACCTGCAGCCTGGCGGAGCAGCTCACGAGCGGGGAGACGAGGATGGTGATGAAGCGGTCCTCCCTCGTCTCGATGGTGCGGGTGGCCTGCACCCCCGGAACGTTGCAGCCCGTGCCCATGACCAGGGGGATGAAGCTCTTGCCGTGCAGCCCCATCAGGTGCATGAGCCGGTCCATGATGAAGGCCGCCCGGGCCATGTAGCCCGTGTCCTCCAGGAAGGCGATGCAGCCCATCAGGATCATGATGATCGGGACGAACACCACCACCGATCCCACCCCCGGGATGATGCCGTCCACCAGGAGGCTGGCCAGCTCCCCGGGCGGGAGGAGGAGGTCCGCCTCCCGCTGGAGCCACTGGAACCCCATCCCGATCCAGTCCTGGGGATACTTGCCCAGGATGAAGGTGAAGCTGTAGACCGCGATCATGATGGCCAGGAAGATCGGAATCCCCAGCCAGCGGTGCGTCAGGACGTCGTCCAGGCGGTCCGTCGGGCTCTTCCGGACGCGGTCCTTCCGCCGGACGGCCTCGGCCACGAGGCCGTGGGCGAATCCGTAGCGCTGCTCGGCGAGGAGGGTTCCCCCGTCCGCGCCCAGGTGGGCCTCGAGGAAGGCGAGGGAGGCCGCGGCCTGTCGGCCCACGGCGGAGCTGGCGTGGCTTTCGCGGACCCGCGCCTCGGCTTCCGGGGCGCGTTCGAGCAGCTGGAGCGCCAGCCACCGCGGGGCCTGGGACTCGGCCAGCTTCTCGTCGCGGTGGATCTCCCGCACGAGCTTGGCCAGCTCCTTCTCGATATCGTCCCCGTAGCCGACGGGGATCGCGCGGATCCGCGGGTCCGTTCCCGTGGACACGTCGAGGAGCGTCCGCTTGAGCTGCTCGATGCCCTCCTCGCGGTTGCCGATCGTGGGGATCACCGGACCGCCGAGGAGGCGCTGGAGGGCTTCCAGGTCGAGGCTCACCCCCTGGCGCTCGGCGTCGTCCATCATGTTCAGCACGAAGATGACGGGGCGGCGCAGTTCCAGGAGCTGGGTGGTCAGGTAGAGATTGCGCTCGAGGTTGGAGGCGTCCAGGACGTTGATGATCAGGTCGGCTTCGGGACCGGCGAGGTAGCGGGAGGCGATGCGCTCGTCCTCGCTCTGGGCCGACAGGGAGTAGGTGCCCGGCAGGTCCACCACCTCGAAGGAGTTCCCGTCCAGTTCGAGGAAGCCGCTCCGCCGCTCCACCGTGACGCCCGCCCAGTTGCCGACGTGGTGCCTGGAGCCCGTGAGCCCGTTGAAGATGGTCGTCTTTCCGGAGTTGGGATTCCCGGCCAGGGCTACGGTCGTCATCGCACCCCCGAAGGGGCCGCCGGCGAGACCAGGATGCACGAACCCTCCTCGCGCCTCAGGCTCAGGTGGTAGCCCTTGATGACGAGCTCCATGGGGTCCCCGAGGGGGGCCAGCTTCTCCACCTTGAGGCGGGCGCCCCGGATGAATCCCATCTCCAGGAGCCTGCGCCGCACGGGGCCGAGGGCCTCGAGCTGCACCACGGTGGCTTCCTGTCCGGGGACCAGGTCGCTGAGGGGAGTCAATTGATTGTGAGACATATTCTCAACTCCATGACCAGTCTACAGCCTGTGGATGCCGCGGCAAGGCATGGCCGCCGGATTTAGATCACAAGATCCGGTCCTTCCTGCCTTAAGATGAACGAGTCGCCCTGCGCTCCCTAGGATCCGACCCCAGCGTCATGTACCTGACCCTTCCGAACATCCTCACGCTGCTCAGGATCCTCGCGGTTCCTGTCTTCGCCATCGCGGTCTGGTACGGGCTCAGCGTGGAGGCGTGCGTGATCTTCGCCCTGGCGGGGCTCACGGACCTCCTGGACGGCTACATCGCCCGCCGTTTCAACCAGAAGTCCTCGGTCGGCGCCCTGCTCGATCCGGCGGCGGACAAGCTCCTGATGACGACGGCCTTCGTGCTGCTGTCCCTGCCCATCGACCACCTCACGATCAACATCCCGGCCTGGGTGGCCATCCTGGCGATCTCCAGGGACGTGGCCATCTCCCTGGTCGCGCTCATGTCCTCCGGGCATTTCGATCCCGAGAAGTTCCGGCCCTCCCCCCTCGGCAAGCTCACCACCGGCTTCCAGCTGGCGGTCATCTCCCTGACGCTCCTGTTCAACGCGCTGGGGCCGCACGGCTGGTACGGCTATTTCGTGCCCTGGATGCACTACCTGGTCGCCGGGCTGGTCCTCGCCTCGGGCCTGCACTACTTCTTCCGGGCGGCGGTGCAGCGCGTGGAAACCTCCTGATGGCGAGGTCCGGGAACCGCTTCCTGGTTCCGGTCCTGGCGGCGCTGGCCGGGCTGGGCCTGGTCGTGGTGGTGTGGATGCTGCGCCGGGCTCTTGCGCCCTTCTTCATGGCCATGGTCCTGGCCTACCTGCTCGGGCCGGCGGTGGCGTTCCTTTCCCGGAGGATGAGGCGCGGGGCTGCCGTGGCGATCGTGGGGCTCGCGGCCCTGGCCGGCCTCGTCCTTGCGGCCTGGCTGCTGATCCCGCGGCTGCTGGACCAGCTGGAGCACCTGGTCAGCTCCCTCCCCGTCTGGAAGGCGGCCCTGGAGGCCCGCTGGGGTCCGTGGTTCGCGGCCCACCCCTGGGCGCTCGCCAAGATCCGCCAGGGCATGGAAGGGCTGGACCCGATGCTGCTCCTCAAGGGGATCCTGGGGGCGGGGGCGGGTCTGCTCGGAATGTTCCTGGAGGTCATGACCCTGCTGCTGGTCCCGATCATCGTCTACTACTTGCTGATGGAAGGGGACCGCTTCCTGGAAGGTCTGGAAGGGCTGGTTCCCCCCCGGTTCCGGCCGCGCATCCGACGTCTCGTGGGGGACATCCACCAGCGGCTGGGCGGCTACATCCGCGGGCAGCTCGGCGTGGCGGCGGCCATGGCGCTCCTGCAGGGCCTGGCCTTCCAGGTCGTGGGGATGCCCTACGCGTGGCTGCTGGGACTCGTCGCCGGAATCTCCAACATCGTCCCCTACTCACCCTACCTGACGGCCCTGCTGCCCGGCCTCGTCATGGCGGGGCTGGCGGGAGCGGGCTGGGGGCGGCTCGCGGGGATCGCCCTCCTCTTCACGGTCGTGCAGAAGACCGAGACCCTCTACTTCACGCCCGTCTGGGTGGGGCGGGCCAGCCGGCTGCACCCGCTGGAGGTGCTGCTCGCCATCCTCTGCTTCGGCTTCGCGTTCGGGTTGATCGGCCTGATCTTCGCCGTGCCGCTCATGATCGCCTTGAAGGTGGTCGCCGAGAGCCTCGTGGCGGACTACCAGCGGCATCCCTGGTTCGCGGACCCCGGCACGGAGGGCCGGGAGCCGTGAGGGCGGCGGTCTTCGTGGACCGGGACGGGACCCTCAACGAGGAGGTCGGCTACCTGCACCGGCCCCAGGACGTGGTCCTGGTCCCCGGCGCCGCTCAGGCCGTCGCCCGGCTGAACGCCCGCGGCATCCCGGTCATCGTCGTGACGAACCAGTCCGGGATCGGCCGGGGCCGCTACGGGTGGGAGGACTTCCGGGCCGTGACGGACCGCATCGCCGCCCTCCTCCGGACGGAGCGGGCCCACGTGGACGGCGTGTACGCCGCGCCCCATCACGAGCAGGGCCTGGGCGAGTATGCCCATCCGGACCATCCGGACCGCAAGCCGAACCCCGGCATGCTGCTGCGCGCGGCCCAGGAGCACAGCCTGGACCTGTCCCGCTCCTGGATGATCGGCGACAAGGCGGCCGACCTGGAGGCCGGGCGCCGGGCCGGCTGCCGGACGGCGCTGGTCCTGACGGGCTACGGGAAGCAGGTCGATCCCGGTCTCGCCGACCTGGTCGCCGAGGACCTGGCGGGGGCCGTGGCGCGGATCCTGGACGCCTGGGAGGCCGGCGGGCCTCAGGGCTGAAGGACCGGTGCCCATGGGGCCGGCGGCGCCGGACGCCGGTGTTCGGCCTTGTGTCCGGCCAGGCAGGCGCGGATTCCCTGCAGGAAGGCCTGCCTGAAGTCCTGCATCCCGGGGGGCGAACCGGGCGGCTCCAGGAGCGGGCGCGCCAGGACCGAGGGGCCGGTCATGGCCTGCAGGCCGATGATGAGGGCATGGGCCTGCATCAGCAGGGGAAGCCCCCGGCCCGGGGCCAGGAAGGGCAGTTCGCGCTCCAGGTGCCTGCCCACGGAAAGGCTGCGGTCCGCCCATTCCCGCTGGAAGGAAAGGGCGGAAGCCTCCGGGAGGTTCTGCTCGAGCAGTCCGTGGAGGACGCCCAGCAGCTGGAGGAAGGCGGGCCGGGAGGCCGCCGCGTCGGCGAACAGGCGCGCCGCGGCCTCGAGGCGGCCCCGCCTGGGCAGGTTCTCCAGGCCCGCCTCCAGGTCCCAGAACCACCCGTGGAACTGGCCGCGGAGCAGCTCCAGGAAGAGCTCCTCCTTGGTCGAGAAATAGAGGTAGAGCGTGCCCTTGACCAGGTCCGCCCTCTCCGCGACCAGGCTCATGGTGATGTGCGGGTAGGGCAGTTCCTGCAGGAGTTCCAGCGCCGTGGCGAGGATGGCCTTCCGGCGTTCCACTTTCTGATGGAGATGGCGGGCGCGTCGCATGGGGTGTTGCCGGGAAAACTAGCTGACCATTGGTCATTTGTCAATGCCGGACCTGGTTCCGGTTCGACCGTTCCCCGCGATCGATCGCATACTGCTGGCGGGAGGCGCCATGATCAGCATGCAGGGCCTGGTTCCGGGCCGGATCCTCGAGCGCTACAAGCGCTTCCTGGCCGACGTCGAGCTCGCGGACGGCGGGATCGCGACCGCCCACTGCACCAACACGGGGGCGATGAAGACCTGCTGGGAACCGGGCGACTTGGTGCTCCTCGCCCCCTCCGACAACCCGGCGCGGAAGCTGAAGTACACCTGGATCGCCTGCCGGCGCGGCGGGACCTGGATCGGGGTCGACACCGGCATCCCCAACAAGGTCGTGGCGGAGGCCGCCAGGCTCGACCGGCTCCCCGGCCTCGCGGGGCTGCGGGACGTGCGCACCGAGGTCCGGTATGGCGCCGAGTCCAGCCGCGTCGACGTCCTGGCGCGGGACGGGGAAGGGCGCCTGGTCTACCTCGAGGTGAAGAACACCACGCTCCGGGTGGGCGACGCGGCCTGCTTCCCGGATGCGGTGACGGCGCGGGGGGCCAAGCATCTCCGGGAACTCCAGGGCATGGTGCGGGAGGGCCACCGGGCCGCCCTTGTCTTTTTCATCAACCGGGGCGATGTCCGGACCTTCGACGCGGCCCGCGAGATCGATCCCGCCTACGGCGAGGAGCTGGACCGGGCGGCCGCTTGCGGCGTGCTCCCGCTTCCGGTCCAGGCCCGGCTTGAGGCGCGAGAGGAAAAAACAGGTAGGTGGTCCCTGGCGTGGGACTTGACCGGCCTGCTGCCGTGGGTGAAAAGGTCCTGACAAATGGACAGGTTGTGACCAATCGCATTAGGTGGTTTGTTATCCCGATGGACTAGAATCAAAGCATTTCGTAGCAGATTCCAACTCGGAGGACACGATGACGACCGCGAAGAAGCAGACCCCGCTGTTCGACTGGCACAAGGCCCACGGAGCCAACATCGTCGAGTTCGGCGACTACCTCATGCCCGTCTGGTACGCCAGCGCCCGCAACGAGCATCTGGCGGTCGTGTCCCAGGCCGGCCTGTTCGACACGAGCCACATGGCGACCCTCCGCGTGTTCGGGAAGGACGCCTACGATCTGCTGCAGTGGTGCTTCACGCGCAACCTGGACGCCTGCGTGGGCAAGGACAACGCACCCCTCGCCGACGGCAAGTGCGTCTACGGCCTGTTCCTCGACGAGCACGGCCACGCGATCGACGACAGCCTCGTCTACAAGATCAAGGACGGGGAATACATGGTCGAAGTCAACGCGAGCATGGGCGGCCCCGTCGCCAGGCACCTGGCCGAGCAGGCGAAAGGGCGCGACGTGAAGGTGGTCGACCTCACCGACAAGCTCGGCAAGATCGACATCCAGGGGCCGGCCTCGGTCAAGACGATGGCGAAACTCCTGAAGAACCCCGAGGTGGTCTTCGACAAGCTTCCCTACTTCTCGGCGAAGGGGCACTTCGATCCCGAGTCGACCCTGGCCGGGCAGGTGCAGCTGCTCGACGGCACCCCGCTGCTGCTGTCCCGCTCGGGCTACACCGGCGAGGTGGGCTTCGAGCTGTTCGTCGAGCGGGCCCAGACCGTGAAGGTGTGGGAAATGATCATGGCGGCCGGGCAGGAATTCGGCCTGACGGCGTGCGGCCTCGCGGCCCGCGACTCGCTGCGCACCGGGGCGGTCCTGCCGCTCTCGCACCAGGACATCGGGCACTGGCCCTGCATCAACAATCCCTGGCCCTTCGCGCTGCCCTTCAACGCCGCCGGCGCGGGCTTCACGAAGAAGTTCCTGGGCTCCGAGGCGCTCGAGAAGGAGGCCCCCGGCGCGGCCTGGACCCTGACCTTCGTCGGGCACGATCTCCGCAAGATCGAAGCGCACGACGCCAAGGTGTATCTCGAGGGCAAGGAGATCGGGACCGTCCTGACCTGCGTCACCGACATGGCCATCGGGCGCCACGAAGGCAGGATCTACAGCCTCGCGTCCCCGGACAAGCCGGCCGATCTCGTCGTCAAGGGCCTCTGCTGCGGCTTCATCAAGGTCGGGTCGAGGCTCGCGCCCGGCACCGCGGTGGAGATCAAGGACGCCAAGCGCGCGATCCAGGTCGTGGTCGAGACCGACGTCAGGCCCGCCCGCACCGCGCGGAAGGCGCTGAAGACGTTCATGTGACAGGCACCGCTGCCCCAAGTTCTACTACAATCATTCCATCCCCTTTGGAGGACTCATGTTCCCCGCCGATTGCAAATACACCAAGAACCACGAGTTCGTGAAGCCCCTGGGCGACGGTACCGCCCTCGTCGGCATCACGAACTATGCCCAGGAGGCGCTGGGCGATGTGGTCTTCGTCGATCTCCCCGAGGTGGGCGCGAAGTTCGCCGCCGGCGATGAGTTCGGCACCGTCGAATCCGTGAAGACCGTCTCCGAGTGCTACATGCCGGCCGCGGGCGAAGTGGTCGAGCTCAACGCCGACCTCGAAGCCCATCCCGAATACGTCAACGAGGACCCCGTCGCGAAGGGCTGGATGATCAAGATCCGCCTGGACGGCGCCCTGAACCCCGAACTCCTGGATGCCGCGGCCTACGAGGCCCACGTCGCTTCCGAGAGCCACTGAGTGAAGTCAAGTAAGAACAGGCTCCTGCTCCTCCTCGTCGCCGGCGCGATGATGAGGGCAGGAGCAGGTCTTTGCGCCCAGCAGGCCGCGACGGTCCCCTCCGTGAAGGCCTACGGGACCGCCCCGTCCCTGGAGGGGGGACTCCGCCAGCTGCAGGCGCTGGTCGAGGCCGCCGAGGGGGCGGTCCAGGCCGCGGAATGGGAGGCCGTCTCGGACCGCGTGGACGAGGCCGAGGCGCTCACCGCCACCTGGTCCGCGGAGAAGCTCCGGAAGCCCGAGGAGGCGGCCCTCCTGGAACGCCTCAGGGTCGTGGAGAACCGCCTGGACGAGGAGACCGCGAGCGAGGGGCAGGACGGCCTCAAGGTGGCCGAGGAGACCGTCGCCCTGACGGGCGAGGACCTGCGCACCCAGCTGGCCCAGGTGAAGGCCGCCGAGCAGGACGTGGTGTTCGATTTCCCCATCGACCTCAACGACAAGGTCCTGGCCTGGGTGTACGAGTTCACGCACGCGAAGCGCGGCTTCGTGGAAGGGGCCCTGTCCCGGGCGACGCAGTACCTGCCCATGGTCAAGCAGATCTTCCAGGAGGAGGGGATCCCCCAGGATCTCGTCTATCTCGCGCTCATCGAGTCAGGTTTCAGGAACACCGCCAACAGCCCGGCCAAGGCCGTCGGCATGTGGCAGTTCATCCGTTCGACCGGGCGGCTGTTCGGATTGACCGGCAACGCCTGGATCGAGGAGCGCCGCGACCCCGTCAAGTCCTGCCGGGCCTCCGCGCGCTACCTCCGCCACCTCTTCGAGGCCAGCGGGGACTGGTACCTCGCCCTGGCCGGCTACAACGCCGGGCCCCTCACCCTGGAGCGGGCAGGGAACGCGCTCGGGACGCGGAATTTCTGGGACATGGCCCGCAGCCGCTACCTGCGCGACGAGACGAAGCACTACGTGCCCAAGCTGATGGCGGCCATCCTCGTCGGCCGGTTCCCCGAGCGCTACGGCCTGAACATCGTCCAGATGACGCCCTACGCCTACGAGCTGGTCGAGGTGGACAAGATGACGAGCCTCTCGGTCCTGGCGAAGTACGCCGACACGGACGTGGAGGCGATCAAGGAGCTCAACCCCGAACTCCTCAGGGCCACCACGCCGCCCGGCCACTACACCCTCCGCGTGCCTCCCGGCGCCAGCGGGGCGACCTACCGGGCCCTCGCGAGCATTCCCACGGCCCAGCGCCTCGATTTCCAGGCCTACGTCATCCGCAGGGGGGATACCCTCGCCAAGGTGGCGGCCCGCTTCAAGGTGAGCCCCGATGATCTGCTCGAGGCCAACAACCTCGCGAAGACGCAGTTCAGGGCGGGCAAGCGCATCCAGGTCCCGCCCCCCTCCATGGTCCCGATCGACGACCGCGACCTGAAGCCCATGGCGGCGAAGGATCGCAGCCTGATCGAACGGCCCCTGGCCAGCCTGCCGGTCATTCCTCCGGAACCCGCCGAATCGGCGCTTCCGGAAGGGGCCGGACAGCCTCCGAAGACGGTCAGCGTGGAGCTTCGCGCCCCCAAGGCGCACAAGGTGCCGGAAAAGGCTCCGGAAGCCGCCGCGAACGCGAAGCCTGCCACCCACACGGTCAAGCGGGGCGAGACGCTCTACTCCATCGGGGAGCGCTACGGGATCAGCGCGAAGGACCTGGCGAAGTGGAACAAGATCAAGCGCAACCGGATCACTGCGGGCCAGAAGCTGAAGCTGCGCGTGCCGTAGCGGCGTCCCGGCGCGGTCCTCCGCGCGGGCCTGGATGCTGCCTGTTTTTTAGGCTTGCCTTCTTCGCCAATCCATAGGACACTTGAGGTTCCCCATGGGGCTATAGCTCAGCTGGGAGAGCGCTTGCATGGCATGCAAGAGGTCAGCGGTT
>DAOPZL010000027.1:0-4399 GCA_035353395.1 Holophaga sp.
GGCCAGTGGATGGGCACGCCCCGCCTCCGGTAGTGGAGCACCGCGGGCAGGCCGTTGGGCAGGAGGAGGGCCGCCAGGGTGATGCCCTGGGCCTGGTGCTGTTCGAGCTTGAGGCAGAAGGCCAGGAGGGGGATCAGGACCAGTCCTCCGCCTATCCCGAACAGGCCGGCGAGAAGGCCGCCCCCGACCCCCGAACCCATGCCTGCCGCGAATTCGACGAGGGACGTGAACATACGAGTCCAGTGTAGCGTACGGCCCTTTGCCTCCCCGCCTGTGTTCCAATGGAAGGGACTGGAACGACCGAGCGATGCAAATCCCCTTCTCAGACGACGTGATTCTCGACAGCCGGCGGGCCTTGGTGCTCCCCAGGCAGGGTACCCTCGTGCTCGCCGACCTGTTCCTGGGCATGGGCGCCGCCCGCCGGAAACGTCCCGACCTCCTGCCGGACTCCCAGCAGAACGACATCTGGGAGCGCCTGATCGCCCTCCTGGACGACCACGAGCCGCGACGCGTCGTGATCCTGGGGGACGTCAAGCCGAACCAGGGAACCCTGGAGGACGACGAACAGCACGAGCTGAAGATGCTCTTCCACAAGCTGCAGTCCCACGGCCGGGAGGTGATCCAGGTGGTGGGCCATCCCGAGCGGTCCTGGGGTCCGGCCATGGAGGGCACGGGCGTCCAGCCCGTGGACAGCTACCGGGTCGGCTGCAACACCCTGATGCACCGCCGCCGCATCTTCGTGTATCCGAGGCACGATCCGCCCCAGGGCTTCTGGATCAACGGCGGACTGCATCCCCTGTTCGCGGTCCCCCTCGCCGGGGCGGACGGGCGCGAGGAATGGCTGCGCTATCCCGCCTTCCTCTACACCGGGTTCGCGCTCGTGATGCCTCCCTTCGTCTCCTACGCCCAGGGCTGGGAGGTCATGCAGCCGGAACGCCTGCCCCGCCTGGCGAGGGCCTGGCGGGTGCTGGGGGACCAACTGGCTCCCCTGTCGCTGCCCGACCTCCCGTCCCCCCCCGAGGCGCTGAAGAACCTCGTGCGGACCCAGGCCAAGGGCAGGAGGAAGGATCCCCGGGCCGTGGAACACGGGGACTGACCGGGCGCTACTTCCCGCCCATCTGGCCTCCGGTGACCGTGCGGCCGTCCGGCAGCTGGATCCTCCAGCCGATGCGGTCCCCGGGCCTGAGGCTCAGCCGGCGCACCGTGCCCACGGGGAATTCGACGAAGTGCCGCGAGAGCGCCTTCCCGCCGTAGGTGGGGGCCTCGCTGTCCGGGCCCGCGAACAGGGGGGAAAGGGGCGGGACCTTCTCGGCGATCTCCGTGATGGTGCCGTCCTCCTTCACCCAGATGACGTCCAGGGCGATCAGGCAGTTCTTCATCCAGATGGCGTGGTGCCCGTCCGTGTCGTAGAGGAAGATCATGCAGCGGTCCCTGGCCAGGGAGTCGCGGTACATCAGGCCGCGCATCTGCTCCTGGGGGGTGACGGCGGCTTCCGCCTTGAAGAAGTGTCCCTTGGCCGCGACGAGGCCGCCGCTTGGCAGGACCGGGGCCATCGAAAGCAGCAGGCTCAGCAGGAAGGCTTGCATGTCGTCTCCAGCGAGAGGTTTTCTGGACTGTGCGGGCGCCTCCGCCGGTTCAGACCGCCGAGGCCTTCATCAGGGCCTGGAGCCCGGCGGGGAAGAGGGGTTCCGTCAGCTCCCGCACGGCCTGGGCGTACTGGCGGATCTCCCACTGGGCGTGGGCGTCCAGGCGCAGGTGCAGGAAATGGGCCACGGCCTGGAGGCTGGCGGTCCAGTAGACCTCGGAGTAGAGCCCCAGGGGCAGCACGCAGCGGGCCTGCTCCCGGCAGACGCCCAGGCCGATCAGGGTCTTGTACTGGGCCACGCTCTGGTGGCAGGCCCCCAGGAAGGCCTCCCGGGCGGCCTCGCGGCGGGAGGCGTCGATCTCGCCCTCCGAGCCCTGCTTGTTGACCTTGGCCTGCAGGCGGAAGTGCTCGGGCACGTAGAACTCGTCCTCCCGGAACTCCACGTAGCGCCCGCTGATCTCGTTGAAGTCCGAGGCGATGCGGTGCCTCATCCACTGCCTGAAGACGAAGATGGGCGCCTTCACGTGGTAGGTCAGGTAGGCGTGTCGGAACGGGGCCGTGTGCTCGTTCTGGGCGAGGTAGTCCACCAGTTCCGCGTCCTTGTCGTCGAAGGCGTCCTTGTGCTTCCCGAAGGAGACCCGGGCGGCGTTGACCACCGTGAGGTCCGTGCCCATGTGGTCGACGAGACGGACGAAGCCTCGGTCCAGGACTGGAATCTCTGACTGGGACATGGCTGCCTCCCCCAACAGGGTAGCCCAAGGACCCGATCTCCGCCCCTCCGGTCGGGGCCTTCCCGGCACCCCGGATTCCGGGACCGAGGCCGGAAGAATGTGACCAAGGAGGGCTTCCGGGGGATGGCCGGTCGGCCTGGATTCCTGAGAGAATGAAGCGCTTGGCAGGCGAGCCGGGGTCCGATGCCGGATCCAGGGCCCCGGTCCTGCCTGAAGGGAGATGCCGTCATGAAGTTCTTTATCGACACCGCCAACGTCAACGAGATCAAGCGCATCAACGAGTGGGGGATCCTGGACGGAGTCACCACCAATCCCAGCCTCATCGCCAAGGAATCCGGAAAGCCCTTCGAGGCGATCATCGAGGAGATCTGCGGGATCGTGGACGGGCCCATCAGCGCCGAGGTCCTCAGCCTCGAGGCCCCGAAGATGATCGAGGAGGGGAAGCGGCTGGCGAAGATCCACAAGAACGTGACCGTCAAGCTGCCCCTGATCCCCGAGGGCCTGAAGGCGTGCAAGGCCCTGTCCTCCGAGGGCATCAAGACCAACGTGACCCTCTGCTTCAGCAGCACCCAGGGGCTCCTGGCCGCGAAGGCCGGCGCCACCTACGTGAGCCCCTTCGTCGGCCGCCTGGACGACATCAACCTCGTCGGCATGGCGCTCATCGAGGAACTGGTGGCCATCTTCCGGAACTACGACCTGAAGACCCAGGTGCTGGCCGCCTCCATCCGCGGGCCCCGGCACGTCGCCGAGGCCGCCCTGGCCGGCGCCCACGTCGCCACGATCCCCACGAAGGTCTTCGACCAGATGATCGGGCATCCCCTCACCGACAAGGGGGTCGCCCAGTTCCTCGCAGATTGGAAAAAATCCGGGCGCTGATCCCTGTTTGGAGTTGGCATGGTCCTCCAAGGCGCGTATAACGGGCGCCGGAGGTGGCCATGTCCCCGGAAGCCCGCGCCGAGCTGCTCCTCGCCTACGCCCGAGGTCCCGCGCTCCTGAAGGAAGCCCTGGGCGCATGTCCGCCCGAGGCCCTGGACTTCAGGCCGGGATCAGGGCAGTGGAGCGTCAGGGACATCGCCTGGCACCTAGCGGAGAGCGAACTGCACGCCTACTGCCGGGCCCGCTTCATCGTGGCCGAGCCGGGCGTGACCATTCTCCCCTTCGACCAGGACCGCTGGGCGGACACCCTGGAACCCGGGAACCATCCCCTGGAGGAGGCCCTGGATCTCTTCCGCCTGCTCCGGGAACTCCTGGCGAGGCAGCTGCGCAGACTCCCCGAGGCGGCCTGGGGCCGGTCCATCCAGCATCCCCAGCGGGGCACCGTCACGCTGGAACAGTGGCTCGGCATCTATGAAGGGCACCTGGACACCCACCTGGCCCAGATCCAAAGAGTCCTGACGGCCTGGAGGCGCGCCTCCGCCGGATGACCCGGCTCAGGGACCGGGCGGCGGGAACCCCGTCATCTCGCAGTATCTGGACACTTCCTCCCGCGAACCGTGCTGGAAGTAGAAGTGGGGCTGGCTCCAGTCGAGGGGGCGCACGCGGCCGTATCCGAAGGGGAGGCGGTCGTACCAGAACCTCCAGGTCAGCTTGTGCCAGGCCTTCGACTGGCGCCACCCGACCCACGCGGGCGGAAGGTCCCACCGAAGCCGCGAGAACTTGATTTCCGGCGAGATCTCGCGGTCCCCCCCGCGGAGGTCGTCCAGGGCGTCGAGGAAGGGGCGGAAGGCGGGCCTGGCGATGATGAACAGGGACTGCTGGAGAGGCTGGGGCGTTCCGGTGCCGTCGCCGAACATGAAGTCGTGCTTCATCCGCCCGATCGCCCGCTCGAGGATCCCCTCGCCGTAGAGCAGGCAGTCCTGCTCGACGTAGACGAAGTAGTCCGCGTCGCACAGCCAGGCGTAGGCCACGCCCAGCATGCAGGAGCGCGTGTAGCCCGAGAACCTGGTCTCGCACGAGCTCGCATGGCCGTAGTTCCTGTCCAGGCTCAGCACCTCGCACCGGGGATCCTCGGGATGCGCCGGGGGGCGCACCGGCGAGGCGCTGTCCACGATCAGGATCTTCCCGGGATCGGTGAACCGGTTCA
>DAOPZL010000027.1:4499-8412 GCA_035353395.1 Holophaga sp.
AGGTCCTCCTTCCTGAACTGGAACCTGGCTCCCCTGATGTCGGCCAAGGTCCTCCCGGTGCCCGCCACGCTGGGGGCGGCCAGCCTCGCCTTCCAGTGGGCCTCGATCTCCTGGATCGTGACCGGGCCCTGCCATTGTTCGCACACGATCCCCGTGGATGCTTCGAGCTGGAACGTGATCCCCATCGATGGCCCTCGGATTCTTTCCTCCGACGATACCTCCCATGCGCTCCGAGGTGGCGACAATCTTCCCTCCCGGAAGGGCGGAGGGCCGGGGCGCCTCGGCGGGCTAGAAGAGCGTGATGCTCGCCCATTCGCGGAAGAGACGGTCCAGCGGAATGAAGAGGATCCGGAAGGGCTTCCGGTGCCTTCTCCGTTCCGGGCGCCCGGGGCGACGGCTTCCCGCGCTGTCGTTGGCTTTCTGGGATCTCCGCTTCGGTCTGGCCATGGCTGCTGCCGGATGGTAAACAACCGGCAATGAATACGGCGCGGTATTGATATTGTCAAGATCGAATGCAGCTCCATGGACTGCCTGGAAGCCCTGGATCGAATCCGGGATGGGGTCCGGCGGACCGAAGACGAGGGTGCCTGGCCAGGGACCGGCCTTGACCCCGTTCCGGGAGATATGGTGTAAGCTTTGGGACGCAATTTGCGCCAAAGTGCGCATATTACAAGTGCTCATTAGGTTCTTTTCTCGGGTCGACAGGCCCCATGCGATTTTTGGTTTATTGAGAAAATTGACAGCCGACGCATCGAACGCGTTTCATCGGGAGCAGTTCCTATGGCCCTCAAGCAGAAGATCGACACCCTTCACACCAAGTACGACGCGGCCTTCAAGGGAGGCGGCCAGCAGCGGATCGACAAGCAGCACCAGGGCGGGAAGCTCACGGCCCGGGAACGCATCGCGGCCTTCCTGGATGAGGCCTCCTTCGAGGAAGTGGATGCCCTGGCCACGAACCCCACGGAGGGCGGCGAGAAATTCTACGGGGACGGGGTCGTGACCGGTTTCGGCCGGGTGGACGGCCGTCCGGTCGCCATCTACGCCCAGGATTTCACGGTGGTGGGCGGCTCCCTCTCCCTGACCCACGCCCGGAAGATCACCAAGATCATGGACATGGCCATGAAGGTCGGCTGCCCGGTCATCGGCTTCAACGATTCGGGCGGCGCCCGCATCCAGGAGGGCGTGAACTCCCTCGCCGGCTACGCCGAGATCTTCCTGCGCAACACCATGGCCTCGGGCGTGATCCCGCAGATCAGCGTCATCATGGGCCCCTGCGCGGGAGGGGCCGTCTACAGCCCCGCCATCACGGACTTCATCACCATGGTCCGCAACACCAGCTACATGTTCGTGACGGGTCCGGAGGTCATCAAGGCCGTGACCCACGAGGACGTCACCAAGGAGGAGCTGGGCGGCGCCTCCACCCACGGCATCAAGTCCGGCGTCTGCCACTTCACCGTCCCTTCGGACCTGGCCGCCCTGGCCCACACCCGGGAACTGCTCTCCTTCCTGCCTTCCAACAACCTGGGCGACGCGCCCCGGAAGGCCCCGCTCATGAACATGCCGCTGGAGAATCCCGCCCTGGACGAGGTCGTGCCGGAAGATCCCAGCAAGCCCTACGACATCCGGCAGATCATCAAGGGAGTCGTGGACGACAGCCACTTCTTCGAGGTGATGGAGGCCTACGCCCAGAACATCGTCGTCGGCTTCGCCAGGCTGGACGGCCGCAGCGTGGGCATCGTGGCCAACCAGCCCGCCAACCTGGCCGGGGTGCTGGACATCGACTCCAGCGAGAAGTCGGCCCGCTTCGTGCGCTTCTGCGACTGCTTCAACATCCCCCTCATCGTCTTCGAGGACGTGCCGGGCTTCCTGCCGGGCGTGAACCAGGAGCACGGCGGCCTCATCAAGAACGGCGCGAAGCTGCTCTACGCCTTCTGCGAGGCCACGGTCCCCAAGATCACCATCATCACCCGCAAGGCCTACGGCGGGGCCTACATCGTCATGGCCTCCAAGCACATCCGGGCGGACTTCAACTTCGCCTATCCCACGGCCGAGATCGCCGTCATGGGCGCCGACGGGGCCGCCAACGTGCTCTACGCCAAGGAGATCGCCAAGGCGGAGGATCCCGTGGCCAAGCGCGCCGAGATCGTGGCCGACTACAACGAGATGTTCGCGAACCCGTACGTGGCCGCCGGCCTCGGCTACGTCGACGAGGTCATCCTGCCCAGGGAGACCCGCAAGAAGCTCGTCCGGGCCCTCCATCTGCTGGAAACCAAGCGGGAGTCGATGCCTCCCAAGAAGCACGGGAACATCCCGCTCTAGGCACAAGGTCCAGGTTCCGGGCCTCCGCGGTCATCCGGCCGGCGGAGGCCCGGCGTGTCGACGGGGGAGGTCCCGCGGGGCTATCGTGACTTCATGAGCCTCATCGCGCGCGGGCACCGCCCGGCCTTCCTCATCCTCTTCGCCTCCTTCGTCCTCTTCGGCACGTCGGTCACTGTGATCGGGGCCGTCCTCCCCCGCGTGCTCGCGGATTTCGCCTGGGACTACCTCGCGGCGGGTTCCGTGATCGCAGCCGGTTCCGCGGGGACCTTCCTGGCCGCCTACCTCGCGGGGCGCGTGATCGACCGCCTCGGCTTCCGCCCCGCCATGGTCATCGGGCTCGTCCTGGACGCGGCGGGCCTCATGGTCTTCGCCGCCACGGCTTCGGTCCCCCTGAACGCCTTCGTGTATTTCCTGATCGGCGCGGGGCAGGGGTTCATCGAGGTGGCCGTGAACTGGTCCATCGTCAAGATGGCGCCGGAGTCTTCCGGCCGGCCCATGAGCCTGATGCACGGCGCGTTCTCGATCGGGGCCGTCGCCGGGCCCATCGCCGCCGGCGCGGCCATCGCCGCGGGCATCCCCTGGGGGGTCCTCTACCGCGTCCTGGGAGGCTGCTTCCTCCTGCTCCTGGCGACGACCTTCCTCGTTCCCGGCCGGGGGCTGGAGGGAGCGGCCGCGGGCTCCGGCGCCGGCCGCCGCGCGGGGCTCCACGGGGAGCCGGCCTTCTGGCTGGGCTCCATCGTGCTGATGCTCTACGTCGGGGTGGAAATGGGACTTTCGAACTGGATGGGAGAGTTCTTCGTCTCGGCCCTCGGCACGACGGCCGCCTCCGGGGCCTTCGCCGTGTCCACCTTCTGGATGGGCCTGCTGGCCGGCCGCTTCGGGGTCCCGCTCCTCTACAAGGGGCCCAGGCATGACAGGGTGCTCGATGTCCTGGGCGTCATCCTGGGGGTCGCCACGGCCGCCCTGGCCGTCCTCGGCTATTGCGGAGGCGCGGCGGCCGCCTTCCTCTTCAGCGCCGTCGCGGGTTTCGGCTGTTCCTGCGTCTATCCCTTGTCCATGAGCCTGGTGGGGGAAGCCTTCCCGGAGGCCCAGGGGGAGGCGATGGGATTCGCCTCCGCGGGAGGGGGCCTCGGCTCCCTGCTGTTCCCCCTCGGCCTGGCCTGCGTGGCCAAGTCCTGGGGCATCCGGGCGGGCTACCTCGCGCTGGTCCCCCTGGCCTTCTCCGTGCTCGGCACGGGCCTCCTGCTCTCCTCGGCCATCCACCGCCGGTCGCGGAGGATGCTGGACGCGGACGAGGGCTGAGCCGGTGCGCGCCCTCCGGGACTGCTTCCTCCGGGCCGGCGGCGGCCTGCGCGCCGGGTGGCGGGTGGTCCTCTTCCTGGGGTCCGGCAGCCTGGCCAACGGCGCGGCGATGGACCTCCTGCGGTTCACCGGGCTGGACGCCCCCGTCGTGGCCCGGATCTGGACCTCGGCCTTGGTCTACCTCCTGGTCTCCTGGCTTGCCCTTCGCCTGGAGGGCAGGGGACTCGGCTCCCTCGGGCTGGAGCCGGGGCGGCGGTGGGGCCTCCAGTTCCTCGCCGGCGCGGCCGGGGGG
>DAOPZL010000027.1:8512-36470 GCA_035353395.1 Holophaga sp.
ATGACGGGGCAGACCTGGCTCTGGGCCTCCCTGAACATCGGGCTGGCCGGGATCCTGATGGGGCTCGGCTACCTGAGGACCCGCAGCCTGGCCCTGCCCATCGGCCTCCATCTGGGATGGAACTGGACCCAGGGCAGCCTCCTGGGCTTCGGGGTGAGCGGAACCCGGCCGGAGGGATTCCTGGCGCCCGTCTTCCACGGCCGGCCGTCCTGGCTGACCGGGGGAGACTTCGGGCCGGAGGCGAGCCTGCCCTGCGCGGTCCTGTGCGGCCTGGCCATCGCGGCCCTGGCGGCCTGGAAGCCCAGGTGGGGGGACCGCTGACCGGGAAGAAGCGACCCGGCTGACGGGCACGCCGTTCTATCCTGTTGGAATGCGCTACGCCTCCCTCGCCTCCGGATCCAAGGGCAACTGCCACGCCTTCTCGGACGGGGAACGGACCCTGCTCATCGACGTGGGCCTCTCCTTCCTCCAGATCCGCACGCGGCTGGCGGCCCTGGGCTGGGATCCGGGCCAGGTGAAGGCCGTGGCGATCAGCCACGAGCACTCGGACCACATCGCGGCCATCCCCGTGCTGCTGCGCCGCACGGACTGGGTCTTCATGACGACTCCCGAGACCCGCGCCGCCATCGAGCGGATCCAGGGCCTGGAGATCCCGTCCTCGCGGTGGCTCCCGCTGCGGCCGGGGCGCGCCCTGGACTGGAACGGATGGCGCCTCCTGCCGTTCTCCACCCCCCACGATGCGGTGGATTCGGTGGCCTACCGCCTGGAAGGGAACGGCTCCAGTGCGGCCGTGGTGACGGACCTCGGGCACCCCACGGCGCTGGTCGCCGACCACTGCCGGGACCTGGATCTCCTGGTGCTGGAGTCCAACCACGACGTCCAGATGCTGCGGGAGGGTTCCTATCCTCCCCTCCTCAAGGCGAGGATCCTCAGCCGGGTGGGGCATCTCTCCAACGAGGCCTCGGCGGACCTGCTGGGACAGTGCCTGTCGCCGCGCCTGCGGGCCGTGGTGCTCGCCCACCTCAGCGAGCAGAACAACCTCCCCGACCTGGCCCGGGCCTCGGCGGAGCTGGTGCTGAGGGGCTCCGGGACGCGGCTGCACGTGGCGAGTCAGCGGAACCCACTGGAGCTTGCGGAAATCCGCTGACGTGTGCAATCTGGCTGCATGGACTTTCTGCCTTCCCGTCGCGGGCCCGCGTTCCCCTCTCCCCGGCCCGGACGCGAGGCCCGTGGACGGAGGCTGACCGGAACAGGGGCGGCCCGGATGGTGCGTTGATGCGGAAGTGGATTCTCTCGATGTCGCTCCTGATGCCGCCGCTCGTGGCGGCGCCCAGCGTGAAGGAGGTGGTGGAGCGGTTCGACGCGGCCCAGGCCAAGGCCGAGACCCTCCAGGCGCCCTTCACCCTCACGACGCGGCGGGTCCTGCTGAAGACCCCCACCGTCACCAAGGGCACACTCTACATCCAGGGCTCCCAGTTCGTGCACTTCGCGTTCGCCCCGCCCGAGGACCTGGTCCTCCACCTGACGCCCCAGGCCCTGATCTCCTACAGCCCCGCGGCGAAGGACGGCGAGATGCTGAAGATCGGCCGGGTCAAGAACTCGAATCGCCAGTTCCTCGGGCTCGGCCAGAAGCTCTCCTACCTTTCCGACTACTTCTCCATCACCTGCGCCGACGCCAGGGAGGCAGGGAACGGGTACCAGCTCCTCCTGAAGCCCCGCAGCCTCTCCATGAAGAAGCGCATGGAGTCGCTGCAGATCTGGGTGGACCGGGAGACCTACTTCCCCCGCCAGGTGCAGTGGGTCGAGCGCAGCGGGGACACCTGGTTCCTGGAGTTCGGGCCCATGCAGATCAACCAGCCCATTCCGGCCGCCGTCTCCGGCTTCAAGGTCCCGGACGGGATCACGCTCCGGTCCGAGTTCAGCTTCTTCGCCACCAAGAAGAAGTGAGCTGCGGCAGGGGCACGGCGCCCCGGTTATTCGATGACGCTTCCCGGGGTTGCGTCCTATACTGGGCGTAGGCTCCAGAGGAAACCATGATCGTCGTATGTCCGTCCTGTTCTGCACGCTTCCAGTACGACGAAGCGCGCTTCCAGGGGACCAGGTCCAAGCGGTTCCGGTGCCCGAAGTGCGCCAGCATCTTCGAGGCCGAGAACCCTGCGTACGTTCCGGCTCCCACGACGGTCTACAACACGGCCGCCCATGCCGCCAGGCAGGAGCGGGCCCCGGAGCCCGAAGTGCCTTCCCCCGTCCCGCCTCCCGTGGTCCAGCCGGCGCAGGAGTCCTGCCCCGCGGGCCAGGAGACCGCCGCGCGCAAGGACCGGGAAGCCATGCTCGCGGCCGCGGGCATCAAGGGCCATCTGCCTCCGGGCCTGCGGATCAGCCTGGCCTATCTGAGCGGTCCCGAGGCCTCCAAGGTGAAGGTGCTGGACTCCTACCGGACCTTCATCGGCCGGGAGGAGGGCGACGTCGTCACCAGGGATCCGGAGACCTCCAGGCGGCACGCCACCGTCGACATCCATACCGACGGGACGGTCTGGCTCACGGATCTCGGCTCCACCAACGGCACGTTCGTGGACGGGATCCAGATCTTCGGGACGATCCAGCTCCAGGATCGGCAGGAATTCACCTGCGGCAAGAGCACCTTCATGCTCCTGATCCGCCAGGAGGATTCCATGAACATGGATTGAACGATGGCCGTGGCTCCAGATCCGTTCACGGCTTATCTCAAGCGGGCCGCCGAGCTGTTCGAGGCCGGTGACATCGTCCAGGCCGGCCAGATCTGGCAGGCGATCCTGAAGAAGCGGCCAGGCCACGAGATCGCGCGGGCCGGGCTGTACAAGGTGAAGCTCTATTTCGACGCCCGGGCCACCCAGGAGGGGCTGGCCGGGCGGAAGCCCGCGCCGCCCGCGCCGGGGAGCACCTCCCCGACGGGCCAGGATCCCGAGATCGCGGGGCTCCTGGAACAGGGCTGCGCCCTCTACGACGCGGGCCGTGTGGAGGACGCGCTGGCCAAGTGGATCCAGGTGCTCGCCAAGGAGCCCGGCAACACCCTGGCCCAGGGATACATCCAGGGCGCCCGGAGGAGCCTCGCACAGGCCGCTCCGGAGCCGCCGGCCGCCCCCGAGCCGGCGCAGGCCGAGCCCGTCTCCGAGGTCGAGGACGGGGAGCGCCTGCTGCGCGACGGGTGCACCCTTTTCGACATGGGCCAGGTCGAGGAAGCCATGCGCAAGTGGGAGCGGCTGCTCGCCCAGGAGCCCGGCCATCCTCTCGCCTGGACCTACCTGCAGGACGCGAGGAAGGTGCTCGGGTTGCCGCCCATGGAAGGAGGCGGCCGCCGGGAGGCCCCCCGGCCGGACCTCGCGGAACCCCCTTCCGTCCCGGCGGCCGAGAGCCAGGACGAGCTCCTCGATCGCCTGGTCCGCGAAGGCGTGCAGCTCTACGACATGGGCATGGCCCAGGAGGCCATCCAGAAATGGCGCCAGGCCCTGGAGGTCGTGCCAGGTCACGAGGATGCCTCGGGCTACCTGGCCATGGCGCAGCGGGACCTCGGCGCCGAGGCCGCCCGGCCCGCCCCGGAGCCGCGTCCCCGCGAGCAGGTCGCCCGGAGCGTTTCCCAGGGCCCCGCTCCCGTGCTTCTTCCGAAGCGCGTCACCCACGTGGAACTCGTCTCGGAGGAACCGGCCCCGGTGGGGGAACGGGTCCCGGCCGACCCGGTGGCGCCTCCGGCCGCCCTGACCACCCGGAGCCAGAAGGCGCGCGAGGGCCTGGATCTCACGGAACTCGTCCGGAAGATCTCGCTGCCCGGGTGGATGGCCTCGCCGGCCTTCATCCTGGGAGTCATCGCGGGACTGGTGATCCTGGTGTTCGGCGCCTTCTACTACCTGAGGTACAGGAAGGACAAGGCCCTGGGCCAGGCCGTGGCCGCCTTCAAGGCCGACGCGGTCAACCCCGTCGCGCGCAGCTCCGAGATCGCCAACCTCCAGCAGACGCCCCAGGAGATCCAGAAGGAGGCCCAGTCCGCGCTGACCGACGACCCGCTGGTCGCCTACTTCCGCGCCGCCGAACTCGTCCGTCTCAACCCCGTGGACGCGGCCTGCGGCCAGCTGCTGGAACAGGCGAAGGCCGGGCTGGCCAAGGTGGACCCCCAGCCGGCCTCCCTCGAGGACTTCGAGCGGGACCTGCACGCCGGGAACCTCGAGGCGGCGGATCGGTCCATCACCCCCCTCCTGGCCCAGAATCCCCAGGACGCGTTCCTGAAGGGGCGGGCCGGCCGCCTCTACGCCGCCATGGCCAGGGCCTACGCCTCCAGGGAGATGTGGGACCAGGCCGAGGCCCGCCTGCGCCGCGCCCGCGCCATCCTCCCGGAGGACGGGGCCTGGAGCGCCAGGATCCTGCTCCTTGGGCACATCCAGTCCCTTCCGCGGCAGGATCGCGCGATGTGGATCCAGTTGCTAGGCTGATGGCTTGAACACGCGAACCCACTGCCCCAGCTGCCGCTACCGGCTCTCCCCCCTGGCCCTGGAATGCCCGGTGTGCGGGCTGGGCCTGGCGCGCCGGGCGCTCCCGAGGCCGCTCCTCTTCCAGGCCGGCGCCCTCCAGTCGAAGCCCGTCCAGGAGCCCCGGAAGGCGGCCATCTCCGCTCCCGCCCTGGGCCGGGTGGATCCCGTGGTCGTGGCCGAACCGGAGCCCTTCCAGGGGCTCGCTCCGGCTGCCGCGGAGTCCATCCCCGCTGCGGCCGAAGATCTGCGGGAGATCCCCCGGGAGGATGGCTCCGCCGAATCCTTCTGGCCCCTGGTGCGCCTCGAAGCGACCGAGGCGGGCCTGCTCCTGGGCATCAATTTGGCGGTCGCCCTCCTGGCCTCCCTGATGGCGGGCGTGGGGCCGGCGAAGCTCTACGCCGAGCTGTGGGAGTTCCTCCTGCCCGTCCACGTGGCCATCTCCTGGATCTTCGAGATGGTGCCCATCACCCTCGTGGGCCAGTCGCCCGTGATGGGGTCCCTCGGCCTGCTGCTCGACTCCGCGCAGCCCGAGCGGCGCATCGCATTCTCCCTGTTCCACCTGGTTTCCGTCCTGCTGTTCCCGGTGTCCTTCTTCTGCATGATCCTGACCCCCTACCACCGGACCCTGGCCGAGACCTTGACGGGCCAGGAGATCCTCGCCCGTCCCCAGTCCAGGATGAGGTAGGGGGCCCGGCCCGGGTCAGTGGGGGAGGTGCATCCTCACGGTCGTGACAATGACGCCGGGGCGGAGCATCAGGATGGCCTTGATCCGGAAGGCCATCTGGTTGTGCAGGAACCGCTCCCACCACCGCGAGGTGACGTATTCCGGGAGGATCACCGTCAGGCAGACCTCCGGTTCGGCGGCCTGGAAGCGGGCGATCTCGTCGATGATCGGCTCCACGATCTTCCGGTAGGGGCTCGGGATGCTGCGCAGGGGCACGCCCATGCCATAGTGCATCCAGTCGGCCCGCATCTTCTGCATGGCCGGACCTTCGTTGAAGCCGTCGGATTCGATGTCGATGGTGAGCGCCTCCACCCGGTCCCCCGAGATGAGCCTGGCGTAGCGCAGGGCCTGCACGACCCCCTTGTGGATGCTGGACACCAGCACGATCGCGTGGTGCTTGGTGGGCAGGACCGCGTCCAGCCGGCTGGCGGCCAGCTTGGCGGTAAGCCCGATGTAGTGCCGGTGGATGCGGGCGAAGAGGATCACCAGGGCCGGGATCAGGAAGGCCACCACCCAGGCGCCGTGGGAGAACTTGGTGATGGCGATGTCCAGCATGACGATCCCCGCCGTCACGGCGCCCGCGCCGTTGACGAAGGCCTTCATGCGCCAGTTCGCGTCCCGGTCCTTGAGCCTGACCCAATGGACCACCATGCCCGCCTGGCACAGGGTGAAGCCCGTGAACACGCCGAGCGCGTAGAGGGGGAGCAACAGGTCCGTGTTGGCGTGCAGGAGCCAGACGAGGAAGCAGGAGACCAGGGTCAGGATGATGATGCCGTTCGAGAACACCAGCCGGTCGCCCTGGCTGGCGAACTGCTTGGGCAGGTTGGCGTCCCGGCCCATGAGCGCCGCGAGGCTCGGGAATCCCGCATAGGCCGTATTGGCCGCCACGACCAGGATGGCGAAGGTGAAGCCCTGGGTGAGGAGGTACATCACCTTCGGAAGGCCGTGCGCGACATCCCCGTAGATGGCCTTGGCCAGCTTCGAGAGGAGGGATTCCGCGACCACCGAAGGGTCCGGGCTGTGGGCGTACACGACCCCCAGCCGATGGGACAGGAAGGTGATTCCCAGGAACATGATCCCGAGCAGCACCACCAGGCGGATCATGGTCTTCGCCGCGTTGCGCTCGGCGGGGACCTGGAAGGACTGAACTCCGTTGGAGATGGCTTCCACCCCGGTCAGGGCCGTGCAGCCGGCCGAGTAGGCCCGCATGAAGATCCAGAGGATCGCGAAACCCGACAGGTGGCTGGCCTGCTCCACCGATTGCCGCACCACCTCAGGCGGAAGAGGGACCGGACGGAAGGCGCGGATTGCGCCGGTGACCAGCATGATCCCCATCAGCGCGACGAAGCCGTAGGTCGGGAGGCTGAAGAAGGCCCCGCTCTCCTTGACGCCGCGCAGGTTGGCGATGGCGATGAAGACGATGCAGCCGATGGTGATCGCGACATTGTGCCCATGCAGGAACGGCAGGGCCGAGGTGATGGCCTGGACGCCCGAGGAGACCGACGCGGCCACCGTCAGGATGTAGTCGGTGAGCAGGGAGGCTCCGGCCACCAGGGCCGCGTAGGTGCCGAGGTTCTCGCGGGCCACCACGTAGGCGCCGCCGCCCCCCGGATAGGCGTAGATGACCTGGCGGTAGCCGATGCCCAGGATGACCAGGAGGGTCACGATGCCCAGGGCCACCCAGGGGGAGAGGCTGAAGAGGGCCGGGGCCAGGGCGGCGGCCGCCGCCACCGGGAGCCCGTGCAGGTTGCTGGACAGGCTGGCCATGATCTCCTGGGTGGCGTAGGCCACGGAGGAGAGGGCGTCCGAGCTGAACACCGCAAGCCCGATCAGGTTGTTGACCTTGGCGTGCTCGGTCTCGTCACTGGCGAGACGCCGACCCAGCAGAACACGGCGGAATTGGGGCATGATCACTCGACGCGCGGATTCATCGAGCATAGCCGCGAACGGCGCCGACTCGCTGTGCGGAATGTCATGTCGCTAGTCCAGGTCCGGGTCCAGGTGGTAGGGGATGGAGATGACCACCACATGCTGCTTCCTCAGCAGGCTGGTCTTCAGCCGCAGGGCGGTCTGGTTGTGCAGGAGGTTCTCCCACCAGTTGGCCGGGACGAACTCGGGCAGCACCACGGTAAGGGTGTACTCGGGCTCGGACCGGAGCATGCGGTCGATCTCGTCCACGACGGGCTCGACGATCTTGCGGAAGGGGCTCGTGACCACGCGGAGGGGCACGCCTTCGCTGTAGCGGTACCAGTCCGCCTGGATCTTCCCGGCTTCCTGGCTGGGTTTGCCGTAGGCATCGGGGAAGTCCACCATGATGGCCTCCACCTCGCCGCGGGCCCCGATGGCCTTGGCGTAGCGCAGCGCCTCCAGGACCCCGCGGTGGATCCGCGAGACGAGCACCACGACCCGCTGCTTGCGGTGGTAGATCTCTTCCGTCCGCGAACTGGCGAGGATCGAGCGGACCCTGATGTAGTGGCGGTGGATCTTGAAGAAGACGAAGACCAGGCCCGGGATCAGGACCACCACGATCCAGGCCCCGTGGCTGAACTTGGTGATGGCGATGTCGAGCATGACGATGCCCGAGGCCATGGCCCCCACCCCGTTGATGATGGCCTTGCTCCTCCATTTCGGGTCCTCGTCCTTGTACTTGGACCAGTGCATCACCATGCCGGCCTGGCTCAGGGTGAAGCCGATGAAGACGCCCAGGGCGTAGAGGGGCAGCAGCAGGTCGGTGTTGGCGTTGAGCAGCCACACCAGGGTGCAGGAGACCACGGTGAGGATGATGATGCCGTTGGAGAAGACGAGGCGGTCGCCCTGGCTGGAGAACTGCTTGGGGAGGAACCCGTCCGATGCCTGCAGCGCCGCGAGCCTGGGGAAATCGGCATAGGCGGTATTGGCGGCCACGACCAGGATGGCGAAGGTGAAGCTCTGGGTGGTGTAGTAGACCAGCTTGGGCACCCCCTGGCTCACGTCCCCGTAGACGGCCTTGGCGAGCTTCGAGAGGAGCGTCTCGGCCACATGGGTCGGATCCGCGCTGTGGTGGTAGATCACGTCGAAATGGTGGCTGAGCAGGGTGATCCCGAGGAACATCGTGCCCAGGAGGACCACCATCCAGATCATCGTCTTGGAGGCATTCCTGGAGGAAGGCTCCTTGAAGGCGGTGACGCCGTTCGAGATGGCCTCCACCCCCGTCAGGGCGGTGCAGCCCGCCGAATAGGCGCGCATGAAGATCCAGACGAAGGCGATCCCCGAAACCTGCTGGGCCGTTCCGACCGCGTGGTGGACCTGCTCGGGGGAAGGGGCGGTCCCGCCGAATCCGAACAGCCACTTCGAGAACCCGACGCAGAGCATCAGCATGATGCAGGCGATGAACCCGTAGGTCGGGACGGCGAAGAAGGCCCCGCTCTCCTTCACGCCGCGCAGGTTCGCCAGGCACACGAACACGATGGCGGAGATGGTCAGCAGGACGTTGTGGCCCGAGAGCACGGGGACGGCGGAGGTGATGGCCGCGACGCCCGAGGAGACGGACGTGGCGACCGTCAGGATGTAGTCCGTGAGCAGGGAGGCGCCCGCGACGAGGGCCGCGCCCTCGCCGAGGTTCTCCTTGGCCACGATGTAGGCCCCTCCGCCGCTGGGGTAGGCGATGATCGTCTGCCTGTAGCTGATGGCCAGGATGGTCAGGAGGCCGACGATGCCGAGGGCCACGGGGACGGAGAGGCCGAAGATGCTGGCGCCGCCCGCCAGGACCACGCCGGCCGCCAGTCCCGTGCCGGCCGTGGAAAGGGACGCCATGATCTCCTGGGTGGCGTAGGCCACGGAGGAGAGCGCGTCGGAACTGAAGACGGAAAGGCCGATGAAATTGCTGACCTTGGTGTGGTGGGTCTCGTCGCTGGCAAGGCGGCGGCCTAGAAGGGTGCGACGGAAGTCGGGCATGTTGATCCAGGAAGACCTGCGGGGGAGGGAAGACTTGAAGACAAAATACGCCAAATGTCCACGACTATTACTATGCTCCCGAAAAAGCAAGTGTTCAAACGACGGGGATAGGAAAGATGAAGCTCCTGTGACTTAATTCCCCGGGGCCTTCCTGCACACTGGAGGGGAGGTGGTCCATGGGCAGGTTCTCCAGGCAGGCCGGTCGCGAAGTGATGGAAGGGCACGTGCGCCTGCCCGAGTGGATCACCCGGGAGCGGGTGAAGCTCGCGGACCTGCACGGCATGAAGCAGGACCTCCGGGCGTCCGGCCTCCACACGGTCTGCGAGGAGGCCCGCTGTCCCAACCGGAACCACTGCTTCACCCACGGCACTGCCACCTTCCTGCTCATGGGCGACACCTGCACCCGGGCCTGCGGCTTCTGCGCCATCAAGAGCGGGAAGCCCCAGCCCCTCGATCCCCGCGAGCCCGGGGAGACGGCGGCCCGGGTGGAGGCCCTGGGGCTGAAGTTCGCCGTGCTGACCTCCGTGGACCGGGACGACCTGGAGGATGGTGGCGCCCGGCATCTCGCGGACACGATCCGGGCCATCCGCCACCGCTGCCCGGAGGTCGGCGTCGAGGTGCTGGCCCCGGACTTCCAGGGGAAGCTGGATTCCGTGGCCACCGTGGTCGCGGCGGGGCCCGCCGTGTTCAACCACAACGTGGAGACCGTGCCGGAGCTCCACGCCGAAGTCCGGCCCGCCGCCCGTTTCGAGCGGAGCCTGGCCGTGCTCCGGGAGGCCAAGCGGGTGGGCGCCGCCCTCTTCGGGATGGATTTCCGCACCAAATCGGGCCTCATGCTGGGGCTGGGCGAGACCGAGCCGCAGCTCCTGGAGACCCTGGCGGCCCTGGCCGGGGCCGGGGTGGACATCCTCACCCTCGGCCAGTACCTGCGCCCGACGCGGCACCAGCTGCCCGTGAGGCGCTACGTCCACCCGGACGAATTCGCGGAGCTGGGCAGGAAGGCCAAGGCCCTCGGCTTCCGGTCGGTCTATGCGGGTCCCCTGGTCAGGAGCAGCTTCAACGCCCACGAGGTCAGCCGCTACGAGGGCATCTCCATCGCCTGAACGCCCCGGCCCCAGGGGCGCAAGGCCGGAGTGGAACCCCCCTCGGCCGGAATGCCAAACTGGGGCGCCCCTTCCCGGTCCGGATCCCCCGGGCCTTTCCCATGGATGCCCCGTGGCCGTCTTCCCAGGAACAGACCGCTTCGAGATCCGGCGATGCCTGGGCTCCGGGTCCTTCGGCACGGTCTACGAGGCCTTCGACCGGGAGCGCACGGCCCGGGTGGCGCTGAAACTGCCCCACGTCGCCTCCGCCCAGGGGCTGTTCCTCTTCAAGCAGGAGTTCCGGGCCCTCGCGGAGGTGGCCCACGTCAACCTCGCGACCCTCTTCGAACTCCTGGCGGACGGGGACCGGTGGTTCTTCACCATGGAGCTGGTGGACGGGGTCCACCTCCTGGACCACCTGAAGCCTCCGGGCCGACCCCGTTCGACCGACGAGCGCCCCACGGGAGTCTGGTCGGATCCGGAGGACCCTCCTCCGGGACCGGGGGAAGTCCCGGACTACGGACGCGTGAGGAGCGTCATGCGGCAGCTGGCCGAGGGGCTCGTCGCCCTGCACGCCGGCGGACTGCTGCACCGGGACCTGAAGCCATCCAACGTGCTCGTGGACCGGGGCGGCCGCGTCGTGATCCTGGATTTCGGCCTCATCACGGACATGGAGGAAACCAGTCCGGGGGAGCCCGGCGGGCCGCTGGCCGGAACCCCGGCCTACATGGCTCCGGAGCAGATCGCGGGGCATCCCGCGACGGAGGCCAGCGACTGGTACAGCGTGGGCGTCCTCCTCTACCAGGTCCTCACGGGCCAGCTCCCCTTCCCGGACAGCCCCCGCGCCATGTTCTCGCAGAAGCTGCAGATGGACCCCCTGGAGCCCAGGCTCCTCGAACCGGGAACCCCGGACGATCTGGGAGAGCTCTGCACGGCGCTCCTCCGCCGGGACCCCTCGGCCCGTCCCCAGGGCCCGGAGGTGCTCCACCGCCTCCGGGAACACCCGGATGTCTCCCGGGCCCCGATGGGAACCTACCCCCGATCCTCCTCCCTGGTGGGCCGCGAGGAGGAACTGGGGGTCCTCCTGGAGGGATTCCGGCTGTCCCGGGCGCGGCGCACGGTGGTGGCGCTGCTGCGCGGCGACTCCGGCACCGGGAAGAGTTCCCTGGTCCACGCGTTCCGGCGGGAAGTCCGGAAGCTGGACGCGCGGACCATCGTGCTGCTGGGACGGTGCTACGAGCAGGAGACCGTGCCCTTCAAGGCCCTGGACAGCCTGGTGGACGCGCTCAGCCAGCATTTGAAACGCCTGCCTTCCGGGGAGGCGGCCGCGCTCCTGCCGCGCGGCGTCCAGACCCTGGCCCGGCTCTTCCCCGTGCTGGACCAGGTCCCGTCGATCCGCGAGATACCGCCGGAAGCCGGGGAACCCGAGCCCCAGGCCCTCCGGCGAAGGGCCTTCGCCGCCCTGGGGGAGATCCTCCGCAGGATGGCGGAACGGGGGCCCGTGGTCCTGATCATCGACGACATCCACTGGGGGGACTTGGACAGTGCCATCCTGCTCTCGGACCTGCTGCGCGGCCCCGAACCGCCCCGGATCATGCTCGCGCTCTCCTGCCGCAGCGACGAGGCCAGGGATTCGCCCGTGATGCGGGAACTGATCCCCGAGCTCGTCGAGACCGCCACGATCCTCCAGGACGTGGAACTGCGGCCCCTTGCCGCCCCGGAGGCCCGCGGGCTCGCCCGGAAGCTCCTCGGCGAGGGCGGGGCGGGGGTCGGGGAGCGGGCGGCGTGGATCGCCTCGGAATCCGGGGGCAGCCCTTTCTTCGTCCAGGAGCTGGCCCAGTATTCCCGGCTGAGCGGCGCGGGGGGGCCGCGTCCGGGAAGTCTCCGGCTGGACGACTACCTCCGGCTCCGCCTCGAGGCGCTTTCCGGGGATTCCCGGAGGATCCTCCGGACCCTGGCCATCGCGGGGGCCCCCCTGGACTGGGAGATCCTGCAGGCCGCCTCCGGGACGGCAGTCGGAAGCATCGCGCCGCTCGCGAGCCTGCGCGCGGGGCACCTGGTCCGGATGAGGACCGGCCTCGGACGCGGACTGCTGGAGGTCTACCACGACCGGATCCGGGCCGCCGTGGTCGCGTCCATGGACGGGGCCGAGATCAGGGAAACGAGCCTGGCCCTCGCCCGCGTCCTGGAATCGCGCGCCCCCGAGGACGCCCAGGCCCTGGCGCGGCATTTCGAGGCGGCCGGCATCCCGGCGAAGGCTTGCGAATACGCCGTGCGCGCGGCCGTCCTGGCGGAGGCCGCGCTGGCCTTCGAGCAGGCGGCGGCCTTCTACCGGAAGGCGATCCGGCTGAAGGAACCCGCGGACCCGGCGCTCCTCAAGCGCCTGGGCGATGCCCTGGCCACCGCGGGCCTGAGTGCCGATTCAGCCGAAGCCTACCTGGAGGCCGCCGAGGGGAGCGCCGGGCCGGAGGCGGGCCGGCTGCGGCGCAGGGCGGCCGAGGAACGCTTCCGGAGCGGTGACATCGAGGCGGGCCTCGCGATCCTGACGGGGGTGCTGGCCCAGGCGGGCATTCGCCTGCCCGGCGGAAGGGCCGCGACCCTGTGCGCGCTCCTCTGGCTCCGGCTGAGACTGAAGCTCCGGGGCCTGGACTTCAAGGAGCGGGCGGAAGCCCGGGTTCCCGCCGACCAGCTGGAGCGCGTGGACATGCTGTGGGCGCTGGCCATGGGCCTGGGGCCCGTGGACGTCCTCCGCGCGGCGGGTTTCCAGGTCAAGCAGCTCCTTCTCACGCTGGAGGCCGGCGAGCCGCGGCGAGTCGCGCGGGCGCTGGCCCACGAAGCCGTCCTGGCGGCCGCCGGAGGGAACCGTTTCCTCCGGAGGACCCAGGCCCTTCTGGACAGGACCCAGGCCCTGGCCGCGCGCCTCGGGGATCCCGGCTCCCGGGTGCGGGCCCTCATGGCTGCGGGCATCGTGCGCATGATCCAGGGTCGCTGGAGAGCCTCGTCGGACCTGCTGGACGAGGCGGAGGAGCTCCTGAAGCGGCGGTGCACGGGGATGGACTACGAACTGCATCTCGCCCAGCACCACGGCCTCCTCGCCAGGGTCGTGCTGGGCGACCTCCGGACGGTCCGGGAGCGGCTGCCGCTCCTGCTCCAGGAAGCGAGGGAGAAGGGCGATCTCATCGCCGCCACCAATCTGCGCACGAGCACTTCCTACATCCTGGACCTCGCGCGGGACGACCCGGACGCCTCGCGGAGGGACCTGGAGGACGCCATCGCCCTGTGGTCGCGCAAGGGCTTCAGCCTCCAGCACTACTACCGGCTGGTGAGCCTAGTGAACCTCGAGTTCTACGCCGGGGCCTACGAGGAGGCGGAGGGCCTCCTGCGCGCGGCCGAGAAGAAGCTGGCGCGGTCCCTGCTGCTCGGGCTCCAGCCCATGCTCCTCACGACCCTCGAGCTGCGGGCGCGCGCCGCCCTGGCCCTGGCGGCCGCACGTCCGGAGCGTCGCCCCGCCCTCCTGCGGTCCGCGCGCGAGGCGATCGCCGGGATCCTGGCCGAGCGCACGCCCTATGGCGGCGCCTTGGCCCTGAAGCTTCAGGCCATGCAGGCGGCCCTCGACGGCCGGAAGCCCGAGGCCCTCGAACGCCTCCTGCGTTCGGAGATCACCTTCGAGGCCTGCGACATGGAACTCCACGCCAGGGTCATCCGGCACATCCGCGGACGGCTCCTCGGCAACGCGGAACTCCTGGGTTCCGCCGAGGCCTGGATGAAGGAGCAGGGCATCCGCGCTCCCGGCCGGTTCGCGGCCATGCACGCGCCGCTGCCCTGGGATTCATGAAGGGCCGAACTCCCGGACCGGGATCCCCCGGCTCCTGCGGGTTTCCATCAAGTCCTCCAGCATGACGGCCGCGGCGGCGGCGTCCAGCCTGGCCTTCCTGTCCCTGGGCTTCACGCCCCGCTGGGCCAGCAGACGCTCGGCCTCCATGGAGGTCAGCTGCTCGCCCCAGAAGAGCAGGGGAAGCCCGGTCATGGCCTGCAGCGCCTCCCCGAACGCCCTGGCCAGGGGGGCCGTGGCGCTCTCCTGACCGTCCTTGTGCCTGGGCAGGCCCACCACCAGCGCCTGGGCGCCCTCCTCCCGGGCCAGCCGGGCCAGCCGCGCGAGGGCCGCCTCCCCCTGGTTGGGCCAGACCTCGAAGGGCGAGGCCAGGATCTCCAGCTCGTCGCTGAAGGCGATGCCGAGGTTCTTGGTGCCGTGGTCGAGGGCGAGCCAGCGCATCAGGCGGCCCCTCCTTCCTTCCCGGATGTACGTTCCTGGCGGGCGGATATCATCTCCCTAGTCTACGGGGGAAGGGGCCATGGACAACGAATTCGCCTTCGAGACCCGGATGGGCTGGGTCGTCCTCACCTGGACCGGGGCCGGGCTCCGGACGCTCGGCCTCTCCGGGGAGGCCCCGGCCGCGCCCCTCTCCCGGCCCCTTCCGCCCTGGGTGGCGGGGGCGGTGGACCTGATCCGGAGGCACCTGGCCGGCGAGGCGGCGGACCTGGCCGCCATCCCCGTGGACCTGGAAGGGCTTCCTCCCTTCCGGCGCAAGGTGCTCGAGGTCCTTCGGGCCACCCGGGCCGGCGAGACCTTCACCTACGGCCAACTGGCGCGGATGGCCGGCTCTCCGGGCGCCGCCCGGGCCGTGGGCCAAACCATGGCGCGGAATCCCCTGCCCATCGTCATCCCGTGCCACCGGGTGGTCGCGGCGGACGGGCCCGGGGGATTCAGCCTCTTCGGGAGCCTGGAGGCCAAGGAGCGGCTGCTGGCCCTGGAGAACGTCGCGCTCCGGCATACTGGAGAGCCATGTCCATCCCTCTTCCCGACGAACTCCTGAAGCTCCCCCACACGCGGGACATCCCGTTCGAGCGCCTGACGACGCTGGGGATCGGCGGGATCTGCCGCTGGCTCTTCGAACCCTCCACGGAGGAGGAGGCCCGCCTCTTCGTGGGCGCCTGCGTCCGCCGCGACCAGCCCTACCGGGTGCTGGGCGGGGGGAGCAACCTCCTGGTGCTGGGGGACGTCGCCGAGCCCGTGCTCCGGCTCCGGCTCGGGGGGAAGGCTGCCCGGTCCGGCCTGGAGTTCACCGCGCCCGCGAGCCACGGCCACGTCGCCCTGGCGGAAGCCGCCGCTGCCGCAGGGCTCTCGGGCCTGGAGTGGGCCGGGGGCATCCCCGGCAGCCTGGGGGGAGCCGTCCGCATGAACGCGGGGGCGCACGGCGGCGAGTGGGGGCAGGTGCTCGCCCGCTACCGTTTCCTCACGCCCGCCGGGGAGCTGGTCGAGAAGGCCCCCGGGCCGGGGGAGTTCGGCTACCGCCGGAGCGGGTTTCCCCCGGGCGCGGTGGTCCTGTCGGCCACGGCCCGCCTCGCGGAGGGCGACCCGGCTCGGATCCACGCCCTCATGGCGGAGTACCGGGCGAAGCGCGCCGCCGGCCAGCCCCGGGGCGTGCGCAGCGCCGGGTGCATCTTCAGGAACCCGCCGGGCGGGAGCGCGGGACGCCTGATCGATGCGGCCGGTCTCAAGGGGCGCCGGGTGGGGGATGCGGAGGTGAGCCTGGTGCATGCCAACTTCCTGGTGAACCGGGGCCACGCCACGCCCTCTCAGTTCCTGGAACTCATGGAGCTCGTCCGCGCCGGGGTGAAGGAGGCGCACGGCGTCGACCTGGAACCGGAAGTGGAGATCTGGAGGTGAGGGGGGCCGGCGCGCCACGGGGTCTCTTCACCTTCCTCTCGCTGCTTGTATTCTAGGACGTCATGCCCATGCTGCCCCGAACCCGCGTGCGCCGACCCTGGATGCCCTGGGTCCGGGTGGGGCTGGTCGCCGTCTTCGTGCTCGGCGCAGGCTACGCGGCGCTGGAGTTCAGCCAGCGCTACCTGGGCCTCCAGAAGCTCGTCATCGAGCAGGTCAACGTGAGCGGCTGCCGCAACGAGCGTCTCGCGGAGATCCAGCGGATCGCCGACGGGCTGTGCAAGGGCAAGCCCCTCTTCTGGTTCGACGCCGAGGAACTCCGCCAGCGCATCGAGGAGCGGCGCTGGGTCAAGGGCCTCCTCATCCGGAGGGATCCTCCGGACCGCCTGAGCCTGGTGATCGAGGAGCGGAAGCCCATCCTCTGGCTGGTGAGGCCCGCCGGCGTCTTCCTGCTCTCGGACGACGGCATCGTCCTCGACCGGGTGAACCAGGGGAACCTGGCGCCCATCCCGGTGGTGGCCGACCCCGGCAGCCAGACCGACAAGGCCCTGCTGCAGCTCATCCGGGTGGCCTCGCGGCTCCGGGACCGCCAGACCGAGTTCTTCGACCGGCTCACCGAGCTCCGCTGGAGCGACAAGGGGCCGGTGGTCTACCTGGAGGGCCTGGCCGCGCCGCTCTACCTCTCCCGCCTCGACGCGACCCAGAACATCCCCAACTTCCAGATGCTCTTCCTGAACGAGCTCTCCAAGCGGCCGGACCTGGACCAGATCCGGTATTTCGACCTGCGGTGGGAGAACGAGGTGGCCGTGGGGGAGCCGCAGGTGGACACGCCCCCGCAGGGAAAGACCGGACCGAACTGACCCTGGCCGCGGGGGGCGGGATCCGCGAAATGAACACCGGCGACACGCAGGCGATATTCAACCCTGAAAATGCAGGCTCAATGCGGCTATGATTCGGTGAAAGGAACTGGAAACGCATGGTTCAACCCGCCGTTCTACTCGGTCTGGATCTCGGAGCTACGAAGGTCGTCGCGGTGGTCGCGGTCCTCGAGGAGGGCGGCGCGGTCAACGTGACGGGAGCGAGCCTGGCCAGCTCCGACGGGGGGATCCGGCAGGGCGAGATCACGGACATCAACCTCACCGTGAACGCCATCAACCGCGCCGTCGAGGAGGCCATGAAGACCTCCGGCCAGACGCGCCTGGACGGCATCCGGCTCTCGGTGGACGGCATCCAGTTCAAGGGCGAGAACCTGCGCGACTCCATCACCATCTCCTCCCCGGACCGCGTCATCACGCTGCAGGACCGCGACCGCGTGATGGAGCAGGCCACCAACGGCTGCAAGCTGGCGAAGGAGGAGACGGTCCTCCACCGGATTCCCCAGATGTTCCACATCAAGGGGCAGCGCGAGATCCGCAATCCCGTGAACATGATCGGCGACACCCTCGAGGCGGAGGTGCGCATCATCGTCGCGCCCGGCTCCGTGCTGGAGAACATCAACCGCGCCCTCCAGCTCTCGGGCCTCCAGGGCGCCAGCCTGATGTACTCCCCCCTCGCCTCCGCCGAGGCGGTCCTCTCGCGGGAGGACTCCGAGAACGGCGCCGTGGTGGTGGACATCGGCGACCAGCTCACGCACCTGGGCGTGTTCCTGAGGGGTGCCCTCTTCCACTCGGCCGTGATCCCCATCGGCGGAACGCACTTCACGAAGGACCTCGAGATCACCAAGCACCTCGGCGGCATCAGCGTCGCGGAGCGCATCAAGCGCGTCTACGGCACGGCGCTGCCCACCCAGGTGGATCCCGCCGAGATGATCGAGCTCGAGGACGAGGGGCGGCAGGTCTCCCGCAAGGAGCTGGCGGAGGTGCTGCACGCCCGCGCCATCGAGCTGCTGAACATGGTGCTCGCCGAGGTCGGCCGCAGCGGGCTCGTCCACGAGATCCACGGCGGCGTCCACCTGGTGGGCGGAGGGGCGCTGCTGCCCCACCTCCCCATCCTGGCCCAGAACATCCTGGGCCGCCCCCGCGTGGTCCTGGGCCGCGTGACGGGCCTGCAGGGCCTTTCCCAGGTGCTCGCCAACCCCCTCTACACCAACGCCCTCGGCGCCACGAAGGCCCTCGCCCGCGATCTGATCGAAGGAAGCGGCAGGACCGTCCGCAGCGGGGGGTTCTTCGAGAAGTTCAAGAAATGGCTGTGAACATGTCTTTCGACGATGGAGTGCCCATGCCCGAGATCCCGTTCCTCCCGAGCCCCGTGCACCTTCCCGGCGCCAGCATCAAGGTGGTCGGCGTGGGCGGCGCGGGCTGCAACGCCCTCGACCGCATGGTCCAGAGCGGCGTGTCGGGCGTGCAGCTCATCGCGATGAACACGGATCAGCAGAGCCTCTCCCAGAGCTCCTCGCATGTGAAGATCCCCCTGGGGCCCATGAGCATGCGGGGGCTCGGCGCGGGCGGGAACGCCGAGCGCGGCGCCGTCGCGGCCGAGGAGAGCCGCGAGGAGATCCTGGCGAACCTCCAGGGCGCGGACATGGTCTTCATCACCGCGGGCATGGGCGGCGGCACGGGCACCGGCGCGGCCCCCGTGATCGCCAGCTGCGCCAGGGAGATCGGCGCCCTGACGGTGGCCGTCGTCCTGACGCCCTTCCGCTGGGAGGGGCCGGGCAAGACCCAGAAGGCCCTCCTCGGGCTGGACAACCTGCGGAACACGGCGGACACGGTCATCGTGGTCTCCAACCAGAAGCTCCTCGCCCTCTGCGAGAAGAACGTGAAGGCCAAGGATGCCTACCGCGTGGCCGACGGCGTCCTCATCCAGGGCGTGCGGGGCATCACGGACCTCATCCTCAGGCCCGGCACCATCAACGGGGATTTCGCGGACGTCGAGGCGGTGCTGCGCAACGGCGGGGAGGCCCTCATCGGGACCGGCCAGGGCCGGGGCGACGAGGCGATCCTGGACGCGGTGCAGCGGGCCCTGGACTGCCCGCTCCTGGAGCACAACCTCCAGGGCATCGCCACCAAGGTCATCGTCTCCATCATGGCCAACTGGGACCGCATCGAGCTGAGCGCCCTCGAGACGGCGATGAACTACCTGAGCGAGCACTACAACGGGCTGGCCGACATCAAGCCCTGCCAGGTGGACGCGCCGGAGCTGGAGGACCGCGTCCTGGTCACCGTGCTCGCCTCGGGCTTCGACGAGGGCCGGGACCTCAACGCCCCCGCCGACCAGTTCGATTCCGCGCCGCTGCCCCCCCTGGACGGGGCGGTTCCGCACGTCGATTCCATGCGGATCTACGGGGAACCCAACCCGGGCGAGGCCGGGCACACCATGACGCCCACGCGCCTGCTCCCCCAGGGGCCGACGCCCAGCGGGGAGCTCTCCGGCGGCGCGGACGACCTGCACGTCCCCGCCATCATCCGCATGACCCAGGGCCGGCTCCTCGAGTAGGAACGGCGGGCCTCCTCAGACCGCCTGGTCCGAAAGGCCCGTGGACAGCAGTGTGTTGAAGGCGCGGATCTGCTGCGCCTCCAGCCGCTCCTCGATCTCCTGCACGGTCATGGGCGCGCCCATGTAGTAGCCCTGGAAGAGCCTGCAGCCCATCCGGGAGAGCGTGTCCCGCTGCATGGAGGTCTCGACGCCCTCCGCCACCACCTCCATGTGGAGGTTGTGGCCCAGGTCCAGGATGGTCTGGACGATGGGTACCGACGAGATGTCCGGATGTTCCGGATGCAGGCCGCTGACGAAGGAGAGATCGATCTTGAGCGTGTCGATGGGCAGGCGCTGAAGGTAGTTGAGGGATGAGTAGCCCGTCCCGAAGTCGTCGATGGCGATGCGGATGCCCATGGCCTTGATGACGTGCAGGGCGGTGTTGCTGAGCTTGGCGTTCCGGAGGAGCGTCCCTTCCGTGATCTCGATCTCCAGGCAGCGGGGCGAGATCCTGAACTCGTGGAGGGTGTTTGCGACCGTGTCCACCCAGTGGGGCTGCGCGATCTGCAGGGGCGAGACGTTGACCGCCAGGCGGAGGGGGCGCGGACTCAGGGCCTGCCAGGAGACCATCTTCCGGCAGGCGTTCCGCAGCACCCATTCGCCGATGGGATGGATGAGCTGGTTCTCCTCCGCCAGCGGGATGAACTTGGAGGGGGGCACCGGGCCCAGCACGGGGTGCTGCCAGCGCACCAGGGCCTCCAGCCCCACGATGGTCCCGTCCACGCTGCACTGGGGCTGGAAGAGCAGCTCCAGCTCGTTCTTCATGATGGCGTCGCCCAGGCAGGCCTCCAGCTCCCGGCGCTCCAGGGAGGCCTCGTTGAGGGTGGGCGTGCTGCAGTGGTAGGTGTTGCCCCCCTCCGCCCGGGACCTGCCGGTGGCGGCTTCCGCCTGCTTCAGGAGCGAGATGGCGTCGTCGCCGTCCTGGGGGCACAGGCTGACGCCGATGCTGGCCGTCAGGGTCAGCTCCCTGGGGCCGAGCCTGAACGGGATGTTCAGGGAATCCAGGAGGCCCTGCGCCACGCGGCAGGGTTCCATGGAATCCCGCACCTCCGGGAGCAGGACGGCGTACTGGTCCGTGGAGAGCCGCGCGAGCGTGTCGCCGAGCCGCAGGGGCGAGGCGAGACGCCGCGAGAACTGCAGCCAGAGCTCGTCAGCCTCCTGGAAGTCGAGGGTCTGGCTGATCGACTTGAAGCGGTCCACCTCCACGAAGAGCAGGGCCACGAGGTGGCTCCGGCGGGAGGCCAGGGCGATGGCCTGCTCGGCGCGGTCCAGCAGGCGGTTCCGGTTGGGCAGCCCCGTGAGCGAATCCTGCTGTTTCGCCTCATCCAGCCGCCCCTCGAGCTCCTGGATGCGCGCCGTGGCCAGGGCCAGCTGGCTGATCAGGCCGACGGAGTCCAGTTCCGCGAGGGAACGTTCCGGAGTGGATCGGGCAGTTGGAAGTGGCAAGCGTGGGGCTCCGCGGCGACCGGAAAGGCTCTGTGTGGAAGATACCAAAAAGGAGCGCCGCCGGCGCAGGAATGTGGAGGCGACGCTTCCTTTCCCGTCGCCCGCCCTACCGGCCCACCCGGTAGGCCAGGCACCAGTAGTACGGCAGTTCCACAAGCCGCGCCTCCACCCCCATGTCCTGGACGGCCCGCAGGAGCTCGTCCCCGGAGGGAAAATTCTTGAGCACCTCGTGGGTGGAGCCGTCCTCGAGCCGCCGGACCTGGTAGGTGTTCCCCCCGGCGTCCCTGCGGGAGACGGGGGTGCTGCTCCCCTCCACGTAGCGGTTGTCCACGAAGGCCACGCGGGCCCCGGGGCCCAGGCGCCGATGCCAGCCCGCCAGGAACTCCGGCAGCCGCTCCCGGGGGACGTGCGACCACCAGAAGCAGGCCAGGCCGGCCGTGAAGTCCTCCGGGACGTCGTCGAGCCGGTAGGCGTCCGCCTTCCCGAAGCGCACCTTCCCGAAGGGGTATTCCTTGGCCTGGGCGATGGCGAGGGTCTCCTCGGCCAGGTCCACCGCCAGCACGGACCGGGCCCGCTCCGCGCACACCCGCGTCCAGTAGCCGGTGCCGCAGGCGATCTCCAGGACCTCCTGGTCCGCCATCTCGCGGGCCACCAGGTCCCGCAGGGCGGCGAGGTCCGCCTGCCGCTCCGGCTTCTCGTAGATGCGCTCGTATTCCTGGGCGCGGCGGCGGTAGTAGGCGACGAGGTCGAGGGATTCCTCGAGGGCCGCCGTCATCGCACCAGGCCTTGCAGGGACCGGACCTGGACCTGGCCCCGCAGGGTCTCCATCGCCTCGCAGGCCGCCAGGGCCGTGTTGAGGTTCGTGAGGCAGGGGATGCGCAGGCGCAGGGCTTCCCTGCGGATGGAGTTCTCGTCCACGAAGGCGTTGCGGCCCCTGGGCGTGTTCACCACCCACTGGATCTCCCCGTTCTTGAGGAGGTCCACGGCGTGGGGGCGGCCCTCCCACACCTTGTGGATCCGGCGCACGTGGAGGCCCAGGGTGGCCTCCAGATGGTCGGCCGTGCCCTCCGTGGCGCAGATGCCGAAACCCATGCGGGAGAGCCGCCGGGCCAGCTCGGTCACCCGCCCCTTGTCCCGGGCGTTGACCGAGAGGAAGACGGTGCCGTGGAGCGGGAGGGGGATGCCGGCGGCCAGGAGGGCCTTGGCGTAGGCCTCGCCGAAGGTGTCGCCCACGCCCATCACCTCTCCCGTGGACTTCATCTCGGGGCCCAGCACCGGATCGACGCCCGGGAACTTGGCGAAGGGGAAGACCACGCCCTTGACGGCCACGGTCAGGGCCACGCCGTCCCGGACCTGCTGCTGGGCGAGGGACTGCCCCAGGCCGATCCGCGCCGCCACGCCCGCCCAGTTGACGCCCGTGGCCTTGGAGATGAAGGGCACCGTGCGGCTTGCCCGGGGATTGGCCTCCAGGCAGTACGCCACGCCGTCCTTCAGCGCCCACTGGATGTTCAGGAGCCCGCGGACGCCGAGTTCCAGGGCCAGGCGGCGGCTCTGCTCCTTCACCTCGGCGAGCAGGTCCTCGTCGATGCCCAGGGGCGGGAACACCGCGAAGCTGTCCCCGCTGTGGACGCCCGCCTCCTCGACGTGCGCCATGACGCCGGCGACGACCGTGTCCGTGCCGTCGCAGACCAGGTCCACGTCCAGCTCCTGGGCGTTGTCCAGGTAGTGGTCCAGGAGGATGGGCTGGTCCTCGTTGACGGCGGCGGCCTCGCGCACGAAGCGCTCCAGGTCGCCCTCGTCGAAGACGATGGCCATGGCGCGCCCGCCCAGGACGAAGCTGGGGCGCACCATCACGGGGTAGCCGATGCGCCCGGCGACGTCCCGGGCCTCCTCCATGCTCGAGGCCATGGCCCACTCCGCGGCCGGGATCCGGAGCTTGGAGAGGAGTTGCCCGAAGCGGTCCCGGTCCTCGGCGTCCTCGATGGCGTGGTAGGGCGTGCCCAGCATGGGGACCTGGGCCGCGGTGAGGCGCTTCGCCAGCTTCAGGGGCGTCTGCCCTCCGAACTGGGTGAACACGCCGAGCAGCGTTCCCGCGCTCCCCTCCCGGTCCACGATGGCCTTCACGGATTCCCAGACCAGGGGCTCGAAGTAGAGGCGGTCCGAGGTGTCGAAGTCCGTGCTCACGGTCTCGGGGTTGCAGTTGACGAGGATCGCCTCCACGCCCGAGGCGCGGATGGCCTCCACCGCCTGCACGCAGCAGCAGTCGAACTCCACGCCCTGGCCGATCCGGTTGGGGCCGGAGCCGAGCACGATGGCCTTCGTCCGGTCGGTGGGCTCGGCCTCGCTGAAGTCCTCCCAGGTCTGGTAGAGGTAGGGCGTCCGGGCCTCGAACTCCGCGGCGCAGGTGTCCACCTGCTTGAAGGCGGGCCGGATGCCGGCGTCCTCGCGGCGCTTGGCGACCTCGTCCTCGCCGCCGTCGCAGAAGCCGGCGATCTGGGCGTCGCTGAAGCCGGCGCGCTTGGCCCGCTCCAGCAGCTCCTTCGGCAGCCGCTCCAGGGGGAAGCCCCGCATGCGGCCTTCGAGGATCACGATCTCCTCCAGCTCCCGCAGGAACCAGCGGCTGATCTTCGTGTGGCGGTGCAGTTCCTCCACGGGATGCCCGGCCTTCAGGGCATGGTAGAGCCAGAAGACGCGCTGGGGCCCGGGGATGAGGAGGTGTTCCCGGAGCCGGGCGAGGTCGAGCTTGCCCTCGAGCGCGCCCGCGAGGCCCGGATAGCCCTCCTCCAGGCTGCGCAGGGCCTTCTGCAGGGCCTCCTGGAAGCTCCGGCCCAGGCTCATCACCTCCCCCACGCTCTTCATCTGGGTGCCCAGGGTCTTCTCCGCCTGGGGGAACTTCTCGAAGGTGAAGCGCGGGATCTTGACCACCACGTAGTCCAGCACGGGCTCGAAGGCCGCTTTCGTCTTCCCCGTGATCACGTTGGGCAGCTCCCAGAGGCGGTAGCCCAGGGCCAGCTTCGTGGCCACCCAGGCGATGGGGAAGCCCGTGGCCTTGGAGGCCAGCGCGGAGGACCGCGAGACGCGCGGGTTCATCTCGATGACGATCATGCGGCCGTCCTCGGGGTCCAGGGCGAACTGGATGTTGCTGCCGCCGGTCTCCACGCCCACGCCGCGGATGACGGCGACGGCCGCGTTCCGCATCCGCTGGTACTCGGGGTCGGTCAAGGTCAGGATCGGGGCGACGGTGATGCTGTCCCCCGTGTGGACGCCCATGGGATCCAGGTTCTCGATCCCGCAGATGACCTCCACGTTGTCGTCGAGGTCCCGCACCACCTCCAGCTCGAACTCCTTCCAGCCCAGGATGCTCTCCTCCACGAGCACCTGCCGGATGGGGCTCAGGTCCAGGCCACGCAGGCAGATGGCCTCGAACTCCTCGATGTTGTAGGCGATCCCGCCGCCGCTGCCTCCCAGGGTGAAGGAGGGCCGGATGATGGCGGGGAAGCCCGTGACCTTCACCAGTTCGTGGGCCTCGGAGATGCTGTGGGCGAAACCGCCCCGGCAGGTCTCGAGGCCGAGCTCGTCCATGAGGGCCTTGAAGAGCTGCCGGTCCTCGCCCCGCTGGATGGCCTCCACCTGGGCGCCGATCAGCCGCACGCCGTGCCTCTCCAGGAGGCCCGACTCGTGGGCCGCCAGGGCCAGGTTCAGGGCCGTCTGGCCGCCCACCGTGGGCAGGATGGCGTCGGGCTTCTCGGCCTCGAGGACCTTCTCGAGCACGGGCAGGGTGAGGGGCTCCATGTAGGTCGCGTCCGCCCGGCTGGGGTCCGCCATGATGCTCGCCGGGTTGGAATTCAGCAGGATCGTGCGGATCCCCTCCTCGCGCAGGGCCTTCAGGGCCTGGGTGCCCGAGTAGTCGAACTCGCAGGCCTGCCCGATCTGGATGGGACCGGAACCCAGCACGAGGACGGAGCAGATGTCGGACCGCTTAGGCATGATGTTCCTCCATCATCCGCACGAACTGGGCGAAGGCGCTGCGGGCGTCGTGGGGGCCGGGGCTGGCCTCCGGATGGTGCTGGAGGCCGAAGATGGGCAGGGCCTTGTGCCGGAAGCCCTCCACGGTGCCGTCGCTGAGATGCCGGTGGGTCACCTCGATCTCGGCGGGCAGGCTCTTCTCGTCCACCGCGAAGCCGTGGTTCTGGGCCGTGATCTGGACCCGTCCCGTGGCCAGCTCCAGCACCGGCTGGTTGGCCCCCCGGTGCCCGAACTTGAGCTTGAAGGTCCGGCCGCCGAAGGCGTGTCCCAGGAGCTGGAGGCCCAGGCAGATCCCGAAGATGGGCTTCCGGCCGATGCAGGCCCCGATCTCCCGCTGCATGCCCGCCAGGGCCGCCGGATCCCCCGGGCCGTTGCTGAAAAAAAGCCCCTCGAAGCGGGGGGCCGTCAGTTCGCTGGCGGGGGTGTCCCAGGGGAACACCTCCAGGCTCAACCCCGACTCGCAGAGCAGTCTCAGGATGCTCTTCTTGATGCCGCCGTCGAGCACGGCCACGTGGAACTTCGCCTCCGGGTTGGGGATGTCGTAGCGCTCCGCGCAGCTCACCCGCCCGCACAGGGCCTGGCCGGCCATGTCGGGCAGGCTCCTCGCCGCCGCCACGCCGGCCGCCAGGTCGCCGTCCCCCTCGGTCCAGATGAGGCCCGGCTGGGCCCCCGCGTCCCGCAGGTGCTGGGTGAGCGCCCGGGTGTCGAGGTCCGTCATGACCGGGATGCGGTGCCGCTTGAGCCAGCTGCCCAGGTCCCCTTCCGCCAAGGCGTGGTCCGGCGTGACCGTCAGGCGGCGGCAGAGCAGGGCGGAAGCCCAGGGCCGGTCCCCTTCCACCAGGTCGCCGCGCACCCCGTAGATGTCCTGCTCGGGGAAGGTCAAACACACCATCTGCCCGGCGAAGCTCGGGTCCGTGAGGATCTCCTGGTAGCCCGTCATGGAGGTGGTGAAGACCGCTTCGCCGCTGCCTCCGAATCCCAGCGGCGCGCGACCGCGGAAGCTCGTTCCATCCTTCAGGATCAGGTGAGCTCTCATGCGGCCTCCTTTTGGAAAAAGCGCCGCCTGTCGGACCCAGGCGGCGCTTCGATGGTTCTGGCCTCCCTGCGGAGGTTCGAAAAAGTCTACTGTAAATTCCTGCAATTTCCAGACTGATACTCGCCGGGAATTCATGGGACAATAGCGTTTTCTTTTTCGCATCGAACCCGGGGCCGCGCGCCTCGTTCTTGTTTCCGGCGGAAACCCGCACGTGTGGTCCGGCGACGACATCTACTTCATGAAGCTGGCCCTGGAAGAAGCCGAGAAGGCGGACTCCCTGGGCGAGGTGCCCATCGGAGCGGTGCTCGTGCTGGACGGGAAGCTGGTGGCCCGGGGCTTCAACACGCCGATCCACCGGCACGATCCCACGGCCCACGCGGAGATCCAGGCCCTGCGGAGCGCCGGGGACTGGCTCCACAACTACCGCATGCCGGAGTCGACCCTCTACGTGACCCTCGAGCCCTGCCTCATGTGCTTCGGGGCCCTGGTCCAGGCCCGGGTGGCCCGGGTCGTCTACGGGGCGCCGGATCCCAAGGTGGGTGTCTCCCGGCTGCAAGGCTTCCTCGAGAAGGCCAACCTCAACCATCGCTTCGAGTGGCAGGGAGGGCTCCTCGAGGAGGAGTGCCGGGCCATCCTCCAGGAATTCTTCCGCAGGCGCAGGTGATCTTGGGCCTGCGCGAAGCGCGGAGATGACCTAGACTCTGCGGCAGGGCTTCCCATGATCGATGTCTCTTCCGGGCACATCTCCTGGCTGACCCTGGCGCTGGCCGGGGTGGGCCTGAGCCTGCTGGGCGTGCTGCTGGGCTTCTTCCTGGGCAGCCGGATGAAGAAGCATCCCATCGGCCACACCGACACCTCCCGCCTGCGCATCGAGACCCAGAAGCAGCTGCTGGAATCCGCGGAGCGGGCCAACCAGGGGCTGCAGCAGGCGATGGAGGTCCTGGAGTGGGCGGCCGGCACCGACCGGCTGACCGGGGCCTGGAACCGACGCCGCTTCGAGGAGGCGGCCATCGCCGAGATGGCCCTGGTGAGGCGCAGGAAGGGGCCCGTCTCGCTGATGATGCTGGACCTGGACTTCTTCAAGAACGTGAACGACAAGTACGGCCACACGGTCGGGGACAACGTGCTCGTCGAGGTGGTGCACACGGCCCGGGAGCAGCTTCGCGCCTCGGATGCCATCGCGCGGTGGGGCGGGGAGGAGTTCATCGTGCTCTCGCCGGCGACCCGCATGGACGGGGCGATGAGCCTCGCGGAGAAGATCCGGGCCGCGGTGGCCGTCCGGACCTTCCCGGTCATCGGGCAGTTGACCGTCAGCATCGGGGTCGCCGAGTACGATCTGGGCGAGGATCTGGGTAGCTGGATCCAGCGGGCGGACGAGGCGCTCTACAAGGCCAAGGCGGAGGGCCGGAACCAGGTGGCCATGGCCAGGAACGGCGGCGGCGCCGAGCCCCTTCCGTCCTCGCTCATCGAGATCGTCTGGGAGGATTCCTACGCCTGCGGTCATCCCACCATCGACAACCAGCACCGAAAGCTCTTCACCCTCGCCAACTCCCTCATCGGCGCCATCAGCAGCGGCCAGCCCGCCGCCGAGACCTCCATGCGCCTGCGCCGCCTGATGGCCCACACCGCCCAGCACTTCCACGACGAGGAGGCCATCCTGGCCCGGATGGGCTTCCCGGGCCTCCCCAACCACGCCGCCGACCACCAGCGGCTCCTGGAGCGAGCCACCCGCTTCGAGATCGAAGTGGGGCAAGGGGAAGTGGACATCTCCCAGTTCGTCGGCTTCCTGGTCCTGGACTTGGTGCAGGGCCACATCCTCATCAGGGACAAGGACTTCTCCGGCTACTTCACCGCCCCCCCCGCCCGGCTCCCCTCCGTCCAACCCTGACCGAGGTGAACCCGCCCGGATCTGGTAGACTTTTCTTTGCTCGGAGAGATGGCCGAGCGGTTGAAGGCGCCTGACTCGAAATCAGGTTATCGGGTGACCGGTACGGGGGTTCGAATCCCTCTCTC
>DAOPZL010000028.1:0-6371 GCA_035353395.1 Holophaga sp.
TGATCGCCGGAGGCCTGACCTCCCTGGTCAAGGAGGGCGATCCGCCTCCGGACAGCGTTGAGGAGGCCGTCCGGACCTTCCGCGGCCTCATCTGCGCCCTCTACGCCTCGGCATGCCCGGAAGACCCGGCGATGGATGACTGGCGGAGGATGGGCACCAGGCTGCTCCTGTCGGAGATGCGCGACCCCAGGCCGGAGATCCTGGCCCTGCTGCAGAGCCATCTCCAGCCCTGGGTGGACCGCATGAAGGTCTGCATCAAGCGGCTGAGGCCGGACCTGGCGGAAGCCGAGGTCATCCTCCTGGGCACGAGCATCATGGGGCAGGTCGGAAGCCAGAGTCTCATGGCCGGAGTCACCCGGGCCATCTGGGGCCGGCCCGATCTCGACGCCGTCAGGAGCGCCGAGATCCTGGCCGAGTTCTGCCTCCAGGGACTCGGCGTCTCGCCGCGCGGCTGATCACAGCCGGCCGCCCAGGGCCTTGTAGAGGGTGACCTGATTGATCCGGAAGGCCAGGCGGGTCGCCACGAGACCCTGCTGGGCCGCATAGAGTGAGCGCTGGGCGACCAGCACGCCGAGGTAGCCGTCCAGGCCCTCCTTGTAGCGGAGGTCGGAAAGATGGTAGCTCGCATCGAGAGCTTCCACGAGGGTGCCCTGCGCGTCCAGCCGCTCCGTGAGGGAGGTTCGCTGGACCAGTCCGTCGCCCACCTCCTGGAAGGCGGTCTGGATCGCCTTCTCGTACTGGGCGACGGCGATGTCCCGCTCCAGCTGGGCCACCTTCAGGCCCGCCTTGAGGGACCCGCCGGTGAAGATCGGCGCGACGATCTTCGGCGCGAAGCTCCATGTCCTCGTTCCGGAGCCGAACAGGCTCGAGAGTCCTGGAGCCATGGTGCCGGCCCCCGCGGTGAGCGTGACATTCGGGAAGAATGCGGCGCGCGCCGCTCCGATGTTGGCGTTGGCGGCCTTGAGCTGGTACTCGGTCATGAGGATGTCGGGACGGCGGAGCAGGACTTCCGAAGGCAGTCCGGCAGAAACTTCCTTCAATCCGCCGGCCGCATCGAGGCTCTCGGGGAGGAGGTCCCCCGGGACGCGAGTCCCCACCAGGAGGTCGAGGGCGTGCTGGTCCTGGAGGACGAGGCCGCGGAACCGGGCCACGTCGGCCCGCGCCGCTTCCATCTGGCTCTGGGCCTGGCGGAGTTCCAGGTCGGAGGCGACGCCCAGGTCGCGGCTCTTGCCGATCAGCTCGTGGTAGGCCTTCTGGGCGTCGAAGGTCGCCTGGGCCAGCCGGAGGTTCTCGCTGTCCGCGGCGTGCAGGAGGTAGCCCTGGGCGACGGCGGACACGAGCGAGATCCGGGCCGCGGCGCGGGCCTGGTCCGTGGCCAGGTACTGGTTCAAGGCCTGGTCCTTGAGGCTCCGCAGGCGGCCGAAGAAGTCGATCTCCCAGGAGAGGATGCCGGCGTTGACGCTGTCCGTCTCGACGATGCTGGCCTTGCCGTCGCTGTCCATCTTCTCCGGCTTGCGGTACTTCTCGCCGCTGGCCATCACGCCCGCGTCGGGGAAGAGTGCCGAGCGCTGGATGCGGTAGGCGGCCTGGGCCTTCTCGACGTTCAGGGTGGAGATGCGCAGGTCCCGGTTGTTGTCGAGCGCCAGCTGGATGACGGCCTGCAGGCGGGGATCCGTGAAGAACTCCCGCCACGGAAGGTCCGCTGCGGAGGGCGCCTCGGGTTTCGCGGCGCCCTCCGGCCAGGTTCCCGGGACCGGCGATGCCGGGCGGGTATAGGTCGGCGCCAGGGTGCAGCCGGCGCAGAGAAGCAGCAGGCCCAGGGGAAGGATCGACTTGGTCCTCATGTCACTCCTCCTCCGGAAGACTGGGTGTGTCGAGGTTGGCCGGAGCCTGCTTCTTCCGGCCGAAGAACTGCACGACGACCACGAAGAAGAGCGGGATGAAGAAGATGGCCAGGAAGGTGGCGGTGATCATGCCGCCCAGCACGCTCGTGCCGATGGCCGTCTGGGCGCCGGCGCCGGCGCCGGCGGCGAGGGCCAGGGGCAGGACGCCGAAGCCGAACGCGATGGACGTCATGAGGATGGGGCGCAGCCGGAGCCGGGCCGCCTCGAGCGTCGCCTCGACCAGGCCCATGCCCTGCTCCATGTGGCCCTTCGCGAACTGCACGATCAGGATGGCGTTCTTGGTCGTCAAGCCGAGCACCGTGAGCAGGCCGATCTGGAAGTAGACATCGTTGGGCATGCCGCGGAGCGTGGAAGCCAGCAGGCCCCCGATGATGCCGAGCGGCAGGGCCATCAGGACCGTGATGGGAACGGTCCAGCTCTCGTAGAGGGCGGCGAGCACCAGGAAGATCACCAGGACCGAGAAGGCGTAGAGGAGTCCGGCCTGGCTTTCGGACATGCGCTGCTGGTAGGAGAGGCCCGTCCACTCGGAACCGACCCCCTGGGGCAGCTTCCGGACGATCTCCTCCATGGCCTGCATGGCCTGTCCCACGCTGTAGCCGGCGCCGGGCTCGCCCTGGATGTTCAAGGCCGGGAAGCCGTTGTAGCGTTCCAGGCGGGGAGAGCCATAGACCCAGTGCCCCGTGGCGATGGCCGAAAGGGGCACCAGGCCGCCCTTGTTGTTGCGGACGTGGATGCGGTGGAAGTCCTCCGGGTTCATGCGGAACGGGGCGTCGGCCTGGATGTAGACGCGCTTCACGCGGCCGCCCTGGACGAAGTTGTTGATGTAGGAGCTGCCGAAGGCGGCGGAGACGTAGCTCTGCACGGAACTGATCGGGACGCCGAGCGTTCCGGCCTTCTCCCAGTCGATGTCCACCTTGTACTGGGGGACGTCGGCCATGCCGTTGGGCCTCACCCGGGCGAGGCGCGGGTCCTGGGCCGCCATGCCGAGGAGCATGTTCTGCGCCTCCGTGAGCTTCTCGTGGCCGAGATCGCCCCGGTCCTGGAGCATGAAATCGAAGCCGGTGGCGTTGCCCAGCTCGGTCACGGCCGGGGGCGGCACGGCGAAGATCGTCGCGTTCTTGATCCGGGAGAGCGCCATCGTGGCCTTGGCGGCCACGTCCTTGGCCCGGAGTCCCGGCTTCTGGCGGAGATTCCAGTCCTTGAGCTTGACGAACATCATGGCCTGGTTCTGGCCGTGTCCGGCGAATCCCATGCCGGCGCCGCCCATGACGGACTCCACGGCATCCTTCTGGTCCTCCATGTAGTGCTTCTGCACCTGCCGGACAACCGCGTGGGTCTGTTCCAGCGTGGAGCCGACGGGGGTCTGGATGATGGTCATGATCATCCCCTGGTCCTCGTCGGGCAGGTAGCCGGTGGGCATGCGCAGGTAGAGGAACCCCATGGCCGCCACGAGGAGGATGAAGATGACGCCGAAGCGCGCCTTCCGGCCGAGGATGATCCCGACGTATCTCATGTAGAGATCCCGCATGCGGTAGAAGGAGCGGTCGAACCAGAGGAAGAAGGGACGGAGCAGGCGGAAGCCCGCCTCGGCGGCCTCGTGGCCCTTCTGGACGGGCCTGAGCAGCGAGGCGCAGAGCACCGGCGTGAGCACCAGGGCCACCACCACGGAGAGCAGCATGGACGCGATCACCGTGACCGAGAACTGCCGGTAGATGACGCCCGTGGAACCGGGGAAGAAGGCCATGGGGCCGAACACCGCCGAGAGGGTGAGGCCGATGCCGATGAGGGCGCTCTGGATCTCGCCCATGGACTTGCGCGTGGCTTCCCAGGGCTCCAGCCCCTCCTCGCTCATGACGCGCTCCACGTTCTCCACGACCACGATGGCGTCGTCCACCAGCAGGCCGATGGCGAGCACCATGGCGAACATGGTGAGCATGTTGACGGAATAGCCCAGGCCGCTGAGGACCCCGAAGGTGCCCAGGATCACCACGGGGACCGCGATGGTCGGGATCAAGGTGGCCCGCAGGTTCCCCATGAAGAGGTACATCACCAGGAACACCAGGACGACCGCCTCGAAGAGGGTCTTGAACACCTCGTTGATGGCCACCCGCACGAAGGGCGTGGTGTCGTAGGGATAGACCGCCTTCATGCCGGCCGGGAAGTACTCCGAGAGTTCCTGCATCTTGGCCTTGACGCCGTCGGCGGTGTCCAGGGCGTTGGCCCCGGCCTCCTGGCGGATGGCGATGCCGGCCGCGGGCCTGCCGTTGTACAGGAAGATGGTGTCGGGGGATTCGCTGGCCAGTTCCGTGCGTCCGATGTCCTTCACTCGGACCACCGAGCCGTCAGGGTTGGTGCGCAGGGGGATCTTCGCGAACTCGTCCGGCGTCACCAGCATCGATTGAACCAGGATGGAGGCGTTGAGGCGCTGCCCCGGGACGGCCGGGGCGCCGCCCAGCTGGCCGGCGGAAACCTCCGCGTTGTAGGCCTTCACCGCTGCCGCCACATCGTCCGACGTCATGCCGTACTTCATGAGCTTGTCGGGGTCGAACCAGACGCGCATGGAGTAGCCGGTGCCGAAGATCTGCACCTCGCCCACGCCCTTCACCCGGGCCAGCACCGATTCCAGCTTCGACACGGCGTAGTCCGTGAGGTCGGCGTTGCTCATGCTGCCGTCGTCGGTGGTGAGCGCCGTGATGATCAGGAAGTTGCGGGTCGACTTACTCACCTTGACGCCCATGGTCTGGACGACGGTGGGCAGGGAGGGGATGGCCAGCTGGAGCTTGTTCTGCACCTTGGCCCAGGCCATGTCGGCGTCCACGCCGGGGGCGAAGGTGAGCGTGATCTCCGCGCTCCCCGACGCGTCGGCCGTGGAATACATGTAGAGCATCTTGTCCAGGCCCGTCATCTTCTGCTCGATCATCTGGACGACGCTGTCCTCCACGGTCTTGGCGGAGGCGCCCGGATAGGAGGCGCTGATCGAGATCGAGGGGGGGGCGATGGGCGGGTACTGGGAGACCGGGAGCTGGTAGATGGCCATGGCCCCCGCCAGCATCATGGCGATGGCGATGACCCAGGCGAAGACCGGGCGGTCCAGGAAGAATTTCGACATGGCGCCCCCCTACTTCTTCTGGACCGGGGGCTGGGCGCCCGGGGTGGGCGCGGTGCCCGGGCCCGCGAAGGGGACGGCCTTGACGGTCATTCCCGGCCGGACCTTCTGGCCTCCCTCGACGACGAGCCGGTCGCCGCCGGCAAGGCCTGCGGTGACGAGCCACTTGTCGCCGAGGGCCCTGTCCACCGTCAGGATCCGCTGCTCCACCTTCCCGGAGGGATCGACGACCAGCGCGACCGCCTCGCCCTTCGCATTCCGGGTGACGCCCTGCTGCATGGCCAGGATGGCCCGGTCGTCCACGCCGTCCTCCACGACGGCCCTCACGAACATGCCGGGGAGCAGGATGTGCCTGGGATTGGGAAAGACCATGCGGAGCGTGACGGCGCCCGTGGAGGGATCCACGGTGACGTCGCGGAACTGGAGCTTTCCCTCCAGGGGGTACAGGCTGCCGTCCTCGAGGATCAGCTTCACCTTCCGGGCGCTGTCCCCGCCGCTCCTGAGGCGCCCGGACTCGAGCCTGCGCCGCAGGCCGAGCAGGTCGGCGCTGGACTGGGTGACGTCCACGTAGATGGGATCCAGCTGCTGCACGGTGGTCAGGGCGATCCCCTGGTAGGCCGTCACCAGGGCGCCCACGGTCACGCTGGACATTCCCACGCGCCCGGAGATGGGCGCCGTGATGGGGGTATGGGACAGGTTGATCCGGGCGCTCTCCACGGCCGCCCTGGACGCCGCCACGTTCGCGATGGCCTGCTTGTGGGCGGCGGCGGCCTCGTCGGCCTCCTGCTGGCCCACCGCATGGATCGCCGCGAGGTTCTTCAGGCGCTCGGCCCGGGACTGGGCCGCGGGCAGGCTGGCCTCCGCCACGGCCAGGGCTGCCGTCGCCTGGTCCAGGGCCGCCTTGTAGGGGGCCGGATCGATCTGGTAGAGGCTGTTTCCGGCCTTGACGTCCGCGCCCTCCTGGAAGAGCCGCTTCTGGATGAGGCCGTTCACCTGGGGGCGGATCTCCGCGACGAGGAAGGGGGTCGTACGGCCCGGGAGTTCCGTCGTCAGGACGGCACGCCCGGGGGTGAGGGTCTGGTAGGAGACCTCCGGCGTGATCTTGGGCGGCGGCGCGGTCCTGCATCCCGTCGTCGCGCCGACGATCCCGGCGAGAGCCGCGGCGGCCAGCCAGTTCACGTTGCGGTCAAAGCACATGCATCACCTCGAAACGATAAGTAGGGTCCGATGTCATCTCGGCCTTCCCGATGGGCCGCGCCCGCCGCCGGCGGGGGGCGCGAAGGACGAGCGGAAGGGCGCGGAAACGCCATCCCGGGAACAGAAGAGTATGGAAGAAATCGTCCCGGCATCAACGGCGTGGA
>DAOPZL010000028.1:6471-8932 GCA_035353395.1 Holophaga sp.
GAGAGCACGATGATGGAGATGCGGCGGTTCTGCGGATCCCCGGGAGCCTTGCCCTCCAGGGGGACGGAATCGGCGTAGCCGGTCACGCGCTGGATCTGTCCGGGCTTCAGCCCCGAGGCCTGCAGCACGCGCCGGGCGGCGTTGGCCCGCTCGGCGCTGAGTTCCCAGTTCGTGTAGGCCTGGGACGGATACTGGACGCTGTCGGTATGCCCCCCGATGACCACGCGGTTCGGCAGCTTGCCCAGTTCCTGGGCGATCTCCTTGAGGATCGACAGGGTGTAGGGCTTGAGCCGGGCGCTGCCCGAATCGAAGAGGACCTGCGCGGCCTTGTCCTGGACCTGGATGCGCAGCCCCTCGTCGGTGAAGTCCATGGAGACCTGGTCCTTGAATGCCTGCAGGAGCTTGTCGGAGGAGAAGGTCCGGTCGATGGCCAGCGCGGTGTTCTCCATCGCGCGGCGCTCCTTCTCGGCAGAGTTCTCCTCGGCGGCGAGGGTGTCCCCCGCCCCCACGTCCGGTCCCGGCTTCAGGCCCCGTCCCCCCGGCAGGATCCCCTGGTTGTGGGCGCTCAGGATGGCCATGCCCTCCTTGGTGTTGAAGAAATCCGGGCCTTCGGAGAAGTACTTCGCGAGGCCCGTCTTGGTGTTGGAATTGGAGCTGTTCAGGAGCCACATCAGCAGGAAGAAGGCCATCATGGCGGTCACGAGGTCCGCGTAGGCGATCTTCCACGCCCCGCCGCCGTGGCCTCCTCCATGGCCGCCCTTCTTCTTGACGACCTTGATTTTGACTTCGGGCTGGGGTTCGGACATGAAGGCGAGGATCCAGGGTCAGGGAAGGGGGGTCAGGGAAGGGGGGGAGCCGAGGGCCACTGACCACTGGCCGCGGCTGAAGGCTACCTGGGCTTGATCTGCCGGACGACCTCCTCCAGTTCCTGGGAACCCGGGCGCTCCGTCGAAGGGATGTTGCGCCGGGCGAATTCCACGGCGGTCACGGGGGCCGCGCCGTTGCCGAAGGCCACGAGGCCGGCCCGGAGGGCGTTCAGGAAATGGCCCTCCGTCGCGTTCACGCTGTCGATGTTCTTGGCGAGGGGTCCGAAGATGGCGTAGGAGAGGAAGATGCCCAGGAAGGTCCCCACCAGGGCGGAGCCCACCTTCGCGCCGATGACGTTGGGGGGCTGGTCCAGGAAGCCCATGGTGACGACGATGCCGCACACGCAGGCCACGATGCCGAAGGCGGGCAGGCCGTCCGCCATGGCGTTGAGGGCCGTGCCGGGCGCCGAGCTCTCCGCGTGGTGCACGTCCAGGTCCATGTCCATGACCTGGTCGATCTCGTCGATCTTGGCGCTGCCGTTGATCAGCAGCTTCATGGAGTCGCAGAAGAAGTCCATCACGTGGTGGTCGGCGAGGATGGCCGGGTATTTCTTGAAGATGTTCGAGCTGTGCGGATCGTTCACGTCCTGCTCCATGGCCAGCAGGCCGCCCTTCTTGATGTTGACGTAGACCTCGTACTGCATCATGAGGGATTCCATGTAGACCGCCTTCGTGTACCGGCTGCCCTTCAGGGGCTTGGCGATGTTGGCGACCACGGACTTGATGGTGGACAGCTGGTTCGTGGCGAGGAAGGCTCCCACGGCCGCGCCCATGATGATCATGCCCTCCGGGAGGAGAGGGTGGAGCAGGATCTCGACCTTGCCGCCTTCGAACAAGTAGCCGGCCAGGACGCCCCCCAGCGCAACGACGAAACCGATAATCACGAACATGCCGGGATCTCCTCCCTTGTATTCGGCGATTCTCGCACGATCTTTACTAATGCCGTCAGGAGGGTTTTACAGGCGATAGACGAGGAGGCGGGCGTTCCGGCGGCCCGGAAGGGGAATCTCCCGTTCGGGCTCGACCCCCGGAATGCCGAAGGTGTTGCTGACGAGGAGGGACCCCGGTTCCATCTCCCGGCGGGCCTTGAGCCAGAGGGCCTCCATGGGGGCGGGGGAGAGGAAGGCATAGACCACCTGGAATTCTCCGAGTGGAAGCTTCCAGAGACTTCCGAAGAGGATCCGGCAGTTGGCGCGGACCGGCCGGATCCTGGCCCAGGCCGCGAGCCAGGTCAGCGGCGAGGCCTCCACGCCCGTGAAGCGCAGGTCCGGCCGCTGGTCCGCCAGGAACGCCAGCGGCCCTCCGAGCCCGGCGCCGAGGTCCGCCACCTGGTGGCCTCCCCCCGGCGGCATCAGCTCCAGCAGGCGGCGCCAGGCCGCGCGGCTGGAGTTGTAGAGGGGGACCCGGGTCGCCAGCCCCCCCCCGAAGACCAGCAGGAGCCCCGCCAGGGCGACTGGGTAGATCCAGGCGGGACTGGGATGCCCCAGCTGCCAGGCCAGGGCGAGGGGCAGCCCGACCTGGAACAGCATCCACCAGGGGCCCAGTCCGCAGAGTCCCGCGAGGACGGCGGCCAGGAATCCCTGCAGGAGAGGCCA
>DAOPZL010000028.1:9032-35288 GCA_035353395.1 Holophaga sp.
TCCTGGCTTTCCGCGAAGGCCCAGGGCGGAAGGTGGGTCATCCGGATCGAGGACGTGGACAGGGCCCGGTCCCGGCCGGAGATGGCCGACCAGCAGCTCCGGGACCTTGCGGCGCTCGGGTTGGAGAGCGACGGACCCATCCTGTGGCAGTCCCGGCGGGAGCCGGCCTACCTAGCCGCCCTGCGCGGGCTGTTCGGGCTAGGGGCCCTCTATCCGTGCACCTGCACGCGCAGGGAACTGGCCTCGCTGGCCTCGGCCCCCCACGAACGGGACGGCTTGAGGCCCTATCCCGGGACCTGCCGGGGGCGGCGGCTGGAGGCCCTGGGGCCGGCAGCCCTCCGTTTCCGCCTTCCCGAGGGGCCCGTGGCCTGGGAGGACTGGGTGCTCGGACCCCAGGAGGACGTCCCGGCCCTGTTGACGGGGGATCCCCTGCTCCACCGGCGGGACGGCTGCTTCGCCTACCATCTGGCGGTGGTGGTCGACGACGCGGCCCAGGGGGTGACGGAAGTGGTGCGCGGCGAGGACCTGCGCTGGGTCACCGCCACGCAGATCCGCCTGCAGGAGGCCCTGGGCCTGCCGCGGCCGGCCTATGCCCACCTGGGGCTGGTCGTGGATCCCGGCGGCGGGCGGCTGGGGAAACGCGACGGCGCCCTGGGGATCCAGGCCCTGGTGGCCTCGGGGCATGCGGTCCCCGGGATCCTGGGCTGGCTCGGGTGGAGCCTGGGCTGCCTGGAATGCCCTGAATCCTGCGAGGCCGCGGACCTGGTGGACAGGTTCCGCTGGGACCGGGTCCCCCGGGGGCCGGTGCGGGCGATCGGGGCGAAGTAACGCGAAAAGGCCCGGCGGGGCCGGGCCTTTCTGGAATCCGATCGGGGCTCAGGCCAGCGCGTTGGCCTTGAGGGTCAGCCGCGACTTGGTGCGGTCGGCGGCGTTCTTGTGCATGACGCCCTTGCGGACGGCGCGGTCCACCACGCCCAGCGTCTGGGGCAGGAGGGCGACAGCCTCGGCCTTGCTGCCGGCGGCGACGACAGCCAAGTACTTCTTGACGGCGCTCTTCAGCGTCGAGCGGTTGGACCGGTTGCGGAGCCGGGCCTCGGCGTCGTGGCGAGCTTTCTTGGCAGCGGACTTGTGGTTGGACATGCGGTCACTCCTGCTAACCGGCGGCATTCCCGGAAGCGCGAACAATCATCTTATCCCGACTGCGCCTCCGGTCAAGAGGAAAGACTTGACGGAAACCGGGAGGAAGCCTCTTCCCGTCGGCCTCAGTTTCCATCATCCTAATCCGAGGCCCCTGGCTTCCAGAACAAGGATTGTCATGGAGCAATTGAAAGCAGAATTCGGGAAGGCCCTGGCGGAGGCATTGCCAGGGCAGGACATCAGCCTGGAGCGGCCGCGCTCCGGGGACATGGGGGACGCCGCCTATCCCTGTTTCCGTGCCGCCAAGCAGCTCGGCCAGAATCCGGCCCGGCTCGCCCAGGAACTGGCGGCGAAGATCCGGGTCGAGGGCGCGGAGGTGGCGGCGGCGGGCCCCTACCTGAACCTCAAGCTGAGGCCCGAGGTCCGCGCCCACGCCATGCTGGAGGCGCTGCTGGGGGCCGCGCCCTACGGCAGCGCGCCCGCGAACGGCGAGACCGTGATCGTGGAGTACAGCTCGGTGAACATCGCCAAGCTGTTCACCATAGGCCACTTGCGTTCGACGATGATCGGCCACGCCCTGGCCCAGGTGAACCGCTACCTGGGATGCAAGACGTGGCGTCTGAACCACCTCGGCGACTGGGGCACCCAGTTCGGGACCCTGCTGGCCGCCTACAAGCGCTGGGCGGAGGCGGACAACCCCGATCTCGAGCAGGACTTCACCTGGGCGGACGAGGTGGACGAGAAGCGGCGCACGCCGCTCTTCAGGTTGTTCCAGCTCTACGTGCGGTTCCACCAGGAGGAGGAGCGGGATCCCGCGATGCGGGACGAGGCCCGGGCCTGGTTCAAGCGCCTGGAGGACAAGGATCCGGAAGCGCGGCGGCTCTGGAAGTGGTTCCGGGACATCTCGCTGCTCGAATTCCAGCGGATCTACGACCGCCTCGGCGTGGCTTTCGACACCCTGGAGCAGGGGGAGGCCTTCTACGAGGACCGGCTGAAGCCCACCCTGGAGCACCTGGACGCTTCCGGGCTGCTGCAGGAGGGCGAGGGCGGGGCCAAGATCGTGGATCTCTCGGACGCCGGCATCCAGACCCCGTACCTGGTCCAGAAGACCGACGGCACGAGCATCTACGCGACCCGCGACATCGCCGCCGCCCTCTTCCGGAAGGAGGAGTACGGCTTCGACCAGTGCATCTACGTGGTGGGCGCCGACCAGGTGCTGCACTTCCAGCAGCTCTTCGCGGTGATGGGCAAGCTGGACCCGTGGTTCCGCGGGCGCATGCTGCACACGCCCTTCGGCATGATCAAGCTGCCCGAAGGGAAGATGTCCACCCGCAAGGGGAACGTGATCTTCCTCGAGGACGTGCTGGACGAGGCGGTGCAGCGGATCCTCGCCGTCATCGAGGAGAAGAATCCAGGCCTGGCCGACAAGGCCGCCGTGGCCGAGATGCTCGGCATGGGCGCCGTGCTCTTCTTCAACGCGATCAACGACCGCGTCAAGTCCATCACTTTCGCCTGGGACCGCATCATCGCCCTGGAGGGCGACACGGGGCCCTACGTGCAGTACGCCCATGCCCGGATCTGTTCCGTCCTGCGCAAGGCGGGCGGGGACTGGGCCGGCCACGCGAGGCCCCTGCGGGACCTCACGCCGGAGTCGCCCGTGGTGCCTTTCGGGGCGCTGCCCCTGCCCGCGAGCATGGAAGGGCTGGAGGACCCGGCGGCCCAGGCGCTGCTCTTCGAGCTCGCGGGCCTTCCGGAGGCGATCCGCAGCGTCCAGCGCGAGAACATGGCCACGGCCCTGGCCAGGCAGCTCCTGGCGATCGCCAAGGCCTTCTCGGGCTTCTATACCAACTGTCCGATTCTCCATGCCGAGAATCCGCCCGCCGTCCGCGAGTCCCGCCTGGCTCTGTGCGTGGCCACGGCGCGGGCGCTCCGGCAGGGGCTCTTCCTGATGGGCATCCAGGCCCCGGAAGAGATGTAGGCCCGGACGCAACCAGATCTTTCGATACACACAGGTGGGGGGTGAGGTCATGACCAAATTCATTTTCGTGACGGGTGGCGTGCTGAGTTCGCTGGGGAAGGGCATCGCCGCCGCCTCCCTGGGCGCGCTGCTGGAGGCCAGGGGCCTCAAGGTGACGCTCATGAAGATGGATCCCTACCTCAACGTGGATCCGGGCACCATGTCGCCCTTCCAGCACGGCGAGGTGTTCGTCACCGACGACGGCGCGGAGACGGACCTGGACCTCGGGCACTACGAGCGCTTCACCTCCGTGCCGACCACCCACAACCACACGATCACCACGGGCCGCATCTACAACACGGTCATCCAGAAGGAGCGGCGCGGCGACTACCTGGGCAAGACCGTGCAGGTCATCCCCCACATCACCGACGAGATCAAGGCCACGGTCAAGAAGGTGGCCAAGGGCGTGGACGTGGTCCTGGTGGAGATCGGCGGGACGGTGGGAGACATCGAGAGCCAGCCCTTCCTCGAGGCCATCCGCCAGTTCAAGCTCGAAGTCGGACTGGGCAACGCGATCAACATGCACCTCACCTACGTGCCCTACATCAAGACCGCGGGCGAGCTGAAATCGAAGCCCACCCAGCACAGCGTCAAGGAGCTGCGCGCCCTGGGCATCCAGCCCGACGTGCTGGTGTGCCGGGCCGACCAGGAGATTCCCGCGGCGCTCAAGAGCAAGATCGCCCTCTTCTGTTCCGTGACGACCGACGCCGTCTTCAGCTGCAAGGACGCGGACACCATCTACCAGGTGCCCATGAACCTGCATGCGGAGGGCCTGGACGCCAAGGTCGCCGCGCTCCTGAACCTGCCCGACGTCCAGCCGGACCTCTCCCACTGGGACGACCTCCTGCACCGGATCCGCAATCCCAAGGGCAGCGTCCGCATCGCCATCGTGGGCAAGTACGTGGAGTTCAAGGAGAGCTACAAGAGCCTCACGGAGGCCCTGCACCACGCCGGCTACGGCCTGGAGACCCAGGTGGACCTGAAGTGGGTGGAAGGCGAGGAGATCGACGCCGCGAGCGCGGCCTCCCTGCTCTCGGACTGCCACGGCATCCTGGTCCCGGGGGGCTTCGGCGTCCGCGGCACCCAGGGCATGATCGAGGCCGCCCGCTACGCGCGCGAGAACAGGATCCCCTTCTTCGGCATCTGCCTCGGCATGCAGATGGCCAGCGTGGAATTCGCGCGGCACGTCGCCGGGCTCGAAGGGGCCGACAGCACCGAGTTCGAGGAGAATCCCCGGCACCGGGTCATCTTCAAGCTCCGCGAGCTGGTGGACGTGGAGGAGATGGGAGGCACCATGCGCCTCGGCGCCTACCCCTGCGTCCTCAGCGGGGGCAGCCACGCGGCGGCGGCCTACGGGGCCACCGAGATCAGCGAGCGGCACCGGCACCGCTACGAGTTCAACCAGGCGGAATACCGCAGGCCCCTCGAGGAGAAGGGCCTGGCCTTCACGGGCATGAGCCCCGACGGGACCTTCGTGGAGATCGTGGAGATCCCCGGACACCCCTACTTCCTGGGCTGCCAGTTTCATCCGGAGTTCAAGTCCAAGCCCCTGAACCCGCACCCGCTCTTCACCGCCTTCGTCAAGGCCAGCATCGTGCACAAGGCATAGGCATCCGTGGTGGTCTTCCCGGCATCCGGTTCCCCTTCTCTCATGAGGTAGTCCCATGACCTTCTCGGCCACGAACATCGACAAACTCTGCATCGACACCATCCGGTGCCTCTCCATGGACGCGATCCAGAAGGCCAACAGCGGGCACCCGGGGACTCCCATGGCGCAGGCGCCGGCGGCCTACGTCCTGTGGACGAAGTTCCTGCGGCACAATCCGAAGCACGCCCACTGGGCCGACCGGGACCGGTTCGTCCTCTCCTGCGGGCACGCGTCGATGCTCGTGTATTCCCTGCTCCACCTCACGGGCTACGGGCTCTCCCTGGAGGACCTCCGGAACTTCCGGCAGTGGGAGTCGAAGACGCCGGGACATCCCGAGTACGGCCACACCGCGGGCGTGGAGACGACCACCGGCCCCCTCGGGCAGGGGATCGGGAACGCCGTAGGCATGGCCATCGCGGAGCGCTGGCTGGCCGACCGCTTCAACCGGCCCGGCTTCGACGTGGTCGACCATCGCACCTACGCCTTCGCGGGCGACGGCTGCCTGATGGAAGGCGTGTCCTACGAGGCCCTCAGCCTCGCGGGGCACCTGGGCCTGGAGAAGCTGGTCGTGCTGTGGGACGACAACAAGATCACCATCGAGGGGAGCACCGAGCTGGCCTTTTCCGAGGACGTGCCCAGGCGCTTCGAGGCCATGGGCTGGCGGGTGATCAAGGTGGAGGACGGCGAGGACCTGGACGCCCTGGCGAAGGCCTTCGAGAAGGCCCAGAAGCTCTGTGGGAAGCCCACCCTCATCGACTGCCGGACCATCATCGGCTATCCCGCCCCCCACAAGCAGAACACCCCCGGGGCCCACGGCTCGCCCCTGGGCGCGGACGAGATCAAGGCCACGAAGCAGATCCTGGGCTGGGATCCGGAAGCCACCTTCATGGTTCCGGCCGAGGCACTCGCCCACTGGCGTTCCGCCCAGCAGCGCGGCGAGGTGCTGGAGGCCGAGTGGAAGGCCCGCTTCGACGCCTACGCCGAGGCGCATCCCGGTCTCGCCCGGGAGTTCCAGGCCTTCATGCAGGGCGAACTGGGCGAGGGCTGGGAGGCCGCCATCCCCTCCTTCGCCCCGGCCGACAAGCTGGCCACCCGCGAGGCCAGCGGCAAGGTCCTCAACGCCGTCGCGGCCAAGCTGCCCAACCTCGTCGGCGGCAGCGCCGACCTGGCGCCGTCCAACAACTGCAGCATCAAGGACGGCGGGACCTTCGGCCCGAACAGCGTGGGCCGCAACTTCCACTGGGGCATCCGGGAGCACGCCATGGGGGCCGTGCTGAACGGCATGAGCCTGCATGGCGGACTCCGGGTCTTCGGGGCCACCTTCCTGGTCTTCTGCGACTACATGAGGCCCAGCGTGCGCCTCGCGGCGCTCATGAAGCAGCCCGTCACCTACATCTGGAGCCACGATTCCATCGGGGTCGGCGAGGACGGCCCGACGCACCAGCCCATCGAGCAGGTGATGTCCCTGCGCATGATCCCGGGCATGACCGTGCTGCGGCCCGCGGACGCCAACGAGACCGCGGAAGCCTGGCGCTTCGCCGTGAAGAAGACCGACGGCCCCGTGGCGCTGGCCCTCACGCGCCAGAAGCTGCCGGTGCTGGACGCCGCCCGTGCCAAGGGTCTCGCCAAGGGCGCCTACGTCCTGGAGGAGGCCAGCTCGGATCCGAAGGTGATCCTGGTGGCCACGGGCAGCGAGGTGCATCTCGCCCTCAAGGCCCGCGAGCGGCTCGAGGCGGACGGCGTCCCCACGCGCGTCGTCTCCATGCCCAGCTGGGAGATCTTCGCCGCCCAGCCCCAGGCCTATCGCGACGAGGTCCTGCCGAAGGCCGTCAAGGCCAGGGTCTCCGTCGAGGCCGGGATCACGCTGGGCTGGGAACGCTGGGTGGGCGGCGAAGGCGCCTGCGTCGGCCTGGACCACTTCGGCGCCAGCGCTCCCGCGGAAATGCTCTTCGAGAAATTCGGCCTCACGGCTGCCCGGATCGCGGAAACAGCCAAACGGCTGCTCTGAGTCCAGGAAGGGCGCCGGGCGGCTCCCCGGGGGAGGATCTCCTCTTCCCCCGGGGAGCCGCCCGCGTCTGGAGGGGCGGAATCCGAACCGGCCTTGTCTCGGTTTGACGAATCCGGCATAGACTGATGATGTGGAAACTCTGCGACCCGATTCCGACGAACTGTTGAATAAAAACAGGGATGAAGATGCCCCGCGGCCCCGGGCGAAGCTGAAGATCTTCTTCGGCATGGCCCCGGGCGTGGGGAAGACCTTCACCATGCTGAAGGTGGCCCGCGAGCTGCGCGAGGAAGGCCTGGACGTGGTGATCGGCGCGCTCGACACCCACGGCCGCGCGGAGGTGGCCTCCATGGCGGAGGGGTTCGAGGTCATCCCGACCCGCACCCTGCCCTGCCGCGGGAACTTCGTCGAGGAGTTCGATCTCGCGGCGGCCCTCCGGCGGAATCCTCGCCTCATCCTGATGGACGAGCTGGCCCACGCCAACGTCGTGGGATCCCTCCACCAGAAGCGCTGGCAGGATGTCTGGGACCTTCTGGACGCGGGCATCGACGTCTACACCACCGTCAACGTCCAGCACCTCGAGAGCCTCCGGGATGTGGTGGCCCAGATCACGGGCGTGATCGTGCAGGACAACATCCCGGACACGGTCCTCCAGCGGGCGGAAGAGATCGAGATCGTCGACATCCCCCCCGATGAGCTGCGGCAGCGGCTGAAGGAGGGCAAGGTCCACGTCCCGGAATCCGCGCGCCACGCCGTGGACCGCTTCTTCCGCAAGGGGAACCTGCTGGCGCTGCGCGAACTGGCCTTGCGGCGCGTGGCGGAGCACGTGGACGCGGACATGCGCCGCTACATGACGGACAAGGGCATCGGGAAGACCTGGGCCGCGGGCGAGCGCCTGCTCGTGTGCATCAGTCCCCGGGGGGAATCCTCGCGCCTCATCCGCTCGACCAAGCGCATGGCGGAGTCCCTGAACGCGCCCTGGATCGTGGCCTACGTGGAGAACGCCCGCGCCCTCCGGCACACGGAGGAGGACCGCGCGCGGCTGGAAGCCCATCTCAGGCTGGCCGAGCGGCTGGGCGGGGAGACGGTCGTGACCCAGGGGGGTGTGCACATCGCCCAGGACATCATCAACCTCGCCACCTCCAGGAACGTCACCCGGATCCTCATCGGCAAGCCCAGGAGGCCGCGCTGGCTGGAGTTCTTCACGGGCTCGCTGCTCTCCGAGCTGGTGCGCCGGAGCGGCGACATCGACGTGCTGGTGCTCACCGGCGAAGGGGAATCCGGGGAGAGTCTGCCTGCCCCGGCCCCGGCGCCGAAGCCGGAGTTCTCCTGGGTCGGGCACGTGGCCTGGGCCGCGCTGATCGTCGCGTTCGCTACGAGCATCGGGCTGCTGATGGCGAGCCGCTTCGACATCTCCGAAATCGTGATGGTCTACCTGCTCGCGATCCTGGCCGTGAGCCTGCGCTTCGGCCGCTGGGCATCCCTGGCCGCTTCCGTCCTGAGCGTGGTCGCCCTCGACTTCGTCTTCGTTCCGCCGACTTTCTCCTTCGCCGTGAAGGAGTTCAAGTACATGAGCACCTTCACCGTGATGCTCGTGGTCGGCTACATCATCGGGAACCTGGTGGAGCGCGTCCACGCTCAGACGCGCCTGGCGAGATCCCGCGAGCAGCGGGTCCTGGCGCTGTTCCGGCTGGCCGCCGCGCTCACGCGCAGCGCGGGATCGGCCTCCCTGGTGGAGTCGGCCCTCCACAGCGTCGCCAAGCAGTTCCAGAGCAAGGTGGCCATCCTGCTGCCAGGTCCCGACGGCCGTCTCCAGGCCAAGGGCGGCGACATGCCCGAGGGCTTCCGGAAGGAGGAACGGGGCGTGGCCCAGTGGGCCTACGACCACCACGAACCGGCGGGGAGGGGCACGGACACCCTCACGGATGCCGAGGCGCTCTACCAGCCCTTGATCGGGGCCAAGAGCATCCTGGGCGTGATGGGGATCCGCCCGGAAGGCGTGCCTCGCTGGGCGGAACCCGACCAGCGGCACCTGCTGGAGGCATTCGCCAACCAGACCGCGCTGGCGCTCGAACGCGTCTTCCTCGCGGAGAAGAACCAGGAGTCCCAGCGGCGGATGGACCGGGAACAGATGCGGAACGCCCTGCTTTCCTCCGTGTCCCACGAGCTCGTCACTCCCATCGGAGGCATTCTCAGGGCCTCCGCGACCCTCCTCGATGGGAAGGCGGATCCCGTCCCCGAGACCCGGAAGGAACTGCTGGAGACGATCCACGACGAGACCCTCCAGCTGCGCCGGCTCGTCAACAACCTGCTCGACATCACCCGCCTCGAATCCGGCGGCCTGGAACTGGACAAGGTTCCGACCTCCGCCGAGGCCCTGCTGGCCTCCGCCCGCGAACGCCTCGGCTCCACCCTCGGCGACCGGCAGATCAAGGTGGAATTTCCGGCCGGCCTGCCCCTCGTGCCCGTCGACGCGGGCCTCATGGAACGGGTGCTGGTCAACGTCCTGGAGAACGCCCACAAGTATTCCCCCCGGAACGAGCCGATCGAGGTGAAGGCCTGGGCCACGAACCGCGCGCTGACCCTGGCCGTGGCGGACCATGGTCCGGGGATCCCCGAAGGGGAGGAGGAGCGGATCTTCGGGAAGCTGGTCCAGCTGCCCCCGGGAGAAGGCCGACCCGGGGTGGGCCTGGGCCTCGCCATCTGCAAGGGGATCGTGGAGGCGCACGGGGGATGGATCCAGGCCGGAACCCGTCCCTCCGGAGGCGCCCAGATCCTGATGAGCCTTCCGCTGGAGGGGTGATCCCCGCGGGAACGAAGGAAACGGGCGCCCGGGCGCCCGTTCGTCATCTCGCCAGCGAGATCTTGAAGTCGCCTCCCGGCGTCGAGGGGGGCTTCTTGCCGGGCTCGCGGGGAGCCAGGGATCCGCCCGCCTCGCGTCCGGCGCCCGCGGTGATGCTCAGGCCGCTGTCCATGTTGGCCCTCGCCATGTCGGAGGTGGCCATGATGCCTTCCAGCCGGAGCTTGAACTCCCCGACGTTGGTGGCGCGCTTGAGGGCCTCCTCCACGGAGATGAGCCCTTCCTGAAGCAGGAAGTAGAGGCTCTGGTCGAAGGTCTGCATGCCGTACTGGCTGGTGCCGCCCGCGATGACGTCCCGCAGGCCCTTGGTGCGGTCCTTGTCCTCGATGCAGGTGCGGACGGTCTCCGTGGCCACGAGCACCTCGCAGGCCGGCACCCGGCCCTGGCCGTCCGCCCGCGGGACCAGCCGCTGGCTGATGATGGCCTTGAGGACGCCCGCGATCTGCAGGCGGATCTGCTTCTGGTGGTGGGGCGGGAACATGGAGATGATGCGGTTGATGGTCTCCGTGGCGTCCAGGGTGTGAAGGGTTGAGAACACCAGATGGCCCGTCTCGGCCGCGTGGAGGGCCGTTTCGATGGTCTCCAGGTCGCGCATCTCGCCCACCAGGATCACGTCCGGGTCCTGGCGGAGGGCGGCCCGGAGGGCCGTCGCGAAGCTGGTGCAGTCGGCGCCCACTTCCCGCTGGTTGATGATCGAGAGGTTGTCCCGGTGCAGGTATTCGATGGGGTCCTCGATGGTCAGGATGTGCTCGTTCCGGGTGGCGTTGATGAGGTCGATCATGGCCGCCAGGGTGGTGGACTTGCCCGAGCCGGTGGTGCCCGTCACCAGGACCATCCCGCGCTGCTCCTCGCAGATCTTGGTGAGGGCGCGGGGGAGCATGAGGTCCTCGATGCTGAAGATGCGCCGGGGGATGACCCGGAGCACCATGCCCACCGTGCCGCGCTGGTTGAAGATGTTGCAGCGGAATCGGCCCAGGGAGGGGACGGAGTAGGCCAGGTCGATGTCCAGGCTGTCCTTGAACTTGGCCTTCTGGCGGTCCGAGGCCATGATCGAATAGGCCATGGCGATGGTGTCCTCCTGGACCAGCTTCTTGAACTGGGTCAGGGGGGTGAGGCGGCCCTTCACGCGGGCGATGGGGAAATTGCCCACCTTCAGGTGGAGGTCCGAGCCTCCCAGATCCACGACGGTCGTCAGCAGCTCGTTGATGTGCATATGGACTCCGGATGCCCCATTCCTGCCTGCTGCCACAGTTTAATCCCCGTCCCGTCCCCCGGAAAGGAAACAAGGCTCGGAAAAGAGACGTTCCGCTGATAAAATCATGGGTTCGGCAAGCATCCCCTCCTGGTTCGGGGGATTCGGGGAATCCACTCAGGAGCCAGATACTAGGATCTTCATGACTCCCATCGAAAAATTCCGCAATATCGCCATCATTGCCCACGTCGACCACGGGAAGACCTCCCTCGTGGACGCCATGTTCAAGACCGCCCACGTCTTCCGGGACAACCAGAAGGTGCAGGAACAGGCCATGGACTCCAACGACCAGGAGCGGGAACGCGGCATCACGATCCTCGCCAAGACCACGGCCATCCACTGGGGCGGCTACCGTTTCAACATCGTGGATACGCCGGGGCACGCGGATTTCGGCGGCGAGGTCGAGCGGGTGCTGTCCATGGTGGACAGCGTGCTGCTGGTGGTGGACGCCTTCGACGGCCCCATGCCCCAGACGAAGTTCGTGACCCGGAAGGCCCTGGCCCTGGGGCTGAACCCCATCGTCGTCATCAACAAGGTGGACCGCCCGGGCGCGCGCCCCCTCTGGGCCCAGGACGCCGTCTTCGAGCTCCTCATCGAGCTGGGGGCGACGGAGGAGCAGCTGGACTTCCCGGTGGTCTTCGCCTCGGCCAAGCTCGGCTACGCCATGCACGACGTGAACGAGGCCTCCGACAACCTGGATCCCCTCTTCGACACCATCGTCAAGCATTGTCCCCCCCCGAAGGGAGATCCCGACCTGCCCCTGCAGATGCTCGTCACCCTCATGGACTACAACGACTTCGTCGGCCAGATCGGCATCGGGCGCATCTTCAACGGCACGATCCACGTGGGCGACCCCGTGGCCCTGGTGAAGCGGGACGGCTCCATCGAGAACCACAAGGCCACCATGCTCTACGGCTTCGAGGGCCTGTCGCGGGTGAACCTGGCGGAAGCCGGGGCGGGCAACATCGTGGCCATCGCCGGGATCCCGGACATCCGGGTGGGGGAGACCATCGCCAGTCCCGTGGATCCCGTGGGATTGCCCTACGTGGACATCGACGAGCCCACCATCTCCATGATGTTCATGGTGAACACCGGCCCCTTCGCCGGGCAGGACGGCAAGTACACCCAGAGCCGGCGCATCCGCGAGCGCCTGAGCAAGGAGCTCCAGCACAACGTGGCCCTGCGCGTCGAGGACACGGACTCCCCCGACTGCTGGAAGGTCTCGGGCCGGGGCGAGCTGCACCTGTCCGTGCTGATCGAGGCCATGCGGCGGGAGAACTTCGAGCTCTGCGTGAGCCGCCCCGAGGTGATCCTGCACGTCGACCCGGAAACGGGGGAGAAGCAGGAACCCTACGAGGACCTGCACGTGGACGTGCCCGAGTCCGCCATGGGCATCGTCATGGAGAAGCTGGGGGCGCGGAAGGCGGAAATGCAGGACATGGCCCAGGAACTGGGCCGCGTGCGCCTGCACTTCAAGATCCCCAGCCGCGGGCTCATCGGCTACCGCTCGGAGTTCCTCACGGACACCCGGGGCGAAGGCATCCTCAACAGCCTCTTCAGCCACTACGGCACCTACCGCGGCGACATGCCCAAGCCCAAGCACGGCGTCCTCATCAGCATCGACGAGTGCGAGGCCATCGGCTACGCCATCATGAACCTGGAGGACCGCGGGGTCTTCTTCATCCACCCCGGCACCCGGTGCTACGAGGGCATGGTCGTCGGCGAGCACGCCCGGGACACGGATCTCGTGGTGAACGTCGCCAAGGCCAAGAAGCTCTCCAACATGCGGTCCAGCGGCAGCGACGAGGCGACGCGCCTGACGCCGCCCAGGGAGCTGACCCTGGAGCAGGCCATCGAGTACATCTCGGACGACGAGCTCGTGGAAGTGACCCCGCACTTCATCCGCATGCGGAAGAAGATCCTGTCCACCATCGAGCGGAAGAAGGCCGAGAAGCGGACGGAGAGCTAGGCGCAGCGCCGGGGCAGCAGGCAGAGGCCGGCCAGCAGCACCTGGGACAGGACGAAGCCCCCCAGGGCCATGGCGCCTTTCTCCGTGAATCCGTAGGCGTGCAGGCCGACGCCCAGCATGTTCACGCCGAACCAGGCGAGGCTCGTGACGATGTTGCCTCCGATGGCCATGGCCATGAGGCCCCGCTCCCGGATGACCTTCCCCAGGCGGGCGTGGAGGATCAGGGCGTTCCACAGGACCACCAGGAGGGCGCCGTTCTCCTTCGGGTCCCAGCCCCAGAAGCGCCCCCAGGACTGGTCCGCCCAGATGCCTCCCAGCACGGTTCCCGCGAGGCAGAACAGGAGGGAGAAGCACAGGACGCCGTAGGTGGTGTCGAGCAGCGCCCGTCCGGTCTCCGCCTCCGGACGCCGGACGAGGTGACGGCGCAGGGTGTGGGCGATGGCCAGGGCGCCGGCGAGGAACGTACCCCCGTAGCCGATGGTGATGGTCACGACGTGGGCGGTCAGCCAGAGGTTGGAGTCCAGCACGGCCCGCATCATCTCCATCGTGTCCCCGCCCCTGGCGAGGTGGTGGGCCACGAGGAGGGAGGCGAAGCCGACGGTGCAGGCCACGGCCATCGCGAAGCCGCGCCGCTGCGCCCACTCCAGGCCCGTCCCCAGCAGCACCGCCACCCAGCCCACGAAGACGGCCGACGAGTAGAGGTTGGTGACCGGGGGGCGCCCCTGCAGGAGGATGCGGGAGGCCAGCCCCGCCGTATGGACGAGCAGGCCCGCCGTCAGGAGGGAGCGTGCGGCCGGCTGGAGCGTCCCGGGCCGCCAGGCCCAGGAGGCGAAGAGCACGAGCAGGGCCGTGGCGTAGATCACCATCCCCAGGTAGAAAGGCTCGGCCCGGTTGAACAGGGCCTCGTGGCTGGCCTTGGCCTGGAACTCGGGGCGCAGGGAGGCGGAGAGCCTCCCGAGGTCTTCCGTGGCGCGGTTGAAGGCCGCCGCGTCGCCCGCCGCATAGGCGGCGCCGGCCGCGTCCAGGAGGGCCAGCGCCGGGTGGGTCCCTGCTCCCCGGCCCTCGCCGATGGATTGCCAGGCCTCCGGAGGCTGGCCGGCCAGGGGGAACAGGGGACGGAAGCAGGCCGGGCGGTCGAGCCCCCCGCCGGCGGGCTGGCCGGCGTTCGCGAGCTGGCAGTAGAGATCCAGGCGCCGGTAGAGGTCCAGGACGGCGCCCTGGAAACGGCTCCGGCCAGAAGGATCCAGGAGGCTGGCCGCATAGGCCTGCCGCGCGATCTCGGGCAGGCGCGGCTCGAGGCTCTCGAAGCTGAAGCGGCGTCCGGGGGACGGCCGGAGGCCCGCGAGCCCCCGCACATCCGGATCGTCGACCAGGAAGATGGGCTGGGTCCCGGCCACGGAGGGACGGAAGAGCACGTCCAGCAGCCATTCGTCCGCCTGGAGGCGCCTTCCGGCGTCGGGCACGCTCTGGCGGCCGCTGATCGCGAGCAGGGAGTTGCGGGCCACGGTGTCCAGGGGCTTCACGCGGCCCCCCTCGAGGACGGGCAGCCGGCAGAACCCGGCGACATCGAATCCCCTGGACGGCCGGGGCGGCAGGAGGGTCAGCAGCACGGCGACCAGGACGGCGAGGCCGGGGAGCCAAGATTTCGCGGACTTCACGCGCGCCCCCCGCGCCGCCAGGTGCGGCACAGCTCGCGGCCGAAATGGAGCAGGAGGCCCAGGATGACGAGGACGCAGGCGAGATAGGGCAGCCTCCAGCCTGGATTCTGGACCACCTGCAGGACGGAGAGCCGGCCGTCCTCCCCGTAGCTCGCCTGGTAGAAGGTCCGGCCCTCGTAGCGCAGGGGCTGGTTCATGCGGATGAGCACGTCGCGCTCCTCGCCCTTCGCCGGATTCGAGAGGCGCACCAGGCTGGAGAAACTCCTGGGGATGTCGGTGCCCGGATAGACCTCGTGCGTGAAGCTCCGCAGCGTCATCGTGTAGGGCAGGTCGTGGCGCTGGGGACGCAGGCCCAGGCCGTAGGTCCATCCGCCGTGCGCGAAGGTCTGGAGAACTCCGATCTCGGGGGAGACCAGCCAGGTCCCGCAGCCCTGCCCCGCGATCATGGGCTCCAGGAGGGCCGCGGGCTGCCCCTGGCCGCGGCCGGCGTCCAGCACCGCCACATCGGTTCCCACGCCCGCGGTGGCCAGGGGAGGGGGATCGGACGGGGCGCGCGCGGCCAGGGACGCGTTCCCGTAGGTGCGCTTGATCCGGAGGGTCAGGGGGGTGCCTGGAATTTCCAGGACTTCCGAGCGGCCCAGCAGGGAGGCCGGGATGATGCAAGCCTGGCCGCGACCGTGGTCCTCGGTGAGGGTGACGGCCAGTTCCAGGTTCCGGGGGTCCTCCGTGTAGCCGACGGCCTGCCCCTCCCTGAGCGCCATCCGGGTCTCCACCTGGAAGAGGCCCACGGAACCCTCCCCCGCGATGAGGAGGAGGAGCCCCGCGTGCGCCATCCAGAGGCCCGCCCGGTTCCAGGTGAACGCGATCCTCTGGCAGAGGACGGCGGCGAGGTTGACGGCCAGCGCGAGCCCGACCAGGACCCCCCCGGGGAAGACGGGGAGTGCCGTGTGCAGCGGGGGGATCCGGGCGCGGACGAGGAGGCTCCGCATGTAGAGCTGGACGGCTTCATGGGCCCCCATCCGGGTCTGGGCCAGGGTGCAGAGCACCACCAGGACCATCAGAAGCACGACGGCGGCGAGGGTGAACCGGAAGGAGGCCAGGGCGCGCCAGAGGCGTCGAGGGAAGGGGTCCGTCTTCTCCACCAGTCGAGTCCTCCGGTCCCGGCGCAGGCCGCAGCGCCCAATATACCCTGGACGCCGCGACAGGAACGGCCCGGGCGGATTTCCGCCCGGGCCGTTCCTGTCGGGAACCGGGTCTCAGGCCTTGTGCCTGGGAGTCCGGGCCTTCAGGTATGCGTCGATGCCGTGGGCGGCCTTCTTGCCGTCGCCCATGGCCAGGATCACCGTCGCGCCGCCGCGCACGATGTCGCCGCCCGCGAACACGCCGTCCATGGTCGTGGCCTGGTTCTCGTCGACCACGATGTTCTTCCACTTGTTGAGCTTGAGCGCGGGGGTCGAGTTGGTCAGCAGGGGGTTGGCCGTCGTGCCCAGCGCCACCACGACGATCTGGCAGGGGATCTCGTACTCGCTGCCGGGGACCGGGACGGGGCGGCGGCGGCCGGAGGCGTCGGGCTCGCCCAGCTCCATCTTCTGGACCTTGACGGCGCGGACCCAGCCCTTCTCGTCGCCCAGGATGGCCACGGGGGCGAGGAGGTAGTGGAACTCGATGCCTTCCTCCTCCGCGTGGGCGATCTCCTCGGCGCGGGCGGGCATCTCGGCCTTGGTCCGGCGATAGGCGCAGATGGCGTGCGTGGCGCCGAGGCGCTTGGCCGTTCGGACCCCGTCCATGGCGACGTTGCCGCCGCCGAAGACCACCACGGTCTCGCCGCGCGCGATGGGCGTGCCGGTCTTGACGTCCTTCCAGGCGCCCATGAGGTTCACGCGGGTGAGGTATTCGTTGGCGGAGTAGACCCCCTTGTAGTTCTCGCCGGGGACGTTCAGGAACATGGGCAGGCCGGCGCCGTTGGCGACGAAGACCGCGTCGAAGTCGGAGGCCAGCTCGTCCACGGTGAGGGTGCGGCCCACGATGACGTTGCACTCGATGACCACCCCGAGGGCGCGCAGGTTCTCCACCTCGCGGTCCACGATGGCCTTGGGCAGGCGGAACTCGGGGATGCCGTAGCGGAGCACGCCGCCCGTGTCATGGAGGGCCTCGAAGACGTGCACCTCGTGCCCCATGCGCGCCAGCTCGCCGGCGGCGGTGAGCCCGCCCGGGCCGGAGCCAACCACCGCGACGCGGAAGCCGGTGCGGGAGGCAGGCGGGGTCTCCTTGGGCATGTGCGCGGCGGCCCAGTCCGCCACGAAGCGTTCCAGCCAGCCGATGGCCACGGGCTTCCCCTTCTTGCCGCGGATGCAGACCCCCTCGCACTGGACTTCCTGGGGGCAGACGCGACCGGTGGTGGCGGGAAGGGCGTTGTCCACGCGCAGGATCCGCGCCGCCTCCTCGAACTGGCCTGCCGCCACGGCGGTGATGAAGTCGGGGATGCGCACGCCCACGGGGCAGCCGCCCACGCAGGGCTTGTTCTTGCACGCGAGGCAGCGCTGGGCCTCCTCCATGGCCCGTTCCTTGGTCAAGCCGAGATTGACTTCCTTGAAATTGCAGGCCCGTTCCACCGGATCCTGCTCGGGCATCTTCACGCGCTCGAGGGCCATGCGTTCTTTGGCGGTCAATTCGGTCATGATTCAGTCCTTTTTCATCGCGGCGATCTGCGCATCGAGACGGCAGCCGTGTTCGTCCAGTTCGAGGTAGGTGCCCTGGCGGGCGGAGAGCTCGTCGAAGTCCACCTGGTGGGCGTCGAACTCCGGACCGTCCACGCAGGCGAACTTGGTCTCGCCGCCCACGGTGACGCGGCAGCCGCCGCACATGCCCGTCCCGTCCACCATGATGGGGTTGAGGGACACGATGGTGCGCACGCCGTACTGGCGGGTCAGGTTGCTGACGGCCTTCATCATGGGGACCGGGCCCACGGCGTAGACCGCCGCGGGGCGCTGGGCGGGATCGTCCAGGAGGCGCTTCAGGGGGAGCGTCACGAAGCCCTTCTCGCCGAGGGAGCCGTCCTCGGTGGTGGCGAAGACCTGCTTCGAGAAGGCGGCCAGTTCCTTCTGGAGGATGACGTACTTCTCGCTGCGGCCGCCGATGATGGTGGTCAGCTCGTTGCCCGCCTGGGCGAGGCCCTTGGCGAGGGGGAAGAGCACGGCCGTTCCGGCGCCGCCGCCCACGCAGGCCACCCGGCCGAGCTTCTCGATCTCCGTCGGGAGGCCGAGGGGGCCCGCCACGTCGGAGATGAAGCCGCCGGCCGGCACCGCCACGATCTCCTTCGTGCTGATGCCCACCGCCTGGATGATGAGCGTGATCGTGCCCGCCTGGGCGTCGTCGTCGGCGATGGTGAGCGGGATGCGTTCGCGGCCAGGGGCGCAGCGGACGATCACGAACTGGCCGGGCTTCCGAGCCCGGGCGATCCTGGGCGCCTCGATGACCATCCGGTTCAACTGCGGCGCAATCTCCTCGTTGCTGACTACTCGGAACATTCGCTTCCCACCTTTCATATGGATCGCCGGCCAGCTCAAGAGCCTTGCCTACCAGGGGTCTCTACGTCCGGAGATGTGAAATTTTATTCCAGAAGCCGAAAACGGCCGGCCGCACACGGTCAACTTGTGATGAAAAGCCCTCGCGCCGCGCCGGGAATGCACCCGAAGGCGGCGTGGAATCATGGTTTATGGAGCCCGACCCATCAGGATATGGCCCTGCCGGGCCCGCCCGCATCACCCGCGGGCGTAGCGCTGCAGCTTCTGCAGATCGAGGATCCTCACCACGGGGAAGGTGCTCTGGACCAGGCCGAGGTCCGCGAGCAGGCGCAGGGCGCGGCTGAAGGCCTCGCGGCTGGCTCCGATGCACTGGGCCAGGTCCTCCTGGGTCTCGTGGAACTCCACCAGGGACTTGGCCGCGTTGCGGGAGTGGTAGTCGAGGATGAGCTGGGCCACCCGTTCCGGGACGCTGTGGAGGCTGAGGGTCTCCACCAGGGCGATCAGGTGCCGGACCTTGCCCGCGAAGTGGTGGATGATCACTTCGGCCACGGTGGTGTTCCGGTGGACCATCCGCCGGAGCGGCTCGGCGGGGATCAGCCAGCATTCGGTGTCCCCATGGGCCTCGGCGCCGGAGGCGGTGGGCCCCCCGTCGAAGACCTGGACTTCCCCGACGCAGGTGCCGGGCTGGAGGATGTCCAGGACCTGGACCTTCCCGCGCCCGTCCGTGCGGAAGACCTTCAGGTTCCCCTGGACCACCACGAAGATGCCGGGGATGTACTCCCCCTGGTTGAACACGGGGGCCCCGTCCGCGTAGCGCCGGAACTCGCTGACCCGGGCCAGCTCCTCGGCCTCCGGTTGGGGAAGGCCAGCCAGGTACTCGATCCGTCTCAGATTGACAACCGCTTGGCCCATGAGATTCCCACCCGTGTCACCAGTGATGTCCATCACAAACCCCCCCAATTCCCTGGCTTGAACGTTCGGAATCCCGTAAGCCAGCCCTTCGGATATGCGAGGGACCTAAGGCATTGTAATGACATCTTCGCCTTCGCTGTGGATGAATTTTGAAACTTCTGGGCACAAAACGTAAAAATCCCTTCTGGCATGGGATCGAAGCGAGGCAAGTGACCTTGGACAGAAATTTTGCAGATGTGGCTTGTCTGACAACGTCAGTTCGTGATAATGGCCGATTTAATGCAATCACGCGTCTTGTCCGAGGGCTTCCCGGATGGCGCGGAAATCCGCCCGGGATGTCGAGTCCAGGCTCAGCGGCGTGACCGCCACGACCCCTTCGACCAGGGCGTGGACGTCGGAATCGGACTCGAGGCTGCCGTGGTCCACCTTGACCGCCACATGCCCGTCCCCCAGGCGGCTGGAGAGGGAGGGCTGCTCCAGGACCCTCGTGAAGTAGCGCTGGCGCGAGAGCCGGGTGAGCCGCCAGGCGGTCTCCGGCGTGGCGTTCTCCGGAACGTCGAGCTTCAGGACGTCGACGTCGAAGGGCAGGGTGGCGTTCAGGGCCTTCCGGGCGAAGAGGCCCAGGAAGTGCTCGGCCGCCTTCCAGTCCTGCTCGCCGTGGTGCAGGAAGGCGCTGGGATGCATCTGCAGGGAGGCCGCCAGGGCCAGGATCCCCATCCCGGCGGCCTCGAGGGCCGCCCCGACCGTGCCGCTGGCCGTGATGCTCCCCCCGACGTTCTCGCCATAGTTGATGCCGGAGACGACCAGGTCGGGCAGTCGATCCCGGCAGAGCACCAGCAGGCCGTGGCGAACGACTGATGCCGGAGAGCCCTCGCAGGCGAAGGCCCGGATCCGGCATCCGCCGGCTTCGAAGGGGGCGGGTTCCAGCACCGCGTCGCGGCGGCCCGTGAGGCTCCGGCCCATGGCGGTCTGCTGGGTGGCCGGGGCCACCACGAGCAGCTCGCCCAGGTCCAGGACCGCCCTTGCGGCGGCCTGCAGGCCCGGGGAACGGATGCCGTCGTCGTTGGTCAGGAGGATCAAGGGGCGGTCTGGCACGGAACTCCCGGAGGAAGAATGGACACCCTCCAGCTTGCGATGCCGGGCGCCCGGCGTCCATGACCCGGAAGGCCGGATTCCTGCGATCCTTGACTCATGTCCGATCCCGCCGATCCCTCCCTGTCCCTTCCGCGAGGACGGGGCGTCTTCTGCAACCGCACCCTGAACTTCCGCGCGCTGCGGGCCATCGGCTACGACATGGACTACACCCTGGTGGACTACCACGCGGACCAGTTCGAGCGCCGGGTCTACGCCTACACCCGCGAGCGGCTCCAGAGCCAGGGCTGGCCGGTGGGCGATCTCGCCTTCGACCCGGACATGGTCGCCCGGGGCCTCGTCATCGACACGGAGTGCGGGAACCTGGTCAAGGCCAACCGCTTCGGCTACGTGAAGCGGTCCATGCACGGCACGCGGATCCTCGATTTCTCGGAACAGCGCGACCTCTACACGCACACGGTCATCGACCTGGCGGAACCCCGCTGGATCTTCCTGAACACCCTCTTCTCGCTGTCCGAAGGGTGCCTGTTCTCGCAGCTGGTGGACCTGCTGGACCATGGGCGGCTTCCCCAGGTCCGGAGCTATGCCGAGCTGTTCAGCCGGGTGAGGGCCACGGTGGACGCCCAGCACCTCGAAGGCCACCTGAAGGCGGAGATCATGGCGGAGCCGGAGCGCTACGTGGTGCTGGACCCCGAGGCGGCCCTCGCGCTCCTGGACCAGCGGGCCGCGGGCAAGAAGCTCCTGCTCATCACCAACTCCGAGTGGAGCTACACCTCCAGGATCATGTCCTACGCCTACGACCGATTCCTGCCCGCGGGAGCCACCTGGCGCCAGCTCTTCGACCTGGTCATCGTGGGGGCGCGGAAGCCGGACTTCTTCACCGAGCATGCGCCGTTCTTCGAGATCGTGACCGAGGACGGCCTGCTGCGGCCGGTCGCCGGCCCCCTGAGGACGGGCGCGGCCTACCTGGGCGGCGGAGCCCTCCAGGTGGAGCAGGACCTGGGCATCTCCGGGGACGCGATCCTCTACGTGGGCGACCACATGTTCGGGGACGTGCACGCCAGCAAGCGGGTGCTCCGGTGGCGCACGGCCCTGATCCTGCGGGAGCTGGAGGCCGAGGTGGCGGCCCTGGAGTCCTTCCGCGGGGCGGAGCTCCAGCTCGCGGCCAGGATGGGGGAGAAGGAGAGGCTCGAGGCCCAGTGGGCGCGGACCTGCCTCGCCCTGCTGCGCCTCCGGGGCGGCTATGCCCCGGGGCCCGCGGAGGACGCCGCGGAACTCGAGGCCGTCCTCCAGGACCTGAGGCTCCGGCTGCAGGCCCTGGACGCCGAGATCGGCCCCCTCGCCCAGGCGGCCGGCGAGCTCACCAATGGCCGCTGGGGCCTGCTCACCCGGGCAGGCAACGACAAGAGCCACCTCGCCCGGCAGGTGGAGCGCTACGCGGACGTCTACACGTCGCGGGTCTCCAACTTCCTCCACGTCACGCCCTTCGTCTACCTGCGCTCTCCCCGCGGCAGCCTCCCCCACGATCCCAGCACGCCCGGAGGGCCGCCCCTGACCTCGAACCCGGCCGCGGAAGAAGGGAGCGGAAACCCCTGAACGCCGAGGTCATCCGGAACGCCTCGAAGGATGCCTTCATGCCTCTCGATCCATGTTCCATTTCCGATGATTACCGACCACGATGGAGACGATCGGACACGATCGTGAATTCAGAATGACTCCGGAACTCGACCCGCTTCCTTCCTGGGCTGACCGCTATGCCCGGCCGGATCTCCAGCCGTGGTCCGGACGGGTCGACAGCCTGGACGACTACGGCGCCTTCCGCTGGCATCAGTGGATCCAGCCCTTGGATCTCTCCCGGGCGACCGAGGCCTTCGCCGGACGCCTCGGCATCGCCCTGCTGGGATTCTGCTCCGACGAGGGGATCCGGAGGAACCTGGGCCGTCCCGGAGCCGTCCAGGGGCCGCGGTCCATCCGGAAGGAGCTGTCCAACCTGCCCTGCTGGTTCTCCGACGAGCTGAAGCTGTTCGACGCCGGCGACCTCCACTGCGCGGACGGGGACCTGGAAGGGGCCCAGGCCGCGCTGGCGGGCGCCGTGGCCCGGCTCCTGGAACTCGGCTACTTCCCTGTCGTCCTCGGAGGGGGGCACGAGACCGCCTACGGGCACTTCCGCGGCCTGCGCGCCCACCTCGGGAGGGCGCCGGCGATCGTCAACTTCGACGCCCACTTCGACCTGCGCCCCTATCCCGGCGGCGGGACTTCCGGGACCATGTTCCGGCAGATCGCGGACGACTGCGCGGCCGCGGCGGAACCCTACGCCTACCTGTGCCTGGGCGTCCAGCGCTACGGCAACACGGTGGACCTCTTCAGGACCGCCGACCGCCTCGGCGTCCAGTACGTCCTCTCCAAGGACCTGGCGGGCATGCCCCTGGCGCGCCTCCAGGCGATCCTCGCGGCCTTCGCCGCCGGAAGGGACCATCTCTACGTCACCATCTGCGCCGACGTCTTCTCCTCGGCCTTCGCGCCCGGGGTCAGCGCCTCCCAGCCGCTGGGCATGGATCCCGAGCAGGCCTTCCAGGCGCTCATGGGCCTGTTCCGGACCGGGAAGGTCCGCGGATTCGACGTCTGCGAAGTCTCGCCGCGCTTCGACCAGGACAGCACCACCGCCAACCTCGCGAAGGTGCTGGTGTTCTCCGCGGTCCGCGCCCTGGCGCAGGTCCATGGCCTGTCGCTCGGAGAGGAAGGGGCCCCTATTTCAGCAGCTCGCTGAGCAGGCGCCCCCGCGCGTCCGGAAGGTCGAGCCCCAGCAGCTCGGCCACCGTGGGGGCCACGTCGATCAGTTCGCCTCCGCTGGAGATCTCGACGCCCGCCTTGATGTCCGGGCCCAGCGCCAGCAGGGCCACGTGCCGGCAGCCCGCGCAGTCGTCGCCGTGCTGGGTGAAGTTCTCCCCGTCGTGGCGGCCGTGATCGTGCGTGATGAACAGGTCGGTCCTGCCGGCGTAGACAGGATCGGCCTGGAGGGCGTTCCAGATCTCGGCAGCGTGGGCGTCGGAGGCCTTCAGCGCGGCGAGATAGTCGGCCCAGACGCCGGCATGCGCGGCGGAATCCGGCTGCCTGAGGCTGATCAGCATCAGCCGGGGATGATCGCTGGACAGGATCGCCTCGGCCTTGGCGACGGTCGCCGAATCCGTCCCGTTCTCAAAGGCCTGCCCGTCAAGGCCGCACCAGAGGGAGGGCTGGTACTGGTCCTTCCCCCGCCAGGCCGTGTCTTCCGTGTCGCCCAGGAGCGCCAGCGTGTCCTTCGAGGAGACGATCCACGCCTGGTTCCGGTCCAGGCCGCTCGCCTGGAGGAAGTGCTGGAAGATGCCCGCGTGGTCCGGGTGCTGGTTCGTGGATAGGTTCAGGTATTCCTGGTAGACCCCCGTGAGGATCGCGGTATGGCCGGCCATGGTGTAGGTGTGGTGCGCGTTCTGGAAGCCGGACAGCAGCGTCCCGGCGGGGGCGAGTGCGGCCAGGTTCGGGATGCAGGCGCGGGTGGGATCTCCCCACATCTCGCTCTGGCGGGGGCCGTCGAGCACGAGGATGACGACGTTCCTGGCCTGGTAGGCCCTTCCGGAGTGGACGTAGCCCGCCGAGGAGCTGCCTGAGCCTCCGGACCCCCCGCAGGCCGAAGCCGCCAGCAGGCCGAGGACGGCCGCCAACCCGGACAGGAACTTGCCGAAACGGCCCATGGCGTCTCCCTGGTCCGCAAGATAGCACGCGGATGGGCCGGTGTCGCGTCCGCGGGCCGCGGCCTACTGCCAGAGGCGCTGCAGGAGCGACGTTTCCTCCTCCACCGCGACCATGTGGCGGGCCCTGGGGCGTCCCGAGGGATCCAGGCGGAAGGCTCTGTCCAGGACCTCGCGGTCCGCGTGGGTGTTGCGGAGATGCTGCCTCAGGTGCTCGCCCATGCTGGAGCTGAGGTAGCACTCCATGAAGCGCAGGTGGCCGTCCTCCTCCCTTCCGGGCTCCTCGAACAGGGCCCAGCGCATGGCGCCGTCACGCAGGCGGAGCCGCCGGACCTCCTGCATGGCCTCGATGAAGGCCTGCCGGTGCTCCGGCGGAATGCGGAACTCGAGCTGGATCTGGATGGGGCCCGCGTCCAGCGGAATGGGGGTCTCCGAGTGCGGCCTGTCCCGGTGGGGCGACAGGTCCGGCTCCTCCTCGAAGACGGTGATCCGCAGCCTGCCGATGAGGAGCAGGACGACCAGCATGCCGAGCGCCGAGAGGGCGAACCCGGCCGGGAGCCCGAAGCGCTCGGCCACGGCGCCCCAGAAGGCCGCCGCCAACGCGCTCGCGCCGCCCCAGGCCATCTGGTAGGCCCCGAAGGCCCGCGCCTTCACCCAGGAGGGGACCGAGAGCTGGAGGGCGGTGTTGAAGGTGGAAAAGATGGCCAGCCAGCTCATGCCCGCCAGGAACAGGCCGAAGGCCACCACGGGGATGCTGGGAACGAAGGCGACGACGAGCTGGGCGGCCACGGCCAGGGTCGTGAAGCCCCCGATCAGCTGGTTGGCCGAATACTTCGCGCGGAGCTTGGGCAGCTGGACGGTGATGGACACGGCCCCCGCCCCGATGCAGCCGTAGAGCAGGCCGAACCCGCTGGAGCCCAGCTTCAGCCGGTGGATGGCGAGGGCCGGGAGGAGGGAGAAGATGACGCCGCTGAACCAGATGTAGCCGATGGTGCGCGCCAGGATGACCTGCACCGGACGGCTGTGGCGCACGTAGCGGAAGCCCACCTTCATGGCGCCCAGGAAGCGTTCCGCGGGCAGCGAGTGGGACGGGACGGGGCGCTTCCACCGCCCCAGGACCACGACGACCGCCAGGAAGGACACGGCGTTCAGCAGGAAGGCCCATCCCGCCCCCAGCCATCCGACGACGAGGCCGCCCAGGGCGGGGCCGACGGCCCGGCTGATGTTGTAGCCGGCGCTGTTGAGGGAGACGCCGGCGCTCAGGTCCCGCTTGGGCAGCAGCTCCGGCAGGATGGCCGCGAACGTCGGCATGCTCATGGACGAGCCGATGCCGATGAGCATGGCCATGACGATCAGGAGCCCCGGCGTGATCATGTGGAGGAAGGTGAAGAGGGACAGGGCCGCCGCCACGCACATCATGAAGATCTGGGACGAGATCAGCAGCTTCCGCCGGTCCACGATGTCCGCGATGGCCCCCGCGGCCAGCCCGAGCGCCAGGACGGGCAGCGTGCTGCCTGTCTCGATGAGGGCCACCAGGAAGGTGGAGGGGGTGAGCTGGGTCATCTGCCACTTCTCGCCCACGCTCTGGACCAGGGAGCCGATGTTGGAGGTCATCGACGCGATCCAGACGGCCAGGAAGATCCTGGATCTCAGGGGCGAGAGGGCGTTCGGCCTGGGGCTTGCTGCGGCGGGAAGGTCCATGCTCCCAGTGTATGCTGGTTCCCGGGGGCGGCATGTTCGACGGCATCACACTGGGCGGGAAGGTCATCGCCCCGGCCCTGTTCCTGGCCCCCATGGCGGGCATCACGAACTCCGCCTTCAGGCGCCTGCTCGCGGACTACGGGGGCTACGGCGCCCTCTTCACGGAGATGGTCTCGGCGTCGGCCTTCCTGCGGGAGAAGCCGGACCAGTCCCCCTTCACCAGGCGCCGCCCCCAGGAGGGCGCCGTGATCTACCAGTTCCGGATCTCCGGGGCGGAGGACCTGGAGGCGGTGTTCCGGAAGGCGGAACAGCTGGAAGCGGTCGCCTTCGACCTCAACCTCGGCTGCCCGGCGCCCAAGATCCAGCACCAGGCCTCCGGAGCAGCCCTCTTCCGGGACTTCGAGCGCCTGAAGTCCGTGCTCGGACGGATCCGGAAGGTCCACGCGGGGGCGCTGACGGTGAAGTGCAGGCTGGGGGACGATCCGGACCGCTGGCGCCCGTCCTTCCTGGAGCGGCTCCGGCTGTTCGAGGACCACGGGGTCGAGGCCTTGACCGTCCACCCGCGCTTCTCCGGCGAGATGCTGAAGCGCCACGCCCGCTGGAGCGAGTTTCCCTGGATCGCCGGGCAGACCCGGATCCCGGTGATCGGGAACGGGGACATCTGCGGCCCGAAGGATGTCGAAGGCCATCGTGAGTGGTTTTCGCCGCTCGCCGGGATCATGCTGGGGCGGATCGCGGCGGTGAAACCCTGGATCT
>DAOPZL010000029.1:0-35108 GCA_035353395.1 Holophaga sp.
CTGGACCGCAGGCGTCCCGGACGTGGACCTGCTCATCCGGACCTCCGGCGAGATGAGGATCTCGAACTTCCTCCTGTGGCAGTCGGCCTACGCGGAGCTGTACATCACGGATTGTCTGTGGCCCGACTTCCGGGCCCCCCAGCTGCACCAGGCCCTGGATGAATACAGCCGCCGGGAACGCCGCTTCGGGGGCCTGTGATGAGGAGGAATATGCCAACCCCCATGCCGCCCCGCCGCACCATGGATACGAAGAACCTCGCCATCCGCCTCCTCACGACGGGGGTCTTCGCCAGCGGGTTCCTCACCCTGCTCTACTTCGGGGACCGGCCCTGGGCCAAGCTCGTCTTCCTGCTGCTCATGTCCGGGGCGATCTTCATGGGCGTGCGCGAGATGGGCCTCATCGCCCGCAAGCTGGGACACAAGCCCTCGATCGTCACGGGGACGCTCGCGGGCCTGCTCTTCCCGCTCCACTTCTACCTCGAGGCCAGCACCGGCGAGGACATCCTCCCTCTCTGGATCGTGCTCCCGGCGGCGGGAGCGCTCATCCACTTCGAGGCCCTGCTCTGTTCGAAGGATCCCCTGGACAACGCGCTCACCAGCCAGGCCATCACCTGGCTGGCGGCCCTCTACATGGGCCTCGGCCTGGGCTTCCAGCAGAAGCTCTTCATGTTCAACGACACCAGCCTCCCCGACACGGGGGCCCGGCTCATCCTGGCCCTCTACCTCATCGTCTGGCTCGGGGATTCGGCGGCCTATTTCGCGGGCAGCTTCCTGGGCAGGCACAAGCTCGCCCCCCGGGTCAGCCCCAAGAAGACCTGGGAAGGGGCCTTCGGGAACCTGGCCGGCAACATCGCCGGCGCCTTCCTCATGAAGGCCACCTTCTGCGTGGACTGGAGCGCCGTGGACGCGATCGCCCTGGGCCTGATCCTCGGCGTCGTCGGCATGCTCGGGGACCTCGTCGAGAGCACCTGGAAGCGGAGCGCCCACGTGAAGGACTCCTGCATGGACGGCTTCGAGATCCCCGGCCACGGCGGCATGCTGGACCGGGTGGACAGCCTCATCTTCACGGCGCCGGCGCTCTACACCTACGTGCACCTGGTCCACGGGCTGAACTGACATGCGGCGCCTCTCGATCCTGGGTTCCACTGGTTCCATCGGCACGTCCACCCTGGACGTGGTCGAGGCCCTGCCGGACCGGCTCGGAATCGTCGCCCTGGCCGCGGGGCGAAACCGGGAGCGCCTGAGGGCCCAGTGCGAGAAGTTCCGTCCCGCCTGCGTCTCGCTCGCGGAGGCCGAGGACGCCGCCTGGCTCAGGGCGGCGCTCAGCTACGCGCCGGAAATCCACGTCGGTTCCGAAGGCCTCATGGCCTGCGCCCTGCACCCCGACGCCGACACCGTCGTGGCCGCGGTCGTGGGGGCCGCCGGACTGGCCAGCACGGAGGCGGCCCTCCGGGCGGGCCGGCGGGTCTGCGTGGCCAACAAGGAATCCCTGGTCGTGGGCGGCGAGCTCATGCACCAGGCCGCCAGGACGGGCGGGGGCGAGCTCCTGCCGGTGGATTCGGAGCACGCGGCCCTGCACCAGCTCCTGGACGGCCGCGGGCCGGAGGCCGTGCGCGAGGTGCGCATCACAGCCAGCGGAGGGCCGTTCCGCGACTGGCCCCTGGAGCGCATCCAGGCCGCCACGGTGGAGGAGGCCCTGAACCACCCCACCTGGAAGATGGGCCCCAAGATCACCATCGACTCGGCGACGCTCATGAACAAGGGGCTGGAGGTCATCGAGGCCTCGATGCTCTTCGGGCTCCGCCCCGGGCAGATCCAGGTGACCGTCCATCCCCAGAGCCAGGTGCACGCGATGGTGGGCCTCCACGACGGGACCTACCAGCTCCAGGTCTGCGCCAACGACATGAAGCTCCCCATCCAGTACGCCCTCCTCTACCCGGAGCGGCTGGCCGGCCCCGTCCCGGCCTACGACTGGAACCAGACCCGCGCCTGGAGCTTCGGTCCGCCGGACCTGGAACGCTTCCCCTGCCTCGCCCTGGCCTACGCGGCCCTCCGGACGGGGGGCACGGCCCCGGCGATCCTCAACGCGGCCAACGAGGAGGCCGTGGCCACCTTCCTGGCGGGCCGCATCCCGTTCTGGGACATCCAGGCCTGCGTCTCCCGGACCCTGGACGCCCTGGCCGCGGAGCCGGTGGAGAGCCTCCCCCAGGTCATGGCCTGCGACCACCGCGCCAGGACCCTGGCACGGGAATGGCTGGACAGCCGCATCCCCTGACCGGGTCCCTTCCCGCCCCGCCCATTTTGAGGCCTCGGAATATTCCGATTTTGAGGCGATAATCAAGGATCCGGGCGAACCCGGCATCCAATTGCCTGCCGCGGGCCCGCCTTCCGGCCGAGATCCCAGGGAACTTCATGAACCATATGCAAAGGCTGACCTTAGTCCCCGTGCTGGCCGTCGCCTCAGGCTCGATGGCCAACACCACGGGCATCGTCGGGGCCCTCCTGATGATCGGGGTGCTCATCTTCCTCCACGAGATGGGACACTTCCTCTTCGCCAAGCGCATGGGCCTGCCCGTGGAGGTGTTCTCCCTGGGCTTCGGGCCGAGGATCTTCGGATTCCGGTGGAAGGAGACCGACGTCCGGGTCGCAGCACTGCCCCTGGGCGGCTACGTGAAGCTCGCCGGCTACAACCCCGAGGAGCCCGACGCCGAGGATCCCCACGGCTTCCTCAAGCAGCCCTACCACCGCCGCATGCTCTTCTATTCCGGAGGCATCCTGGCCAACCTCGTCACGGCCTACCTGCTCCTGTCCGTGATGGGCATCGACCAGTCCCGGATCACCTCCGCCACCCCGCAGCCCTCGCCCCTGGTCGTCCTCGAAGTGGTGCCGGATTCCCCGGCGGCCCAGGCGGGCTTCTTCCCCGGAGACCTCATCCGCCAGTTCGGGGAGCTCCGGTTCCCCGGCGCCACGAGCGGCGAGGCAATCACCTACATCCAGGCCCGCCCGGGCCAGGCCATCCCCGTGACCCTGGAGAAGGACGGCCGGACGCGGACGACCCGGATCACCCCCAGGAGCGAAGGCGGCAGGGGCAAGGTCGGGATCAAGTTCAGCCCCACGGAGGTCACCTACACGCGCCGGCCGGTGGCCTTCCGGGACGTCTGGCGAGGGCCCGTCCTGGGCGCCCTGGAGACCGCCAGCCTGACCGGACAGGTGTTCCAGGGCTTCTACCGCCTGGTGAGCTTCCAGGCCAGCATCCGGGAGGTCGGGGGCCCCATCGCCATCGTCAAGGGCGGCAGCGACGCGGCCAAGTCGGGATGGGCCGGCTTCCTGATGTTCATGGCCTTCATCTCCCTGAACCTGGCGGTGCTCAACGCCCTGCCGATCCCCTTCCTGGACGGGGGGCACATGGCCATGCTCACCTTCGAGAAGCTGCGCGGGCGCGACCTCACGGTCCAGCTCAAGGAGAAGATCCTCATGGGAGGCTTCTATTTCCTGATCTCCCTCATGGCCTTCGTGCTGGCCCTGGATCTCTGGCGGCTCAAGTCCTAGGAAGGAGGGGGATGTGATCCTCCCCGCCCCCGGCCCGTGCGAGGATCGAGGCATGCCGATGACGCCCGGAGCGGGGGAGAAGCCGCCGAAAGTGTTCACCCCGCCCTTCCTGCTGCTCTGCCTCTTCTATTTCGCCGTCTTCGCGGTGGGCTACCAGCTCTTCCCGGTGGTCCCCCTGCACCTGAGGAACCTGGGCGCCGACCTGGCGGAATCCGGGCGCTTCATGGCCTCCTTCACCCTGGGCTCGGCGATCGGCTGCCTCTTCACGGGGCCCCTGGGCGACCGGGTCGGACAGCGCCGGGTGCTGTACGTCGCCTCCTTCCTGATGGTGGCCTTCTTCGCGGCCTACGCATTCATCCAGGCCCCGGCCCACCGCTGGGTGTTCTACGTCCTGGCCCCGTTCCACGGCCTGGTCTGGTCGGGGCTCCGGACGGCCTCCGTGGCCAAGGCCGGATCCATGCTCACCCCCGGGACCCGGGCCGAGGGGATGTCCTTCTTCGGCATGTCCAGCCCTTCCGGAGTAGCCCTGGGACCGATCCTCGGGCTGCTCCTCTTCGCGGCCCTGGGCTTCCGCGGGCAGATGCTGGTGCTGGGGGCCGGGTTCCTCGCACTGAGCGCCCTCATCCGGTTCCTGCCGGGAGAGACCGGGGCGGAACTCAGGAAGGACGCGGCCTTCCAGCTCCCGGAAAGGCTGGTGTGGCTGCCGGTGGTGATCCTGTTCCTGGTGGGCGTCAGCTTCGGGCCCATCCCGCCCTTCTCGGCCCAGGAGGCCAAGTTCCTGCACATGGCCTGGCCCTCGGCCATGCTCACCTCCCTCGCCGCGGGCATGGTGGGCCTGCGGCTCCTCCTGGGGGTCACCGGCATGGGCCGCCGGCCCATCCGCCTCCTGGGTCCCATGGTCTGGATGGCCCTCGCCGGGATGGCGCTGCTGGCCCTGCTTCCGGGAGGCGTCCTCCGCCACGCGGCGGGAGGGGCGCTCTACGGGGCGGGCTACGCCATGACGCACACCCTGCTCTTCATGGTCATCATCGACCGGTCCCGGGCGGACCGCCGGGGGGCCGGCGTCGGCGCCCTCTACTTCGCCTACGACGCGGGCCAGGCCGCGGGCGCCTTCGGCCTGGGCTGGGCCATGGAACACATCGGGCGGTCCGTGGGCCTGGCGGGAGGCTATCGCTGGGGCTGGGGGCTGGGCGGGCTGGCCCTGCTCTGCTGCCTGCCCCTGGCCGCGCTCGTGATGCGGCCGGGGAAAGACTCTCCGCATCAATACAAATAACAAACAATTTTAATTCATTATTCAAAGGTCCATGCGACACTCCAGGCCCTCCCTCTTCACGCCGCAGTTCACCCTGGTCTTCTCGATCACGTTCATCACCTTCTTCGCGGCCTTCCAGCTCTTCCCCACCGTCCCCCTGAGGCTCATCCAGCTGGGCGCCAGCGTGGCCCAGTCCGGCTGGTTCATGGGGGCTTTCACCATCGGGTCGGCCCTCGGCGCCCTCTTCACGGGACCCCTCGGGGACCGCCTCGGGCAGCGGCGGATGATCGTGGCCTCGACACTGTGTTTCACCGCCATCCTGGTCCTCTACGGGCTCATCCAGGACCACTGGGGGTGGTTCTGCGTCCTGGCCTTCCCCCACGGGGTGGTCTGGTCGGGCCTCCTCACCGCCACCATGGCCACCCTCGGGAACGTCCTGCCGGCGGACCGGCGGGCGGACGGCATGAACCTCTACGGCCTGGCCAGCCCCGGCGGCGTGATCTTCGGCCCCCTCCTGGGAGTGACCCTGTTCGGCTGCTTCGGGTTCCCGGTCATCGCCTTCGGCCTGGCCGGGGCCTTCCTCCTCCTGGCGGGCCTCGCGACGATCCTCCCCCCGGACCGGCCGGCCCGCGAGCGCCGCCCCCCCTTCCAGGCCCCCGAGCGCCTGATGGCGGCCCCCTGCTCCGTGCTCCTCGCGACGGCCCTGGGCTACGGGGTGCTCGGGACGTACACGACCCAGGAGGCTTTGGCGCTGGGCTCTCCGGCACCCTGGGCCTTCCTCACCTTCATGGCGGTGGGGATGGTCGGCATGCGCGTCGTGATGTCCGTGGCGGGCTTCGACACCCAGCCCGTGAGGCGGCTGCCGAGCATGCTCTGGCTGGCCTGCGCCGGCCTGCTGGTCCTCGCCCTCGCCCCCACGGGCCTGCCCCGCCACGTGTTCTCCGCCCTGCTCTACGGGGCCGGATACAGCATGGTCCACACCCTCATCAACACCTATGTCCTGGAGACGGTCCATCCGGAGCGCCGGGGCGCCGCCTTCGGCGCCACCCTGTTCTCCTTCGACGCCGGCATCAGCCTCGGCTCCCTCCTGATCGGCGGTGTCATCGGCTGGGCGGAGCGGCGCTACGGCGCCGCCGGCTTCCGCCTGGGCTGGGCGATCAGCGCCCTCATGGCCCTGGCGGCGGTGCCTCTCTCCTATCGGCTGGTCAGGCGGGTCGACCGTCAGTCGTGACGGTGGACCTTGGCCCCGGTGTAGCTGGCCTGGTCCCTGGGCTTGACGATCATCTCGTCGATGTCCACATGGTCGGGCAGTTCCAGGGCCCAGCGGATGCACTCGGCGATGTCCGCGGCGGTGAGGGGGGTCATGCCCTTGTAGACGTTCTTCGCGCTCGTTTCGTTCCCCAGGCGCACCAGGGAGAATTCCGTCTCCACCATGCCCGGGTCCACGCTGGTGACGCGGATGGGTTCGCCGCACAGCTCGAGGCGCAGCGTCCTGGCGATGGCCTTCACGGCGTGCTTCGAGGCCGCGTAGACGCCGCCGCCCTCGTAGACCTGGTGGCCCGCGGTCGAGCCGATGAAGAAGACGTGGCCCCAGCCGCTTCGGCGCAGGTGCGGCAGCGTGGCCTTGATCGTCCGGACCACGCCCTCCACGTTGGTGTGCAGCATGGCCTGCCAGTCCTCCTCCAGCACCGAGTCCAGCTTGTCGAGGCCGCGCGCCAGCCCCGCGTTGGCGACCACCACGTGCAGCCCGCCCAGGGCCTGAGCGGCATCCCGCACGAAGCCTTCGACGGAGTCCGTGCGCCGCGTGTCCACGTGCCCCGCGAACACCTTGATCCCGTAGGCCTTCTCCAGCTCCCGGGCCAGGGCCTCCAACCGTTCCACGCGGCGGGCTCCCAGCGCCAGGTGGCAGCCGCGGGACGCCAGCAGCCGCGCCGTGGCCTCGCCGAAGCCGGAGGAGGCGCCGGTGATGAGAACGATGGGATGTTCAGGTCGCATGAAGATTCACCTCACAACGAGGATAGCGAAAAATAGCAACTGCCTTCCATTCATGGAGGCGGCAAACTGGAGGTTCGGACCCATGCGAGGAACCCATGTCCAGCCGCTCCGCCGACCTCTCTGCCTCCTTCGAGGCCACTGCCTTTCGTGACCTGGGCCACCGCGTGGTCGACCTGCTGGCCGACCATCTGGAACAGGCCAACCGCCGCGAAGGCCCGGTGCTGCCCCCCTGGACCCCCGAGGAGAGCCTCCGGCGCTGGCCCGCGGACTTCGGCCCCGAGCCCCTCGAGGATCCGACGGAACTCCTGGCGCGCGTCATCGAGAGCAGCAACCACCTGCATCATCCCCGCTACATCGGCCACCAGTGCACCTCTCCCCTTCCCGGGAGCGCCCTCCTGGACTTCGCCGGCGCGTTCCTCAACAACGGCTCCGCCGTCTACGAGATGGGCCCCCATTCCACCGCCATGGAGCGGTCCGCGGCCCGGTGGTTCGCAGGCCGGATCGGCTTCGACCCGGAGGCCGCGGACGGGTTCTTCACCCATGGCGGCAGCGCGGGCAACCTGACCGCCCTGCTGGCGGCCCGCCAGTCCGGGACCCCCTACGACGTCTGGGAGGAAGGCATCCGGGATGCGCGCGCGCTCTGCGTCCTCGCCTCGGACCAGACCCACTACAGCGTCCGCCGCAGCGCCCAGGTGGTCGGGCTGGGCGGCAAGTCGGTCGTCCCCATCCCTGCCGACGAGGCCTTCCGCATGCGCGTGGACGAGTTGGAGAAGGCCCTGTGCAGGGCCAAGGCGGACGGCCGGGCGGTCCTGGCCGTCGTGGCCAGCGCCGGCTCCACGGCCACGGGCGCCATCGACCCTCTGGACCGGATTGCCGACCTCTGCGCCGAATACGGAGTCTGGTTCCACGTGGACGGAGCCCACAGCGGGGCCATGGTGGTGTCCGACCGCCTCAGGCCGCGCCTGAAGGGAATCGAGCGGGCGGATTCCGTCGTCATCGACGCCCACAAGATGATGCTCATGCCGGCCCTGGCCACTCTCGTGATCTTCAAGGAGGGGCGCCGTTCCTTCGAGACCTTCAGCCAGCAGGCCAACTACCTCTTCGCCGGACAGGATCCCACCGGCACCTGGTACGACCTGGCCCAGCGCACCATGGAATGTACCAAGCGGTCGCTGGGCCTGCAGGTCTACGGCTCCCTCAAGACCTACGGCACCGCCTATTTCGCCGCCTACATCGAGCGGATGTTCGAGCTGGGGCAGGCCTTCGGCCGGATGATCGCCGGCCGGCCCCACTGGGAACTGGCCACCGAGCCGGAGGGCAACATCGTCTGCTTCCGCTACGCCCCGCCCGCCCTCGCCGATCCGGAAGCCTTCCAGCTGCGGGTCCGGGAGGCGATCGTGAAGGAGGGTTCCTACTACATCGTGAAGACCGTCCTGCGCGGGAAGACCTATCTCCGGGTCACGATCATCAACCCCCGCACCGAACTGGGCGACCTCGAAGGCCTGCTGGACCGGGTGGAGGCCTTCACTGTCAAGGCGTCCGGTATGCGGTAAAAACCGTAGTTCAGCATTTTCCCCCGGCGGGACCGAGATGGAAGTTCAGCCGCAGACCACTTGGGGCTAGACTGTTCTTTTGGATAAGAACGTCCGGCCGTCCAGGCGAATACAACCGCCGCGACTGCTCCCGGCTTTCTTCTCCGCCAACGAACAAGGAGACGTCATGTCCGGCATCAAGGACCGCGACGCGTTCGCGTCCACCCTCGGAGCATTCACCGCCACGCTAGGTTCGGCCATCGGTCTGGGCAACATCTGGAAGTTCCCGTACCTCACCGGCTCCAACGGAGGCGCCGCCTTCGTCCTGACCTACCTCCTGGCCGTGGCGCTCGTGGCCCTGCCCATCATGGTCGTGGAGCATGTCATCGGCCGCAGGATGCGCCTCAACGCCGTCCATGCCTACGGCCAGGTGGTCATCGGCCAGAAGTTCTGGTGCGCCATCGGCTGGGCCGGACTGAGCTCCGCCCTCCTCATCATGGCCTTCTACACGGACGTGGCCGGTTGGGTCTTCGCCTACGTGTTCAAGTCCATCGGCGCCTTCTTCACCGGCTCGAAGCTCACCCCCGAGACCTTCGGCGCCCTGGCCGGGGGCACCTGGGAGCCCCTCCTCTGGCAGCTGGCGGTGCTCGTCCTCACCTCCGGCATCATCGCGGCGGGCGTCGCCAAGGGCATCGAGAAGGTCACGAAGACCCTCATGCCCGTGCTCTTCATCCTCCTGATCGTCTGCGACATCCGCGCCCTCACGCTCCCCGGCGCCTTCTCCGGCGTGTCCTACCTCTTCCGCCCCGACCTCTCCAAGCTCACGGGCACCGTGCTCCTCTCGGCCCTGGGCCTCGCCTTCTTCAAGCTCTCCCTGGGCATGGGCACCATGACCACCTACGGCTCCTACATGCCCGACGAGACGAGGATCGTCCCCAACGCAACCCGCGTCGCCCTCTCCGACACGATCGTCTCCATCCTGGCGGGCCTCGCCATCTTCCCGGCCGTCTTCGCCTTCGGCGGGACCCCCGCCGGCGGCCCCGGCCTCCTCTTCAACACGATCCCGCTCATCTTCTCCCAGATGCCCATGGGCGGCCTGTTCACCGTCATCTTCTTCATCCTCACCTCCATCGCGACCATCGGCGCCATGGTGAGCCTCATCGAAGTCCCCGTGGCCTGGGTCGTCGAGAAGGGACACATGAAGCGGCAGACCGCGGCCATCCTCACCGGCACCGTGATGTTCCTGATGGGCATCCTCGCGACGCTGTCCCAGAACCCCGTCCTGGCCGACATGAAGCTCTTCGGCAAGAACTTCTTCGACCTCTGCGACTTCCTCTCCTCCAACGTGCTCCTCCCCGTGGGCGGCCTCGCCATCGCCGTCGTGGGCGGCTGGCTCATGAGCCGCAGGGAGTTCACGGACGAGATGAACAAGGGCTACGCCGGCCAGCCCTGGCACGGCCGCATCCTCTTCGCGCTGATCAAGTTCGTCGCTCCCGTCCTGATCCTGCTCATCCTCCTCAACAGCCTGGGCATCATCAAGCTGGCCTGATCTCGACCTTGCGAGACGAACCTCCCGGCATCCGCCCAGGGTGCCGGGAGGTTCTCGTTCCAGGCGGGAATTCCGCCATGATGGGAGGACCGCCGTCGAGTGCGGCCATATCGGGATCTTCATGACGTTCACCCACGACTGGTTCAGCCACAACATCCCCACCTGGGAAGCCCACCTGAAGCCCCTGGCCGGGAAGCCCCTCAAGGCCCTCGAAGTCGGCTGCTTCGAGGGCCGGGCCACCCGGTGGCTCCTGGAGAACGTCCTGGTCCATCCGGACTCGCGCATCACGGTCTGCGACACCTTCGAGGGAGCGATGGAACATCGGGACGGGACGTTCCAGATCGACTTCTCCGAGGTCGAGCGGGTGTTCGACCAGGAGGTGACGGCGCCCTTCAAGGGCAAGGTGACCAAGATCAAGGACACCTCGTTCAATGCGCTGGTCGCCCTGAACCACGCGCATGCGGCCTCGTACGGGCTCGTCTACATCGACGGCTCCCACGTGGCGAAGGACGTGATGACCGACGCCCTCCTGGCCTGGGCGCTGCTCGAGCCGGAAGGGATCATGATCTTCGACGACTACGCGTGGCAAGCCTACCCCGATCCGGCGTTGGTGCCGAAGCTGGCCGTCGACGCCTTCCTGGCCATGTTCGCCGCCCATCTCCAGGTGCTCCACAAGGGCTACCAGGTCATCGTCCAGCGCACCCCCCCCGCCCAGGCGGACCTGCCGCCCGACGGATGGTGGCGCCGCCTCCGGCGGAGACTCGGGGGCGGGGATCCGGACCGGCCACGCTGACGGCCGAACCCCGGGAAGGATCCCGCCCCGCTCTTGAATGCCGCTTCGCGCGGTGTTCCAATGGGCGCACTACGCTTGTAATTTCAACAGAGGAGTTCCGCATGAAAGCGCCGGTTTCCCACGCCGCCCTGCTCGCTTCGGTCGCACTCCCGCTCCTCCTGGCCGCCTGCGGCGGAGGCGGGGGCGGGGGTTCCGCCTCTTCCTCCAGCCTCGCGGTGACCGTCACGGGCCTGACCGGCCTGGATGCCGACGTGACCGTCACGGGACCGGGCGGCTACAGCGAGCACCTCACCGCGACGCAGACGCTCACGGGCCTGGCCCGGGGGACCTACACCCTCACGGCAGGCACGGTGACCGACTCCAGCAAGCCGGGCCTCGGGCGCGGCAACGGCGGGACGCTCGGGCCGGAACACTTGCAGCGCCACCCCCTGAAGCCCGTCCAGACGGTGGCCGTGGACGGCGCCGATGCTGCGGCCGTGGTGTATCCGGCGGCAACCCTGAGGGTGGATATCCCCGTCGCCGGGACCCCGTCGACCACGGTGCCCATGACGTTCGTCCTGGCGCCCGCGGGCAGCTTCACCATGGGAGACACCACCTATACCAACGCGCAGCCCACGCACACCGTCGCGATCGGCCAGGCCTTCTACGCGGCCGAAACGGAGCTGACCCAGGCCCAGTGGACGGCAGTCATGGGGTCCTTCGTCGACGACGATCATCCCGTGGCCATGGTGAGCTGGGACGACCTCCGGAAGAGCGGCGGCTTCCTCGACCTGCTGAAGGCCGCAGTCCCGGCCAAGAATTTCCGCCTGCCCAGCGAGGCCGAGTGGGAGTACCTCTGCCGTTCGGGAACCGCCACCGCCTACTTCTTCGGAGATGTAGAAACCAGCCTGGACACCTACGCCGTCCGGGGCGCGAGCGCCACGGCCAGCGTCAAGTCCAAGCACCCGAACGCGTGGGGCCTGTACGACCTCCTCGGGAACGTGTGGGAATGGACCGAGGACGACTACCATGTCAACTACAACACCGCGCCCACGGACGGAAGCGCCTGGGTGGACAGTCCGCTGAGAGGCGCCAACCGCAGCCAGCGGGGGGGAGGGTGGTCGGACACCTCGGCAGCCAACTTCCGCTCCGGCTTCCGGAACTACGACCTGCCCGCCGCCTTGAACGTTTCCCGGGGCTTCCGCCTCGTGATGGCGGTGCCTTGATCCCCTTGGGCCGGCCTCACGGCCTCGTTCCCCAGAGCAGCAGGTAGCGCGACCACCAGGGCACGGATCCCTTCTCGCGCAGGTCCGCCTCGAGCCGGCCGATGCCGCGCTCGAAGGCGGCCTGGCCGATGAGGTGCAGCGACGAGAAGGCCTTGTCCCGGTAGCGCTGGATGTCCGTCAGGACATGGCGGAAGGCCACCGTCTCCTCCCGGATCGCCGTGAACCCAGCCGAAACCATCATGGCGCGCAAGTCCTGGATCCGGGGATAGCGTTCCAGCTCCACGGCGACCGTCTCCGGGAAATGCGTGGCCAGGGGCTCCCGGTGCCGGATGATGTCCTCCGAATCCGTCACCGTGCAGAGGAGGCCGCCGGGTTTCAGGATCCGGAACGCCTCGCGGTAGTGCGCCTGGCGGTCCTCCACGTGGTGGATGACGTCCACCGAGAAGACCAGGTCGAACAGCTCGCCGCCGAAGGAGATCGCCTCGGCCCGCCCTTCCTGGACCCGGCCCCGGGACAGCCGCGCCCGGGCCTTGTCCAGCATCTCCCTCGAGGGGTCCAGGCCCCAGCACTCGCAGCCCGCGGATTCCTCGAGGGCGGCGAGGTAGTTGCCGGTCCCGCAGCCGACCTCCAGGATCCTGGAAGCGGGGACCAGGCGCCCATCTTCCAGGAGGCGCTTCAGCACCTCCGGGTGGGTGCGCCGGTGACGGGCGTAGTCCGCCGCCAGATGATCGTAGTTCATGCTCATGGCAAGTCTCCTTCAAGGCCGGGCTGGGCCGTCCGGCCTTCCCAGCGGTGCAGCAGGGCGAATCCTCCGGTGCATGCGAGGGCCACCAGGGCGGTGGCCAGCCACGAGGCGCGGACACCTGCGCGGGTGATCACGGCACCGAAGACCAGGGGCGAGAGCAGGCGGCCCGAGCTGGACATCATCTCCCGGATGGACTGGAACCGCCCCCGGAAGTTCCGCGGCGTGTGGTCGCCCAGGTAGGCGCCGGTATTGGTGGCGAAAAGCACCTCCCCGAGGGTCCACACCAGCGTCGACAGCACCAGGCCGGTCCGGCCGAGCCTGAAGGCCAGCATGCCGAACCCCGCGGCGAAGAGGGTGGTCCCGAGGCCCATGGTCGCCGGACCGGAGAGCCGGCGGGTCAGCCGCGTCAGCAGGGCCGTCGTGCCCAGCACCACCACGGCGTTGAGGGACATGAGGAAGCCGAAGAGCGCCGCCCCCTGCGCGCCGAAGCGCTCCGAGGTGTAGAGGGTGAGCCCGAAGCCGGTCTGGCCGTAGGCGAAGCTGACGAGCAGGGAGATGACGCAGAAGACCACCAGGACCGGGCGCGCCAGGAAGGCCCTCAGGGCGCTCCCCTCCGCTTCCTCCTCGGCCTCCGGCAGCGCCGGAGCCCCGCCCTCGGGAATCAGCCAGAGGAGCAGGCAGAGGGCCATGGAGAGGGCGAGGCTGTCGCCGAAGAACACCCAGGCCAGGTGGTGCTCGAAGAGGAAGCCGGCGAACATGGGCCCGATGGCCACCCCGAGGTTGGCGCCGAGATAGCTGAGGGAGAAGGCCTCCTTGCGCTGGTCCTGGGCGCACACGTCCATGATGGTGGCCAGGATGACCGGCTTCATGGAGCCCTGGAAGAAGGCGGCGAGCACCAGGATCCGGGGGATGAGCATGGACGGGGGCAGGAACCCGCAGACCGCCGTGAGCAGGCCGGTGCCCACCATGCAGGCGGCGAACACGCGCTTGCGGCCCAGGTGGTCGCTCACCTTGCCCGCCGCCAGGGTGCCCAGAAGCCCGCTGGCCACGTTGGCCGTGATCCAGAAACCCGCCGCGGCGCCGTCGAGCCCCAGCTTCCTCGTCAGGAACAGGGTGAGGAAGGGGAAGACGAAGTCTCCGCCCCGGAGGACGACCTGGATGAGGAACAGGATCCAGACCGGGCGAGGCAGTTCGCGGTAGCCCCCCACCAGGAGCCTGAACGCGGCGCGGATCATGGCAGCGCCCTCCGCGCGCGGTACCAGTAGGGATAGGCCACGGAATACCCCAGGCTGCGGTAGAGCGACTCCGCGGGGCGGTTCCCTTCGACCACCTGCAGGTAGGACCGGCGCGCGCCCGCGGCGGAGGCCTCCGCCAGGACGGCCTCCATGATCTTCCGGCCCAGGCCGCGCCCCCGCAGGTCCTTCCGCACGACCACGTCGAAGATGCCCGCCCAGCCGTCCTCCACCACCGCGAGCGCGCAGGCCGCGGGACCGCCCTCCCCCTCCATCAGGACGAAGCGCCGGTCCGGGACGATGTGCGCCATGATGGCGCGCGCCGCGGCGGACTGCCGCGCCTCGAGGCTTCCGGCCCCGGCGTAGAAGTCGAACCAGGTTTCCTCCAGGCATCCGGAAACGCGGATCCGGAGCCCCGCGGGGAGTCCGTACGCTCCTGCCCGGAGGTCCTCCAGGACCATGACCGAGGTCGCTCCCTCGCGGGTGTAGCCCCGCCGTTCCAGCTCGGCATCCAGTCCTTCGGGGCGGGCCGATGGGGTGAGCTTGAAGGTGGGTACGACGCCGCGGGCCAGGGCCAGGGCCTCGCAGCGGCCGATCCGCTCCGCCAGGGGAGTCGTGCCTTCGTGCATGGGCAGCACGCTGTTGGCCCTCCGGGAATAGCCTTCGGCGAACCGCATGACCCAGCCGTCCACCAGGACGGTTCTCAAGCCCGGCCAGGCGTTGGCGGACAGTTCCTCGAGCCTGCGGATCATTTCCCGCCTCCCTGGATGAAGGCCACGATGGCTTCCAGCGCCCTGGCAAGGGACTCCGGGGACAGCTCGTACTCCATCCGGCCGCCCTCGCCCTCCCGGAGTTCCACGAACCCTGCATCCTTGAACAGCTTGAAGTGCCGGGAGGCCGTGGAGGGGTTCACGCCCAGGAACTCGGCCATCTCGAGGTTCGTGCAAGGGTGGTCCGCCAGGCGCCTGAGCATCCGCAGCCGGGTCCGGTCCCCCACGGCGAGGGCCGAAAGCAGGAGGCCGTCGGGGGGCTCCCCGGGGACCCCGGGGAGCGAGCTGGAGAGGTAGAAGAGGACCGTGCCGCCGCGCTTCCAGAAGGTCAGCCGCCGGCTCGCCACGAGGGAGGGCGTGATGATGAGCCGTTCCACCTCCTCCTCCCGGACCCGCAGCTCGGGCTTGATCCGGAAGACGAACTCCCCGGACTTGGCGCGGTAGAAACGGTCCGAGAGCCCCAGGAGGTAGTTCCAGGCCCCGGCCTCCCGGACGCCGCGGCCGATGGCGGCCGTGGCATCCAGGAGATGGCGCGCCCTCCGGGAGGCCTCGGGCGCGATGCCCGTCCTGACGACCTGGGCCAGGAGCGGCCACGCGGCGGACCGGGGATCCGCCGCCGCCGCTTCCTCGAGGCGCAGGAGCCCTTCCTCGGAGCCCAGGAGCCCCGCGGTTCCCGGGTCCATCAAGGCCTCGAGCACCCGCAGCCACCCTCCGGTGGCCTCCCCCACCGCTTCGAGCGCGGCCTTCTCGGCGGCCGTGAACCGGCCCGCAAGGACCTCCATCGCCGGCGCGAAGGGCTGGAACCTCACGGATTCGAACGCCTGCCGGAGCACCAGGGCGGCATCCAGGACGGGGAAATAGCCGAGTCGAAGTTCCATCGAAGCTCCGATGATTGCGCGTTTGCGCAATTAAGCAATATATCCGCGCAGCCGCCTTGTCAAGGCCCGCCACTTGCCTGCGCCCCGCGGCCCGAGGTAAAACCCTCGAAGGAGCTTCACTGCCATGACCGATTCCACGATCGAGAAACGCGAATTCAAGAGCGAACTGCGCCAGATGCTCAGCCTCATCACTCATTCGCTCTACTCCCACAAGGAGATCTTCCTCCGGGAGCTGATCAGCAACGCCAGCGACGCCATCGACAAGATCCGCTTCAACTCGCTCCAGAACGAGACCCTCCTGGAGGGAGACCGGGACTGGAAGATCAAGCTGACGGCGGACAAGGCCGCGGGCACCCTGACCGTCTCCGACAACGGCGTGGGCATGTCCCGTGATGCCGTCATCGACAACCTGGGCACCATCGCCCGCTCCGGCACCCGGGAGTTCCTGGACTCCCTGCAGAGGTCGGAGACCGCCTCCCGCCCCGAGCTGATCGGCCAGTTCGGCGTGGGCTTCTACTCGGCCTTCATGGTGGCCGACAAGGTCACCGTCGTCTCCCGGGCCGCCGGAGAAGCCCAGGCCGTGCGCTGGGTCTCGGACGGCCAGGGCGAGTTCACCGTGGAGCGGGTGGCGCGGGCCGGACGCGGGACGGACGTGATCCTCCATCTGAAGGAGGAGGAGAAGGAGTTCCTCGAGGCGTGGCGCCTGCGGGCGGTGGTGAAGCAGTTCTCGGACTTCATCGAGCATCCCGTCGTCATGGATGTCGAAAGGGAGGACGAGAAGGGCGGGAAGGCCTTCGCCGAGGAGACCCTCAACTCCCGCAAGGCTTTGTGGCTGCGCAGCAAGAGCGACGTCACCCCGGAAGAGCACGCCGCCTTCTACCACCAGATCTCCGGCGACGTCGACGATCCGGCCAAGGTGATCCACTACGCCGCCGAGGGCACCCTGGAGTTCAAGGCGCTGCTCTACATCCCCAAGCGCAGGAGCTTCGAGCTGCAGTTCGGGGAGGGGAAGGTGGGCCCCAAGCTCTACATCAACCGCGTCCAGATCATGGACCACTGCGAGCAGCTGCTGCCGTCCTACCTGCGCTTCGTGAAGGGCGTGGTGGACTGCTCGGACCTCCCCCTGAACGTCTCCCGCGAGATCCTCCAGCACAACCCGCTGCTGGAGAAGATCCAGAAGAGCCTCGTGAAGAACATCTTCCAGGCCCTGGCGGACTTCAAGACCGCCGACTACGACGCCTACGTGGAATTCTCCCGGGAACTGGGCGGCATCCTGAAGGAGGGCCTCGGCCGGGACTGGGCCAACCGCGAGGCCATCGCCGATCTCCTCCTCTTCGAGAGCCTGAAGACCGAGAAGGGGAAGTATCTCTCGCTGGCGCAGTACGTGGAGGCCATGCCCGCGGACCAGACCGGCATCTACTTCATGACCGGCGAGGACCGCGCGGCCCTGGACCACTCGCCTGCCCTGGAGGCCTTCCGGCACCGGGGCTGGGATGTGCTCTTCCTGACGGAACCCATCGACGAGTTCGTGTTCCCCATGCTCCCCGACTACAAGGGGAAGCCCCTGAAGGCCGCGGACCGCAACGCCCCGGAGCTGCCGGAGGAGGACCGGAAGAAGGCCGAGGAGGTCGAGACGTCCTTCAAGCCCCTGTTGGCGCTGCTCTCGGAGAAGCTGACGGGCCTCAAGGAAGTCCGCCTCTCCAGGCGCCTGAAGGAGAGCGCCGCGTGCCTCGTGGCCGACGAGGGCGCCCTGGGAGCCAACATGGAGCGGCTCATGCAGAAGCTGGGCCGGGCCGAGGGGGGTCCCAGCCCGCGGATCCTCGAGCTGAATCCCGACCATCCGGCCGTCCGGGGCCTCCTGAAGCTCCACGCCGCGGATCCGGCGGATCCCCGCATCGAATCCCACGCGCGGCTGCTGCACGACCAGGCCGTCCTCACGGAGGGCTCGCGCCTGGCCGATCCCAGCGACTTCGTCCGGCGGCTCAACGAGCTGCTGGCCAAGGACGCATAGCCGGCCGCCCCCCGCGCCCAGGCCTCATTCGTCCCCGGTGAACACGGGGACTTCGGGCCTGCTGAACCGGGGGATCTCCACGATGAAGACGCTTCCCCGGGGCTCGTTGGGTTCGACCCAGATGCGGCCCCCGTGGGCCTCGGCCACGACCTGGCAGAAGGTCAGGCCGAGGCCCGAGCTGGACCGGGCCCTGGCGCCCTCGTCCTCCAGGCGCACGAACTTGTTGAAGACCGCTTCCCGCATGTGCTCCGGGATGCCCTGGCCCTGGTCCTTCACCCGGAAAGCGACCCCGCCGTCGATCTCGTCCACCTCGATGGAGGTCTGGCTGCCCGAGGGCGAATACTTCAGCGCGTTGTCCAGCAGGTTCAGGATGACCCGGCCCAGCAGTTCCTGGTCCGCCTCGAGTTCGAGGCCGGCGGGGCATTCCCAGGCCATCCTCTGGTTGAGGCGCTGGGTCCGGTACTCCACCTCCCGCAGCAGGCCCTGGATCCAGGCCCGCAGGTCCAGCCGCGTGCGCCGCACCTCCAGGCCGGCCTGCTCGGCCCGGCCGATGTCCAGGATGTTCTGGATCATGCGGTCCATGCCCTGGGCGGTCTCGCGGATCCGGAGCAGCTGCAGCTGGAGGGAGGACGGGGCCTGGTCGGGACGATCGATCAGCAGGTCCAGTCCCACCTGGATGGTGGCCAGGGGGTTCTTCAGGTCGTGCACGATGAACTCGAAGAGCTGCTCCCTCTGCTTCTGCAGGTCGATCAGCGCATCCCGTTCCGCCTGGATCTCCGACTGGAGGCGCTTCAGGCGCATGAGGCTCCGGATGCGGACGATCAGCTCGGTCGGGAAGACGGGCTTGCGGAGGAAGTCGTCTCCCTTGGCCCTGAAGGCCTCCGCGTGGGTCTCGGGCCGCTCGTCCGCGGTCAGGAAGATGATCGGCAGCAGCTCGCAGCCCGGGGTCGCGCGGATCCTGCGGCAGGTCTCCAGGCCGTCCATTCCGGGCATGAGGATGTCGAGGAGCACCAGCTCGGGCCTGAAGACGGGAAGCATGGCCAGGGCCTCCGGGCCGCTGCCCGCCGTCTCGACGAGGTAGTGCCCGCGCTCCAGCATCGCCCGCAGGCTCCGGCGCGCGATCGCATCGTCGTCGGCGACGAGGACCCGGGCGCCGAAGTCCGCACGGCGGGTGTAGAGGGACAAATCTTCCATCAAGGCCTCTGTTTGAACTTTCGGTGAAAACCGGGAACGACTGAAGTATAGGACCCGATCTACTGAAAGGAATACATCGTGCGTCCAGGAATTTCCCGCACGACATGTGGTTCCAGTATGCCTGATCCCTACGAACCGATGATCCAGCCCCCCGGTCCTACCCCTTCAACTGGATCTCCTTGAAGAGGATCTCGTTCTCCAGGTAGATGTGCCTGACGAGGCTCTCGGCCAGGGTCTTGCAGGCCCTGTAGAGGTCCCGCTGGACCTGGGGAGCCCCGTCCGGGGCGGTGTAGCCCTGGGTCAGGTTCCAGATGCGCTTCAGCAGGCCCGCGGCGGACTCGTGCTCGTCCTCGAAGAGTTCGACGGGGTCCATGAGTTCCTGCTGGACCGAGACTTCCCGCCCCTCCTCCTTGGCGAGGATGGCGGGGAAGAGGGTCACCTCCTCCATCCTCAGGTGGGCGCGCATCTCGGTGCAGAACAGGTCCACCTCGTCCCGGATCTGGATGAACAAGGGGACCTTGTGCCCCTCCATCAGGGCGGCCTCCTCCGCGAAGCTCTCGAGTTCCGCCATCCCCATCCTCGTCTCGCGGTGGTAGCGCTCCATGATGTGCACGACCAGGTCCGTGACCGTCGCGGTCTTCCAGGCGTCCAGTTCCACTCGTTGGCGGTTCCACTCGTCAGGGTCGTGAATCATGCCGTCTCCCGGGCGCACGTAAGGATTTTCCAGCGGGGGAATGGCTTGAAACCCTTATGTTCTTGCCAAACTATACAACGAGGATGGAAAAAGGGGGGAATCCCCTTGCGGGATCCAAGACCCGGCATGTCGGGGAGCCCCGTTCCTCCGTGCCGGGCCCAGGGTTCCCAGGGTACCATCTATCCCAGGCCGGTCTCCCCGGTTCGTTCCATTCCGGAGCCTGCGTGCACGATCTTCCAACCCCCGGCAGCGCCGAGTCCCCCCTGGCGGCCGAACTCGTCCGCCACCCCGCCAGCGCCTGCCCGCCCGTCCGGGGCCTCCAGGCCAGGGCCTGCCTCCTGGACGCCGACACCCTGTCGCTGGGCTACACCCTCCTGGGGGACCTGGACCAGCTGGCCATCCCGGGCCAGGCTCTCCCGGAACGGACCGACGGGCTCTGGGAGCACACCTGCTTCGAGGCCTTCCTCTCCCTCGAGGGGACGGAAGGCTACCACGAAGTGAACCTCTCGCCTTCCGGCGCCTGGGCGAGCTACGCCTTCCTCCGCTACCGGGAGGCCAGTGCGCCCGCCGAGGCCCTCGTGCCGAGGCTGGTGGTCCTCCTGAAGCCCGGCCGGCTGGAGGTGCACGCCCTGCTGGGCCTGGCGGGCGTCGTCGACTGGAGGCCCGGCCAGCGCCTCCGGCTGGGGCTTTCCGCGGTCGTCGAGCGCAAGGAGGGCGGCCTTTCCTACTGGGCCGTCCGGCATCCGGAGGGGCGCCCGGACTTCCATCATCCCTCGACGTTCGCCCTCGAGCTGTCGCCTGCCCCCGAGGAGGCCTGACCCGATGCGGACCGGACTCGACCTGCTCCTGGAGGACGCCGGCCTGCGCAGATCCCTGGCGGGACGCCGCGTGGCCCTCCTCGCCCACCCCGCCTCGGTGACCGGAGGCCTGGAACACGCCCTGGACGCCCTCGCGGCCCGGAAGGACCTCCGCCTGGCCGCCGCCTTCGGCCCCCAGCACGGCCTGCGGGGCGACAAGCAGGACAACATGGTGGAATCCCCGGACTTCGAGGACCCCTCCCACCACATTCCGGTCTTCAGCCTCTACGGCACGGTCCGCAGGCCCACGCCGGCCATGATGGACACCTTCGACGTGCTGCTGGTGGACCTGCAGGACCTGGGCTGCCGCATCTACACGTTCGTCACCACCCTCCGCTACGTGCTGGAGGCCGCCGCGGCCCACGGCAAGAGCGTCTGGGTGCTGGACCGGCCCAACCCGGTGGGCCGGCCCGTGGAAGGCCTGCGCCTCCAGCCCGGCTGGGAGAGCTTCGTGGGCGCGGGGCCCCTGCCCATGCGCCACGGCCTGACCCTCGGGGAGCTGGCCGGCTGGTTCCAGCGCACGCTGCGCCTGGACCTGGACTGCCGCGTGGTGCCCCTGGAGGGCTGGGAGCCCAACCAGGGGCCCGGCTATGGCTGGCCGGTCGGGGAGCGCCCCTGGGTGAATCCCAGCCCCAACGCCCCCAGTCTCTGGATGGCGCGCTGCTACCCCGGCACCGTGATGCTGGAAGGAACGACCCTCAGCGAGGGCCGCGGCACGACCCGCCCCCTGGAGCTCTTCGGCGCCCCGGACCTGGACGCCGCTGCCGTCCTGGCGAGGATGGAAGCCCTGGCGCCCGGCTGGCTGAAGGGCTGCCGTCTCCGCCCCTGCTGGTTCGAGCCCACCTTCCACAAGCACTCGGGACGGCTCTGCGCGGGCCTCCAGATCCACGTGGAGGACGGCGCCTACCAGCACGGGGAGTTCAGGCCCTGGCGGCTCGTGGCCCTCGCCTTCAAGGCCATCCGCCTGCTTCGCCCCGACTATCCCCTGTGGCGGGACTTCCCCTACGAATATGAACAGGGCCGCCTGGCCATCGACCTCATCAACGGGAGCGACCGGCTGCGGACGTGGGTGGACGACCCTGCGGCGCACCCGGGGGACCTGGAGGCCCTGGCGCGGCCCGAAGAGGAGGCCTGGCGGGAGGAGCGGGAGGCCTCGCTGCGCTACCGTTGAAGGCTCCGCCTCAGGCCTTCTCGAAGAGGACGATGCGGTTGCTGTTGGTGCCGTCCGTGTTGTTGGCGACGCCCCAGATGTTGGCGGTCTTGGTGAACGCCTGCTCGTTGACCAGGATCCCCAGTCCCCGGAAGCCGGCCCGGATCCCCAGGGGCAGGACCACCTCCTCGAGCCGGACCGTGCCCTTGCGGACTTCTCCCACCTCGAAGGCCACGAATCCTCCCGGGCGGGTGACGCGGAACAGCTCCGCGAAGACCGCACCCATGACCTCGGACCAGCCTTCCAGCGTCCTGGACATGGTGATGCCCCGCCCGACGGCGGCGGCGTCCAGGCCGCAGAACCAGCACCGGAGCCAGTTGTCCTGGGCGTACTGGACCACGTCGAGGAAGGGGGGCGAGGTGACCGTGAGCTGCACCGAGGCGTCCGCGATGCCCTCCGCGCGCCGGGCATCCCTTGTGCAGAAGACCGCGTCCCGGGACGCCTCCCGCAGGCACCGGATCTCCTCGCCGGTCACGCCCTTGAGGAGCTGCCGGGTCTTCTTGAGGATCAGGGCATGGGTATCCCGGTACTCCGGAACCTGATTCCGCCTGGCGTTGATCTGGACCTGTTTCTCCGCGCCGAGCGCCTGGTTGGGAGGCAGGGTGTAGACGGAGAAGAACCCGGGACTGTGCCCCGTCAGCCGGTTCGTGGCCACCATCCGGATCCAGGCGTCGAGTTCGTCGAGGGGCGCCCGGTCCAGGAACCACCGGCGCAGGCTCCGGATCTCCGCCTCCGTCCGCGAGTGGAAGAACATGGAGAGATCCAGGTCCCCGCCGGCGGCCCCGTCCCTGGGGATCTCCTCCAGCCGCCGCGCCACGGCCGCGGGATCGGGCGGGGCCAGCCGGGGCCGGGCTAGGATCTCGGACAGGGGGTTGATGTCGTTGGCCGCCGTGCGGCGCCCGAGCAGGGCCGCCTCCAGGGCCGTCGTCCCGCGCCCGCTGAAGGGGTCGTAGACCCGGTCCCCGGGCCGGGTGAGCTTCCCGATGAAGAGCCGGGGGAGCTGGGGCTTGTAGCAGGCCCGGTACGAGATCTCGTGCAGGCTGGAGGCCTGCCGCTGGCGGCTGGTCCAGAACTCCCTCAGGTACCGGGGATACCGCTCGTCCTCCAGGACCAGCTCGCTCCAGAGGCCGTCCTGGTCATCGGCGAATCCCGCCAGGAATTCCCGCCTCGTCTCGAACGCGCTTCGCCTGGCCGCCACCCATCCCTCCCGGTCCCATCCAGGGTAGCCTGTTCCCATGAGCCTTCGCGTGAAACGCAGCCCGGAGCTGAACCGCCTCTACGCCTCGGTGGGGCTCGCCGTCCTCATCTGGGTGATCTTCAGCGGCTACAAGCTGCTGAGCGCCCACGTCGACTCCAGCATCGACGCCCCCAGCCGCTGGGCCCTCCTGGCCCTGGGGCTCGCGAACGTGCTCGCCATCGGGACCCTGCTCTACATCGTCGCGCGGAGCCTGGCCAAGCTCTATTTCGAACGCCGCAGCGGCATCCTGGGCTCCAGGCTCAGGACGCGGCTGGTGCTGGCCCTGTTCGCCGTGGGCATCGCCCCGAGCACCATGCTCTTCCTGGTGGGGCGTAACTTCATCAGCAAGAACCTCGACCGCTGGTTCCGCCCGGAAACCCAGGAAGTGATCCGGGACAGCAAGGTCGTCTCCGATGCCTTCCAGGGGCTCCTGGCGGGCCGCCTGGCCCAGGGTGTCCAGCGACTGCCCATCTTCTCCACGGAGGAGCTGTCGGTCCTGCGGAAGGATGCGGGCCTCGACCTCCTGGCCCGGACCAGCTCCCGGTTCTCGGCCCGCGTGGTGGACATCGCGCCGGGCCTGGCCGCGCCTCCCCTGCCGCTGCGCGGCGACGGCCAGAAGCGGGTCGAGCTCAAGGAAGGCACCTGGCTCCTGGAGACCGCGGGGGGGCGTCAGGATGGATTCGTCGCCGGCGTCTTCCTGCCCAAGGCCACCGGGGAGAGCCTGGCCCGCATGGACCGGCGGTACCAGGAGGCCTTCCAGGTCCACGCCATCAAGGAGACCCTGGAGACCCTTCCCCAGAGCACCTTCCTGTTCCTCACCCTGCTCTCGCTCTTCGCGGCCGTGTGGGTGGGTCTCGCCATCAGCCGGACCATCTCCGAGCCGGTGCGCGCCCTCGCCAAGGCCGCCCAGCGCGTGGGCACCGGGGACCTCGAGGTCTCCCTGTCGGTGGCGGGCGAGGACGAGCTGGCCTTCCTCGCCAGCAGCTTCAACACCATGATCCGGGACCTGAAGCAGAGCCGCGAGGACATCGAGAGCCAGCGGCAGTACCTGGGCCAGCTCCTGGAGGCCCTGCCCGTGGGCGTCGTGAGCTGGCAGAAGGAGGGCCGGCTGGGGACCATCAACACGACGGCCCGCAGCTGGTTCGGCCTCGAACACCTGGACCCGTCCCAGGAATCCTGGGAGGACCTTGCGGGCCAGACCCGCCTGGGCGGCCTGCCGGAGCTGGTGGCCGAAGTGCGCCGTTCCCGCCGCCCCCGGCAGGAGGAACTGCGGATCGGGAGCGAGGGCGAAGGCCGCCCCGTGCGGGCCATGGTGCTGCCCCTGACGGACGGGGGCGAGCTGGCGGTGCTGGAGGACCTGTCCCTCCTGGCCCAGGCCGAGAAGCGGGCCGCCTGGCAGGAGGTGGCCCGGAGGATGGCCCACGAGGTCAAGAATCCCCTCACGCCCATCAAGCTCACCGCCCAGCGGCTGCTCCGCCGCAGCAGCGAGGGCCGCCTGGACGCGCGCCTGGTCGCCGAGGCCACGGAGACGATCCTCGCCGAGGTCGCCAGCCTGACGCGCCTCGTGGACAGTTTCAGCCGCTTCGCCAAGCTGCCCGTCCCCCAGCCCCGCCCCCTGGACGCCTGCGAGCTGATGCGCCAGGTCGAGGCGCTCTACGCGCCCGTCCACCCCGACATCCAGTTCGAGACGCAGCTGCCGGACCGCCCCGTCGAGGTGAGCTGGGACGGCGACATGGTCAGGCGGGCGCTGATCAACCTGGTGGACAACGCGGTGAGCGCCGTCGAAGACCGGGGCCGCATCCGGCTCGCCCTGGTCCCGGAGGGCCGCCGGATCCGGATGGAGGTCGAGGACGACGGCGCGGGGGTGCAGGCGGAGGCGCGCGACAGGCTCTTCGAGCCCTACTTCTCCACCAAGAGGAAGGGCACCGGCCTGGGCCTCGCCATCGTGCGGCGCATCGCCCAGGATCACGGAGGCGAGGCCGTCTACCACCCCCTGGAGCGGGGAAGCCTCTTCACCCTGGAGCTGCCCGCGGGCATCCATCCTCCGGCTTGAGGCGGGTCGGCCTGCCGGTCAGTACCTCAGGACGCTGAAGACCGGCAGCCCCGACAGCTTCTCCCGGCCGGGGAGATGGGCCATCTCGATGAACAGGGTGAGGGCCATGGGCCGGGCCCCGGTGCGCTCGATGAGCCGGCTGGCGGCGGCGGCCGTGGCTCCCGTGGCCAGCACGTCGTCGACGATCAGGACCCGGTCGCCGGCCCGGAAGGCGTCCTGGTGGATCTCCAGCGCGTTCACTTCCCCGATGGTGTTGGTGTATTCCTCGCGGTGGACGCTCCCGGGCAGCTTGCCCGGCCGGCGCGCCGGCACGAAGCCGAGGTCCAGCAGCCTGGCGAGGGCGCTTCCGAAGATGAAGCCCCTGGATTCCAGGCCCAGGACGTGGGTGGGCTGAAGGGTGTGCACCGGCTCCGCCATGGCGTCGATGGCCTCGCTGAACGCCCTCGCGTCGGCCAGCAGGGGACTGATGTCGCAGAAGGCCATGCCGGGGCTCGGGAAATCCTGCACTTCACGGACGAAAGGTCTGTAATCCATGCCGCCTCGCTACCGTCTTATCTCGAAGGGACTAGAAAGCGATTGTCCCTCCGAGAGGGGGGTCCAGTCCAGCCTCGTCACGTAGGCCATCCCGGGACCGCGCGCCAGCGCCCTCCGGAACGCTTCCATGAGCTGGGGTTCCCCCTCGGCTTCCCCGGTCACGGTGCCGTCGTATTCGTTGTGGACCCAGCCCGCGATCCCGAGGCTCCACGCCTCCTCCAGGACGTAGTAGCGGAACCCCACGCCCTGCACCCGCCCGTGGACCGCGAACGCCATCCGCATGGTCAGTCCTCCGGAAGGAAGAGGCCGGCCCGGGCCGGCGGCCCTTCGTCCCTGGTGGAACCGTCCGGGCGATCGCGCATCCAGGCATTCTAGCCGAGTCGCGGGATTCCTTCGCCTCCATCCGGCGGCAGCGCAGCCCTCCGGTTCAGCCCCGCCACGATGGCCCGCACGGCGGCCTGGTCGATGTTGGTGTCGAAGCCCACGCCGAAGAGGGTGCCATTGCCCTGGAACCTGAGGGGGACGTAGGCCACGGCCTGGGCATCCTCGCCCTTGCCCTGGGCCTGCTCGTGGTAGTTGTCCACGGTGAAGCCGTCGATCCCCAGCCGGTAGAGGGCATGGACGAAGGCGGACACGGGGCCGTTGCCGTCGGCGACGGCGCGCCGCGCCACTCCGTCGACGCGCAGGCGGACCTCGCCGTGGATGAGGGTGGGAATGCGGTCGTCGGGCCGGGGCCAGAATCCCTCCAGGACGTAGGGACCCTCCGGCCGGACGAAGGTCTCCTCGAACATCTCGTGCACTTCCGAGGACGACACTTCCCGCCCCACGCGGTCCGAGAGCCGCTGGATCGCCGCCCCGATCTCCGGGTGCATCGACTTGGGCGGCTGGAGCCCGAATTCCCGTTCCAGCACCCAGAGGGCTCCCCCCTTGCCGGACTGGGAGTTGATGCGGATGAGGCTCTCGTACCTCCGCCCCAGGTCGGTGGGATCGACGTGCAGGTAGGGCACTTTCCAGCCCGCCCCGAACTTTCGAGGAGCCTCGTCGAGGCGGTTCAGGCCCTTGCGGATGGCGTCCTGGTGCGAGCCGGAGAAGGCCGTGAAGACGTACTCGCCGACGTAGGGCGCGCGGTAGTAGACGGACATTCCCGTGAGACGCTCCACCGTGTCGGCGATCTCCGGCAGCCTGGAGAAGTCCAGCCCCGTCGGGATCCCGCGCGCGAACAGGTTGTTGGCGAGCACGACGAGGTCCACGTTCCCCGTGCGCTCGCCGTGGCCGAAGAGGGTGCCCTCGATCCGGTCGGCCCCCGCCAGGAGGGCCATCTCCGAGGCCGCCACCGCCATGCCCTGGTCGTTGTGGGGATGGGCGGAGACGAGCACCTCCTCCCGGTGGGAGAAGCGGCGGCAGAACAGCTCGATCATGTCCGCGAACTGGTTGGGGGGCCTGCGCTCCACCGTGGCGGGGAGGTTCAGGATCATCGGCTTCTCGCGGGTCGCCCTGCCCCAGGTCGCGAAGGCCGCCTCGCAGAGTTCCAGGGCGAACCCCATGTCCGTGTCCGTGAACTCCTCCGGCGAGAACTCGAAACGGATGTCGCTCTCCGGCATGGCCTCGGCCAGGCGCCGGATCTGGGCCACCGACTGGACGACCATGCCCAGGGTCTCGGCGCGCGTGAGGTCGAAGACCTGCTGCATGTGCAGCTCCGAGGTGGCGCAGTAGGCGTGGAGGACGGCCTGGCGCACGCCCTTGAGGGATTCGAAGGTCCGGTCGATCAGGTGCTCGCGGCACTGGGTCAGGACCATGATGAACACGTCCTCGGGGATGCGCCGCTCCTCGATCAGGCGCCGCGTGAAGTCGAAGTCGTCCTGGCTGGAGGACGGGAACGAGACCTCGATGCACTTGAACCCGACCCGGCACAGCAGGTCGAAGTACTCCAGCTTCTGGTCCGGGTTCAGCGGATTGGGCAGGGCCTGGTTGCCGTCCCGCAGGTCGACGGAGACCCAGAGGGGGCTCGCGTCGAGTTCCCTGGAGGGCCACTGCCTGTCCGGCAGCCTGATGGGCTCCGGCCGGGAGTATTTCGGGTAGCTTGCCTGTGCCATCGAAAGCCTCGTGCCTCCCCGCGGAAGGGAGGTGCGTCTCCAGAGTATGGAACGCGCCGCGAATACCCTCATTAATCTCCTTTAGCCATCAGTTTTATCCATGCTCCGATAAACCAGCGATGAGGCGGATCCGTTCCGAGTCGCCGGAGCCCTCCGCCGCTTCGCTCACTCAAGAGCGCGCTTGCGGATTCCGATACACGGGGCTAGATTCCGGATCGCCAGGCACGACCCCCTCTGGAGAAGGCCCTGTGGATACGAAGAACGGCTCCGACGCAAGGGAGGACCCAGGGCCGGCTTCCGCCGATCCGTACCCCGACTATCGGGCCGCCTTCGAGACGGCCCCCCTCGGAATCCTGTTCCTGGATGCCGAGGGACGCGTTCTTTCGGCCAATCCGGAAGCCGAGCGGATCCTGGGTCTCCCCCTCGCGCGGATGCGGGGCCGCGCCGCCGCCGACCTGGACTGCCGGTTCCTCCGCGAGGACGGCGCCCCCCTGGAGGACGAGGCCTGCCCCTTCGCTGCCGCCCTCCGGACGGGCTTGCCCGCCGCAGGAATCGTAGTCGGGATCTCCGGCCCCGGCGGGAAGGACCTCCGCTGGCTGAGCGTGTCCGCCACCCCGCTCGTCCGGCCGGGCGAATCCAGGCCCTTCCAGGTGATGGCCTCCCTCCTGGACATCACGGACCGCCTGCGGACGGAGAAGCGCCTGCGGGAGAGCGAGGAAAAGGCCCGCGTGATCTTCGAGCATTCGCCGATCGGCATCCTGCGGTTCGACCAAGAGGGCGTCATCATCGACTGCAACAAGCTCTTCGGCGAGATCATCGGGACGCCCGAGGCGCAGCTGATCGGCCTCCACATGCAGGGCCTGCCCGACCGGAAGATCGTCGCGGCCCTCAGGCAGGCCCTGGCCGGGAACATCGGATCCTACGAAGGGGTCTACCAGTCCATGACCTCGGGAAAACGCACGCCCGTGAGGGTCCTGTTCGCCCCCATGGCCCCCGACGGCGGGCATGTCCGCGGAGGCGTGGCGCTCATCGAGGACATCACCGAGCGCATGGAGGCGGAACGGACCCTGCGGGAGCGCGAGGAACGCTACCGCGCCTTCTTCGACCACGGCCCGGACGGGGTCGTCATCCTCGATCCGGTGACCGCCCGCATCGTCGAGTTCAACGACCAGGCCTGCCTCCAGCTGGGCTACACGCGGGAGGAGTTCGGCCGCCTGTCGATGGGCGACATCGACGCCGAGTCGATGAACGACGAGATCCTGGAACGGATCCAGCAGATCATCCGGAAAGGCCACGACGATTTCGAGGTCCTGCACCGGACGAAGCATGGCGAACTGCGGAACGTCCACGTGACGGCACAAGTGATCCAGGTGGGCGGGGTCGGAACCTACCACTGCGTCTGGCGGGACGTCACGAGCCGGAAGGAGGTCGAGAACGCCCTGAGGGAGAGCGAACGGAAGCTCAACCAGCTCGTCGACAACCTGCCCGGGTTCGCCTACCAGGGGGTCGACGCGGGCGGCTGGACGGTGGCCTACCTGAGCGAAGGCTTCCGGGAAATCACCGGCTACCGCCCCGAGCTGTTCATCGGGAACCTGAGCCTCGCCTACAACGACCTGATCCTGCCCAGCCACCGCCAGGCCATCCGGAAGACATGGGATCAGGTCCTGGCCGACCATTCGATCTTCGAGGAGGAGTACCCCATCACCACCGCCTCGGGGGCGGTCAAGTGGATCTGGGAGCGGGGCCGGGGCATCTACGACGAGGAGGGCCGTCTCCAGTGCGTGGAGGGATTCGCCACGGACATCTCGTACCGCAAGCGGGTGGAGGAGGCCCTGAGGGCCAGCGAGACCCAGTTCCGCAGCTACATCGACAACTCCCCCATCGGCGTGTTCATCTGCGACGAGAAGGGCCGCTACCTGCAGGTGAACCCGGCGGCGGAGGCCATCACCGGCTACGCGCGCACGGAACTGATGTCCATGGGCATGGCGGACCTCCTCCCGCTTGAGGCCCTGGAGTCCGGCGCCGAACACATCCGGAACCTCGTCGAGACGGGGCACGCGATCGACGAGTTCGGCTTCAGGCGGAAGGACGGCCACCAGGGCTACTGGTCCGTGGAATCCGTCCGGCTCTCACCCATCCGGTTCCTCAGCTTCGCGTCCGACATCACCGAGCGGAAGCGGGCCGAACTGGCGCTCCAGAAGAGCGAGCGATTCCTGAGGGATGCCCAGACGGTGGGCCGCATCGGCTGCTACAGCCTGGACCTCACCCTGGGGATCTGGGAGAGCTCCGAGACCCTCGACGACATCTTCGGCATCGGGAAGGACTATCCCCGGGACGTGCATGGCTGGCTCGACCTGGTGGCCGCGGACGCCAGGGAGGATCACCGGCGGTACATGCTGGAGACGATCCAGGACCGCCGCGGCTTCGACCAGGAATTCCGGATCGTCCGCCGGAGCGACGCCCAGGAACGGTGGATCTCCGGCCTGGGGGTCCTGGAGTTCGACGAGGAAGGCCAGACGGTGAGGCTCATCGGCACCATGCAGGACATCACGGACCGGAAGCGGGCCGAGGATGAAAGGCGCCAGCTCCAGTCCCAGCTCCACCAGGCCCAGAAGATGGAGAGCCTGGGCCTCCTGGCGGGGGGCATCGCCCACGACATGAACAACGTGCTCGGGGCCATCCTCATCCTGGCCTCCTCCAGCCTCGAGACCCAGCCCGAAGGCAGCCCGAACGCGCGGGCCTTCGGGACCATCATCAAGGCCACCGAACGGGGCGGGCGGATGCTGAAGGGTCTGCTGAGCTTCGCGCGCCAGACCCCCGCCGAGGAGCGGGAGCTGGACATGAACGCGATCTTCCGCGAGGAGGTCCGCCTCCTGGAGCGCACGACCTTCTCCAGGATCCGCCTCCAGATGGACCTGGCTCCGGACCTCAAACCCGTCCGCGGGGATGCGAGCGCCCTGACCAACGCCCTCATGAACCTCTGCCTGAACGCCGTGGACGCCATGCAGGAGAACGGCACCCTCACGTTCCGGACGCGGAACCAGGGAGCCGGCTGGATCGAGATCCAGGTCGAGGACACCGGCTGCGGCATGCCGAAGGAGATCCTGGAGAAGGCCCTGGACCCCTTCTTCACGACCAAGCCCGAGGGCAAGGGCACGGGGCTGGGTCTGTCGATGGCCTACAACACCGTCAAGGCCCACCGCGGAACCCTGGAGATCCAGAGCCGCCCCGGCACCGGAACCCTCGTGAAGATGCGCCTGCCGGTGTGCGAAGCCGCGGCCCTGTCCCCGGAGGCGGAGGACGCGCAGGGCGCCCCCGGCGCCTCCCACGTCCTGCGGGTGCTCCTGGTGGACGACGACGAGCTGATCCAGACTTCCCTCCAGGCCCTGCTTCGGGACCTGGGGCACACCGTCACGCCGGCCCTGAGCGGCGAGGAGGCCCTGGCGCAGCTGGAGGCGGGCCTCCAGGCCGATGTCGTCATCCTGGACATCAACATGCCGGGGCTGGGCGGGGCGGGAACCCTGCGGCGCCTGCGGAGCCTGCGGCCCGCGGTCCCCGTCCTGCTCACCACCGGCCGCGCCAACCAGGCCTCTCAGAACCTCGCGGAGGCCTATGCGAAAGTCACCCTGCTGACGAAGCCCTTCAGCGTGCAGGAGCTGCGACAGTACCTCGAGGGGGTCGGGCGGGCGTGAAGGATTCTCCCGGGATCAGGGCTGGGGCGGAGGAGGGAACTGCGGCCTGCCCTTCCCCTGCCTGGGCCCGGGGCGACCGAACCGGCCGGGCCCCTCGTGGCCGGGACCTCCCTGCCCCCGGCTCGGCGGCCCGTAGCCCGGACCGGGCCGATCACCTTCCTCGTGATGCCAGTTCCGGTAATGGCCCATGGGCTCCCGCCTCAGCCTCCCGGGGACGCGCCGCGCGTTGATCCAGTCGAAGCGGTCCCGGGGGGAGCGGGCCCGGTACCATCCGTCCGGCCGGCGGCACCAGTACCAGCCATCGTGGAGGAACACCTCCTCGGGGAATCCCTCCACCACCTGGATGCCCGGCTGCACCGTCACGAGCGGCGGAACGACCGGGAGGCCGATGTTGATGTGGATGTCCACCTTGGCCTGGGCCATGGAGGAACCCAGGGACAGGAGAAGGGCAAGGGGCAGTGTCGTCAGTCTCATGGCCGAATCCTCATCGAGCGCGTTGCAGGGCGCTGCCGTGTTCATTTCAGGAAGCGTGCCAATATTTTTTTATTGCATTTATTACGGTTATATTCCCGGGTTGCTCGCCCGCGGGGCGCGTTCTGCACCCCGGGGGTCCCGGATGTCGCATTTCGCCACAGGGGCCTAGCCCAGGCGCGGGCTGGGCGCCTTCCCGGGATTACTCGGCCAGGCGAGCACCAGGGCCGCGGAGAGCGAGAGGCCGGCCCCGAAGGCGAAGGGCACCATCGGCCCGAAGGCGTTCCACAACAGCCCCGTGATCAGGCTCGCGGGGAGCAGGGCGACGCCCGAGATCATCGAATGGAGGCCCAGGACGGTCCCCCTCAGCGCCTCGGGCGCGATCTCCGAGATGTAGGCGCGCTCGACCCCGGCCGTCAGGGCGGTGAACACGCCGTAGAGCGCGAAGGCGGCGACGATGATGCCCTTGTTCCCGGCCCAGGCGAAGCCCGCGTAGACGAGGGAGAAGGTGAGGTAGCCGGTCACGAGGACGCCCTTCCGGCCCACGTGGTCGGACAGGTGGCCGAAAGGCAGGGCGAGCAGGGAGGACACCAGGTTGTAGACGAAATACAGGAGCACGACGTCCGCGGGATCGAAGCCCGCCTTGCCGGATCTCAGGAGCAGGAAGGCGTTGGAGGAGTTCCCCAGCGTGAACACGAAGACCACCAGGAGGTAGCGCTTCAGGCGTGCGTCGAGGCCCTGGAGGCCGCGGAAGACATGGAGCGGCGCTTTGGCCTCCCGCGGCCTGCCCGTCTCCTTGATGCGGACGAACATGAGCAGCGAGGCGACGGCGGGAATGCAGGAGAGCAGGAACAGGCGCTTGTAGACCAGGCCGCTCCCCCAGGCCCGCATGATGAAGAAGGCCGCGAGAATCCCGGCCGCGGATCCCGCCATGTCGAGGGCCTTGTGGAGGCCGAAGGATCTCCCCAGCCGGCCCGAGGCGCTGCTTTCGCTCACGAGCACGTCCCTGGGCGCGGTGCGCACGCCCTTGCCGAAGCGGTCCACCACCCTGGCGGCGAGAATGCCGGCCCAGGAGCCGGCCGTGAGCAGCATCAGCTTGTAGACCAGGCCGGCCGCGTAGCCCAGGAAGGCGATCGGCTTCTTCTTCCGGTACTTGTCCGTGACGTAGCCGCTGAACACCTTCAGGAGGCTCGCCAGGCTCTCCGCGACCCCCTCGATGAGGCCGAGCAGGGCCGGCGTGGCGCCGAAGGTCGCAGTCAGGTAGAGCGGGATGATCGGGTACACCATTTCCGTGCTGAAGTCCGCGAAGAAACTGACGAGCCCGATCAGGAACACGTTGTTCATGCTCCTGATTATGCCCATCCTCCGCGTCGAACCGGCCGGGAACCCTTCCGGCATCCGCACGCGGAACCCGCACCCGGACAATGTCGTCCGTCCACTCGGCGGCGAGCCGGAGAGACGTTCGACCGGCCCGTGGCCCCGTTCGGCGGCCCCCACATGGAATCCAACCCCGGGGATCAACGTTTCCCCTCCCCGCGGCACTCATGGGAAAGCCGGGGCCCTCCCCCACCTGGTCCCGGCGTCCTGGGCCCCTTCTCCACGAGGGGCCTTTGCAGGTCACGACGCGGTAGGAATGTCCCATATCGACTCGACCTCCTGGGCCGCGACCCGGGCCTTCGGCCCGGCCACGCGCGCCGCCCCGCTTCCCGAAGGCGGGCCTTATTGCCTATGCCGGAACGAGCCCCCCTTCAAGTCGTTCCCTGTCTGGGTTGGACCTACCGGCCTGACGAGAGAAGCGAAATAATATATCTATATTTTCGGCTCTTTCGGTCCAGGACGACGATAGCATGAGGAAATCCGTCCGTACGCCTTCGGCCGAACGGGACGCGAGGGGGGCTCCGCCATGGGTATCCTCAAGAATATGAAGATCTGGAAGCGGCTGTCGATCTGCTTCGGGGTCCTGGGTATGACCATCTTCGTCGTTTCCACAGTCACTTGGTGGGGGATCGCGTACCTTGTCAAGGGACACCGGGCGGTGGCAGCCGAGGCGCACAAGGCGAACACCACTCACGAGGTCATCGACACGCTCTCCCAGATCAACCTGGCGACCTGGAGCCTCATCGCCCAGAAGAGCCCAGCGGCCAAAGCCGGGCTCAACAGCAGGATCCAGGAGCTTCGCGACACCTACAGGAAGGACCTGGAAGAATTGAAGGCCCTGGCCGAGACTCCGAAGGACAAGGAACTCGTCGGCGCCTTCGAGGCGGCCCTGGCCGCGAGGCAGAACGTCAACAGTCATGTGATCGCCTGGGCCAACGAGGGCCAGGAGCAGCAGGCTTCGGACATGTACTTGATCGAGGGCGACAAGACCAAGGTTCGAACAGACGGGGTCCTGAAGGAATACCTGAAGCACCGGGAGGGGGTGGCGGCCAGCATCGGTCGGCAGGTCGAGCGGGCCCAGCAGCAGGTGAAGATCCTGGTCGCCGCCACCCTGCTGATCGGGATCGTCCTCGCGGCGCTCGTCGGGACCGCCATCGCCCGCATCTACGTCTCGGACGTTTCCACCGTGGTTCAGCACACGAAGCGCCTCGCCTCTGGGGACTTTTCCGTCGATGTGGCCGGAAGCTACACTTCTCGCCGGGACGAGTTCGGCGAGCTGGCCAGGTCCTACCAATCCATGGTGGAGAACATCCGCCAGCTCCTGATGGACGTCTCCGGCGAGGTCCAGGTGCTCGCCTCCTCCTCGACCGAGTTGTCCGCCTCCTCCGAGGAGATGGCCTCCACGACGGAGGGGATCGCGCGGACCACGAACTCCCAGCGGAACGGGGCTGAGCAGATGGCCACGGCCATCACCGAGCTCTCGGCCTCCATCGACGAAGTGAGCCGGTCCGCGCAGCAGGCCCTGGCCATGATGGACGAGGCCCTCGATGCCACCCTCCGGGGCGACAAGGCCGGCGGGGAGACCCAGACCGCGATGAAGGGCGTCAGTGTCACCGCCGAGCGGATCGCCACCGCCATCAACGTCATCACCGAGATCGCCAACCAGACCAACCTCCTCTCGCTGAACGCCGCCATCGAGGCGGCCAAGGCCGGCGAGCAGGGAAAGGGCTTCGCGGTCGTCGCCGAGGAGGTCCGGAAGTTGGCCGAGCGCAGCGCCACGTCGGCCAAGGACATCGCCCAGCACATCCAGGCCGCCAGGGATGCCGTCGGACAGGGTGCCGCCACCGTGGAGATCACCGCCAGGTTCCTCAAGAAGATCCGGTCGGGCCTCGAGCAGTTCGCGGCCCAGACCCGCCAGGTCACCTCGGCCACGGTCGAGCAGAGCCGCACCGGCGCGGAGGTCATGAAACAAGTGGAGCGGAGCGTCCAGGAATCCATCGCGACGGCCTCGGCCGCGTCCCAGATGTCGGCCACCACCAGCGAGATCGCGCGCACCGCCTCGGACCTCGCCCGCGTGGCGGAGCGGCTGGAGACCAGGGTCCGCAAGTTCACCCTCCGGCAGCAGGCCGCCTGATCCGCCGCGCGAGCAACTCCCGGTCGAAATGGATCGGGAATTCGTCACCGG
>DAOPZL010000030.1:0-32856 GCA_035353395.1 Holophaga sp.
CCTACCTGGGCGAGAAGGTCACCAAGGCCGTCATCACGGTGCCCGCCTACTTCAACGACGCCCAGCGCCAGGCCACCAAGGACGCCGGAGCCATTGCGGGCCTCGAGGTCATGCGCATCATCAACGAACCCACCGCCGCGGCCCTGGCCTACGGCCTGGACAAGAAGAAGGACGGCACCATCGCGGTCTTCGACTTCGGCGGCGGCACCTTCGACATCTCCATCCTCGAGGTGAGCGAGGGCGTGGTCGAGGTGAAGTCCACCAACGGCGACACCCACCTGGGCGGCGACAACGTCGACCAGGTCATCATCGACTGGCTCATCGAGGAGTTCCAGAAGGCCGAGGGCATCGACCTCCGCAAGCAGCCCGAGGCCATGCAGCGCCTGAAGGAGGCCGCCGAGAAGGCCAAGTGCGAGCTCTCCACCACGACCCAGACGGACATCAGCCTGCCCTACATCACCGCGGACGCCAGCGGACCCAAGCACCTCACCCAGGCCCTCACCCGCGCCCGGTTCGAGGGCATGATCGAGCCCATCCTCCAGAAGCTGAAGGTCCCCTGCGAGAACGCCGTGAGGGACTCCAAGCTGAGCCACCACGAGATCGACGAGGTGGTGCTCGTGGGTGGCTCCACCCGCATTCCCAGGGTCCAGGAGCTGGTGAAGCAGATCTTCGGCAAGGAGCCGAACAAGAGCGTGAATCCGGACGAGGTCGTGGCCGTGGGCGCCTCCGTTCAGGGTGGCGTGCTCGCGGGCGACGTGAAGGGGGTGCTGCTCCTCGACGTGACGCCGCTCTCCCTGGGCATCAACGCCAACGGCGGCCAGATGTCCGTGATCATCCCGCGCAACACGACGATTCCCACGAAGCGCTCCGAGGTCTACACCACCGCCGTGGACAACCAGCCGGGCGTGGACATCGAGGTCTTCCAGGGCGAGCGCCAGCTGGTGGAAGGCAACAAGCTGCTCGGCAACTTCCACCTGGGCGGCCTGCCCCCCGCGCCCCGGGGCATGCCCCAGATCGAGGTGACCTTCGACATCGACGCCAACGGCATCGTGCACGTCACCGCCAAGGACAAGGGCACGGGCAAGGACGCGAGCATCACCCTGACCGGCTCCACGGGCCTCTCCAAGGACGAGATCGAGTCCAAGGTCCGGGACGCCGAGGCCCACAAGGTCGAGGACGAGGAGCGCAAGAAGCTCCTGGAGGACAAGAACCGGCTGGACCAGACCATCTACCAGCTGGAGAAGCTCCTCAAGGAGAACGGCGACAAGATCCCCGAGGCCGAGAAGAAGGACCTGGAGCAGGCCATCTCCGAAGGCAAGGAGGCCCTCTCCAGCCTGGACAAGGACCGCATCGCCAAGGCCCTGGAGATGATCAACGCCAAGAGCCACAAGATGGCCGAGCATCTCTACAAGCAGAGCCAGCCGGCGCCCGACGCCGGGGCCGCCCCCGCGCCGGCTCCCGCCCCCGGCGGCGAGGGCAAGAAGAAGGACGATGACGTCATCGACGCCGAGGTCGTGAACTAGGTTCCATCGCCAAGTCCGCCCAGGGAACGCCGCGCCCGCCAGGAGGCTTGGGGGGCGCGGCGTGTCTTCATGTCTCGAGGGTGTTGTTTTCTTTGCTGGAAATCTGAGTCGAATGCGCTAAAGTGCTGCCATGGCCGCTCCCGACTACTACAAGCTCCTGGGATTGCCCCGGAACGCCTCGGAGGAGGACATCAAGAAGGCGTACCGGAAGCTGGCCCGGAAACTCCATCCGGACCTGAACCCCGGCAACAAGGAGGCCGAGGCCCGCTTCAAGGAGGTGAGCGAGGCCTACGAGATCCTTTCGGATCCCGACAAGCGCCGCAACTACGACCAGTTCGGGGACCCCAACGGGCCGTCCTTCCAGGCCGGTCCCCAGGGCGAAGGGCACGGCTTCGATTTCGGCGGGTTCAACTTCGGCGGGGGAGGCTTCGAGGACATCTTCCAGGGTTTCGGCGGGGGGCGCGCCCGGGCCCGCCGGCCTGGCCCGAAGCCCGGCGAGGACCTCCAGCACCTGGTGCGGATCAGCTTCAAGGACGCCTTCCTGGGCACCAGGCTGCCCCTCAACATCACCCACACCGAGACCTGCAGGGCCTGCCTCGGGACCGGAGAGGTGCCGGGCGCCGCGAAGACGTCCTGCCCCGCCTGCGGCGGGAGGGGCTTCCAGGAACATGGGTTCGGGTTCCTCAAGTCTAAGTACGAGTGCGACGAGTGCGGGGGTTCAGGCAAGAAGGCCCCCAGCTGTCCCGCCTGCCAGGGACGGGGCCGGAACCCGAAGCGGGAGACCCTCACCATCGCCATCCCCCCCGGGGTCGAGGACGGGACCCGGCTGCGCGTCGCGGGCAAGGGCGAGGCCGGCCGCCGGGGCGGCGGTCCGGGCGACCTCTACCTCCAGATCCAGGTGGAGCCGGATCCCCGGTTCGAGCGGCGGGGCGCCAATCTCTACCTGAAGCTGCCCATCAGCTTCACGGAGGCCGCCCTGGGCGCCAAGGTGGAGATCCCCACCCCGGAAGGGCACACCACGATCAAGATCCCGCCCGGGAGCCAGAGCGGCTCCAAGCTCCGCCTGAAGGCGCAGGGCATGCCCGTGCCGCGTTCGGACCAGCGGGGGGACCTCTTCGCGGAGATCCAGGTCGTCACGCCCCTGATCCAGGACGAACGGAGCAAGGAACTCCTGCGGGAGCTGGCCGATCTCAACGACGGCAGCATCCGCCGATGAACCCACCAGCGAGACACGGAGCGCGTGGAGACATGAACACCGGGAAGAAGAAAAGCCAAGCTCTTGTCCGTGACGGATTTCCAGGGAGGTAGGCCATGCGGCGGGACCCCAAGGCTGGCTGCTACATGATCGGCGTCGTGGCCGCCCGGTACGAGATCCATCCCCAGACCCTGCGCCTCTACGAGCGGGAGGGCCTCCTCCTGCCCTCGCGCACGGAGGGCAAGACCCGCCTCTACAGCGAGGAGGACATCGAGCGCCTGGAGTTCATCCTGAACCTCACCCGGGACCTGGGGGTGAATCTTGCCGGGGTGGAGGTCGTCCTGAACCTGCGTGACCAGATGCAGAGGATGCAGGAGGAGACCCGTCGGCTCCTGGAATCCTACGAGGACAAGATGCGGGCGGCGGGCCTCGAGCCGGAGCCCGCCAGGGAGGCGGTCAATCCCACGGGGCTGGTGAAAATTTCCCATCAGGGACTCCGGAAGCGGTAATTTCGTTCCAGCCCCCGGGCCTTGTTATCCTGTCCTCCCAGCCGGTTGGTGACGCGTGCCCCAACGCCATCTTGAAGAGCGTTCGCTCGACAAATACTTCGATTCCATCCGCGGCCTGCCTTTGCTGACGGCGGAGCAGGAACGGCTCTACGGCCGGATGTGGCAGAAGGACCGCAACCCGGAGGGCCTCCGGATGCTGGTGGAGGGCAACCTGCGCTTCGTCGTGAAGGAGGCGCGCAAGTTCCAGGGCATGGGCCTGGACCTGCTCGACCTCATCAGCGAGGGGAACCTCGGCCTCATCGAGGCGGCCAAGCGCTTCGACCCCGAGCGCGAGAACAAGTTCCTGACCTACGCGTCCTGGTGGGTCCGGCAGGCGATCTTCCACGCCCTCGCCGAACACGGCAGCAAGATCCGCCTGCCCCAGAAGGTGGCGGGACACCTGGTCCAGCTGAACCGCCTGATGCACCGGCTCAGCCAGGAACTGGGCCGTCCGCCCTCCGTGCAGGAACTCGTGGCCGCCAATCCCGTCTTCACGGCCGAGGAGGTGGAGCGCCTGCAGCTGCTGCAGCAGACGACGACGACGGTGTCCACCGAGCAGGGGATGGGCGAATCCGACCTCACCCTGGGGGACAGCCTGGAGCAGTCCATCGAGCCTTCCGCCATGGAGACCATGGACCAGGAGTCCTTCCTGGACCAGGTGCGCCTGAGCCTGGAGATGCTGAACGCCAAGGAGCGGACGATCATCACGCTCCATTTCGGCCTGAACGGCCACGAGCCGGTGACCCTCGAGCGGATCGGCCAGACCTTCACTCCGCCCATCAGCCGGGAGCGCGTGCGCCAGATCGAGGAGCGGGCCTTCATGAAGATCCGGGAACGGCGCCGGGTGCTGCTGGGGCAGTTCCTCAAGGGGGATCGGCAATGAGGGCTGGCCCGGGGGGCGAGGCGTGACGCGCGGCAGGCCGGACTGCCCCAAGTGCGGGGGACGAGGCGTCATCCTGGACGCGGATCCGCTCGCCCCGGCCAGGGTCTGCTCCTGCACCGCCGCGGCGGTGGCCGACGGCGCCGTGCTCGGGATCCCGCCGCGCTATCGCCAGTGCAGCTTCGAGCTCTTCTGGGACTGGTGGAAGATCCAGCACCCCCGCGAAGCCGTCCTCAAGACCCTGGCGGACGCCCAGGAGCTGCTGGACCATCCCGAGGTGACCGGGCTGGCCGACAACCTGGAGGTGCGCTCCAAGCTCGAGCTGGTCCTCCACAAGTGCGGGGCCAGATCCGGGGCGGGCGAAACCTCCTGGAAGGACCTGAAGCCCGCCCAGGAGCCCATGGGCTACCGGACGCTCCTGAACTGGGCCAGGCACGGCCGCGACTCCGTGGATCTCTGGTGGATCGACGGCCCCGCCGGCAGCGGCCGCAGCTCGCTGGCCGCCGCCGCCCTGAAGGCGTGGACCGAGCGCACCGGGGAGCCGGGCCTCTTCGTGTCCGTGCGCACCTTCAGCCAGGAACTGAAGGACACCTACTACGACTCCAGGAGCTTCCAGAACACGGACTTCCTGAGCGAGCGCGACCGCATGGCTCCCCTGCAGAAGGCACCCTGCCTGGTGCTGGACGACCTGGACCGCCTGGACACCGACATCCGCGTCGTCCGGAGCGTCGCCCAGCTGCTGGACCAGCGCTACGCCGAGGAGAAGCCCACGGTCCTGACGGCCTCCCGCTGGGCCGGGACGCTCCAGTCGATGGAGAACTACGCCTTCGCGAGGCTGGATGATCCGAGCCTCCTGCACCGCCTGGCCCAGTCCTTCCGCGTCCAGCTCAAGCCGCTCCTGGAACGGCTGATGGAAAGTGGCCGTGGATAGGACATGAAGCGGATCCTCCGGGCCCTCGTGCACCTGCACCTCAAGCGTTCCGCGGGGCTCTGGATCGCGCTGGCCGGGATCACGCTGCTGCTGGGCTGGGGCGTATCCAGGGTGGAACGGCGCCTGGACCTCATGAGCCTCCTGCCCACGGACCACCCCGTGGTCCGGGCCAGCCTCGAGGCCGGCGTAGGGAAGCAGGAGCTGCTCTGGCTGGCCGCCGAAGGAACCCAGGGCGACCTGGAGGCCCGGGACGCCTGGGCAGAGGGCCTGGTGGAGCGGCTGCTGGACCAGGACGGCGTCCCCCTCAACGGGCTGAGCGGCGAGGGGCGCCTCTCGGAGCCCAGGCCGGTCCCCGAGCCCAAGGGCGTCTCCCTGTGGCCCGCGCTGCTCGCGGCGGGGAGCTTCCTGGACGGGGACGCGGCGGCCGCGCGCCTGGTCACGGGGCAGCTCTACGTCCTGGCCCCGATGCTCCTGGGCGACAGGCTGAAACCCCTGACGGACCTGAAGGAAGTGCGGGCCAGGCTGCACGGCACGGCCGCGGCCCTGGCCTCGCCCAATCCCGTCAAGGCGCGGTTCGCCAGGCTGGACCCGCTCCAGCTGCTGACCCTCTCGGAGCAGTCCGACGAGACCCTCCAGCACGCCGCCAGCGGCCTCCGGAACCTGCCCCTGAAACTCCGTACCGGCTACCTCGTCACCGCCGACGGCCGCTACGTGCTCGTTCCCCTGGTGCTCGACTTCCCGAGTTCCGACACCAGGGCCACGGCCCGCGTGATGACCTGGCTGGGCGGGGGGGCCGTGGGGCCTCTTCCGGCCCGTGCCTCCGCGGCCCAGGTCCGGCAAGCGCTCGCGCCGGCGGGCAAGCGGGCCTTCCCCCTCCAGATCACGGGGGCCCACGCCATCGCCTACTGGGAATCCCAGACCCTCACGCGGGAAGTGCTCCTGAGCCTAGGGTTGAGCTTCGTGCTCATCGGACTCGTCTACTGGATCGGCTTCCGGACCCTCGCGGGCTACGGGTTCGTGGTGACGCCCCTGCTGCTGGGCATGCTGTGGGCCCTCGGCCTCGTGGGCTGGCTCCTGGGGCACCTGAACCTCATGGCTGCGGCCTTCGGGGCCGTGCTGCTGGGGGTCGGGGACGACGTGGGCATCCTGCTGTTCAGCCGCTACCGGGACGAGCGTCAGGCCGGCCACTCGAAGCCATGGGCGCTCCGGGCGGCCCTGCTCGGGACCGGGCCCGGGGTGGTGACGGCCGGCACCGCGACGGCCCTGGCGTTCCTCGCCTGCGTGGTCACGCCCTTCCCGGGGTTCCGGGACCTGGGGCTCACGGCGGGGTTGGGGCTCCTGGCCTGCATGATCTCCAGTTTCCTGGTGCTTCCCGCCCTCCTCATCGTCTTCGACCGGGGCAAGGGGACTTTCGCGCCCTGCGCCCAAGCGGGCCGGAACCCCGCCTCCACGGTCCGCGCCTGGAAGGTGGGGGTGTCCCTCGCCCTCCTCTTGGCGGGGGCCTGGGGCATCCGTCGCCTGACCTGGGAGGAGGACCTGCGCCGGTTCCGCCAGAGCGGGAATCCCGCCCTCGCGCTGCAACAGGCCCTCGGGAAGGCCCTGGGCGCGGGCCTCCAGCCCCTGGCCATCCAGATCCCCATGGACGATCCCGAGCGCCTGCCCCAGCAGTGGAACCGGATCGTGGCGCCCCTCAGGCGGGAAGGGCTGCCCCTGCCGGTCTGGCGGGAAGGCAAGCCCGAGCTGAAGCGCATCCTGGGATCCGAGACGTGGTTCCGCGAGGTCCTGGACATCGCCGCCCAGGAGGGGCTGGATCCCGTGGCCCTGGAACTCCCGCTCTCCGGGATGCAGGAGAGCCTCAACGATCCGGGGGCAGTCCCCCGCTCGCTGCAGGACCTCTTCCCGGAAGTGAAGGTGCCTCTGGAACGGTCCTCGTCCTGGTCCCCCTTCTCCTGGCTCAAGCGGTCCCGGCCGCCCGAGGAGCCGCCGCCGACCTTCCTGCTTCCCCTGAGGCTGCAGGAGGCCTCCCTGGACCGGGTGGAGGGGGAGGTCACCCGGGCCGGCGCCCGCCTGGTGGGGACCCGCCCGCTGTTCCGCGCGGTCAAGGCCGTGGCCAAGGATGCCCTGAAGGACGTGATCCTGCTGGCCTTCGGCGCCGTGGTGCTCGTGGTGGCGTTCTTCGGCCGGAGCTGGCGCTTCCTGCTGCTGTCCATGGTGCCGCTCGTCGCGAGCCAGGTGGGCGCGCTCGGGATCCTCGGGCTCAGCGGGGAACCCCTCACCTTCCTCTCCCTGGTGGCCATCCCCATCGCCCTGGGGGTGAGCATCGACACGGCCATGAACCTGCTGCACCGCGCGCGCCTGGAACCTCACGCCGCCGCCCGCGTGGCGCGGGTGAACGCCGTCTGCGCGGGCACCACCCTGGCGGGCTTCGGCGGCCTGGTGTTCAGCGGCTACCGGGGGCTCCGGGGCCTCGGCCTGGCCGCGCTGGGCGGGGTGGCGCTGGCCCTCCTGGTGACCCAGTGGGTGCTGCCCTGGATGATCGAGCGGTGGCCGCTGCACGGGAGAGGGCGGAACGGCTGACGCGGATGCGCAGGAGTTGGAGATGAATCCGGACATGGACCAGGCCTCCGGGATCGGCGCCATCATCCGCCGGCAAACGGCTTCGGGGCCGCTGCCCGCCGCCGAGGTCATGGCCCTGGCCCTGTACCATCCCGAGCACGGCTACTACCGCCGGCCGGAAGGCCCCTGGGGCTTCGAGGGGAAGGACTACTACACGGCCCTGGACACCGGGCCGCTGCTGGGCGAGGCGCTCGCGGCGAGGCTGGAGTCCGCCTGGAACGTCCTGGGGCGGCCCCCGCTGTTCACGGTCCTGGAGCCGGGGGCCGGACGCGGATGGCTGGGGCGGGACCTGCTGGCGGCGGCCTCGGGTCCCTTCTCCAAGGCCCTGGTCTACGTCCACCGGGACGACAATCCGGCCGCCCGGGCGGCCGCGGCCTCGGCGCTGGCCCCCTTCCTCGCGGACGGCCGCGCCCGGTTCGTCTCGGAGCAGGAGCCGCTCCCGGTCTTCCAGGGGGCGGTGATCTCCAACGAGCTCTTCGATGCCCTTCCCGCCCAGCCGTGGCGCTGGGACGGAAGCCGGTGGCTCCGCGCGGTGCTGGCGGCGACGGGGCCGGAGTGGGTGCCGGGGGACGCCGGGGAGGCCGGGATCTGGTTCCAGACCCAGGCGGAGGGGGGGCTGCATCCCGGGGACGGGGCCGTCTGGTGCGACGACATGCCGGCCCTCGTGCGGGAGCTGTCGCGGGCCCTGGCCGCCGGGCTCTTCCTCGCCGTCGACTACGGCGACCAGGGGGCCCGGCTGGTGGCCAAGGGGGCGAATCTCCGGCGCTGCCGATCCCACATCGTGGACGGCGCCTGGTGGGAGGACCTGGGCGCCTGTGACATCACCGCGGACGTGGACTTCACGCGGCTGACCCGCCTGCTGGAGGCCGAGGGCTTCCACGAAGCCGCCCACCACGCCCTCAGCCGGTGGATCCGGGTCCACGCCCCCCTCTCCGAGTGGGAGGTCCAGTGGCAGGAGCTGCCCGAAAGGGACCGGGCAGCCCGCATGGAGAACCTCCTGCAGCTGACCTTGCCGGGCATGATGGGGGAGCGCTTCCGGGTCCTGGAGGCCTGGAAGCCGCTACTTCCGTGAGCGTCGGGGAATTCTCCTTGTGGTTCCGTGTTTTTTTTGGCATCCTAATAGGCCTTGTCTTGGGCTCCCCAAGTGCGCCGATTCCTTGAGCGCCGCCCAAGCCTCCCTAGAGAGGGTCCTATGTACGCAGTGATTCAAACCGGTGGCAAGCAGTACCGCGTCGCGGAAGGCGATGTGGTCCGCGTGGAACTGCTGGAGAAGGAGCCCAAGCAGAGCGTGGTGTTCGACCGCGTACTGCTGGTCGCCAAGGACAGTGACGTGAAGGTGGGCCAGCCCGTCGTCCAGGGCGCCACGGTGGAAGCCGAGGTCATCCGCAACGACCGCGCCAGGAAGGTGATCATCTTCAAGAAGAAGAAGACCAAGACCTACCAGCGGACTCAGGGACACCGCCAGGGGTTCACGGAAGTCCGCATCAAGGGCATCAGGGCCTAGGGCCGCATTCCGAGATACAGAGAGGTTTCGTCATGGCTCATAAAAAAGGTGTAGGTTCCAGTCGCAACGGCCGCGATTCCAATGCGCAGCGGCTCGGCGTGAAGGCTTTCGGCGGCATGGTCGTCACCGGCGGCTCCATCCTCGTCCGTCAGCGCGGCACCAAGTTCAAGATGGGCGTGAACGTGGGCATGGGCACCGACCACACCCTGTTCGCCAAGGTGGATGGCCGCGTGCGGTTCCAGGACAAGGGACAGTACGGCCGCTTCATCCACATCGACCCCGTCGAGGAATAGCGGATTCCTGAACGTCAAGGAGCGCGCACGGCCACAGGCTGGCGCGCTCCTTCTTTTTCACCAGGCCTGGATCTTCCCGGACATCATGTTCCTAGACCATATTCTTCTTCATGTCGAGGCCGGACACGGCGGCTCCGGAGCCACCAGCTTCCGCCGCGAGAAGTCCGTGGAGAAGGGGGGGCCGGACGGAGGGGACGGCGGGGCCGGGGGCTCGGTCCGCGTGCGGGCCGACCGCGCGCTGAACACCCTCAACCCCTACCGGCACAAGCGCGAGTTCGCCGCGGGCCGGGGCGGGAACGGCGAAGGCTGCATGAGGCACGGCACGGACGGCGCGAACGTGGTGCTGGACGTTCCCCTGGGGACCATCATCCGCGACCTGCCGAGCGGCGAACAACTGGCCGAGCTCCTGGAGCACGGCCAGGCCGTCTGCGTGGCCCGGGGGGGCCGTGGAGGGCTGGGCAACGTCCACTTCAAGAGTTCCACGAACCGCACGCCGAGGCATTCGCAGCCCGGCGAGGACGGCGAGGTGCGGGACATCGAGCTGGAGCTGAAGCTCATCGCCGACGTGGGGCTCATCGGCTTCCCGAACGCCGGCAAGTCCACGCTCGTGAGCCGCGTGAGCGCCGCGCGCCCCAAGATCGCCGACTACCCCTTCACGACCCTGGAACCCCAGCTCGGGGTGGTGCCCGTGGACGAGGTGGACAGCTTCGTGATCGCGGACATCCCCGGTCTCGTCGAGGGGGCGGCCCGCGGCGCGGGACTGGGCATCCAGTTCCTGCGCCACGTGGAGCGGACCCGCATGCTGCTCCACCTGGTGGACCTTTCGGACCCCGTGCAGGAGCCCGAGGAGGCCATCCGCGTCATCGAAGGCGAGCTCCGGACCTTTTCCGAGGTGCTCTTCTCCAAGCCTCGCTGGCTGGTCGGGACCAAGCTGGACGCCCTCCAGGACGAGGCTCGGCGCGCGCGTTTCGAGGCCATCTGCCGCAGCCGGGGCCAGGAGCCGATCCTGATCTCGGGGGTCACCGGGGAAGGTCTTCGCGCCCTGGTCTTCAAGCTCGGGGCGATGCTGGGGCAGATACGAATCCCATGAGTCAGGAAACGGCATCCCGGATCGGCCTGCTGGGGGGCGCCTTCAATCCTCCCCACCTGGGCCACCTGAGGCTCGCGGAACTGGCGCTGCGTGCGCTGTGCCTGGACGAGGTCCGGTTCGTCCCCACGGCCAGGTCGCCGCACAAGGCGGAGCCCGGCGCGGGGCCCGACGCCCGGTCGCGGCTCGGCCTCCTCGAGGCGGCCCTGGCGGGGACGGCCTGCCCCTTCAGGGTGGAACCCATCGAGATCGAGCGCGGCGGGACCAGCTACACCGTGGACACCCTCGAGGCGCTGTGCCGGCGCGAGCCCGGCCGTGCCTGGATCCTGCTTATCGGTTGCGATCAGCTGCCGGGGTTGCCACAATGGCGCCGCATGGATCGGATTCTGGAGCTGGCTTCCCTCGGGGTCGCGCCGCGGCCCGGCTTCAGCCTTGAGGTTCCCCTGCCGCTCGAGGCCCGGCGCCGCGACCAGTGGTCGGGGGCCCCGGGGGAGCTGGTCTGGCTGCCGGGGACCGGCCTGCTGCTGTCGTCCTCCGGGCTCCGGTCGGAGATCTCGCGGGGCCACAGCCCCGAAGGACTCCCGATTCAAGTCGAGGCTGCGATCCGGCGAGAAAACTATTACCTTTGAGTTCCACTGACCTGGGAGAGCGAATGACCCTAGATACACGGCTGGCGAGCGTCGTCGAAGCGGCTCGTTCCAAGAAGGCTTTCATGATCCGGCTGCTGGACGTGCAAGGCATCGCGAGCTTCACCGATACCTTTGCCTTCATGAGCGGGGGAAGCGACCGGCAGAACCGGGCCATCGCCGAGGCCATCGAGGAGAAGCTGAAGGCGCAGGGCGAGCGCCCCCTCTGCACCGAGGGGGACCTCACCGGCAACTGGATCCTGCTCGACTACGGCGATCTCATCATCCACGTCATGGACGAGGACACGCGCCGGCGCTTCAATCTGGAGGGCCTGTGGAGCCAGGGCCGGGAGTACGAGATCCCCCCCGAGGCCCTGCCGTCCGCCCCCACCCCCTCTTCTGCTTTCTGATCGAATTTCGGAGATTGCCATGCCCGTGCACAGCGCTTTCGATGCCATGCAGGCCCGCCTCAAGATCGCGGCTGAGCTGTACGGCCTGGACGAGACCCTCTTCAAGGTGTTCATCCAGCCTCTGCGGTCCGTCATCGTGAGTCTTCCGGTCCACATGGACGACGGCCGGTGGGAAGTCTTCACCGGCTACCGGGTCCAGCACAGCACCGTCCGCGGCCCCGCGAAGGGCGGCATCCGCTACGACCCGGACGTGACCCTCGACGAGATCATGGCCGGCGCGGCCTGGAACACCTGGAAGACGGCCGTGGTGGACGTGCCCTTCGGCGGCGGGAAGGGCGGCATCGTCTGCGATCCCACCACCATGAGCCAGGGAGAGCTGGAGCGGCTGACCCGCCGCTACACGGCGGACATCATGGACGTCATCGGCGCGGACAGGGATGTCCCGGGCATCGACATGGGCACCAATTCCCAGATCATGGCCTGGGTCCTGGACACCTACGCCATGCACGCCCGGCGCACGGAGAACGGCGTGGTCACCGGCAAGCCCGTGGGCCTGGGCGGCAGCCTGGGACGCACGGAGGCCACGGGCCGCGGGATCCTGATCTCCGCGCGCGAGGCCATGCAGCGCCTCGGGAAGCCCCTGGCCGGCGCGACGCTGGCGGTGCAGGGCTTCGGCAACGTGGGCTCGCAGGCCGCCCGCCTGCTGCACGAAGCCGGGGCACGCATGGTCGCCGTCTCGGACCGGGACGGGGCCATCCGCAACGACCGCGGCATCGACGTGCACGCGCTGCTGAAGCACCATGCGGAATCGAAGACCGTGGCCGGCTTCAAGGGAGCGGAGCCCATGGACCCGAAGGACCTGCTGACCATGCCGGTGGACATCCTCGTGCCCGCGGCCACGGACAACCAGATCACGGAGCAGAACGCGGCCAAGGTCCGGGCGAAGGTGGTGGTGGAAGGCGCCAACGGCCCGACCACCCCCGAGGCCGATCCGATCCTGCTCGCCAACGGCGTGCTGGTCGTGCCCGACATCCTGGCCAACGCCGGCGGCGTCACCGTGAGCTACTTCGAGTGGGTCCAGAACCGCATCGGCTACTACTGGCGCGAGCGCGAGGTGAACGAGAGGCTGGTGGAGTACATGACCCACGCCTTCCAGGCCGTCTTTGCCACCACGGACAAGTACAAGACCAACCCCCGGATCGGAGCCTACATCCTGGCCCTGGACCGCGTCTCGCAGGCCCAGTACTACCGCGGGTTCTACGCCTGAACGCCGCCCGGAAGGAAGCGCGCGGGGCGCCGTCGCGGCCCCCGCGGCGTGATTATTTCCCTGCGATGACTTATGCTCGCAGAGAGATCTCGCCATGCGCTTCGCCGTGAAGTACACCAACAGGGCCGGAGACGTCCTCCTGAAGGACTGGGAGGGGGCCTCCGCGGACGAAGTCGCCGCGCGGGTGCTGGCCGAAGGGAGCTTCCCGCTCGAGGTGAAGGCTTCGGGCCGCGCGTTCCGGCGCGTCCGCACTCTCCGGACCGACTCCCTGATCATCCTCAACCAGGAGCTGCTCGCGCTCCTCCGGGCGGGCATCCCGCTGCTGCAGTGCCTGGAGCTGCTGGCGGGGCACGGGAAGGATCCGCTCCTCCGGCGCTCCCTGGAGCGGGTCATGGAGCTGGTGAAGGAGGGCCTGTCCTTCTCCGAGGCGCTCGAGCAGGCGGGCACCTTCCCGTCCGTCTACCGGGCCAACATCGTCGCCGGGGAGCGCAGCGGGACCCTCCCGGAAGTGATCGCGCGCTGGCTCGCCTTCCAGGAATTCGCGCAGAAGAGCCGCCGGCGGATCCTGGAGGCCATGATCTACCCGATGTTCCTGGTGGCGGTGCTGGGGGTGGCGCTCGTCGTGATCTTCAACGTGGTGCTGCCGCGCTTCTCCGAGATCTATTCCGACGGGAGCATCGAGATGCCCGGCGTCACCCGGATGCTGCTGGCCTTCGGGGCCTTCATGCGGGAGACGGTCTGGATCCAGGTGGGCCTCCTGGGGGCCCTGGCCGTCTTCCTGCGCTGGATGTTCGCCACGGAGGCCGGGAAACGGATCCTGGAGCGCGGCCTGCTCGCCCTCCCCAGGTTCGGCACGCTCTACCGCATGTACCATTCCTCCGTCTTCGCGAGGACGCTCGGCGTGCTCCTCGCGGGCGGCATGCCCGTGCTCCAGTCCCTGGAGGTGATCCAGCGCACCACGCCCTCCGAGCGGATGAAGCTGAGGCTGGTCAAGGTCGCCGAGCTGGTGCGGGGGGGGTCCTCGCTGCACCAGGCCCTTGAGCGCTCCAGGATGCTCGATCCCCTGGCGGTCGAGATGACCCGCGTGGGCGAGCAGAGTTCCGCGCTGCCCGACATGCTGAACCACGTGGCGGACTTCTTCGACCAGGAAGTGGAGAAGGCCACCACGGCCATCACCACCCTCATCGGACCCGCCCTGATCCTCTTCATGGGCGTGGTCGTCCTGGGCCTCCTCCTGGCCGTCTACGTGCCCCTGTTCAACGCGGGCAACATGGTGCGGTGAAGGGCCGCTACCTGTAGCGCAGCTTCAGCCACTTCTGCGGATCCACGGGGCCCCATCCGCGATCGAGCGAAGCGAGGAGCGGGAGCACAGCGCGGTGCGCTGTGCGATCTGGGGGTAGTCCAGGTCCCTGATCGTGGGTGGATCCATGGGTGCCGTTGGAGCAGATCCGGGACGCAATCGAACCAGATGGGGGCCCCATCCGCGATCGAGCGAAGCGAGGAGCGGGAGCACAGCGCGGTGCGCTGTGCGATCTGGGGGTAGTCGCCGGGGTGTCGTCAGGCCGCTACCTGTAGCGCAGCTTCAGCCACTTCTGCGGATCCTGCGGCTGGGCCAGGTGGCGGATCTCGAAGCCGAGGCGGGGGCCTTCCATGGTCTCGCCGACGGTGCCCACAGGCTCGCCGGGCTTCATGACCTGCCCCTTGTTCACGGTGAAGAGGCTCATGTGGGTGTAGAGGGTGAAGAACCCGCCTCCATGGTCCAGGATCACCATGGGGCCGTAGCTCTGGTAGCTGTCGGCGAACACCACCTTCCCTTCGGCCACGGCCTGGACCTGGGCGCCGGGATCGGCGGCGATGAGCAGGCCCGACTGCACCGTGCGAGTGTGGAACTTGGGGTGGATCTGCTCCCCGAACCCCTGGGCCAGGGTGCCCTCCACCGGGCGGGGGAGCTCGCCCCTCAGGGCCGCGAAGGGCCCCGTGCCCTCGAAGGATTCGGTTCTGTTCCTGCTGAGGAGGGCCGAAAGCATCCGTTCCAGCTGGATCGCCTCCTCGGCGAGGTCGGCCTGGATGTCCTTCTGCCTGGCCTCGTCCTGGCCCAGGTTGTCCAGGAACGCCTGCAGCCGGTCCTCGTTCAGCTTGAGGTTCGCCTGGAGCTTTGCGGTCTCCTTCTCCTCCTGGGCCAGCCGCTGCGCGGCCACCTGGAGTTCCTTCTCCCGCTGCGCGAGTTCGTCCTGGAGGCGCTTCACGAGGTCCAGCTTGCGCCGTTCCAGGTTGCGCCAGTAGGCCAGATAGCGGCCGTTCACGAGGTACTCGTCGAAGCCGGAGAGGGACGGGAAGAAGCTGAGGCCCCCCCACGGACCCAGGGCCTGCATCCAGCGGACCTGCTTCCGCAGCTCGACCCGCAGCCGCTGGATCTCCAGCTGGATGCTCTCCTTCTGGAGGCTGATCAGGCGGACCTCGGCCTCCGTCTGGTCCCGCTTGAGCTTGGCCTCGTCCGCCTGGACCCGGGCCCGGTCCGCCTGGAGCGAGATGCCCTGCATCTCCACGAGCACGCCCTTCCGGCGCTTGTTCAAGGCTTTCACCTGGTGATCCACCTGGTTCAGGCGGGACTGCACTTCGGCCAGGCGGCGCTTCACCGCCGCGGGGTCCTGGGTCGCGGGCGGCTGGGCCCGGGCCAGGAGCGCCAGCAGCGCGAGGACGAGGCCCCGCGTCGGCCGGGAGCGGATCACTTCCTGGCCTTCTTCGCGGCGCTGCGGCCCGGTTTTCCGGGCAGGAGCAGCAGGAGGGCGGCCAGGGCGAGGGGGCCCCCGATCGCCAGGGGCAGGGCCGACCAGGCCAGGGCGTCGCTGGGGAGCGACTCCGTGGGCAGGGCGTGCCCGAGGAGGGCCGCCGTCTTCACGCCCCAGGCGGGGAGTTCCAGCTCGGATCCCCACTCGCCGACCCAGGCCAGGATCTTGCCGACCGAGGCCAGGGCGTAGGCTCCGAGGACGGCCAGGCCCCGGTTGGACTTCATCGCCAGCCCGAGTACCCCCGCCCAGAGCAGGAGCTGGAGGCCCAGGAGGACGCCGTTGAGGTCGGCCTGCAGGATCCGGTTCCAGGGGCCGGCCGTGCCGGCATGGCCGAGGGGGCTGCCGAAGAACTTGAAGGCGGAGGCCAGGATGGGGAGCATGGCCACCTGGCTGAGGAAGAGGCCGTGGGCGAGGGCCAGCGCGGTGCCGAGGAAGAGGCCCTTGAACCGCTCGCCCCTCGAGCCCGCGGCCAGCCATTCGCCCATGGGCAGGAAGCCGCCCAGCACGAGGACCGCCGGGACCAGGGTGTAGATGAGGCGGCCGAGGTTCTCCACGGCGATGCCCGGCGCGTCGGAGCCGATGGGGATGGCCGTGCCGAAGACCACGAGCTGGGTGCCGTCCGGGCCGAAGCCCTGGATCGCTCCCAGGGCCAGGCCCGCCAGGAGAAGGCTCGCCAGAGTCCAGGCGACGCGCAGGCGTGAACTTCCGAATCGGTCCATGGGGTCTCCGTTTGAATCGATTCTACCCGGGCTTCATCATGGGGAAGGACCGGGGCAGGATCCCGGACTGAACCCCACGGAGCCTCCACCATGAGCGACGACCTGCTGACCCGCGAGTCCCTCCAGGCCTTCTCCGACCACCGCCGCGAGGGCTTCGAATGGGAGCTCCGGAACCTGGTGGAGATCCCGACCATCTCGGCCGATCCCAGGCACCGGGACGACATGTGGCGGTGCGCCGAATACGCTCGGGACATGTTCTTCCGCTACGGCTTCGAGGCCGAGATCCTGGAGGCCGGCGGGAATCCCGTCGTCCTGGGGACCATGGGCCGGGATCCCGGCTTCCCGACCGTGACCGTCTACAACCACCTGGATGTCCAGCCGGCGGACGAGCCCGGGTGGACCACGGAGCCCTTCCGCATGATCGTCGAGGGGAACTGCTACAAGGGCCGCGGAACGACCGACGACAAGGGGCCGGCCGTCACCGCCTTCTACGGCGCCATCGCCGCCAGGGAGGCGGGGGTGCCCGTGAACGTCCGGTTCCTCTGGGAGGGGGAGGAGGAGGTGGGCTCGCCCAGCTTCCGGGACACCCTGGAGCGCCACCGCGCGAAGCTGGAGACGGATCTGGTCGCCGTCAGCGACACGATCTGGGTCACCCGCGGGAAACCCAGCACGCCCGCGGGGCTGAGGGGGCTCATGGGCTTCACGCTTTCCCTGGAGACCGCCGCCCACGACCTGCACTCGGGCCTCGTGGGAGGGGCGGCGAGGAATCCCCTGTCCGAACTCATGAAGGTGGTCTCGACGATGATGGACGGCGAGACCGGGCATGTGAAGATCCCGGACTTCTACGCGGACGCCTTGACGCCCACCGGGGAGGAACTGGAAGGCTGGCTCGGCTCCGGCTTCGACGTGGAGGTGTTCAAGCGCGACCACGCCCTGAAGTCCCTCCGCACCGAGGATCCCCTCGAGATCATGAAGCGCATCTGGGGACGGCCGACCATGGAGGTCCACGGCGTCGTGGGCGGCTACACCGGGCCGGGGATCAAGACCGCCATCCCGCCCCGCGCCGAAGTGAAGCTGAGCTGCCGCCTGGCCCCCGGCATGGATCCGCACCGGACCTTCGAGCGCATCGCCGCCTTCGTGGCCGGGGAGTTCCCCGACGTGGCCGTCGGCGAGGGGCATGGCCTGGCGCCCTTCCGCGGCCGCACCACCGGTCCGCACGCGGAAGCCGTGAAGGACGCCTACCGCTTCGCCTTCGGGGTTCCCTGCGCCTTCACGCGGGAGGGGGGCTCCATCGGTGCCGTGAAGACCCTGGAGGACGTCCTGGGCGTTCCGGTCCACTTCCTGGGCCTCAGCCTCCCCAGCCACGGCTACCACGCGCCCAACGAGAACTTCGACTGGGAGCAGGCGGCCGGCGGGATGGCGCTGTTCGCGCGCTTCTTCGAGAACGTGGGCCGCGTCGGCTAGCCTCAAGCCTTGGCGGCGAGGGGCTTCCCGAGCCGGACGATGCGCTCGCAGCGGTCCGAGAGGGTGGGGTTGTGGGTGACGATGAGGGTCGTCGGCCTGAGTTCCCGGTGCAGGCGAAGCAGGAACTCGAAGGCCTCCTCCGCGGTGGCCGGGTCCAGGTTCCCCGTGGGCTCGTCCAGGAGCCAGAGGCTCGGCCTGCGCACCAGGGCCCGCGCGAGGCCGACCCGGGCGGCCTGGCCGCCCGAAAGGGTCGAAGGCAGCCGGTCCGCGAGGTCCGCGAGCCCCACCAGGGCCAGGAGCTCCTGGGCCCAGGGCTCGTCCTCGGCCCGAAGGTCCCGCGAGATGCGGAGGGGGATCAGGAGGTTCTCCAGCACCGTGAATTCCGGAAGCAGGTGCGGCTGCTGGAAGGCCAGTCCCACGTGCTTCCGGCGGAAGAGGGCGGCCGCTTCCGGCTCGTGGAGGGGGACGTACTCCTCCCCCACCTTGATGGAGCCCTCGGTCCAGTGGTCCAGGGCCGCCACGCAGTTCAGGAGCGTGGTCTTGCCCACGCCGGAGACGCCCACGACGGCGCACAGGCAGCCCGCCTCCACCTCCAGGCTGTAGCCCTCGAACACGGGGTGTTCCGCGCCCGGATAGGTCTTGTGGAGGCTGGAGATCGAAAGGGGCTGGCCGATCATCGGGACACCTCGCCGCGGGAGCAGGCCTTGTCTTTCCCCGCGCGCTCTCCGCTCATCTCTGCGCCCCTGCGGGGTCCGGCCCGATCAGTTCCACCAGCTTCCAGTAGAGCTGGAAGGTGCCCAGGGCGTCGCCCAGGGCCGTGTGCCGTTTCTCCTCCGGGATGGCGATCCCGAAGTGCCGGAAGAGATGGGTCGAGCCGAGGTCGTCGAGGGGCAGCCTGCCCGCGTCCCGCAGGGCCGCGGCGATGCTGTGGGTATCGATGATCCGGTGGCTGTACCTGGGCTCCAGCGGCCTTCCCAGCTTCGCATGGAAGACGGCCAGGAAGTTCCGGTCGAAGGCGACGTTGTGGCCCACCAGCGTGATGGGGATCCCCCCCGGGAAGTGGCGCGCGCAGAAGGCCTCCAGCGTCCCCAGGGCCGCCTCGGGCGCCAGGGCCGCCTGGTGGTGCCGCACCAGGTCGATGCGGTTCACGGCCATGCCCCCGGCGGAGACCACGTAGGGATCGTGCGCGACGAGGATCTCAAGGCTGTCCCGCACCTCGCCGTCGTCCCCGACCACCAGGCCGAGGGTCAGCAGGCTGTGCTCCAGGCCGAGGCCGCCGGTCTCCGTGTCCAGGAACAGGTAGGGGCGCTTCAGGGGTTCAGGGGAGTTCATGGGCCACCGCTTCAGTCCGCCCGCAGGGCGTCGACAGGATCCACGTGGGAGGCCCGCCGGGCCGGGTAGCGCGAGGCCCACCACGCCACGAGGAGCGGGAAGGCCGTCACCAGCGCGAGATCCAGCACGCTCAGGCGGAAGGGGACGTAGGTGATGAAGTCGTAGACGGCGCTGGGGAGCTTGACCAGGCGATAGTGGTCCGCGAGGAGGCAGAAGGGCACGCTGATGCCCAGGCCCCAGGCGGTGCCCACCGCGCCGATCCTCAGGCCCTGGAGCTCGAACAGCCTCTGGATCTGCCTGGGGGTCGCTCCCAGCGCCAGCAGGACGCCGAGGTCGCGCCGCTTCTCCGTCACGAGCAGCACCAGGCTGGCCACGATGTTGAAGGCCGCGATGAGGACGATGAGGCTGAGGATGCCGCCGAAGATCCACTTCTCCACGCGGAGGGCAGAGAAGAGGGGCCGGTTGATATCCCGCAGGTCGGACGCGAAGAACGGGCCCGGGCCGCCGGCGTTGAGGGTCCGCATCACCTCCGCCTTCACGTGGTCGATCTCCGACACGCCCCGGGTGCGGATCTCGATGGCGTCGGCCTGGTCGGTTCCGGCCAGGCGCTTGGCGTCGTCGAGGTGGATGAAGACCCAGCGGCGGTCGTATTCCGAGATGTGGCTCTGGAAGGTGCCCGCCACCCTGAAGGCCTGCATCCGGGGCTGGAGGCCCGAGAGGCCCAGCTCCAGGCGCATGAAGGCGATGGCGACGTCGTCGCCGGTCCGCAGGCCCAGGCTCTTCTCCAGGTCCTTGCCGATGAGGATCTCGCCCGGCTTGAGCTGCTCCACCTGGATGGGCCGGAGGCTGTCGAAGATGGTGGAGGTGCTGTGGGCGGAGGCGGGCTCCACGGCCTTCACCTGGATGCCTTCCGGAGGGGCGTCCAGGCTGGTCCGCTTCAGGAGGCCCTGTTCCATGCGCACGGGACTGGCCGCCACGACGCCGGGGACCGCGCGGATCTTCGCCAGGGCCGCCTCCGTGTCCGGGAAGTCGCCCGAGAGGGGCAGGATCGTCAAGTGGGCCGTCGCGGAGAAGAGGTTGGCCTGGATCTCCTCCTGGAAACCGTTCATGAGGGCCAGGGTGACGACCAGGGCGAGGACCCCCAGGGCGATGCCGTAGCGGGCGAAGCGCACCATGATGCGCACGAAGGCGCCCTTCTTCCGTGTCCTGAGATACCGCTCCGCGACGAAGGCTTCGAAGGATCGCATGGCTTCAGCCTATCCCAAGCCGGGGACTACCCCCAGATCGCACCGTGCCTCGCAGGGTGCTCCCGCTCCCTCGCGCCTGCCGCGCCACGATCGCGGATGGGGCCCCGTGGTACCGCTCCGCGACGAAGGCTTCGAAGGATCGCATGGGCTCAGCGCTCCATGTCGTGCCGGTGCATGATCCGCACCAGGAGGTGGTCCACGAGTTCCCATGCCTCCTGGAGGGCGCCCACGAGCATGGCCAGGGCCAGACCCAGGAGGATTCCCCTCACCCAGGGGTTCGCCAGGAACAGGGCCGCGCCGGGCCAGTCCCGGAGGAAATCGGGGAGCCGGACGCGGTTGAAGAAGGTCATGGTGCCCAGGAGCATGCCGCCCCAGAGCAGGTACAGGAAGCGCGCCGACCTGGTCAGGAGGTCCCGGGGGAAGGAGTATGGTCGCGGCGGAGCCATGCTCTAGGGTAGCCGGTTCGGGGCGGCGCTAGGCGCTCCAGATCTGCCAGCCGAGCCTGAGGATCAGGGCGCTCACCACGACGATGAAGACGATCCGCACCCAGGCGTTGCCCTTGCTCAGGGCAGTGCGGGCCCCCAGGTAGCCGCCCAGGCCGTTGCCCGCCGACATGGTGAGGGCCAGCACCGGCACCCAGCTCCCGTGGGAGAGGAAGAGCACCACGGAGGTGAAGTTGGAGGCCCAGTTCACGCCCTTGGACAAGGCCGAGGCCCGGAGGAAGTCGAAGCCCAGCACCGCCACGAACAGGAAGATCAGGATGCTGCCCGTCCCCGGCCCGAAGAGGCCGTCGTAGAAGCCGAGGACGAAGGCCATGGCCATCGCGAGCGCCCGCTGGTGGGAGGTCCCGAACCGAGGGGCGTGCAGTTTCCCGGCGTCCGGCTTGTAGAGGGTCCAGGCGAGCATGGCCAGCATCACGGCCACCATGACGGGCCGCATGTAGGGTTCGAACCGGCCCGACAGGTAGTAGGCCATCGCCACGCCGAGGGACGCGCCGGCCATGGAGGCGAGGACGGGGCCGACCAGTTCCTGCCAGGGGAGCACCTTCGAGCGCACGAACTGCCCCGCGGCCACGGTGGTCCCGGAACAGGCCACCACCTTGTTGGTGCCCGAGATCACGGGCCAGGTGTGTCCCGGAAGGCCGATGAGCAGGGCCGGGACGGTGATGAGGCCGCCGCCGCCCACGACCGCGTCGACGAACCCGCCGAGGAAGGCGGCGAGGACCAGGAAGACGAGGACTGGGAAGGAGGGCATGGAGCGGACTTGTCCCGGAAGGAGCCGGAGGCCCCCCTCCACTTTCGCATCCCGGGGGCTGGATGGGGAGGGTGCGCGTGTCGACGATTTTCCCGCCGGGCCCAGCGGCGGCTCCTCCCGCGGATGAGCTGGATTCATCGAAGCCGATGGGAGTAGAGTGTTCCACCCGGGGTGGACGAGGCATGGCCAGGATCCTAGTCATCGACGACAGCGCTTTCATGCGGAAGCTCTCCCGGGACCAGCTCGAGGAGGCCGGCTTCGAGGCCGAGGAGTACCTTCCCGGCTCCGTGCTGCAGCTCGTCGAGAAGCTGAGGGAATCGCGGCCCGACCTGGTGCTCAGCGACTTCAACATGCCGTACGTCGACGGCCTGGAAGTGGCCCGGAACGTCAGGCGGGTCGATCCCGCCATCCCCTTGATCATCCTGACCGCGAACCGGGACGCGGCCCGGGAGGCCCGCCTGCAGACCATGGGCGTCAGGATGATCCTCCACAAGCCCGTCAGCGGCGAAGCCCTCGTCGACGCCGTGAAGCAGGTCCTGGCAGGTTCCTGAGAACCCGTTCCCTCAGTCGGCCTTGAGGTGGCAGCGGACGAGATGTCCGGGGGAGGAGGGGCGCTCCTTGAGCTCCTGGGGCTTCCCGCAGCCTTCGCAGGCCAGGGGGCAGCGGTCCTTGAAGAAGCAGCCGGCGGGGAGGTGCCGGTTGCTCGGCAGCTCCATGTTGCTCGAGACCTCATCGTCCTGGATCGAGACGCCCAGCCGCGGCACCGACTCGAGCAGCAGGCGCGTGTACGGGTGCTTCGGATCCTTCATGACCTCGGCCGTGGCCCCCAGCTCGACGATCTGGCCCAGGTACATCACCGCGATCCGGTCGCTCATGTGCTTGACCACCGCGACGTTGTGCGAGATCAGGATGTAGGTGAGGCCTCGCTGCTTCTGCAGCTCGTTGAGCAGGTTGAGGATCTGGGCCTGGACCGAGATGTCCAGGGCCGAGGTGGGCTCGTCCAGGAGGATGAGGTCGGGTTCCGAGACGAGGGCGCGGGCGATGGCGATACGCTGGCGCTGCCCGCCGGAGAACTCGTGGGGGAAGCGGGAGAGGTATTCCGGCGGGATCTCCACGAGGGTGGCCGCCTTTCGCGCCGCCTCCATCAGCTCGCTCCTGGAGGCCTTCCGTCCGGACTCGATGTAGTAGGGCTCGGCGATGACCTTCCAGACCGGCAGGCGGGGATTGAGGGAGGACTGGGGATCCTGGAAGACGATCTGCATGCGCGTCTGGGCGCCGGACTCCCCGGGGCGCCGCCGGCGCAGCGCGCCCTGGGTCGGCCTCACGAGGCTCATGAGGACCTGGGCCAGGGTGCTCTTGCCGCACCCGGATTCCCCCACGATGCCCAGGGTCTCCCCCTTCCAGACCGCGAGGTCGATGCCGTTGAGGGCGTGGACATACTGTTTCGGGCGTCCCCGCCAGTCGCTTCCCACCGGGAAATCGACGTGGATGTTGTCGAGGTTCAGGATGGGGTCGGTACTCATGAACGCAGCTCCTCTTCCTGGACGGACCAGCAGGCCACGTGGTGCAGGCTGGAGCCGCCCACGGGGCGGGGCTCGGGACGCGCGCCGCACGGCGCGCCGGTCTGCGGGCACCGGCTGGCGAAGGTGCAGCCCGCGGGCAGATGGGTCATGTCCGGCACGGTGCCGGGGATCGCCTCGATGGGCGTGCGGGGTGGCACCAGGTCGGGAAGGGCCCTCAGCAGCGCCCGGGTGTAGGGGTGGCGGGGCTCGGCGATCACCTCCGCCGTGGGGCCGTCCTCCACGACGCTGCCCCCGTACATCACGTAGACCCGGTCGCAGAACTGGGACACGACGGCCATGTCGTGGGTGATGAACAGCACGGCGGTGTTCCGCTGCCGGGCCTTCTCGCGCAGCAGCAGCAGGACCTGCCGCTGCACCGTCACGTCCAGGGCGGTGGTGGGCTCGTCCGCGATGAGGAGCTTGGGGTCGCAAGAGAAGGCCAGGGCGATCAGCACCCGCTGGCGCATGCCCCCGGAGAGCTCGAAGGGATACTGGCGCAGGATCTGCTCGGGATCGGCGATGTGCATGTCCTTGAGCAGCCGGGCCGCCTCCGCCCGCGCCTCGCGCTTCTCCAGCCTGCGGTGCAGGCGGATCACTTCCACCATCTGCGCCCCCACCCGCTTGGTGGGATTCAGGGCCGTCATCGGCTCCTGGAAGATCATGGCCACCTGGCTGCCCCGGAGGCCCAGCATGGTCTTCTCGGAAGCCTTGACGATGTCGGTGCCCAGCATGGTCAGCGACCCCGCCGTCACCTTGAAGCTGCCCTCGATCAGGAGGCGCATGGCCGTCATGGAGGTCACGGACTTGCCCGAGCCGGACTCGCCCACCACGCCGACGATCTCGCCCGGCGACACCTCCAGGTCGACCCCGTTCAGCGCCTTCACGGCGCCCTTGTAGATGGGGAACTCCAGGCTCAGCTTGTCGATGGAAAGAATGCTGGATGACGGCATGGTCATTTCGCCTTCTGCTTGGGGTCGAGGATGTCGCGGAGGCCGTCGCCGAAGAGGTTGAAGCCCGTGGCGGTGACCAGGATGGCCATGCCCGGGAAGCACGAGTACCACCACTGGTCCAGGATGTAGTTGCGGCCGGTGGACACCATGGCGCCCCACTCGGCGGTGGGCTGCTGGGCGCCCAGCCCGATGAAGCCCAGGGCGGCGGCCATCAGGATGGTGCCACCGACGTCCAGGGTCGCCTGCACGATGAGGGGCGACAGGGCATTGCGCAGCACGTGCCAGCTCACGACGTGCCACCGGGAGGCGCCGAAGGTGAGCGAGGCCTTCGAGTAGTTCATCTCCCGGATGATCAGGGCCTGCCCGCGGGCCAGCCGGACGTAGGTCGGGATGCGCACGACGGTGATGGCGAGCATGGCGTTGAAGAGGCTGGGGCCGAGGGCGGCGGCCAGGGCCATGGTCAGGACGAGGGAGGGCACCGACAGCACGATGTCCGTGATCCGCATCATGACCGTGTCCACCTTGCCGCCGATGGAGCCGGAGAAGCATCCGAGCGTGGAGCCGATGATGCTCGAGACCGGCACCACGAACAGCCCGACGCTGACGGACTGGCGGCTTCCGTAGAGGATGCGGCTGAACAGGTCGCGGCCCACTTCGTCCGTACCGAACCAGTGCGACGACGAGGGTGGGAGGAGACGGTCCCCGAGGTTCACCTGGTTGGGGTCGAAGGGGGCGAGGACGCCGGCGAGGGCCATGATGGCGAACACGGCGAGGATGATGCCCAGGCCGTACATCGTCAGGGGGCTCTGGCTGATCTTGTACCAGGCCAGCCCCAGGCGGTAGCGGAGGCTGCTGCGGTCCTGGACGGGGAAGGGCATGGTTTCGGCGGGGGCGGGGGTCATCTAGCTCACCTCCCTGATGCGCGGATCGATGACCATGTAGAGCAGGTCGACGACCAGGTTGACGAGGACGTAGGCGAAGGACACCAGGACCGCGAAGCCCATCACCGCTGGGAAATCCAGGGCCTGGATGGAATTGACCACGTAGGCGCCCATGCCCGGCCAGGCGAACACGGTTTCGGTCAGGACCGCGCCGTAGAGCAGGTCGCCCATGGCCAGCCCCAGCGCCGTGACGGAGGGGATGAGGGCGTTCGGCAGGGCGTGCCGCAGGATCACGGTCCATTTCGAGAGGCCGTTGGCGCGCGAGGTCCGGATGTAGTCCTCGTTGAGCTGCTCGAGCATGGAGGACCGGATCTGGCGGGCCACCACGCCCAGGTGGACGAACCCGAGGGTGAAGGCGGGCAGGATGATGTGCTTGACGCTGTCGACGAGCGTGGCGCGGTTCCCCGTGAGGAGGGAATCGAGAATGTAGAGGCCGCTGATCGTCGTGGGGGGGGTGATCCCTTCCGGGAGCCTCCCGCTTCCCGGCAGGAAGTGCAGCTTGCCGTAGAAGAGGACGATGAGGGACAGGCCCAGCCAGAAGGTGGGCGTGGAGATCCCCATGACGGCGATGGTGCGCACGATCTGGTCGACGAACTTGTTGCGGTAGACCGAGGACAGCACGCCGGAGGGAATCCCGATCAGGGTGGCGAAGAACAGCGCGACCAGGGCCAGCTCGATGGTCGCAGGGAAGAAGGCGACCAGGTCCTCGAGCACCGGCCGGCCGGTGCGGATGGACATGCCCAGGTCCCCGTGGAACAGGCCGACGAGGTAGCGCCAGTACTGGACGTGCAGCGGCTGGTCGAGCCCCAGCGTGTGGCGGATGTTCGCGACGATCTCTTCCGTGGCGCGCTCGCCGGCGATCAACCTGGCCGGGTCGCCTGGGATGAGGTGGGAGACGATGAACGTGATGACCGAGACCCCCAGGACGACCAGGATCAGTCCCAGCAAGCGTTTGATGATGATGCGCGAGAACGACATTGGAAGCCTCGGTCCTGTTTTCCGTCTTGGCTCTCAGGAGGAACCGTGCCCGGAGGGAGGGCCCCCCGGGCACGCTCCGTTTACTTCTTGGTGATGTCCGCGACGTTGAAGATGTTCTCCAACATCGGGTTGAACACGTAGCCCTTGATGTTGTCGCGCATGGCGATCTGGTAGTTCTTCTGGAAGAGGTAGACGTAGCCAGCCTCTTCGATGACCAGCTTCTGGGCCTGCTGGTACAGCTTGGTGCGCTGCTTCTGGTCCGAGAGGGACGCCGCCTGGCGGACGAGCTTGTCGACTTCAGGGTTGGTGTAGAAGGAGCGGTTGCCGGGAAGGCCCTGCTTGTCTGAGTCGAACCAGTAGTTCATGAACATGTAGGGGTCGGCGAAGTCCGGGGACCAGTTGCCGATGGAGATGTCGTAGTCGCCCTTGCCGATGCGGTCGCGCATCGTCGCGTTGGCCATGCTCTCCATCTTGACCTCGAGGCCGAGGGTGGCCAGGTTGGCCTGCAGGGAGAGGCCGATGGGCTCCCAGTTGGGGTCGCGGACGGAATAGAGGAAGCTGAGCTTCTTGCGGGCGGGATTCGCCTTGCCCAGCTCGGCCTTGGCCTTGGCCATGTCCATCTGGTACTGCATGGCCTTGGGGTCAAAGCCCCACATGCCTTCGGGGATGGGGCCGCGCATCTGCTTGGCCTGCCCCTGCATGATGCCCTTGATGAGCCCGCTGTAGTCCACGGCGTAGGAGACCGCCCGGCGCATGCTGGCGTTGTTCATGGGAGCCCGCTTGTTGTTCAGGTAGAGGTACGTCACGGCGAGGGACGGATATTCCATGACGCGCACGCCGGGCTTGGTCTTGAGCGCAGCCAGCTGGTCGAAGGGGATGTTCTCGACGATGTCCAGGTCCCCGCTCTCGAGCTGCAGGCGCCGGTTGGAAGACTCGCCGATGATCTTCACCGTGAACTGCTTCAGGGCCGGCTTCTTGCCGCCGTAGTAGGGGTTCGGCTCCAGGACCAGGGTCTGGCCCTTCTGCCAGCTCGCCAGGCGGTAGGCGCCCGAGCCGGCGGTGTTGCGGGACAGGAAGATCTTGCCATCCTCGCCCGCGTCGGCCTTCTTCAGGACGGCCGGATTCACGATGCCTGCGCCGTTGTTCGCCAGGGTGTAGAGGAAGGGGGCGAACACCTTCGTCAGGGTGAAGCGGACCGTCATGGGATCCACGACGCTGACCTTCATGTCGGTGGGGAAGGCTTCGGACGGGCCCTGCCCGAGCTTCAGCATGCGGTCGAAGGAGAACTTCACGGCCGCGGCGTCCACCGCGCTTCCGTCGTCGAATTTCTGCCCCTTCTTGAGCTTGAAGTCCCAGACGAGGTTGTCCTTGGATACCTTCCAGCTCTCGGCGAGATCCCCTTCCACGCTGGTGGAGCCCTTGCCGCCTTCCACCTTGTAGCGCATCAGGCGCTGGTAGCAGGGGTAGGTGACGGTCCAGTCGTTGTTGTCGATGGTGATGGCAGGATCCAGGGTCTGAGGGTCCGAAGGCTTGCCCAGCACCAGGTTGTCCGCGGGTGTCTTGGCCCAGGTCGGCAGGGAGAGTCCCGCTCCGACCATGGTGGTCAGCAGACCGGCGGTCATGACCTTGGCCATTCCCGGCCGCACGAAGGTTGTACTGCGATAGCTCATCTCGTGATTCTCCTCAAGAAATCGCGTTGCTGAATCGACGCGTCGTTCTCCCTTCCATGGGATCCCCCGTGGGAGACCCGTTTCTGCAAGCAAGACTGCGAAGGTCGTGTGTTCCTTTTCGGCATCCTCCTCTGAAGAAACGCGTTGCCAGGAGAGCAGGCTCAGGACCGCCTGCAGATGATCGTGCTGTCGGAGATCAGGGGGTATTCGAGGGAATCCGGGAGTTCGTAATGCCACCACTCGGAATCGATCCGCTTGAACCCGGCCTGGGTCATGATGCCGAGGAGCAGGATGCGGTTGCGCTGGACCTGGACCGGGAGCCCCGGCTGGAAGTGGTGGGACCGTTCGGTCATGTCGTCGAAGGACGTCCCCATGTCGAGGTCCCGCCCCTGCTCGTCCACCAGGGTGAGGTCCACCGCCACGCCCCGGCTGTGGTTGGACCCCTTGACGATGTCGGCGACGTAGCGCGGGTCCGGGAGGTGTTTCCAGAAGATCTCCTGGGCCGCGGGGGGGCGGTAGGCGTCGAAGATCTTGAGCCGGAGGCCCGCCAGGGCCGCGATGTCCACGGCCTTCTTCAGGTGGGGTTCCGCCTCCCGGTGCAGCAGGCAGCGGGGTGTCTCGTAGACGAGCTTCCCGGTGAAGTTGTCGGGACTGGCGTAGGCCAGGTCGATGAGCAGCTTGTGCTTCTTCGCGGTGATTTCGATCAGGGAGTTGGGTTGGCTCATGGGCACGTCGATGAAAAGGGGGAGGAAGCTCAGCTCTCGAACTGCCCCAGCTCGCGCTGGAGGTTCTTGTTCAAGGCCAGGCGGGCATCGAGGCTGGGCCCGAGCCGCTCGACCAGGGCCGAGATGAGGAGGTTGTGCAGGCAGGCCAGGGGCGACAGGGCGTCCCAGAACTGCTGGATATCGGTCTTCAGCTGCAGCAGGTCGATGGGGTAGTCCCGGGCCCAGGTGCAGTGGAAGTCCGTGATCAGCAGCAGCCGCAGGCCCCGCTTGCACGCCGCCTCGCAGAAGCGCCGCGTCATGCTGGCGTAGGCCCGGAAATCCGAGAGGATGAGGTAGGGGGAGTCGTATTCGGAGTTCAGGGACTCCACGAAGGCCCCGGAATCTCCGTCCGCGAAGTAGACCCGGGGCCGGATGTACTCGAGCTGGGTGAAGAAGGACGTGGCGATGCCGCGGTGGGACTGGATGCCGATCACGAACACGGCATCCGCCCCGGCGATGTGGTCGGCGATCCGGGCGAATTCCTGCGTGGTAGCCAGGTGGTAGACGTACTGGATGGCTCCCAGTTCGAGCGCCAGTGAACGCTTCAGCGCATCCTGCTCCCCGCTGTGCTTCCGGAAGGAATCCAGCCGGTCCGTCTGCATCCAAGGGTGGCTTTCGTTGGCGCGCAACGATCGCTTCAGGGCCTCCAGGTTCTGGAAGCCGACCTGCCGCAGGAAGCGCCCGACGGAGATGCCCGTGGTTCCGGTGATCCGCGCGATGCTGTCGGCGGTCTCGAAGGGCAGCTGGTGGAGGTTCGCCAGCATGTAGCTGGCGATCTTCTTGCCCGTCGGAGTATAGGAGGAGAAGCCCGTCTTCAAGGTATGCAGGATGGCAGGTTCGCTCACCACTGGCTTCCCGGAATGTTTACGGTTTGTCATGGACAACTCGAGTGTTAGGAAAATAACATTCAAGGCCTCATTGTCAAGAAGAAGTTTTTGAAAAATCAGTTTTCAACATATCAAATGCCTAGCAGCGGGCCCAGAAGCCGGGCCTTCCGGAAGACGCCCCGGCTGGGCCCCGCAGGAAGGGAGCCGTGGATCTTCCCCGGATTCCGGGAGAGGAGCCAGGAGGTAGGCGTCAGCCGCGGAGGCCGGGCTCAGGGCCTTGCCGGCAGCAGCTCCAGCACCAGGGATTCGACGAAGGTGGCCTCCACCCGGAAGACGGACCGGATCAGGTCCCTGGTGAGGACCTCGTGGGGCGGACCGAATCCCACCAGGCGCCCCCGGTCCAGCACCGCGACGCGGTCGAAGCGGAAGGCCTGGCGCAGGTCGTGGAGGCTGACCAGCAGCGTTCCCCCCGCGCGGGCGAGCCGCTGGGCCAGGGCCATCACCTCCAGGGAATGGCGCACGTCCAGGCTGGAGACCGGTTCGTCCCAGAGCTGGAGGGGGGCCCGGGTGGCGAGGGCCCTTGCCAGGAACACGCGCCGGCGTTCGCCCCCGGACAGCTCCGTGATGGGGCGCCGGGCGAGCTCGCGGATGTCCAGGGTGTCCATGATCTCGTCCACGCCCTGGTCGTCGTCGCCCCAGGCGTGGCGTCCCTGGGCCACGACGTCCCTCACCGGGAAGGCGAACTCCGCGGGGGATTCCTGGCCGAGCCAGGCCAGGGTGCGTCCCCGCGTCAGGAAGGGGATCCTCGACAGCTCCTGTCCGTTCCAGCGGATGCTGCCCTGGGCCTGGAGCAGCCCCGCGAGCGCCTGGAGCAGCGTGGACTTCCCCGCCCCGTTCGGTCCCACCACCGCCACGGCGAGACCGGGATCGAGGCGGAGCGAGACGTCCACGAGGCGGCGGCCGAGGCCCAGGGATTCACAGGAGAGCGCGGGATTCATGACCGTGGAGCCGGACAAGGATGGGGATCCCCAGGAGGGATCAGGGTGCAGGTGCCTTTCATCCCTTGAATGAACAAGGATGAAAGGGATGGAAGAAAAGCGGGGGAAGGAACTCCCTGTCGAATCTCCCTTCGCCTCAGCATGGCCGCCTCCTCAGGAGCCACAGCAGGAAGGGGCCGCCGGCCAGGGCCGTCACGACCCCGAGGCGCATGCCGTTCGGCATGTAGCGGGTGGGCAGGTCGCAGAGGAGGACCATGGCCGCGCCGCCGAGCATGGAGAGGAGCAGGAGCCGGCGGTGCTCAGGCCCGAAGGCCAGGCGCAGGAGGTGCGGCACCACGAGGCCCACGAAGCCCACGACGCCTCCCACGGCGGTGGCCAGGGCGGTGAGGAGGGTGGAGAGGACGATCAGCTGCCAGCGCAGCCTGCCCACGTCCACGCCGAGGCTCTGGGCGCTCTGCTCGCCCAGGCTCAGGAGGTTCAGGGAACGCCCCAGGGGCAGCAGCAGGGCGCAGCACAGGACGACTCCGGGGAGCCCCATCCACACATGTTCCCAGGCGCGGTTCTCGATGCCCCCCATGAGCCAGAAGAGGATCTGCCCGCTCATGTGGAACTGCCCGGCGCTCATGCCCAGGACGAAGCTGGTGCCCGCCCCGAACAGGGCGTTGAGCGCCACGCCGGAGAGCAGGAGATGCTCGGGGCTGGCGCCCCGCCGGGCCAGCATCATCACGGCGCCCGTGGCCAGGAAGGCGCCGGCGATGGAGGCTGCGGGCACCATGAACAGGCTGATGGACCCGCCGCCGAAGGCGATGCAGGCCACGGCCCCCAGGGCGCCGCCCGAACTCACGCCGAGCAGGCCCGGGCTCGCGAGAGCGTTCCTGAAGAAGGCCTGCATCACCACGCCCGAGGCGGCCAGGCCCGCGCCCACGGCCAGCCCCACCAGGGTGCGCGGCAGGCGGATGTCCCAGACGATGGTGCTGGCGAAGGAATCTCCCCGGTGGAGGAGGGCGGAGGCCACTTCCCGGGGGGACAGGTTCGAATCCCCCAGGGCCAGGGAGGCCAGGGTCGCCGCCGCCAGGAGCAGGACCAGCAGGATCGTCGGGCCGAGGCGCCGGAGCCTCATCGGAAGCGCTCGGGGTGCAGGGCCCTGGCGAGCAGCTCGTAGCCGTCGATGCGGGCCTGGCTGGTGGCCGCCATCAAGGCGCCCGGGAGTTCCACGACGCGGCCCTGCCTGAAGGCCGGCAGGAACTTGTAGGGGGGCAGCTCGCCCAGCCGGGCCTTCATGTCGAGGCCCGGTTCCCCAGGGGCGACCAGCACCTCGGTCCGCCAGGAGAGCACCTTCTCGCCGGGCGTGGGGGCGTGCCCCCTCAGTCCCGCTTCCGCGGCCACGTTGACGGCCCCCGCGTGGTCGCACAGGTCCTGGAACGTGGTGCCGGAACCCGCCGTGAACGGGTACATCCCGACGGCGAGCACGCGCACGGGCTTCACGCCCTGGAGCTTCCGGCCCAAGGTCTCCACCCGCCCCCGCCATGCGGCGACCAGCTCCTCGGCCCTCGCGTCGCGGCCCAGGGCCTTGCCGAGGCGCCGCGTGTTCGCGTAGAGATCCTCGAGGGTCTCGAAGCGCTCGAACACGAGGACCGCGACCTTGGCCTGCCGCAGCAGCTTCAGAACCTCCGGCTGGGTGTAGGAGGCGGCCAGGACGAGGTCCGGCTTGTGGCGCAGCACGTCCTCCGCCTCGCCGTTGGTGAGACAGGGGACGTTGCGGGCCAGCCTGGAGGAGGGACTGTAGCGCTCGTCGCGCGCCAAGTGGCTGAGGGCGGCGATCTGGCCCGGCGCGGCCAGGGCGAGCAGGAGGTCGTCGGTGCCCACCGTCTGCGAGACCACGCGCCGCGGAGGCCCCGCGGACAGGGTGGCCAGGGCGAGCAGGAACGCGATCAGCAGGCGCATCTCAGAAAGAGTATTTCACGTCCAGGCTGAAGGTTGGGCCGGCGGCGGGGAAGACCGGGAGCAGGTAGGCGTCGTTCTTCCGGAACAGCTCTCCCGAGAGCCATTCCTCGCGGCTGTAGGTGTGCTGCAGCAGGTGCTCCCCGCGCAGGGTCAGGGCCCAGGCTTCCGAAGGCGTCCATGCGAGGGACATCCCCACGTCGTTGAAGTGGGTGCGCATCCCGTCGATCCTGCCCAGCAGGTCGAAATACTGGTAGCTCGAGCCCGTGTAGGCCCAGTGTCCCGCCAGCCGCCAGACGCCCCAGTCGATGGAGCCCCGCAGGCCTCCCGTGAAGAACGGGCGCCCGGCGGCCCCGGAGGTGGTGAGCTGCTGGTCTTCCGGCTGGCTCATGTTGCGCGCCTCCTGGCTCCGCGCGAAGCCCTCCAGGCGCCAGGTCCCGCCAGCGTAGGCGACGCTGGCCTCCACGCCCTGGACCCGGAGGTTCGTCCCGTTCTCGTACTTGTAGTCGGGATAGCCGAGGTCCACGTAGTTGATGACCT
>DAOPZL010000030.1:32956-34389 GCA_035353395.1 Holophaga sp.
TCGTCCTTCTGGTAGCGGCCGCTGGCCAGCGCCCGGAGGCCGTTGTCCCACTCCCGGCTCAGCTCGAGGGCCACGGCATCGTGGGTGGCCGTCGACCGGTCGCCGCTGATCTCCGCGGATTCGGCCGTGTGGTCCAGCATCAGGCTCGCATGGAAGCGCTCGAAGCGGGTCCAGGTCAGGGTGCCCACGGCCTGGTTCCGCTGGCCGTGGCAGTGGTCGTCCGGGAAGCTCGCATCCATGCCGGGCTCGATCCGGTCTTCCGTCACATGGCCGAAGCTGGTCTCCAGGAGCCAGTCGGCGCCCAGGGCCTGGCGGTAGGACCCGATGTAGAACTCGTCTCGTTCCGTGTCGTTGCGGGAGGCGTCGAAGACCGGGCTGTAGGCCCAGGTCGGAGGCAGGTACTGGCTCGAGAACGGCAGGGGCGTATAGCGGTAGTGGTTCCGGTAGGCGAGCGTGAGCAGCCCGTCCTCCCCGACGGACTGGCCGAAGTTCAGGAATCCGGTGTGGGAATGGAAGGGCTCGTCGGCGGGGATGGACTGCTCCTCCTGGTTCGCGGAGAGTCCGGCGCGCAGCCAGCCGCCGTCCCACCCGTAGGTGGGGGACACCTCCGCCCGGCGCACGCCGCGGTTGCCCGCGCCCAGGGAGGCGGTCCCGGAGAGGCCCTCCTTGCCCGGGCCGGCGCTGTACATGGCGATGGCGCCCCCGTGGGTGTCGCTCCCGTAGCGGGTGCTGGCGGGGCCCTGCAGGACTTCCACGCGCCCGACGCCTCCCATCGAGAAATCGGCGTAGCTCGGGTTCGCGCTGGCGGGGTCGGTGATGCGGATGCCGTCCAGCAGGACCACGACGTCCTGGGTGCGCCCCCCGCCGAGGTAGAGGTTGGTGCCGGTTCCCGGTCCGCCGTAGGACTGGATCTGGCCGGGCAGCAGGAGGGGAAGCGCCTCGGAGAGATCGTCGGCCCCGCTCTCCTGGATCGCCTCGGCCTCGATGACCTTGACGGGGTTCGGCGTCCTGGCCAGCTCCACCTCGGTGGCCTCCGCGACGACCGTGACGGTGGCCCCCGCTTCGGACTTGGCCTTGGGCCTTTCCGCCATGTCGGCGCTCGACGCCAGGAGGGTGGTTCCCAGAGCCAGAAGGAAGGTGATTCGGGATGTGCCCATCGCATGCCTCCACGCATGGAGCCGGGGGATGGAGGGACGTACCAGAAGGCCCGTCCTCCTGCTCCCTCGGCAGGGTTGGGTTCGACTGGACCGGTCTCCGGGCTCGCACGCGACGGGCATCTTCCGATGCCCCCGGACACCTTCCCGGGGGCGCGCCCCAGTGGTTCCGGTGAAGTCTTCCGGTCCGATCGACTGCCTCAGGCCGGCGTGCATACCGTTGCGGGGCAGCGCAGGAGTCTCACCTGCTTCCCGTGCATCCAGCACGCTATGTCGCCT